>CAIUWR010000040.1 GCA_903902915.1 uncultured Hyphomicrobiales bacterium | reverse complement strand
CTTGTCGATGACGACGTTGCGGCCCTTGGGGCCGAGCGTCACCTTGACGGCGTTGGCGAGAATGTCGACGCCGCGAAGCATGCGGTCACGAGCGTCAGACGAAAAGCGTACGTCCTTGGCAGCCATTAGATTCTACTCCTGAAAAGGTCTGAAAGGGTGAACTCGGCTTCAGCCGATCACGCCCATGATGTCGCTTTCCTTCATGATCAGAAGATCCTGACCATCGATCTTGACTTCGGTGCCGGACCACTTGCCGAACAGAATGCGGTCGCCAGCCTTGACGTCGAGCGGCACAAGCTTGCCGGACTCGTCACGGGCGCCAGGCCCAACGGCGACGATTTCGCCTTCCTGGGGCTTTTCCTTGGCGCTGTCGGGAATGATGATCCCGCCCTTGGACTTCTCTTCGCCTTCAAGGCGCTTTACGACGACGCGGTCGTGCAGAGGACGAAACTTCATGTGAGCATTCCTGTTTAGCCCGTCCTGCCGTGAGGCTTGGGGGGCATGACCAAACAAAGGTGATTTAGCACTCGTCTAGGTGGAGTGCTAACAAGAGTGGAGATAGGGAGGCGCCCGGAGGGAGTCAAGGATCGGCGGTGGAAAAAAGCCAGGCTGAAATGCGATTTTACGAAAACCCGCCCTTGCAACGCTATTTTCATTTTTTGAACAGAAGACTCCGTCATGCGCCTGCCCGAACCAGCCCCACTCATGACGACACGCGGCGCAGACGCTGGTTGGTGCCATGCAAGCGTGACAGAAGAAAGACGAGTGGACTGGCGCCAAACGGCGAAGATTTCGCGACCCCCACCCCTCACCCCTCCCCACAGGGGGGAGGGGAGCGGCTGGCGTTTCGTCTTTATAATTCAGACCATTAGCCTGCAAACCCTCCCCCCTGTGGGGAGGGTCGGCCGCGCCAGCGGACGGGGTGGGGGTCTGCGCATGTCGATCAGTGGCGCTGGGGACGCCCGCCCATGAGGGTCGCCCTCGCCTTCGGCGTCAATGCGCTGTGCAATTTCATCATCGGCCTTCTCGTGGCGAAGTTTCTCGGCCCCGAGGGCTTCGGGCGTTTCGCGCTGGCGCTCGCTGTGGGGGCGGCGGTCCAGATCGCCTGTTTCGACTGGATCAGGCTGGCGGCGGCGCGGTTTGGCCAGACCCGGCCTGGCGCCCGCGCCACGCTGAACGCGAGCTTCGCCTTGATGGCGCTTGCCCTCGCGGTGCTGGGCGCGGCGGCTGCGCTGAGCAGCCTCGACCTGCGGCTGTCGCCCGAGCTGCTGGGCCTCGCGCTGCTGGCGGCGGTGGTCAACGGCCTGTTCGATTATCAGCAAGCCCTCGTGCGGGCGCGGTTCGACGATCAGCTCTACGCCCGCCTGCTGCTGACCAAGAATCTGATCTCGGCGGCCCTGACGGTGGGCGGCGCCTGGCTCACCGGCTCCGCCGTGGTGGCTGTGGCGGGTGTCTGCGCCGCCATGGCGGGGGCGCTGGCCACGTCCTACGACGCTTTGCGCGAGGGCGAGGCCCCGCGCGAACCCGCCCGCAAGGCGCTGGCGCTCAGCTTTCTGCGCTACGCCAAGCCCGTGGTCGCAGCGAATCTGCTTTACCTCCTCCTCGCCCTCCTCAACCGCAGCCTGGTGGCCGAGCGTCATGGGTTCGCGGAAGCGGGGCAGTTTTCGCTCGCCTTCGACATGGGCCAACGGATCACCCAAAGCCTGGGGGTGATGCTGGATGTGGTGCTGTTCCAGCTCGCGGTGCGGGCGGACGCCCTTGGCCGCGAGCAGGCCCAAGCGCAAGTGGCGCGCAACATGGGCCTCGTCTTCGCGCTGCTCACCCCCGCCTGCGTCGGCCTCTGGCTCGTGCTGCCCAGTCTGGCGCAGCTCGCCGTGCCGCTCGACTTTCGCGGACCTTTCGAGCGCTACTTCACCCTGCTGCTGCCCGGCTTCCTGTGCTTTGGCCTTGGCGCCTACGCCGCAGCCCCCATTTTCCAGATCGCCCGACGCACTGCGCCCCTCATCTTCGCGGCGCTTGCAGCCTGCATGGCGGATCTGGTTCTTCTGCGCCTGCTGCCCTCCACCGCCGATTCGATGGCGCTGGCCCAGAGCGGCGCCATGGGCTGCGGATTGCTGGCGCTGATCCTCTTCGCGCTGGCGACCCCGGCCCTCTGGCCGCGCGCCCGCGACATATTGATCGCAGCGCTGGGGACCGGCCTCATGGCGGCGGGGCTCTCGCCCCTGCGCGGCTGGGAGCCGGGCGCAGCCACGCTGCTGGCGCAGATGCTGGCGGGGCTCCTTATCTATGGAGCGGTCATCGCGGCCTTTGACGCCTGCGGCCTGCGCACCGCAGCCCTCGCGCGGTGGCGGGGACCGCGCAAAGCCTGACGGTCGCCTTGCGCTTTCCGCCGACCTCCCTACACTCGCGCCACCAAGGGAGACGTCCGGCAATGAGCAAGCTGCAATTGACGATGGCTGTCAGCCATTACGACCACATGATCGACATCGCGCTGAAGCGCGTCGAGGTGGAGGGGATTGATCTCAACCTCATGGAACTGCCGCTGCACGACATTTTCCAGCGCACGGTCGGCTTCGCCGATTTCGACATCGCGGAAATGTCCATGGCGAAATATGTCTCCATGCGCTCGCAGGGCGACGACCGGCTGATCGCCCTGCCCGTCTTCCTCTCCCGCGTCGCGCGCCATTCGGCCATCTATGTGCGCCGCGACCGGATCAAGACCGCCGCCGACTTTGCAGGCAAGCGCATCGGCGTGCCCGAATGGGCGCAGACCGCCGCCGTCTATGGGCGCGGGGTGCTGGCCCATGAGCTGGGCGTGGATCTGCGCACGATCCATTGGGTGCAGGCGGGCCTTGGCGAGGCGGGCCGCGCGGAGAAAGTGCCCTTGAAACTTCCCGCCGGGCTGGAGGTGACCCCCGTCTCCGACAAGTCCCTGACGCAGATGCTCGACTGCGGCGAGCTTGACGGCCTCGTCTGCGCCACCCCGCCCGATTGCTTCCACACAAATCCGGACGTGGCGCGCTTCTACGAGAACCCGACCGAGGCGGAGATGGCCTATGCCAAGGCCAAGAAGATCTTGCCGATCATGCATGGCGTGGTGGTGCGTAAAGCGGTGCTGGACGCCCACCCCTGGGTGGCGGGCAATCTGTTCCACGCTTTCGAAACGGCCCGGCGCCATAGCGTGGAGCGCATGGCCTTCCCGGGCTCCACCTCGGTTCCAGTGCCATGGATCACCGATGCGGTGAAGCGGGCGCAGGCGGTCATGGGCGAGGACTTCTGGCCCTATGGCGTCGAGGCGAACCGCCCGACGCTGGAAGCCTTCTTGCAGTTCGCCTTCGAGCAGGGCGTATGCCATCGCCTGATGAAGCCCGAAGAGCTTTTCCCGCCCCAGACGCTGAAGACCGTCCGCGTCTGAAGTCCTATGGCGGGAACGCTGACGATTGGTTACATTAACGGATACAATCAGGGGTCGCCCGTGAGCCAGATCGCCTTTCCCGTCCCGGATTCCAGCATCCTCGCCCGTCGCGACGAAATCGTGGCGGGGCTGGCGAGGCTTGTCGCGCCCGAAAGCCTCGTTACGACGGAAGATGAACGCCGCGCCTTCGAGACCGACGCGCTGACCGCCTATCGGCGCCTGCCGCTGGCGGTGGTGTTGCCGCGCAGCACGGAGGAGGTCTCCGCCGTGCTCGCCTATCTGCATGAGGCTGGCGTCAAGGTGGTGGCGCGGGGCGCGGGCACGTCGCTGGCGGGCGGCGCCATTCCGCAGGAAGACGCCGTCGTGGTCGGCGTGTCCAAACTGAACAAGATCCTGGACGTGAGCTATGAAAACCGCGTCGCGCGGGTGCAGGCGGGCGTCACCAATCTGGGCATCACCGACGCCATCATGGCCGACGGCTTCTTCTATGCGCCCGACCCGTCCTCGCAACTCGCCTGCACCATCGCAGGCAATATCGGGATGAACTCGGGCGGCGCCCATTGCCTGAAACACGGCGTCACCACCAACCATATTCTGGGCGTGCGCATGGTGCTGATCGACGGCACGGTGGTCGACGTCGGCGGCGACCATCTGGACGCCAATGGCTATGATCTGCTGGGCGTGATCGTGGGTTCGGAAGGCCAGCTTGGCGTGGTGACCGAGGCCACCGTGCGCATCCTGCGCGCTGCGGAAGGCGCGAGGCCGGTGCTGTTCGGTTTCGACTCCAGCGAAGCGGCGGGGGCCTGCGTCGCAGACATCATCGGCAATGGCATCGTGCCGGTCGCCATGGAATTCATGGACAAGCTCGCCATCGAAATCACCGAGGCTTTCGCCCATGCGGGCTATCCGCTGGACGCCGCCGCCATGCTCATCATCGAGGTCGAGGGCTCGCCAGCCGAGATGGAGGCGCAGTTGTCGCGCATCGTCGAAATCGCCAAGAAACATGGCGTGCGAACGGTGCGCGAATCCCAATCGGCGCTGGAGGCCGCGTTGATCTGGAAGGGCCGCAAATCTGCTTTCGGCGCCACCGGACGCGTGGCCGATTATATCTGCATGGACGGCACGGTGCCCACTAGCAAGCTGTCTTATGTGCTGCAACGCACCGACGAGATCGTGAAGAGCTATGGCTTGCGCGTCGCTAACGTCTTCCACGCGGGGGACGGCAACATGCACCCGCTCATCATGTATAATGTGAACGATCCCGCCGAACAGGCGAAGGCGGAAGAGGCGGGCAACGACATCCTCAAGCTCTGCGTGGAAGTGGGCGGTTGCCTGACCGGCGAACATGGCGTGGGCATCGAAAAGCGCGATCTGATGCATTTTCAGTTCACGCCCATCGACCTTGATCAGCAGATGCGCGTGCGCGCGGTTTTCGACCCTGGCTGGCTGCTCAATCCCGCCAAGGTCTTCCCGCTCGATCATCGCTTCGCAGCCTGACGTTGGAGCGCCAACGGCCATGACAAAATCCCAGATCATCCACCGTCCCCGCACCGAATCCGACGTCGCGGAAATCGTGATGGACGCCCGCGCCGCCGAAACGCCGCTCGCCATCGAGGGCGGCGGCACGCGCGCGGGGCTGGGCCGCCCCATGCGGGCGCCGGTCACGCTGTCCACCTCGCAACTCACCGGCATCACGCTTTACGAGCCTGCCGAAATGGTGATCAGCGCCCGCGCTGGCACGCCGGTCTCGGAGATTGAGCGGGCGCTTGGCGAACAGGGGCAGATGTTGCCCTTCGAGCCCATGGACCATCGCGCGCTCTACGGCAGCGCGGGCGATCCCACCATTGGCGCCGTCGCCGCCTGCAACATCTCCGGCCCCCGCCGCATCTCATCGGGCGCCGCGCGCGATCATCTGATCGGGTTGCGCTTCGTGAATGGACGGGCCGAGGCGGTGAAGTCCGGCGGGCGCGTGATGAAGAATGTCACGGGGCTTGATCTGGTGAAGCTGGTCTGCGGCTCGCACGGCACGCTAGGCGTCATCACCGAAGTGACGTTCAAACTCTTGCCCAAGGCGCGGCGCACCGCGACCCTCGTGGTCGAGGGGCTGGATGACGCACGGGCGGTCGCCTGCATGTCGGCGGCGCTGGGTTCGCCCTTTGAAGTGAGCGGCGCGGCGCATCTGCCGGGCGCCGTCACCGGCGAGAGCGCGCGCACTTATCTGCGCATCGAACATTTCCCCGACTCCGTCGCCTATCGCATGGAGGCGCTTGAAAAGCTGCTGGCCCCCTTCGGCGCGAAGTCGCGGCTCGATCATGAGCCGTCTCTGAGCTTCTGGCGCGATTTGCGCGATGTCGGCCCGCTGGTGCGCCCTGCGGAAACAGCGATCTGGCGCATCTCGGCCGCGCCTACGCGCGCGCCGCATCTCACCAGCGCGATCAGCCAGACCCTGCGCGGCCAATGGTTCTACGATTGGGGCGGCGGGCTGATCTGGTTCGCCACGTCGGCGCAGGGGGATTGCGGCGCAGGCGCGATCCGTCACGCGCTGGCGGCGACCGGCGGCCACGCCACATTGACGCGCGCGCCGGACGACTTGCGCGCCGTGCTGGATGTGTTCGAGCCATTGACGCCTGCGTTGATGAAGCTGACGCGCGGCGTCAAACTGAGCTTTGATCCGCAAGGCCTGTTCAATCCCGGCCGCATGTATGCAGGCGTCTGAGCGAGGAACGCTATGAAAACCAGTTTCTCGCCCCAGCAACTGCAAGATTCGCACTTACGGGAATCCGAAAAGATTCTGCGCAGTTGCGTGCATTGCGGCTTCTGCACCGCCACCTGTCCGACCTATCTGCTGGAGGGCGACGAACTGGATTCGCCGCGCGGGCGCATCTATCTGATCAAGGACATGCTGGAAGGCGGCAAGCCCGCGACGCCGGAGGTGGTGAAACATATCGACCGCTGCCTCTCCTGCCTCTCCTGCATGACCACCTGCCCTTCGGGCGTGCATTACATGCACCTGGTCGATCACGCCCGCGCCCATATCGAGAAAACTTATGCGCGCGACAAGGGCGATAAATTCATCCGCGCGCTGCTCGCCAATGTGCTGCCTTATCGCGAGCGGTTCCGCTTCGCGCTGGCGGGGGCGCTGCTGGCCAAGCCGTTCAGCGGCCTGCTCGGCGCCCTGCCTTTGATTGGCCCACGCCTGCGCGCCATGATCGAGCTGGCGCCCCGGCGCTTCCCCTCGCGCGAAGCGCCCGAGCCCACGCCGCAGATCGCAGCGCCCGCCAGAGGCAAGGTGGTGATTCTGGAAGGTTGCGCGCAGCCGGTGCTCAAGCCCTCCATCAATGTGGCGGCGCGGCGCATGCTGGCGCGCCACGGGATCGAGGTCATCACGCCCCAAGGCGAGGGCTGCTGCGGCGCGCTGGTCCATCACATGGGCCGCGAAGACGAAGCCCTGCGCTTCGCCAGAACTAATGTGGACGCCTGGATCGCGGAGATGGATCGCGGATTGGACGCCATCCTCATCACCGCGTCCGGCTGCGGCACCACGGTGAAAGATTATGGCTTCATGCTGCGCGACGATCCCGCCTATGCGGACAAGGCCAAGCGCGTCTCCGAGGCCACGCGCGACATCACCGAATATCTGCTGGCCCTGCCAGCGCTGGAACCCGCGCGCCCCACGGGCCAGGTCGTGGCCTATCATTCGGCCTGCTCCATGCAGCATGGGCAGAAGCTGACCGACGGCCCCAAGCGCCTGTTGCGCGCGGCGGGGTTTCAGGTGCGCGATGTGCCCGAAGGCCATATCTGCTGCGGCTCGGCGGGCGTCTACAATATCCTGCAACCCGCCATCGCCGGGCGTCTGCGCGCCCGCAAGGCGGCGAATATCGCGCGGGTGAAGCCGCAGATCATCGCCACCGGCAATATCGGCTGCATCACCCAGATTGGCGCGGCCACGCCAATTCCGATCCTGCATACGATAGAATTGCTCGATTGGGCGGCGGGCGGACCGCTGCCGCAGGCGCTGGAGGGCGCGATATCGTGACCTCGGCGCCCCTTGGCCTGTGACGGACCGCTCCCCATATCCTGACAGCGGAACCGTTCCGTCAAGCTCAGGGAGACCAGCATGACCCCCGAAGAACGCCAGTTGCTCGCCGGATTGTTCGACCGGACCCGCGCGGCGTCCGCCAATCCTCGGGACAAGGAGGCCGAGGCCTTCATTGCAGAGGCATTGCGCGAGCAGCCCTACGCCACTTATCTTCTCGCTCAGGCGGTGATCGTTCAGGATCAGGCCCTGGGCGCAGCCAATGAGAGGCTGCAACAGCTCGAAGCGCGCGTGCACGAACTGGAAACGGCGACGACAAGCGCGCCGAGCGGCGGCTCGTTCCTTGGCGGGATTTTCGGCGGCGCCCGCCCGGCCGCAACGGCGACCAGCGTGCCCAATGCTGGCGCCGCGCCTTCTCCCGCCCCCTCGCCATCTCCCTGGGGGCGGCAGCAGAACGCCCAACCCGCCGTTCAGCAACCCATGGCGCCGCAATACGCCCCGCAACAGCCCGCCCCGTGGCAGGGCCAGCCGCAACAAGGCGGCATGCCGGGCATGGGCGGCGGCGGCTTTCTGAAGGGGGCGCTGGGCGCAGCCGCAGGCGTGGCGGGCGGCATGCTGCTGGCCAATTCCATCAGCGGCCTGTTCAACCAGCACGGCAATAATTCGCTTGGCGTCGGCTCGGGCTTCGGCAATGGCGATTCCAGCGGCGGCTTCTTTGACCGGTCCTATGATCAAGCCGCGGCGCCGCAAGAAAGTGGCGGCCTCATGGGCGGCATATTTCCCGATGCGAACCGCGATTCGGGCTATGACGACGACACCAGCGACGACGACAGCGCCTCCAGCGGCGGCTTCTTCAGCTCGTCGGACGATTCGACGGACGTTTGAATGGGACATGCCCCGGCCTCGCGCCGGGGCCTTTTCTCGATCTTGACCGCTTTTCAGTCTCTTTGCGGAAGCTAGGCCCCGCGCGCCCGATGGCGGGAGCATGTTTTGACGATCGTCTGGGCCATCGTCAGCTCTGCGTTTTTGCGGCGTGACGCACTTGCCATCGGACCTCCGCCGGGGTCAAAGTCACGAACCGCAAGCCCTTGAACGGGACACATCGCCTTGCCGCACATTCACCGCCCGCGCGTCGGCCTCTTTGTCACCTGCCTCGTCGATCTGTTCCGCCCCAGCGTCGGCTTCGCCGCCGTGAAACTGCTGGAGGACGCGGGTTGCGACGTCACCGTGCCGCCGCAGACCTGCTGCGGCCAACCCGCCTTCAATTCAGGCGACCGGGCGGATGCGCGCGCCCTCGCCCTGCAAGCCATGGACGCTTTCGCCAGTTGCGATTACATCGTCGCGCCCTCGGGCTCCTGCGGCGGCATGATGGCAAAGCATTATCCCGACCTTTTCGCCGATGACCCCAACCTCGCGCAACGCGCGCAGGATTTTTCGGGCAAGTGCCATGAACTCGTGAGCTTCCTCACCGATGTGCTGGGCGTGACCAGCGTCACCGCGCATTTTCCCCACGAGGTGACCTATCACGACAGTTGCGCGGGCCTGCGCGAACTGGGGATCGCCAGCCAGCCGCGCAAATTGCTGAAAAGCATCGAGGGGCTGGAACTGACCGAGATGAAGGAATGCGACGTGTGCTGCGGCTTTGGCGGCACTTTCGCCGTGAAATACGGCGAAATCTCCGACGCCATCGTGCGCAAGAAGATCGACAACATCACCCAGAGCGGCGCGCCTGTGCTGCTGGCGGGCGATCTGGGTTGCCTGATGAACATGGCGGGCAAACTGACGCGCGAGGGGCGCGTGGTGGAGGTGCGCCATATCGCCGAAGTTTTGGCGGGCTTCACCCAGGAGCCGCCCATCGGCGCGCCGAAAGAGGCTGAGCTGTGAGCGATACGCTGCACATCATGGTCCTCCTCGCCACCGCGCATCTTTTCGCGGTGATGTCGCCGGGGCCCAATCAGGCGCTGATTCTGGCGACCGCAGCGCGCAATCGCACGGAGGGAATGATCGTCGCCGCAGGCTTCTGGCCTGCGGGCTGCCTGTGGGCCTCCATGGGCCTGCTGGGCATGGGCGAGTTGATGCGCAGCGCGCCGATGGTCGAGCTTGGCCTGCGCGGGGCCTGCGGACTTTATCTGATCTATCTCGGCATCAGAATGTTCCGCGCCTCCTTCGGCGACCGCACGAAGCTCGGCCGCGCGGCGCCGGAGCAAAGCCGCTCAAAGCTCTTTCTGATGGGCTTTCTGACCAATCTGGGCAATGCGAAGGCCATCGCCTATTTCGCAGGCGTCTTCGCCGCGACAGGCGCCTATGACCTGCCCTGGCAATGGCAGTTCGTCGCCATCGTGCTGATGCCGGGCATTGGTTTTTCGTGGAACGCGTCGCTGGTGCTCTTTGTGTCGAGCCCGCCCGTGCGCCGCGCCTATGAGCGCGCCGCCCATTGGATCGACCGCATCTCGGGTTCGTTTCTATTGCTCTTCGGCCTCAAACTGCTGGTGTCGAAATGACCATGCATTCGACTTCGCCCGCCTTCAAAAAAAACGCCCATGACGCGCTCGCAGACCAGCAATTGCAGCGCGCTTTGGGCAATGTGCGCGCGGGCTTCATCGACAAGCGCACCCAGGCCGCTGAGCGCCTGCCCGAGTTCGAGGCGCTGCGCGACAGCGCGCGCGACATCAAGAACCATGTGCTCGCCCATCTCGACCTCTATCTCGAACATTATGAAACCAAAGTGCGCGAGGCTGGCGGCCATGTGCATTTTGCGCGCACCGCCGAAGAGGCTTGCGCGACCATCGTTGAGATCTGCAAGGCGCAGGGCGCGCGCACGGTGACCAAGGGCAAGTCCATGGTCTCCGAAGAGATCGGCCTCAACGCCGCCATCGAGGCGGCGGGCATGCAGGCGGTCGAGACGGATCTGGGCGAATATATCATCCAGCTGCGCGGCGAGACGCCCTCCCACATCATCGCGCCCGCCGTGCATCTGATGAAGGAGCAAGTGGCCGACGATTTCCGCCGCATCCACACCCATCTCGACGCTGAGCGCGACCTCACGCAACCCGAAGCCCTGCTGACCGAGGCGCGCATGGTTCTGCGCAAGCGCTTCCTCGAAGCGGATGTTGGCGTCACAGGCGCGAATTTTCTGGTCGCGGAAACCGGAACCTCGATCATCGTGACCAACGAGGGCAATGGCGACCTGACGCAGACCCTGCCGCGCGTGCATATCGTCATCGCCTCCATCGAGAAGATCGTGCCAACGCTTGAGGACGCAGCGCAAATCCTGCGCGTGCTCGGCCGGTCGGCGACGGGTCAGGACATGTCGGTCTATACGACGCTCTCCACCGGGCCGCGCAGGCCTGACGATGTGGATGGGCCGCAGGCCTATCATGTGGTGCTGGTGGACAATGGCCGCAGCGCCATGCTGGGCACGGAATTCGAGGACATGCTGCGCTGCATCCGCTGCGGCGCCTGCATGAACCATTGTCCGGTCTATCACGCGGTCGGCGGCCACGCCTATGGCTGGGTCTATCCCGGCCCCATGGGCGCCGTGCTTTCGCCCTCCCTGCTGGGCGTGGACAAGGCGGGCCATCTGCCCAACGCCTCCACCTTCTGCGGGCGCTGCGAAAGCGTCTGTCCCGTGCGCATTCCGCTCCCCAAGCTCATGCGCCACTGGCGCGAGCGCGAATATGAACGCCATCTGGCGCCCGCGACCTTTCGCTATGGACTGGGCCTGTGGGCCTTCTTCGCGCGCAGGCCCGCGCTGTATAAATTCGCGACGGGGCTGGCCATGCCGGTGATGAGTTTCTTGGGCCGCAAGACGGGGCGCTTCGCGAAGCTGCCGCTGGCGTCAGGCTGGACCGATCATCGCGATATGCCCGCGCCGCAGGGCAAGACGTTTCAGGCGCAATGGCGCGAGCGTGGGGGCAAGACGCGATGAGCGCACGCGAGGACATTCTCTCCAACATCCGCCGCTCGCTCGGCGTCACCGGGCGCGAGGCGCCGCGCATCAGCGCCATGCAGGAGCGGCTGACATCAGCGCCGCGCGGCGTCGTGCCCCAGCGTGGCCAGGTGAGCGGCGAGGCGCGCGTGGCGCTGTTTCGCGCAGAGGCCGAACGGGTCGCCGCCAGCGTGGCTGAAGTGGCGCAGCCGCAGGATATCGTGACCGAGGTGGCGCGCTATCTGCGCGAGCACAATCTGCCCGCGACCCTGCGCATGGGCGCCGACGCGCGCCTCGCCGCGCTCGATTGGACCGACACCGCCATCGAGGTGAGCCATGGTCGCTCACTGGGCGACGACCTCAACGGGCTGAGCCACGCCTTCGGCGCCGTGGCCGAGACCGGCACGCTGGCGATGGTCTCCGGCCCCGACAATCCGACCACGCTGAACTTCCTGCCCGACAATCACATCGTCGTGCTGCGGGAGGCCGATCTGCTCAGCGACGCGGAGAGCCTGTGGGACCGGTTGCGCGCCGCCTATGGCAAGGCTTTGGCGCCGCGCACGGTCAATCTCATCACCGGCCCCTCGCGCTCGGGCGATATCGAACAGCAGATCGTGCTGGGCGCCCATGGGCCGCGTCGGCTGCATATCGTCATTCTGCGCGATTGAGCCCTTCCCTGCGGAACAGCGCCTTCAACAAGGCGTTGTCTCCACATACGGAGGCACGCCATGACTCAGGAAAAGAAAAAACGCGACCCGGCGAAAGAGGAAGACGACCGCCTTGAGGAAGCGCTGGAAGACAGCTTCCCCGCGAGCGACCCTCCCTCCATGACTCAGCCCAAGCCCCACGTCGACAAGCCAAAGACCGAAGACGACGATGACGCGACCCGGGTGGATCGCTTCGAGGATGAGGACAAGTAGGTTGGCGCCGAAGGGTGAGCTTGGCCATGCGCAAAACGCATATCTGTCATGCCGCACCGCAGCTTGATTTTGTGCGTTGCAGCAGGCATGGTCTGGCCATGCTCTCCTTGAGAGTTCCTCCCTGACACTAGGCCGCCGCGGCAACGCTGGTGGCCTTTTTTCTTTGCGGGTTCCGCCACCTTAAAGAAGCATCCGATCAATTTGCACGGAACCGGCGACAGCATGACATGACGAACACGGGAGGGGCGACGTCCTCGTCGTCCTCCCTGACGACGCCCTGGAGGCCGACCATTCATGGGGAACCAGGGCGACGGGACGTCGCCCTGCCCGATGTGGATGACGAGACGTCGTCCCTCCCGGGTTCGCTGATCGGATGCCGCTCTGGCCGCCCCGCTCAAGCCCTGCGCAAAAGGCATGGCTGCCATCCCTAAACAGCGTTTGTGCTGCGGCGCCGAAAAGCACATTCTGTGTATGCCCTTCTTAGGGCGTTTCCTCCCTTGACTTGGGGCCGCTTGTGCAAACGAGCGGCCTCCTTTCTTTTTTGAGCCTGCTTTTCAGGGCTGCTTCGCCATGGGCAAATCCAGCCGCACCTGCTTGGCGCCGGCGTCGTCGGGTTCGTCGCGGATCGTGAAGCCCAATTGCCTGCACATGGTCAGCATGGTGGTGTTTTCGGTCAATACCTGCCCCTCGATATGGCTCAGGCCTTCGCGCTCCCCGTAATCGATCATCATCTTCATCAAGGCCCAGCCCAGCCCTCGGCCCTTCTGGTCGGAGCGCAGCAGGATGGCGAATTCGCCGCTCTCCCGATCAGCATCGAGCATCAGGCGCACTGCGCCGAGCATTTCGCCATTCTCCAGCGTGGCGCAGAGGGCGAGGGCGCGGGCATAGTCGATCTGGGTCAGCCGCGCGATGAAAGCATGGCTGAAGTCCTTCACGGGCGCGAAAAAGCGCAGCCGCAGATCCTCCGGCGAGACTTGGGCGAAGAACGTCCGGTACATGCCTTCGTCTTCCGGCCGCACCGGCCGCACGAAAATGCGTCGCCCGTCGCGCCCCGTCAGCCAACGCTCCCACTGTTTGGGATAGGGCGCGACGGCGAAGCGCGGGTTGATCGGTCCCCGCCGTCCCTCCACCGGCGCCACGCGCACGCGCGCATCCATGGCGATGACGCCCTCCCCATCCGCCAGCAGCGGATTGATGTCGAGCTCGCGGATCTCGGGCAGATCGGCGGACATCTGGGCGAGCTTGACGAGAGTGAGCGCCACTTCGTCGAGATCGGCGGCGGGAACGTCGCGGTATTCGCGCAGCAGATGGGACACCCTGGTGCGGCTGATCAGGTCCAGCGCCAGGCCGAGATCCAGCGGCGGCAGGGCGAGCGCGCGGTCGTTGATCACCTCCACCGCCTTGCCGCCGCGCCCGAACAGAACCACAGGACCAAAGGTCGGGTCTTCCGCCAGCCCGGCGATCAATTCGCGCCCCTGCGGACGCTGGATCATCGGATGGACGGTGACCCCCGTAATGCGCGCTTCAGGCGCCAGCGCCGCCACCCGCGCCAGCATGGATTGCGTGGCCTCGCGCACCGCCTGCGGGCTCGCCAGATCCAGCGCCACGCCGCCCACGTCGGATTTGTGCTGGATGTCGCGGGAGTGGATCTTGACCACGCAGCGCCCATGGGCCGCCAGCAGCGGCCGAGCGACTTCCGCCGCTTCGTCAGGCGTGCGGGCGAGGATGGCTTGCGCGATGGGGATGGCGTAGGCCTCGAACAAGGCGGCGGCGTCGAGGGGATCCAGCCAGACATCGCCCCGCGCCAACACGCCCGCGATGATCGCGCGGGCCTTCGCCACATCCGGACTGAAGCCTTCGGGCAGATTGGGCGGGGTCGCCATCAGCGCCTCGCGATTTTGCCGCCAGGCGACCAGATGCATGAAGCCGCGCATGGCGCCGGTCTGGTAATGGGGAATGCGGGCCGCTTCGAACACGCGGTCGCTCTGTGGCGAGCCGCCCAGCCATACGGCGAAGACCGGCTTGCGGCGCAGGGCTGGCGCTTCCTGCGCCGTTCGCGCCACCGCCCTGGCCACAGCCACCCCATCCGACAGGGATGTGGGGCAGTGCATGACCATCACGGCGTCATTCATGGGATCGGCGAGCAAGGGGCCAAGCGCTGCGCTGAAACGCTCGGCGTCAGCGTCGCCGACAATGTCCACAGGATTGGAGCGCGACCAGGTGGCGGGCAGAACCGCGTCCAGCGCGCTCAGGGTCGCGGGCGACAGATCCGCCAGCTTGCCGCCCAGATCAATCAGATCATCCACCGCCAGCACGCCAATGCCGCCGCCATTGGTGAGGATGGCGAGGCGCTCGCCGGGAAAGGGCGCCACGCGGCCCAGGGCCTCCGCCGCCTCGAACAGTTCATTGATGTCGCGCACCCGCAGCAGTCCCGCGCGGCGGAAGGCGGCGTCATAGACCGCATCCGACCCCGCCATGGCGCCTGTATGGGTGGCGGCGGCCTTGGCGGCGCGCGGATGGCGCCCCGCCTTGATGACGATGACCGGCTTGACCCGCGCGGCGGCGCGGGCCGCCGACATGAAGGTCTTGGCGTCGGTGATGCTCTCCACATAGAGCAGAATGGCGCGCGTGGCGCCGTCGAGGGCGAACCAGTCCAGAAGGGCCGCGAAATCAACATCCGCCATGTCCCCGATGGACACGAGGCCGGAAAAGCCGATGCCGCGTCCCGCCGCAAAAGCCGTGAGCGCCGCCGCCACGGCCCCTGACTGGGAGACCACAGCCAGATCGCCCTTGCGCGCGGGATAGGCCGAGAAACTGGCGTCGAGCCCACCAACCGGCGACATGACCCCCAGACAATTCGGCCCGACGACGCGAATGCCGGTGCGCGCCGCGATCTCGCGCAATTGCGCGGCGAGCGAGCCCGCGCCATGGGCGGGATCGGCGGTGATGACCACGGCAGCCTGCACCCCGCGCGCCGCCGCCTGTTGGACCAGCTCAGCCACAGCCTCGCGAGGGGCGACGACGACGAGGAGATCGGGCGTTTCGGGCAGGTCCGCCACGTTGGCGTAGCAAGGCGCGCCGTCAATTTGCGCATGGCGGGGGTTGATGAGGTGAATCGGCCCCGCAAACCCCGCCCGCCGCATATTCTCCAACACCGCCCACCCCAGGCTCCCCACCCGCGCGCTGGCCCCCGCGAGCGCGACGGAGCGGGGTTTGAAGAGGGCTTTGAGCTGATGGGTGGACATGGGGAGGGATTCCGCGCCCGGGGGACGGGCTAGCGGAATATAGGGCGGTGGGGGTCGGCTTGGCGAGGATGATCGAGCGGGGGTCAGGCGGCAGCGCTGAAGGGGTTCATGACTTCGACGCCGAGCCCAACGACATCCGCCTCATTGCGCGTCACCAAGATCAAGCCGTAGGCCTTCGCAGTCGCAGCCAGCAAACTATCAGTGGTGGGGAGCGAACGAAGGGCGTTCATGCGGCCCCAGATATCCGCGACGGCGCTATCAATAGCGAGAACGCGATCGCCATACCCGGCTTGAACGGCCGATAACCATGCGTCGAGCATCTCGGCTTTTGCGGCGTCACGACGACGCAGTCCCTCGACGCCCCTGCGAAGCTCACCAAGCACCAGAACGCTCAAATAAAGTTTGTCGCTCTCAACGGTTGAATACCAGGCAGCCACCCCCGGATTACAGCGTGGACCCTTGCGAAGTTCGGAAATGATGTTTGTGTCGATCAGAAAACTCATAGCTCAACAGGCCGACCAAAATCGCGCGCCCGATCAAGCTCGACGTCTTCGAGCGGCGCCGACGCCAGAAGCTCCTTGAACCCGTTCGCCCCGGATTTGCTTCCAAACCGCGCCTTCAGCAGATCGCGCGCCTCCATCTCGCGCGCCGGATCGGTGAGCGCCTTCGCGACGCCACGAAACAACTCCACGTCATCCTGCCGAACCTGAACCTCGAGGCGAACCATGCCTAGCCGCTTTTGCTTGTTGCGGAATGTTTCGAGTGGTGTTTTGCGCACGGCAACCATGTCAGCGCTCTCCGAACATATTTCCGGAACATTACCGGAAATAACCGCCCCGCGCAACGCCGCCCACCCCGCCCTTGCCCCACCCCCGCGCCCCGTCTACACCACGCGCAGACAACTGGCGGAGCCATCATGAACGTTCTTCTCATCGGCTCGGGCGGGCGGGAGCATGCGCTGGCGCTGAGCCTGTCGCGCAGTCCTTTGCTGACCCAGCTCTTCATCGCCCCCGGCAATCCGGGCACGCAGGCGCTTGGGCGCAATGTGTCGCTGGATGTCGCCGATCACAACGCCGTGGTGGATTTCTGCAAGCTGATGCAGATCTGCTTCGTGGTGGTGGGGCCGGAGGCGCCTTTGGTGGCGGGGCTGGTGGATGATCTGGAGGCGGCGGGCGTGCTCGCCTTCGGGCCGTCGAAGGCGGCGGCGCAGCTTGAGGGCTCCAAGGGCTTCACCAAGGATCTCTGCGCCGAGTTTTCCATTCCCACCGCCGATTACCAGCGCTTCAGCGCAGCCGAACCCGCAAAGGCCTATGTGCGCCAGCGCGGCGCGCCCATCGTCGTGAAGGCTGATGGTTTGGCCGCCGGCAAGGGCGTCATCGTGGCCATGAGCGTCGCGGAGGCGGAGGCCGCCATCGACATGATCTTCGGCGGCGCCTTTGGCGCGGCGGGGGCCGAGGTGGTGGTCGAGGATTTTCTCGAAGGCGAGGAAGCCTCCTTCTTCGCGCTTTGCGACGGAACAAGGGCGCTCGCCTTCGCCTCGGCGCAGGACCACAAGCGCGTGGGCGATGGCGACACCGGCCCCAACACCGGCGGCATGGGCGCCTATTCCCCCGCCCCGATCATGACGCAGGCCATGAGCGCGCGGGTGATGGCGGAGATCATCGCGCCGACCATGGCGGGCATGCGCCAGCGCGGAACGCCCTTCAAGGGCGTGCTCTTCGCGGGGCTGATGATCGGACCGAAGGGGCCGAAGCTGATCGAATTCAACGCCCGTTTCGGCGACCCTGAAACGCAGGTCATGCTGGCCCGGCTCAACGAGGATCTGCTGCCCCTGTTGCTGGCCTCCGCCAAAGGCGACTTGCCAGAAGGTCCGGTGAAGCTCTCCGCGCAGACGGCGCTCACGGTCGTCTATGCGGCGAAGGGCTATCCCGACGCGCCCGAGCGCGGCAGCGAAATCAGGGGCCTCGACCGCGCCGCCACGCTGGAGGGCGTCACCGTCTTCCACGCGGGCACGCGGCGTGAGGGAACGCGGCTGTTGGCCAATGGGGGCCGGGTGCTGAATGTGACGGCGCTGGGCGAGAGCGTGGCCCAGGCGCAGGCCCGCGCCTATGCGGGCGTGGACGCCATCGACTGGCCGGAGGGCTTCTGCCGCCGCGACATTGGTTGGCGGGCGATCTAGAGAGCGCGGGCGCAGGCTTTACTTTCCGTTAAGTTTTGTGCAATTGCAGCGACATGCGACTCCATTTGGCCGCCATATTGATTCCCTGCCTCGCCCTCGGCGGCTGCATCTCCAGTGGAGATGGGTCGGTGCTGGAGGTGTTGCTTGTTGATAACGGCCCAGCCGCCCGAGCGGTGGAAACGCCCGTCGCGATGCAGACGGGCGAGCCTGACGCCGCAACCAGCGATGTGGTTCCCCCCGGCATGATGGCCATGGCGCCCCTGCCGCCTGCGCGCCCGCCCGAATTTGGCGGCGCGACGCTGGTCGCGACCGCAAGCGGTTCGAACATCGAGGAGGTCGCGGCGGAAGAGGGCGAGTTGCCGTCAAACGAACCCGCCTTGCAACCGGCTCTCGAGCCGGGCGGCAAGCACAAGGGCCTCGGCTATTACGCCGCTTACGCCACCACTGAAATAAGCTGCTTCCCGGAGGCGCTTCGGACTGCGCTGAACGCCATTTCCGAACATTACGACAAACCCGTGGAAGTGGCGTCAGGCTATCGCCCCAACGCCCGCCCCGGCTCCATGCATCGCCATTGCATGGCCGCCGATATCCGCATCGAGGGTGTTGATCCCATGGCGCTGGCCACTTACGTCAAGACCGTGCCGGGCATCAATGGCGTCGGCAGCTATCACAGCACCGACCTCATCCATGTGGACATTCGGCAGGAACAGTTCGCCTGGCGGCACTGATCTTCACGCGACGGCGCGGATCACCTTGCCCAGCTTCTCCGTCATTTCCCAGATCTGGCTTTCCGAGACGATCAGCGGCGGCGCCAGCACGAGCGTGTCGCCCGCCGTGCGGATCAGCAGATCTTGGCTGTGGAACGCCTCTTTCAACGCCTCGAAGCCGCGCTTGCCAGCACCGTCCGCGTGGGGGTCGAGGTCAACGGCGCCCACCAGCCCGACCGTGCGGATGTCGGCCACATGGGGCAGGCCGCGCAGCGCATGGACCGCGTCGCCCCACAGGGATTCCAGCCGCAACGCACGGGCGAAAAGATCCTCCCGCGCATAGATGTCCAGCGTCGCCAGAGCCGCAGCGCAGGCGAGCGGATGGGCGGAATAGGTATAGCCATGGAATAGTTCCACCGCGTGCTCCGGCCCCTTCATGAAGGCGTCGTGGATGGGCTTGCGCACCAGCACGCCGCCCATGGGCACGGCGCCGGCCGTCACGCCCTTGGCGAAGGTGATCATGTCCGGCACGACGCCATAGCGCTCCGCCGCGAAGGCGTGGCCGAGGCGTCCGAAGCCGGTGATGACCTCGTCGAAGATCAGCAGGATTCCATGCTTGTCGCAGATCTCGCGCAGGCGCTTGAGATAGCCCTGCGGGGGCGGCAGAACGCCGGTCGAGCCCGCCATGGGCTCCACGATGACGGCGGCGATGGTGGAAGCGTCATGCAGGCCCACGATGTTTTCCAGCTCGTCGGCCAGATGCGCGCCCCAGGCGGGCTCGCCCTTGGTGAAGGCCTGCTCGGCGCGGTTATAGGTGGTCGGCAGGTGATCGACGCCGGTGAGCAGCGAGCCGAAATATTTGCGGTTCGCCACCATGCCGCCGACGGAAATGCCGCCAAAGCCGACCCCATTATAGCCGCGCACCCGCCCGATGAGCCGCGTGCGCGCGCCCTGCCCGCCCACGTTCCAATAGGCGAGCGCAATCTTCAGCGCGGTGTCGACCGCCTCGGAGCCGGAATTCGTGAAGAACACATGGTCAAGATCGCCCGGCGCCATGGCCGCCAGTCTGGAGGCCAGCTGGAAGGCCTTGGGATGGCCGAACTGGAAGGGGGGCGCATAGTCCATCTCGCCCGCCTGCTCCTGAATGGCGGCGGTGATCTCCTCGCGTCCATGCCCGGTGTTGACGCACCAAAGCCCCGCCACGCCGTCGAGAATCCTGCGCCCCTCGGGCGTGTGATAGTGCATGTCCTTGGCGCGCCCGAGCATGCGCGGCGCCTGTTTGAAGGCGCGATTGGCCGTGAACGGCATCCAGTAGGCCGCCAGATCGTTCGGCAAATCCTTGGAAGAGGTGCTGGACATGGAGGGCTCCTCCGGGGACGGAACTTAAAGGTCGCGCGCGGCCATCATGGCGTCAAGGCGAATCCGCCCGCGCCGCTTCGCTGTCCGCCGCCACTTCAATCGAACCGCTATTCAAAGGCGCGCGCACCACGGTCACGGTGCAAGGCGCTTCGGCCACGACCTGCGAGGCGGTGCTGCCCAGCAGGCGGCGCAGGGTGGATGTCGTGCGGGCGCCGATCAGCACCTGATCCACATGGTTCAGCTTTGCATATTCGATCAAGGCCACCGCCGGGTCCATATGTTCGATCACATGGAAGGTGATGCGCTCTTGCGAGAGGCCCAGCGGGCGGCCCCATTCCTTCAGCTCGACCAGGCGCTGCACGTGGATGTTGCGGCCCGATTCGTCGAGCGCGTAATTGATGGTGAGCCGATTGAGCTTCAACACATTGACGCAGGCGATGCGCACGCCCGGCATGGTGGCCAGCACGCGCCGCACATTGGTGCGCAGCTCGTCCGACAGGGGCTCCATGTCTTCCGACAGATCCACCGCCACCATGATGATGGGCGCGAGGTTGTTTTGCGCAGCGCGCGGCTGCTGCGGGCCGCCTTCGGCGCCCAATGAGGCGAACCAGCGCTTGCAGGCGTCGAGGAGACTGTTGCGCTGGAGCCGGTGGGCGCGCTCGGTCAAGGCGACTTGCGAGAGATTGGCGAGATCGAAGGCGAGCTGGGCTGGCGTGGCGTAACGCAGGTCAGGATCGACTTCGAGGCAACGCAGGATCACCTCCTGCAACGCGGGCGGGATCGCGGGGTTGATGCGGCGCGGCGGCACAGGATCGCGCCAAAGCCGCGTCTTCAGCGAACTCTGCGCCTGCGGCACGCCGAAGGGGCGCACATTGGTGGCGAGATAATAAAGCAGAACGCCCAGCGAATAGATGTCGGAACGCGGATCCGAGCGGTTCTTCATGATCTGCTCGGGCGCGATATAGGGCCCCGTGCCCATGGGCACGCGAAACTCTTCCTCCAGCAGATCCGGCAACAGCAAATGACGCGAAAGGCCGAAGTCGATCAGCGCCGCCTCGCCGTTCTCGCGCAGCATGACGTTGGATGGTTTGATGTCCAGATGCAGCACATTCTGCCGATGCAGATCGACCAGCGCCGTCGCGACCTTGGCCCCCAGCGTCACGACTTCGCTGGCGGGCAGCGGCGCCTTTTCAATCAGCGCATAGGCCGACTGGCCCCGGATATATTCCATCACGATATAGGGCTGGCGCGCGAAATCGCCGACGGCGTAGAATTTGGGAACATGCACGCCCGACAGGCGCGGCAGGATCATCATCTCCATTTCGAAGCCGACGATGATCGTGGCGTCTTCGCCATCGAGAATGGTCGGCACCTTCATCACGATGGGCACATCAATGCCCGGGCGCGTCACGCGCCACAGCGTCGCCATGCCGCCCGAGTGAATCTTCTCGCCGATCTTGAACCCATCGAGGGTCGAGCCCGTCTGGAGCACTTCACGCATCGTCCGCTACCTTCCGATGAACAGGCGCGCGGCCAGAATCTGGGGCAGGTTCGCGGCGTGAATTTTTTGCGCCGCCGCGTCGATGTCATAGGCGACGCGATGAAAGCTGATCTCGTTCGTGTCGGTGTCGTAGATCGTATAGGCGGCGAGCGGGTTCTGATCGCGCGGCTGGCCGACCGCGCCCTGCACCGCCAGCCACTTGCGGTTGCCGATCAGCGGGATGGGCGTCGAGCCCTGCGGCACGAAGAGGATCGGCGGACGCTGGGGCTGCATATGGTAGAGCTGCGGCTTGTGCACATGGCCGCAGAAGGTGATGCGATGAACCGTGGAGCGCAGGCTGCGCTCGGCCGAGGCCACGTCGGTGACATAGCTCCAGGAATGGGGCGCGGAGGCTTCCGCATGAACATAGAGCCGCCCGTCCTCCTCGATCTGCATGGGCAGGCTGGTGAGGAAGCGGCGGCTTTCGGGATCGAGCGTGTTGTAGGTCCAGTCCAGCGCGATGCGGGCGTAATCGTTCATGCCGGTGGTGACGCCGCGCGCGGCGGCTTCGTCGTGATTGCCCAGAATGGCGACGGCGCCCTTCTCCATGGCTTCGCGCACCCGCTCCACCACGTAGATGGGGTCGGCGCCATAGCCCACCAGATCGCCCAGAAAGACCAGCCGGTCCGCCTTGCGCCGCTGCGTATGCGCGAGGCAGGCGTCCAACGCCTCCCGGTTGCCGTGGATGTCTGACAGAAACGCGATACGCATGATCGGGGCGCAGCCTCCTTGAACGGCTATCATAACCGTTTCTCGGTGTTTCGTGATCTGGCACAAAGGTGAACCTTTGGGGAAGCGAAAACGCGCGCCGCGCCCGCCCCATGCCGGTCGAGGTTAACGGACGCACTTCCCCGGAGGCGCCGAATCCGCCATATCTGGTCCATGGCCGAAGCCGCATCCGACACCAACGCCCCCGAAGTCTCCGTTTCCGAACTCTCGGGCGCCCTCAAGCGCACCATCGAGGATCGGTTCGGCTATGTGCGCGTGCGCGGCGAAGTTTCGGGTTGGCGGGGGCCGCATTCCTCCGGCCATTGCTATTTCGCCCTGAAGGACGCCTCCGCCCGCATCGACGCGGTGATCTGGAAAGGCGCCTACGCCCGCATGCGCACCCGGCCCGAAGAGGGGCTGGAGGTCATCGCCACCGGCAAGATCACGACGTTTCCGGGCAAATCCTCCTACCAGATCGTGGTGGAGAGCATCGAGCCCGCAGGGGTGGGCGCGCTCATGGCCCTGCTGGAGGAGCGCCGTCGCAAGCTCGCCGCCGAAGGCCTGTTCGACGCCGCCCGCAAGCAGCTCATCCCCTTTCTGCCCGAGGTGATCGGTGTCGTCACCTCGCCCACGGGGGCGGTCATCCGCGACATCCTGCACCGCATCGCCGACCGCTTTCCCCGCCCCGTGCTCGTCTGGCCGGTGCGGGTGCAGGGAGAGAGCTGCGGCCTGGAAGTGGCCCGCGCCATCGAAGGCTTCAACGCTCTGCCAGAGAGCGGGCGCATCCCAAGGCCCAGCGTCATCATCGTGGCGCGCGGCGGCGGGTCGCTGGAAGACCTCTGGGGTTTCAACGACGAGGCCGTGGTGCGCGCGGCCGCCGCCAGCGACATTCCGCTCATCGCCGCCGTCGGCCACGAGACCGACTGGACCCTGATCGACCACGCCGCCGACCTGCGCGCCCCCACGCCGACCGGCGCCGCCGAAATGTGCGTGCCCGTGCGTAGCGAATTGCTGGGACAGACCGCCGATCTCGGGCGCCGCCACACCGGCGCGTTGTTTCGCCTGCTGGAGCGCCGCCGCGCCGATCTGCGCGGCCTTGCCCGCGCGCTGCCGACCGGGGACGACGTGATCGCCGTGCCGCGCCAGCGCCTCGACCGCGCGGGCGAGCGGCTGGGGGGCCGCATGAAGGCGGCCATGGGCGAGCGTCAGCTGCGCCTTGGCCGGGCGGCCAATCTGCTGGCCCGCCACTCCCCGCAGGCGGAATTCGCCCGCATGGGCGAGCGTTGCGCCGGGCTGGCGGGGAGGCTGGCGCGGGCGCGGCCGACGCTCATCCCCATGCGACGCGCCCCGCTTGAAGCGCTTGGCAAGCGGCTGGAGGCGGCGTTGCGGGCGCAGCTCAATTTGCAGAGCCAGACCCTGCGGGCGCGGCGCGAACGGCTCGCCATGGTGGACGCGCGCCTGCGCTCCGCCGTGCTTGCGAACCGGAGCCGCAAGGCGGAGCGGCTTGGCGCCCTGACGCAGCTCTTCGCGTCGCTTGGCTATAAAAGCGTGCTGGCGCGCGGTTTCGCTTTGGTGCGCGACCATGCCGGGACGCCCTTGCGGCAAGCGACGGGAATCGCGCCAGGCATGGCCATCAGCATCGAATTCGCTGACGGCCGTCTGGCGGCGGTGACAGGGGAAGCGGGCGCAGCGGCGCCCGAACCCGCAAAGCCCCGCCCACGCCCGGCGCGTGCAGGCTCTTCGGGCGGCGGTTCGCAAGGATCGCTCTTCTAACTTCGTGCGCGAGCGATTATCTAGGAGACGGAGGGCGCTGGCGCCCGTAGCGAGGAACACCATGGGCCTGTTTGGCGGCGGCGCGAAAACCGAATCAAAGACCTTCCCCGTCACCAAGACCGACGAGGAATGGCGGCGCATCCTCACCCCCGACCAGTATCGGGTGCTGCGCGAACATGCCACCGAGCGCGCCTGCACCAGCCCGCTGGACCATGAGAAGCGCCCCGGCGCCTTCGAATGCGCGGGCTGCGGCAATCCGCTTTTTGTGGGCAAGACCAAGTTCAACAGCGGCACAGGCTGGCCAAGCTTCTGCGATCCGCTCCCCGGCGCCGTCGAGACCACCGTGGACACCAGCCATTTCATGACCCGCACGGAAGTCCATTGCGCGCAATGCGGCGGGCATCTCGGCCATGTTTTCGAAGACGGCCCGGCGCCCACGGGCCTGCGCTACTGCATGAACGGGGTTGCGATGCGGTTCGTGCCTGAGTGACCAACAGGGCGGCGACATGTCGTCGCCCTGCGATGTCGCAACCTGATTGAACCTTATTTATCGGTCGCGCACTTGCGCGGCGCTGTGCTGCGCGTCCAGAAATGCCGGATCTGCGGCGGCGAAGACCAAGGGGACCGACGGGAGCAAGGCGTCGACGCCGGTGCCGTTCACCAGCTTTGAAATTTCATACCAGGTGGTGATGTTCTCAACCTTGTAGGCGCCGCCCCGATCACGGGTGAGCAAGCCGCGTTTGGCGAGGGAGATGCACCAGCGCGCAATCTTTTTGGCGTCGCAGTTCAGAACTTTCGCGGCCTGGGTCGGCTTGATCGCTGCATAGATCATATTGCCGCCATCGAGCTTCTCGATATTCAGCGCGCCGAGCGCTACGTAAAAGTACAAACCGGAAATGGTGACGTTGAACGAACGGGCGAAACGATTGAGAGAACTGAATTTACCTTTTGACACCTCGCTCATTTGAACGATGGCTTCCAGTGATGAGCTTATGCAATCCATTCATACACCCGCAAATTTTGAACAATTTATTTTCCCGCACCTCCCATTCTTCAGTTTGTAACTACCCCGGCGCTTGGTCGCCGGGGTAGGTCTTGTCGTATCATCACTCGATCATGGCAACCGTTTTATGACCGGTTGCACTCGATCGACTCAACTTGGCCGGAAAGGCCGAAGTTGATCAGAAGGAGCGCTCGACGCGCAGCTTGGTGGTGAAGTTGTTGACGTTCAGGCCGGGCGAACCAGCGGTGACGAAAGCCGCAGCCGGGTTCTGCATGGTGTTCTTCAGGTTCGCGTACTGAACCTCAAGACCGATGTCCATGTCCTTGACGGGCGAGTAGATCACGCCGCCGCTGACTTCCCAAAGCTTACCAGCGCCCCAGGTGGATGCGACAGTCGACGTGGGCGGGCTGATCGACACGTAGCCAGCCGAGAAGTTGGAACGCCACTGGGCCGCCCAGTAATGGGTGAACACAGCGTTGAGGTTCCAGCCGGTGGTCGAGTCGTAGGTGGCGGAGGTACCAACCACGCCGCCGGTCTGCACCACGTTGGTGTCGGCGCGCACGACGCCGCCGAGAAGACGCCGGTCGTTCGAGGTGCCGATGTTGCTCAGGCCACCGGCGCTGAGGAGAGAGCCGATCATGCCCTTGGTGTAGTTCGCGCCAATCCAGACCTGGTCGCCAGCCGCGATCATCGGGAGCTTGTAGCTGACGGTCGCGCCAACGGCATAGCTGCCGAAGGTCGTGGTGCCGACTGCGCCGTTGGTCACGGTGTCGTTCAGGGAGTTGTTGCCGACCATAGCGTGGACGGCGGCGAAGCCCCAAGCCTGATCGAAACGAACGTTGCCGACGATGTTGGCGGCGGTCTCAACGCGGTCGAAGGCGGTCTGATCGTATCCGAAGTCCTTGCGGTCTTCGAGAGCGATCGTGGCGGAAACGCCCCCGCCGAAAGTCGCGGTGTAGGCGATCTGCTTCATGCCAGCCGGAAAGCCCGCGAAGGGGTTGGCGTTGTACATGAACGAAGGCATGAGAGCGTAGTTTTCGGGGGCGACGCCGAAGGTGAAGCCAGCCCACTGCACCATAGCCGACTCGATCGTCAGGCCGGTGGTGGCGGAGTCGGACATGCCATAGGCAGCCTTGTCCGTGATCGTCTCGTTGCGGACGCCGCTGGTGTTGGCGCCGCGCAGACGGATGAAGGTGCGCGCTGCGCCCATAGCCGTGGGGGTGCGAGCGTCGACGTCGATGCGGCCGCGGGTCTCGTAGCCGGTGGTGGACTGCAGCTGGTTGGACTGCTGCATCGCGCCGGTCGAGGCGCTGATGGTGTCCTTGCCGGGCGTGTACTGATATTCAGCACGCACATAGCCACCCAGCTTCACGCAGGTGTCGGTGCCGGGGATGTAGAAGAAGCCGGCGCCGTAGGCGTCGCAAATCTTCACATAGGTGGCAGGAGCGGCCTTCTTCGAAGGCAGATCGGCGGCGTTGGCGCCGGCGACGGCCATGATGACCGCAGCGGAGCTGAGCAAAGTCTTGGTGAGCATTAATCCCTCCAGGGAGCTTTAGGGACGACAGAGCGCCGCCCCAACTTTCACGCACAAATGAAAGCGCATGAACAGGGCCGCAATCTGCCTCGTTCTTGCGCATTTTGCATAGTCAAAAAACCATTTTGCGATGCGTAACCGCGCTGAGTTGCAATAGAAACACAATACTGCCTACTATCTATATTTAATTATATTAAATGGATTTTGCAATTAAAATGAGCTCATGAGACTTATATCATTATCATCAACCTATATTGGGTATATTTTCATCAATTTTATTTACAGTTTATATTTTTAATTTTAAATTCAATGTGTTTTCAAATAAAAATAGAAAATATTGTTTTTAAAAACATTCAAACGTAATTATTGAAGCAAATTTTCTTTACGAAATCAGAGGGCCTGAACCATGAGCCTTCCCCAAAGTTCGCTCACGCCATGCTAAGGTCAGCGGCGCCTTTGTGGATAACAGGCGGCGCGATGTCGCCGATCGGGAGCGCGCGACAGCCCATCAAGACCCGGCAGCGACGGAATCGCCCCCTTGCCGCAACCCCGCCTCCGCATCATCATCTCCCCTGCGCCACATGCGGAGGCTCACCCCATGACCGACCTGACCGATCTTTTCCCCGGTTTCGCCTCTCACTGGATCGACACGGAAGCGGGGCGGATTTTCGCCCGCGTCAGCGGCGAGGGACCACCATTGGTTCTGTTGCACGGCTTTCCGCAGACTCATGTCATGTGGCATGAGGTTGCGCCTGCGCTGGCGGGGCGTTTCACCACTGTGGTGATGGATTTGCGCGGCTATGGCTGGTCCTCGGCGCCCGGCAGCGAGGACGGCGCCCAATATGCAAAGCGCAAGATGGGCCAGGACGTGATCACGGTCATGGGCAAGCTGGGCCATGTGCGTTTCGCGCTCGTGGGGCATGATCGCGGCGGGCGGGTCGGCTACCGGCTGGCGCTGGACCATCCGGGCCATGTGGAGAAGCTCGCGCTGCTCGACATTCTGCCCACGGTCCGCGTGTGGGACAATATCCGGGCGGGCGTCACCCCGGCGGCCCATTGGGGCTTTCTTTCCCGGCCTGCTCCCGAGCCGGAGGAGGAAATCGCCAAGGCCCCCGACGCCTTTTATGAAGGGCTGATGGCGAAATGGACCAGGGATCAGAGCCTGAGCTGCTTCGACGCCCGCGCCATGGGCCAATATCGCGCCGGTTGGGGCGACCGCTCGCGCACCCACGCCATGTGCGAGGATTATCGCGCAGGCGCGACCATGGATCTGGAGCAGGACGAGACGGATCTGCGTTCGGGCCGCAAGATCCAGTGCCCCACCCTCATCGCCACGGGCGATTTCTACCTGACCCGCGCCGCGCAGCAGCCGCCCGTCGAGGTCTGGCGCAACACTTTTGCGCCGCAAACGCAGGGCGTGGTGATCGACAGCGGCCATTTTCTGGCCGAAGAGAACCCGCAGGCTACGATTGACGCCCTGATGGAGTTCCTGTGACCTTTTCCCCACCGCTGCCCGCATTGCTCCCCAAACCCGAAGGCGTCGGCCTCGCCCTTGGCGCAGGCGGCGCGCGCGGCCTCGCCCATATCGTGGTGCTGGAGGCGCTGGACGAATTGGGCGTGAAGCCCGTCGCCATCGCAGGCAGCTCGATGGGCGCCGTCATCGGCGCGGCTTATGCGGCGGGCGTCACCGGCAAGCAATTGCGCGCCCATGCGCTGGGCCTGCTGCGCAACCGCGCCAATTTCATGACGCAACTGTTGCGCGCGCGGGTGGGGCGCTTTTCCGATCTGCTCTCGGGGCTGGGCGCCAATCCGGTGCTGATCGATGGGGAAAAGCTGCTCGACCTCGTATGGCCCGCACAGGTGCCCGACCGTTTCGAGCAACTGGCGATCCCCTTAACCGCCGTGGCGACGGATTTCCACGGGCGACGCGACGCTCTGTTCGAAACCGGGCCGCTGGCCCCCGCCGTGGCGGGCTCCATGGCGATTGCCGGGCTGGTGAAGCCGGTGTCGGCGGACGGCATGTATCTGGTGGACGGCGGCGTCACCAATCCCCTGCCCTATCGCGCCCTGATCGGCCGCGCGGCGGTGATCGTGGCCTGCGATGTGACCATGGGGCCCATAGGGCTGGAGGCGGCGAGCCCCAGGCCTTTCGAGGCCATGTTCGGCGCCGCGCAAATCCTGCAAGGCGCCATCACCCGCGAAATGCTGAAAACCGACGCCCCCGACATCCTGCTGATCCCGAAGGTCCAGACCTTCCGCACCCTCGACTTCTTCCGCGCGGTGAAGATTCTGGAAGCGGCGGAGCATCTGCGCGAGGAAGTGAAGAGGGCGCTGGGGGAAAGGCTGGAGAGCCTCAATCGAGCGTAGATCAACAGCCCTTGCTTTTTATCGTGTTTTCAATGGCCTGAACTTTACCTTTGGCTACAGCGACCTGACCTTCTTTATCTCCCCCGGTCACACTTCCCGCAGGTATGCCAAGCAGAAACACGCCAACCGCATCCGCCGTAGCAGCCTGATTTTGAGCATTTGACATGGCAGCCAAATTCTCTTGCTCCGTAAGCATCTCGGCAGCCAATTGCTTGCAATTCAAATTCGAATAAGCGGCTATAGGGATAGCTACGGGAACAATCGCGTCCGGACGTTTTGCACATGCAGATAGGACGACTGATGTTATAATTCCTATCATTAGCTTCTTTTTTATTGTCATTTTCTCCCCCACCGCCTGATCTTTCAACTTAATCTTCGCATTAGATCATTGAGGGCAATAAAAAGTCAAATTCCAGACGCGGAAAATCCTCGCGTTTGAAAGCATGTCGGGGATCGCGCATTTCCGCCTTTGATAATGACCTACCTCTTCCCCCTGAAAAACCCCCGCAACAACGCCGCCGCCTCGCCCTCCCGCAAGCCGCCATAGACCTCCGGGGCGTGGTGGCAGGTGGGCTGCATGAAGAAGCGGGGGCCGTGGTCGAGGGCGCCGCCCTTGGGGTCGGGCGCTGCGTAATAGACGCGGCGCAGGCGGGCGAAGGAGATGGCGCCCGCGCACATGGCGCAGGGCTCCAGCGTCACATAGAGGTCGCAGCCCACCAGCCGCTCGCTGCCCAGCGTCGCGCAGGCGGCGCGGATGGCGAGCACTTCGGCATGGGCGGTCGGGTCGCGGTCGGCGAGCGTGCGGTTTCCCGCAGCGGCGATCACAGCGCCGTCCTTCACCACCACCGCCCCCACCGGCACCTCCCCACGCGCCCCCGCCGCACGCGCCTCGTCGAAGGCGCGGGTCAGTGGATCGGAGGCGATTGCGGCCTTTGATGACATGAATCGATATTCCTGCTCCCCCTCGGGGCGCCCCTCTGCTATCAGGAGGCATGAACGACAAACGCGATGACGACAAGAGCCGCCCCCGGAAACCTGGCGGTGGCGCAGCCGGACGCCCACCAGGGCGTCCCCCCGGCCGCACCTTTGGCAAGGACGGGGGCGACAAGCCACGTTCGGCCCCGGGCGGCTTCAACCGCAACCGCGACGAAAAACAGGGATCCAGCGCATGGAGCCCCGTCGCGAAGGAGCGCAGCCGCTCGGTCTGGGACGAGGGCGAGCGCCGGATCGTGCGCGATGGCCTGCCGCCCGAAAAAGAGGGCGAGGCGGGCGCGCGCAAGCCTTATGGCGAGCGCAAATCTTTTGGGGATCGCAAGCCCTTCGGCGACAAGAAGCCCTATGGGGAGCGCAAATCCTTCGCAGAGCGCAAACCTTCTGGCGACCGCAAGCCTTTCGGCGAGCGCAAGGAGGCTCCGCAGCGCCGCCAGGCCAATTTCAGCAAGAACAAACCCAACGCCTCCAATGTGCGCACGGTGGAGCGCGCCGAGGGCGAGGAGCGGATCGCCAAGGTCATGGCGCGCGTGGGCCTGTGCTCGCGCCGCGACGCCGAGGAATGGATCGCGGCGGGGCGCGTCGCGGTGAATGGCGTCGTCATCGACAGCGCCGCCCTCAATGTCGGCCCCAAGGACCAGGTCGTGGTCGATGGCGCGCCCATGCCCCATCGCGAGCGCACGCGGCTCTGGCTGTTCCACAAGCCGCGCGGCCTCGTGACCACGGTCAGCGACCCCGAGGGCCGCCCGACGATTTTCGATGTGCTGCCCAAGACTCTGCCGCGCGTCGTCACCGTGGGGCGCCTCGACATCAACACCGAGGGTCTGCTGCTGCTCACCAATGACGGCGGGCTGGCGCGCCTGCTGGAACTGCCCGCCACCGGCTGGCTGCGGCGCTACCGCGTGCGCGCCCATGGCGACACCGATCAGGCCCAGCTCGACGCGCTGGGCGAAGGCGTCACCGTGGACGGAATCGACTATGCGGGCATCGACGCCACGCTCGACCGCACGCAGGGCGCAAACAGCTGGCTGACCTTGGGCCTGCGCGAAGGCAAGAACCGCGAAATCAAGCGGGTGCTGGAGAATATCGGGCTTGAGGTCAACCGCCTCATCCGCCTCTCCTTCGGCCCCTTCCAGCTCGGCGAATTGGCCGAGGGCGGCGTCGAAGAAATCAAGACCCGCATTCTGAAGGATCAGCTGGGCGAGGCCCTCGCTTTGGAAGCCGGCGTCGATTTCGAGGCGCCCATCTTCGATTACGTGATCGAGGAGCCCCCGGCCCCCGCAAGGGGTCGCGACCGCGCCCGTGAAGCCCCGCGTGACCGTGGCGAGCGCCCCGAGCGGCGTCCGCGCAGCGATTCGGGCGAGCGTCGTTCCTTCACGCCGCGCGAACCCGAGCCCGAGCGCAAGCAGTTGGGCCGCCCGAAGCCCGGCGCGCGCATGCACGTTTCGACCCTGCGCGAAACCGGCCGCGACGAAGCCCGCAGCGGCCCGCGCAAGCGCGTGGAGCGGCAAGAGACCGCCGACCGCAAGGGCCGCGCCGTCAGGGTGGAGCGCGTGGTTCACGCCAACCCGAAACAGGCCGCCATCAGCGAAGAGGCCAGCGCTTCGCGCAATGGCCGTCGCTTCGCCGCTGAGCGCAATCCGCGCCCCGAGGGCGAGCGCACGTTCAAGCCGCGCGAAGATCGTGCGGGTGGCGACAAGCCGTTCCGCAAGCCCCGCGCTGAAGGCGAGCGCAGCTTCAAGCCGCGCGAAGATCGTGCAGGCGGCGACAAGCCGTTCCGCAAACCTCGCGCTGAAGGCGAGCGCAGCTTCAAGCCGCGTGCCGAGGGTGAGCGCACCTTCAAACCCCGTGAGGATCGTGCGGGCGGCGACAAGCCATTCCGCAAACCTCGCGCTGAAGGCGAGCGCAGCTTCAAGCCGCGCGCTGAAGGCGAACGCACCTTCAAGCCGCGTGAAGATCGTGCAGGCGGCGGCGACAAGCCCTTCCGCAAGCCCCCCGGCGGCCCTGGCCGTCCCGGTGGCGCTGGCGGGCGTCCCGGTGGTGGCGCTGGTCGTCCTGGCGGCGCAGGTGGGCGTCCCGGCGGGCGGCCCACGGGCGGCAAGCCTGCTGGGCGTTCCGGCGGCGACAAGCCGCGCGGTCCGCGCAAGGAGCGCTGAGGCCACATGCGGATCATTGGGGGAGAGATGCGCGGGCGCAACCTGATCGCGCCGACCGGGCCTGAGGTCCGGCCGACGTCCGACCGGCTGCGCGAGGCGATCTTCAACGTTCTGGCCCATGCCTATGGGGATGCGAGCGACGGCGCCCGCGTCCTCGATCTGTTTGCGGGCACGGGGGCTCTGGGCATCGAGGCGCTGTCACGCGGGGCGCAGTTCACCCTCTTCGTCGATGACACGACGGAGGGGCGCGCTTTGGTGCGGGGCAATGTGGATGCGCTGGGTCTGGGCGGCGTCTCGCGGATCTTCCGCCGCGACGCCACCAAACTCGGCCCCATGCCGCCGCAGGAGCCCTATACGCTGGCCTTCCTCGACCCGCCCTATGGCAAGCGTCTGGCCGAACCCAGCCTGCTGTCGCTGCGCGACGGCGGCTGGCTGGCGAAAGACGCGCTCTGCGTGGTGGAGGAAAGCACCGAGGCCGCCTTCGAGGCGCCCGAGGGGTTCGAGGAGCTGGAACGCCGGGTCTATGGAAGCACGCAGGTGGTGTTTTTGCGGGCGGTGTGATCATGGCGGGTTCAATTCGCGTTGAACCGGGCCCACGATCAGCATTCCGCGACCCCCACCCCGTCCGCTGGCGCGGCCGACCCTCCCCACAAGGGGGCGGGTATGCAGCTAACGATCTGAATTATCTACTTGAAATGCCTGCCATTTTCCCCTCCCCCTTGTGGGGAGGGGTGCGGGGTGGGGGTCCACGCATGCTGATAGTTGGCGCGGATCAAATGCGACTAATTTTCAACACCGGCTTGATCGCGACGCCCGTCTCCGCATCGTGCATGGCCTCATTGATCTGCTCGAACTCATAAAAGCGCACGAGCTTGTCGAAGGGGAATTGTCCCCCCATGAAGAAATCCACCAGACGCGGGATGAAGATGTCCGGCACGCTGTCGCCCTGCACGATGCCGCGCACGGAGCGGCCGCGCAGCATGGCGCTCAGGATGTTCACCGGCACGGTCTGCGTCGGGCCTTTATTCGCGATGAGGCCGCAGGTTCCCAGCGGGCCCACGCATTCGATGGCCTGACGGGCCACCGCCTCCACCGCCGTCGTGTCGAGGCTGAAATCCACGCCGCGTCCGGTCTCCCCCAAAATCACCGCCAGCGCGTCTTCGCTGGCGCCATTGACGACATGGGTTGCGCCCAATTCGCGCGCCAGCGCAAGGCGCTCGGGCGCGATGTCGATGGCGAAGATTTTCGCCGCGCCCGCAATGCGCGCCGCCATGACCGCCGCAAGACCCACAGCGCCCGTGCCGAAGACCGCGATGGTCTGGCCCGCGCCAAGGCGCAATGAATTCAACACCGCGCCCGCGCCCGTCTGCAAGCCGCAGCCCAGCGGCCCCAGCAGTTCCAGCGGCGCGTCCTTGCGCACCTTGATGGCGTTGCGCTCGTTGGCGATGGCGTGGGTGGCGAAGGAGGACTGGCCGAAGAAATTGCCGTGCACCGCTTCGTGGTTGCAGGTCAGCGTGGTCGAGCCATCGAGCCGCTTGCCGCCAAAACACACGGCGGCGACCTCGTAGCAATAAGAGGGCTTGCCCGCGACGCAGGTGGGGCACTGGCCGCAGGAATCGAAGGTCAGCACCACATGATCGCCGACGGCGAGCTTGCGCACATTGGCGCCCACTTTCTCGACGACGCCCGCGCCCTCATGGCCGAGCACGATGGGGCGCGGCGAGAGGCCGGGGACCATCGCGACCTTGATGTCGGTGTGGCAGATGCCGGTGGCGACCACGCGCACCAGCACTTCGTTCGCGCGCGGCTCGTCGATGGCGACGCATTCGATGGGCATGGAGAGAGATTGGCCGCGCAAGACCGCCGCACGCATGTTCATTTCAAACGCTCCATTCAGGCGGGCGGCGCCGCCTCGTCCTGCAACTTGCGACGGATGATGCGCCGCACCGCGCTCACCGCTTTATCAGCTTCCAGATTGACGAGCACCCCGCCCTGCGGATCGCTGTCGATCATTTTCTGCTGGTCGGCGAGGATATGTTTGTCTTCCTCGAAAGCGGTGGCGTTCATGCGCTTGAGCAGATCGCCCACCTTGGGATCGTTGACATGCATGCGCCGACAGATCGACCAGAAATAATGGGTGGTTCGGTCGGTCTCCGGCGTCAGATGATTCAGCACCACATGATGCACGAGATCGGGATCGTCCTTCACGCCTGTCGGGCAGGCCTCCAGCCGGATATGCACATGGTTGGGCGGCAGGAAACTTAAATTCTGGAAGCGATCTATATTGCCATGGAAGTGCCGCATGGTGCGGAAGATCGGCGCGGGCTCGACATTGCGCATCTCGCGCCGCGCGCGCACCACATCGCCATCAACCGTGACGACGAGCGGATTTTCCTGAATGCCGCTGGAGGCGAGCGTGGTCTTGTGCACGAAAGTCAGATGGGTGAGATCCATCAGATTGTCGACGATGAGCCGCCAGTTGGCTTCAACCAGCAGATGATCGGTCTCCGCCGCCCAGCCCGGCCCGCCATTTTCAGGGAAATCCGGGATCAGCGCCGGATCGGCCAAGGCCGCTTCGCCCATCCAGACATGGACCAGCCCATTGCGCTCGACGACGGGATAAGCGCGCGCGCCAAAACCATCGGGCACGGATTTTTGCGCGGGGATCAGCTTGCAGGCGCCATCGGGGCCAAAGCGCAGCCCGTGGTAGCCGCATTCGATCTGGTCATGGATGAGCTGACCTTTGGACAACGGATATTGCCGATGCGGACAGCGGTCCGACAAGGCCACGGCCTGTCCGTCCTCGCGGCGATAGAAGACGATGGGCTCATGGCAGATCATGCGCGCGAGCGGCTTGCGGTTCAGCTCATGGGCGCGGGCGCTGACATACCACTGGTTTTTCAGAAACGGCTGCGCGCCCATCGGTCTCTCCCTTTGTTGTCGGGCAGACTAAGGGCGGCCGCCATCTTGTCAACGCGCCCCAAAAACAAAAGGCCGACGGCTTGTGAAGCCGCCGACCTTTTGATTGCCTGCGCGCAGGTGGATCAGACCGCCTTGCCGTTCTGAATGGCGTTCCAGATGCGCGAGGGCGAGAGCGGGAAATCCACATGGTTGACGCCCATCGGGCGCAGCGCGTCCATCACGGCATTGGCGAGGGTGGGCACGGAGCCTGTGGTGCCCGCTTCGCCGACGCCCTTGGCGCCGAGCGGATTGCCGGGCGCGGGGATCGGACGGTCGAAGAGCTGCAAGCCCTTCAGCTCGGCGGCGCGCGGCATGCAGTAATCCATGAAGCTGCCGGTCAGCATCTGGCCGCCCTCGTCATAGATGCAGACCTCGTCGAAGACCTGTCCCAGACCCTGCATGATGCCGCCGTGCACCTGACCTTCGGCCAGCGTGTGGTTGATGATGTTGCCGCAATCATCGACGCCCACATAGCTGAGCAATTCGACTTCGCCGGTCTGCGGATCGACCTCCACCTCCGCCACATGGGCGCCGGTGGGGAAGGAGCGCTGCTGCGTCCCCTCGAACAAGGTGTCGAGCGGGCTGACGCCATCCTTGGCGTAGATGCGCGACAGTTCGACGAGGCCAACCGAAAGATCGGTGCCGCGCACGCGGTAACTACCCTCGGCGAATTCGACGTCTTGCGCGCCGACTTCCAGATGCTGGGCGGCGAGTTCGCGGCCCTTTTTCACCACTTCATGCGCCGCCTGGAACAGGGCGCCGCCGTGGCTCATGAGGGAGCGCGAGCCGATGGTGCCATCGCCGCGCTGGGCCGGGCCGTCCGGGTCCGAATAGCGCAGGGTGATGTCGTCAGCGTCCATGCCGAACACCTGGCCCACGATCTCTGGATAGGTGGTCTCGTGGCCCTGCCCGGAGGGGCCGGACACGGTGTAGAGAATCGGATTGCCGGACTCGCCGAACTTGATGGCGACCTCCTCCACCGGGCTGCCGCCGCCGCCCGCAGGTTCGATGAAGGCGCAGCAGGAAATGCCGCGCAGCTTGCCGCGCGACAGCGATTCCTGACGGCGCGCCTCATAGCCCGCCCAGTCCGAATGACGCACGACGTCGTCGATGAGGCCCTTCGGATCGCCGCTGTCATAGACGGAGCCGGTGGGGGTCTTGTAGGGGAAGGCTTCGCGGGGGATCGCGTTGATGCGACGGATCTCGACGCGGTCGATGCCCATTTCGCGCGCGGCTTCTTCGACGAGGCGCTCGACGACATAGCTCACATTGGGACGCGCCGCGCCGCGATAGGCGGTCGTGGGCGTGGTGTTGGTGAGCACGATGCGATGCAGCCCGTGCACGACGGGGATCGTATAGACGTTCACCGCGTGCATGGAGGGCGGCAGGGTGTTGATGAAGGGGCCGGGACCGGAGAGATAACCGCCGGTGTTGACGATCCACTCGAAGCGCACGGCGAGGAATTTGCCGTCCTTGTCCAGCGCCAGCTCGCCGAACATTTTCGCGGCGCGGCCATGATGGTCGCTGAGGAAGGTTTCGGAGCGGGTCGAGACCCATTTCACGGGGCGGCCGACCTTTTTGGCGGCCAGCAGCAGCGAGCAATATTCCGAATAGGCCTCGCCGCGAATGCCAAAGCCGCCGCCCACGTCGTGGGCGTGAACGCGCAGCTTCGCCTCGGGAATGCCCGTGCCGACGGAGAGGCCGCCGCGCATCATGGTCATGCCCTGGGAGGGCGCGTAGAGGTCGTAGAGATCCTTGTCCGCATCATAGGTCACGAGCGCGGCCTTGGGCTCCATGGGATTGCCCACGATGCGCGGCGCGTCCACCACCAGCCTGGTCACATGGGCGGCGGCGGCGAAGGCTGCATCCGACTGCTCCTTCGAGCCATATTCGAAGTCGAACACGAGATTGTTCGGCACATGGTCATAGAGCTGCGGCGCGCCGGGCTTCAGCGCCTCTTCGGCGTCCACCACCACGGGCAGGTCGTGGTAATCGATCACGATCTTCTCGGAAGCGTCCTGCGCGATGGCGTGGCTGATGGCGATGACGAGGGCCACTTCCTGCCCCACGTAGCGCACCCGCGTCTCGGCCAGCACCTCGCGATGCACGGTCTTGAACTTCATGCCGTCCTTGCCGGGATAATGGATCAGCGAGGGGGCGGAGCCGAAGCCCGCCGCCTTGGTGTCCGCGCCCGTGAGCACGGCCAGAACGCCCGGAGTCGCCAAAGCTTCGCTCACATCGACGCCGCGAATCTCCGCATGGCCCCGGTCGGCGCGCAGGAAGTGGGCGTAGACCTGATCTGGAAAGTTCCAGTCGGACGTGTAGCGCCCCCGGCCTGTGACCAGACGATGATCTTCGCGCCGTCCATGAAATTTGCCGCTCATGTCTTTCGCCTCCCGAAAACTCAGGTGCCTGTTTCACCACGGCAGGCGCAATGCGCGCAAGGGGGCTTCAACCAAACCAGTCCTTTCATCCAGCCGACCCCGAAGGCGCCCGGCCCCGATGCGGTCGCGCCCAGACGAAGGCGGATAGCCAGTGCGCCGCCTGAAACGCGAGGCGAGGCATCTGCGCCGCGCCGCCGCCAGCCGAACCACCGCCCGCAAAGGCCCGAAAAACCGGCCGATGAAGACGGTCGCGCAGGACTACGAGACGAGACTCGACCAACCGCTCGACGCCTATTTCACGATGGTGAGTTTTTCAGCCGCTCTCGTGATGCCGGTGTAGAGCCAACGGTTGCGATGCTCGCGGAAGGCGCCGCTCTCGTCGAACAGCACCACATTGTCCCACTGCGACCCCTGCGATTTGTGCACGGTGAGCGCATAGCCGAAATCGAACTCGTCGGAATCCCGGCGCAGGGCGTAGGGAATCTCGTCGTCGCTTTCGAAAAAGGCGGGGATGACGCCCACCCGCACCGCCTTGCGATTGGGATCGTCGTCAGGCGTCAGGCTCATGCGCAGCTTCTTGGCGCGCATGGGCGAGACCGTCTTCACTTTCCACAGGCTGCCGTTGAGCAGGCCCTTGGTGCGGTCGTTCTTGAGGCAGACGAGTTTGTCGCCCGCCTCGGGCGTCGTCTGGGTGTAGCCGAAGAGTTCGCGCATGCGCCGGTTGAAGTTCTTGCGGGTGCGGTTCATGCCCACCAGCACCTGATCGGCGCCGGTCACCGCGGCGGAATCGATGTCGCGGCGCGGGATGATGCGGCAATCGCCCCAATCGCCATAATCCAGCCGCCCGCCCTCGCGCACGATCATGGACATGCGCACGATCGGGTTGTCCGCCGCCTGACGATGCACTTCGGTCAGCATCACGTCGGGCTCGACCTCGGTGAAGAAGCCGCCGCCCTTCACGGGGGGCAACTGCGCAGGATCGCCCAGCACCAGCACCGGCTTGCCGAACGACAGAAGGTCGCGCCCCAGCTCTTCGTCCACCATGGAACATTCGTCGATGACGATGAGGCTCGCCGATTGAGCGGGGCTCTCGTCGTTGATGACGAAGCTCGGCTCCTCCGAATCAATGTCCTTGGGGCGATAGATCAGGCTGTGGATGGTGCGCGCGTCCTTGCAGCCCTTGGAGCGCATAACCAAAGCCGCCTTGCCGGTGAAGGCGCCGAAACAGACTTCGCCGTCGATATCCTCGGCCAGATGGCGCGCCAGCGTGGTCTTGCCCGTGCCCGCGAAGCCGAACAGGCGGAACACCTGCGGCTTGCCGCGCTTGAGCCAGGCCGAAACATCGGCCAGCGCCTTGTCCTGCTGGGGCGACCAAGCCATGGCGAGAGGAATCCTGAAGGGTTGAGACTGCTGTCTGTGACATAGGCCGCCAGCAGAGGCAACGGACCCATCAGGCCACCGCCAGCACCTTGGGCGTATAGGCCAGATTTTTGGCGATATGCAGCAGGATGTGGCCGCACACCGACGCCTTGACGGGCGAGCGATGGAACCGCTGGGTCACCACGTCCATCAGCTCGTTCAGCAGCAGATCGTCGAGATCGCAGACCTGATCGGGGGAAAGGCCCATCGTCTGGGCGGTCTCGGTCAAATCGCCCCGCGTTTTGCGCGCGGCGGCTGGATCGTCCAGAATCAGCGCCTGCCAAAGGCGGCTATGGGTGAAGGAAATGATTTTCAGGGACGGATGACGGCCGCCGATGGCCGCTCCATACGTCTCCATGCAAAGGTCGGTGATGATCGGGAAACACCACAGGGCCATGTCCCGCCGCTCGGCTATTTCGCATTCGTGCAGCACAGCGCACCCCGCCGGGTAATTGAAATGTTGATGACAAAATAGGCAATCAAAGTTACCAAACGGTGTATTACGTCCGAAAAATCAAGTTCCTATCCGAACTCGCATCTCGACCTGACCTGTGATGGCGAGCTCCTTGCTTTCCTCGACGATCATTTTCTCGCCCTGAAGCGGAGCCGGCGTTGTTTACCTTTCAACCCGGGACGCTTTAGGATCGCGCAAAGGCTTGGAGGTTCGCATGAGAGACTGGATGCAGCTGATTCCCGAATCCGAACGCCGTCTCTACGAGAAGGCCGGGTTCCTGGGCGATCTGACCCCCGGCGCCCGCAGCGCGCTGATCGTGGTGGACGTGACCATGGGCTTTTGCGGCTCGCAGGGCCTGAGCCTCGACGAGGCCGTGGCCCAATATTCCACCGCCTGCGGCCCCGCCGCCTGGGCGGCCATGCCGAAGATTGCGCAACTTATCGCCACGTTCCGCGCAGCGAATCTGCCCATCGTCTATTCCCTCAGCGATCTGGCGAGCGGGCCCTTCACCGGCAAGGCCACCAAGGGCAAGCGCACCGGCGCGCCAGCTCCCGGCTTCAACGATTTCCCGACGACCATCGCGCCCCGCGCGCAGGACTGGGTGCTGGCCAAGACCAAGGCCTCAGCCTTTTTCCAGACGCCGCTGCCCGCCTATCTCATCAAGTCAGGCGTCGATACGCTGGTGGTCTGCGGCGTCTCCACCTCGGGCTGCGTGCGCGCCTCGGTGGTGGATGGCTTCTCCCATGGCTTCAAGACTTTCGTGGTCGATGAATGCTGCTTCGACCGTTCGCAATTCGCCCATGCAGCCAATCTGTTCGACATGAACGCCAAATATGCTTCGGTGATTTCGCTGGAGCAGGCGCAGACCATGGTCGCGGGGGCCGCCCGCGCGGCGGCGGAATAGGGGCCGACCATGAGCCAGCCGCACGACCCCTTCGGCCTGTTTCCCTTCCGCGCGATTCCCGACGCGCCGAAAATCACCTGGCCGAACGGCGCCCGCGTCGCCGTCTGGGTGATCCCCAATGTGGAGCATTTCCATCTGGAGATCGGCAGCCCGGCGCCGGACGTGCGCAACTATTCGCGTCGCGACTATGGCAATCGCGTGGGCCTGTGGCGGCTGATGGATGTGCTGACCAAGCACAAGATCCGCGGCACGGTGGCGCTCAACGCCGAGATCGGCGTTTATTATCCGCGCATCATGCAGGCGATGATTGATCTCGACTGGGAATTGATGGGCCATGGCCTCACCAATTCGCGCATCATGTCGGGCCTCGACATGGACGCTGAGCGCAAGCTGATCCTCGACACGCGCAAGATCATCGAAGATTGGGGCCGCAAGATGCGCGGCTGGCTGGGACCGGGCCTGACCGAGACCTTCAACACGCCCGATCTGCTGAAAGAATGCGGCGTCGAATATGTCGCCGATTGGGTCAATGACGATCTGCCCTACCGCTTCAACAACGGCCTCTACTCGATCCCCTATTCGATCGAGCTGAACGACATGCCCCTGTTCAACAATCCCAGCATCAGCATCGACGATTTCAAGCGCCGCATCTGCGACTCGTTCGATGTGCTCTATGCGGAGGGCGCAACCAATGGGCGGGTGATGGGCATAGCGCTGCATCCCTTCCTGATCGGCGCGGCCCATCGCATCAAATATCTCGACGAGGCGCTGAGCTATATCGCCGGGCACGACAAGGTCTGGTTCGCCACGGGCGAGGAGATCATCAAAGCCTATCAGGCGCAGACCTGACATGGCGGATCTGGATGCGGCGATCTTCCTGCGGGAGCTTTTCGCTCAGGCCATCGCTTCCGCGCAGCCGGACCTGTGCCTGCCGCCGCATCTGCCGCAGCCCCCCAAGGGACGGTTGATCGTCATTGGCGCAGGCAAGGGCGCGGCCAGCATGGCCAAGGCCGTCGAGGACCACTGGCCGGGACAGCTCAGCGGCGTGGTGGTGACGCGCTACGGCTATGGCGCGCCCTGCCAGCGCATCGAGATCATCGAGGCCGCCCATCCCACCCCGGACGCCAACAGCCTGCGCGCGGCGCAGCGCCTGCTGGAGGCGGTGCGGGGGCTCACCCCGAACGATCTTGTGCTCTGCCTTCTGTCAGGGGGCGGCTCGTCGCTGCTGTGTCTGCCGGGCGAGGGGCTGACGCTGGAGGACAAGCAGGCCATCAACAAGGCGCTGCTGGCGAGCGGCGCGCCCATCTCCGACATGAACGTGATCCGCCGCCACTTGTCGGCCATCAAGGGCGGGCGCCTGGCGGTCGCCTGCCATCCCGCCCGCGTGTTGACGCTGGTGATTTCGGATGTGCCGGGCGACACGCTGGAAGACATCGCCTCCGGCCCCACGGCGGGCGATCCCACCACTTGCGCGGAGGCGCTGGCCATCGCCGAACGCCATGGGCTGCAACTGCCCGCAGCCGCCCGCGCGCTGCTGGAAAGCGGACGCGGGGAGAGCGTGAAGCCGGATGATCCAAGGCTGGCGGGCCACGAAATCCGCCTCGTGGCGACGCCCCGCATGGCTCTGCTGGCGGCGGCTGAGGCGGCGCGCGCGGCGGGGGTCGCCCCCGTGCTGCTGGGCGACGCCATCGAGGGCGAGGCGCGCGACGTCGGCAAGGTGATGGCCGGGCTGGCGCGCAGCGTCGCCGACCATGGCGAGCCCGCGCCGCGCCCCTGCGTGCTGCTGAGCGGGGGCGAATGCACCGTCACCCTGCGCGGCGATGGGCGAGGCGGTCGCAATGTGGAATTTTTGCTGTCGCTCGCCATCGCCCTCAACGGCAAGTCCGGCGTCTTCGCGCTGGCGGGCGATACGGATGGCGTCGATGGGGCGCAGGAGGTGGCGGGCGCGGTCATCGGCCCTGAAACGCTGCAACGCGCCCATGATCTGGGCCTCAGCCCTCACGCCGCCCTCGCACGCAACGACGCCCATACTTTCTTCGCTGCATTGGGCGATCAGGTCGTCACTGGCCCCACAAGGACCAATGTGAACGACTTTCGCGCGATCTATATCCCATGAGCGAGCCGCAGCAGGCCCATGGCTCGATCCTGAGCGAAATTGATCTGCGGCTTTTCGCGTCGCTGTTCGTGCATACGGTGCTCGTTTACGTGGTGGTGATCCTCGCCCGCGTGACGGCCTCCTACGCCATGCTGGATCTTGGCCTGTCCTTCTTCTGGGTTGGCGTCGTCTCGTCCGCTTTCTCGGTGATCCCCATTTTCATCGCGGTGCCGCTGGGACGGGTGAACGACCGTGGCCATGACAACCTGACCATCCGCGTGGGCTCCGCCTGCCTCGTGCTGTCGGCGCTGATCTTCTGGCTCTCGACGCCGGGGATCGTCAGCCTTTTCATCGCCACCGCCATGCTGGGGGTCGGCCAGATCTGCTGCATGGGCGGACACCAGATGGTCTCCATCCGCGCGGGCAAGACCCTGCGCGGCCGCGACGCGGTCTTCGGCTATCACATGGTCGCCATCGCCACCGGCCAGGGCTTCGGACCGCTGCTGGTGGGCTGGATCGCCGGGGACGCGCGCCTGCCGCCCATCGGCCTGCTGTTCGGCCTCATGGTGGCGGTTTCGCTTCTCGCCGTCCTCGCCTCGTTCCTGTTGAAGCCAGGCGCCCCGAAAGACTCCAAAGCCGCAGCCGCCGCACCCGTGGGACTTCTCGAACTTTTGAAATTGCGCGGGCTGCTCGCCTGGGTGATGGCGAGCGTGATGACCATCACGGCGCTGGATCTGATCGTGGTCTATCTGCCGCTGCTGGGCGCCGAGCGCCATCTGGATGTCGCCACCATCGGCATGATCATGGCGGTGCGGGCGGCGTCCTCCATGACTGCGCGTCTGGTCTATGTGCCGCTGGTCGATCTCATAGGGCGCGAGCGGCTGACCTATCTCACCATTCTGGCGCCAGCGGCGGCCTTTCTCGTGGTCGCCTCGCCCGCGCCCCTGTGGGCCATTTATCCAGCCATGGTGGTGGCGGGCATGGGGCTTGGCGTCTCCGCGACGCTCACCCTGTCGGGCGTGGTGAATCTCGCCCCGACTGGCGCGCGCGCCACCGCCATGTCGCTGCGCCTCACGGGCAATCGACTGGGACAGATCGTCATCCCCATGGGCGCGAGCCTGGTCGCCACCTTCTCGGGAGCGGCTGGCGTCTTCGTGATTCTGGCCCTGACGCTCAGCGGTTCCGCCGCCGGTCTGTGGAGCGGGCGAGCCCGCGATTGAACGGCCGGTTGACTTCAAACCTTTGGAGCGGCACACAGCCCCACGCGCCCTTTCAAGGGTCGCTGACAGGGAGTTCTCCGGTGCAGAACAGCGTCAATCTCACCCTCATCGGCTTTGGCGAAGTCGGCCAGATTTTCGCCCGGGACTTTCTCGCGCGCGGCGACGTGCGCGTCACCGCCTATGACCTGAAATTCGACGCGCCGGAAACCGCTGGCCTGATGGACAAGGCCCGAGCGGCTGGCGTCATTCCCGCCGCCAATCCCGCAGCCGCCGCCAGCGGCGCCGATATCGTGATCTCCGCCGTCACCGCCTCCTCCGCGCTGGCCGTGGCGGAAGACGCCGCGACCTGGCTGAAGCCCGGCCAGATCTTCTTCGACATCAACTCCGCCTCGCCCGGCACCAAGACCCGCGCGGCGGAACTCGTGAACGCCTGCGGCGCCCGCTATGTGGAAGGCGCCGTCATGGCGCCCGTGCCCGGCCCCGACCTGAAAGTGCCGATTCTGGCGGGCGGACCTGCGGCGGAGGAGGCTTCCACCATCCTCAACGCGCTTAGCATGAATGTGAAAGCCGTCACCACCGAGCCGGGCCGCGCCTCCGCGATGAAGCTCTGCCGCAGCATCATGATCAAGGGCATCGAGGCCCTCATCGTCGATTGCGCGGCGGCCTCCAAACAGTGGAACGTGCAGGAGGAAGTCTTCGCCAGCCTCAACGCCAGCTTCCCCGGCACGGATTTCGCCGATCTCGCCCGCTATATGGCCCAGCGCGTCAACCAGCATGGCGTTCGCCGCGCCGCCGAAATGCGCGAAGCCGGCATGATGCTCGATGATCTGGGCCTGGACGGCTCCCTCGCCCGCGCCGTCGCCGACGCGCAGGACCGAGGCGCCGGCAAGGCCGGACAATAATTCGAACCCCCAACAGGAAAACGACCATGACCCGCACACCCACCATCCAGGCCCCCGATCCGCATCCCAAGACGCCCGCCTTCAAGGCGCCGCCGCTCAGCTGCGACGCCCATACCCATATCTTCGGGCCTGACGCGCAGTATCCTTACTCCGACGACGGCAGCTACATACCCCCGGACGCGGGCCTCGATGATTTCCGCAAGCTGCATGAGGCCATCGGCATCGAGCGCGCGGTGATCGTGAACGCCAGCTGCCACGGCCTCGACAACCGCGTCGTCACCGACGCGATCGCGCAGAGCGAAGGCCGCTACAAGGGCATCGCCAATATCGACGACAGCTTCACCGAGGCGCAGATCGACGAGCTGAATCGCGGTGGAATCATGGGCTGCCGCTTCACCTTCCTGAAGCGCCTTGGCCGCACGCCCGACATGAGCGCCTTCTACCGCGTGGTGGACAAGATCAAGGCCTTCGGCTGGCATGTGGTGATCTATCTCGATCCCGAGACGGTCGCAGAATTCGCTCCCATCCTGACCAAGCTTCCCCTGTCCTATGTGATCGACCACATGGGCACCGTGAAAGCGGGCAAGGGCCTCGACCAGCCGAACTTCAGAGCGCTGCTCGATCTCGCCCGCAATGACGAGAAGTGCTGGGTGAAGTGCTGCGGCTTCGAGCGCGCCTCCGCCGTCGGCAAGCCCTTCCACGACGCCGTGCCCTTCGCCAGCAAGCTGGTGGACGCCATTCCCGACCGCGTGCTCTGGGGCACCGACTGGCCGCATCCCAATGTGAGCGTGATGCCCAACGACGGCGAGCTGGTGGACCTCATCCCGCTCTTCGCCCATGACCCGGCGGCGCAGCACAAGATCCTCGTCGACAATCCGGCGCGGCTCTACAAGTTCTGAGGTGACGCGCGCGGAGCCTGCCGTTCCCCTCCCCCCTGTGGGGAGGGGCAGGGGTGGGGGTCGCGCAATCTTTCCGTTTGCAGCGCAACCCAAGCGCGAAGACGGCAACCATCTCACGACCCCCACCCCGTCCGCTTCGCGGCCGACCCTCCCCACAGGGGGGAGGGTATGAGGCCCCGGACTTTCAAATTGGAGACCTCTCATGATCAATCCCGTCGTCGTTCAGAAGATCGAGCGCGCCGACCAGAGCGTGGTGGATCGCCTCGCCCATCTCGGCGTTTCGACCACCCACGAAGCCATGGGCCGCTTTGGCCTGATGAAGCCCTATATGCGCCCCATCTATGCCGACGCCGCCGTGGCTGGCACAGCCGTCACCGTGCTGGCCCAGCCCGGCGACAACTGGATGCTGCATGTGGCGGTGGAACAGTGCCAGAAGGGCGACATCCTCGTCGTCGGCGTCACCTGCGACAACACTGATGGCATGTTCGGCGAATTGCTGGCGACCTCGCTGAAGGCGCGCGGCGTCGTCGGCCTGATCATCGACGCGGGCTGCCGCGACGTGCGCGGCCTGAAGCGCATGGGCTTCCCCGTCTGGTCGCGCGCCATCTCGGCCAAGGGCACGGTCAAGGCGACGCTCGGCAGCGTCAACATTCCTGTGGTCTGCGCGGGCGAACTCGTGAAGCCCGGCGATGTGGTGGTGGCCGATGACGACGGCGTGGTGGTCGTGCCGCGCAAGATCGCCGAAGCCGTCGCAAAGGCTGGCGAAGCGCGCGAAGCCAACGAAGCCGACAAGATCGCCAAACTGGCCTCCGGCATCCTGGGCCTCGACATGTACAAGATGCGCGAACCGCTGGCGAAAGCTGGCCTGAAGTATATCGACACGCTGGAAGATTGAGCGAAGCGACGCCGCCGCCTCGCGCCCCAGTGGCGCGGGGCGGGTTGGCCGCATCAGGGCGCTAGGCCGACGCGTTCGGCGCGGTCTGGAACCGGCACAAGCAGGACGCCCGCACCCTTCGAGGTGAAGGCGAATTCGTGCCCGGCCTTCCAATGGCGCGCCAGTCGCGCCAACGATAAGCCTGTTCATGGGAAAGTCTGGAGCGGGCGAAGGGAATCGAACCCTCGTATGAAGCTTGGGAAGCTTCCGTTCTACCATTGAACTACGCCCGCATCACGCCTGCTCTATACCCGTTTCCGCCCCTGCTTCGCAAGAGCGAACCGCTCAGCATAATTCGGCGGCCAGCCGCCGCATGAAGGCGACGCCCTCGGCGAGCTGGCTTTCTTCCAGAAATTCATCGGGTTGATGGGCCTGCTCGATGCTGCCGGGACCGCAAACGACGGTGGGGAGTCCCGCCCCCTGGAACCGCCCCGCCTCGGTGGCGTAGGACACCGCGATGGTGGCGTTGCGGCGGCTCGCCTTGAAGGCCAAGGCCTCGGCGCGCGAGCCGGGCGCGGGCGCAAGGCCGGGCACTTCGACCTCGGTCTGCGTTTCGATGGTGGCGCCCGGCGCGTAACGGCGCAGGCGGGGCAGGATGTCCCGCGCGATCACGCTGTCCAGATGGCGCAGCGCCGCATCTTGCGCCACGCCCGGCAGGCCGCGAAACTCCCAATGGAAGGCGCAGTCCCGCGCCAGAATGTTGCGCGCGGTTCCGCCCTGGATGACGCCCACGCTGATCGTCGATTGGCCGGGCGCGAAACGCCCGCCCGGATCGCCCACAGCCGCGCAGTCGTCCATGAAGCGATACAGCTCGCCCACGCAGGCGCAGGCCGCCTCGATGGCGTTGGCGCCCAGCATGGGGTTCGACGAATGGGCCTCATGGCCGCGCACCCGCGTCACATAGGTCGCCACCGATTTATGGGCGTCCGCGACCTGCATCATGGTGGGCTCGCCCACGATCACGGCGCCGGGGCGCGGCAGATCGGCGCCAAAGCGCGCGATCGTATCCACCGGGCCAAGGCAGGTGGTCTCCTCGTCATAGCTCAACAGAATGTGAATGGGCCGCTTGAGCGGGAGGGCCTGAAATTCGGGAATCATCGCCAGCGCCAGCGCATCGAAGCCCTTCATGTCGCAGGCGCCGCGCCCAAAGAGCTTGCCGCCCTCGCGGCGCAGCGCAAAGGGATCGGAGGTCCAGACCTGCCCGGCGACGGGCACCACATCCGTATGGCCAGACAGAACCACGCCGCCGTCCCGCATCGGCCCGATGGTGGCGAAGAGCGCCGCCTTGTCGCCCAGAGCGTTGGGAACCTTCACATAAGGCACGTCCAGCGCGCGCAGATGGTCCTCGACGGCGGCCACCAGATCGAGGTTGGACTTGGCGCTTTCGGTGTCGAAAGCGACCAGCCGCTCGAGGAGCCGGATCGCCGCTTCGAGCCGCTGGCTGGTCACGGGAAATCCCTCAGTTCAGGACGCGCTTGATATGGGGGCTGTCGAGCGAGAATGTGGGGATCTGCACGTCAAAGCTCCCGCCATTCTCATCCACCATGCGGTAGCTGCCGCCCATGAAGCCTGAAGGCGTGGGAAGCGGGCAGCCGGACGTATAGCGAAAGCTCTCGCCCTCGCGCAGGATCGGCTGTTCGCCAACGACGCCCGCGCCGCGCACTTCGTTGAGCTTGCCGTTGGAATCGGTGATCAGCCAGTGGCGCGCCACCAGCTGCACGGTGCGCTGGCCACGATTGGCGATCTCGATCGTATAGGCCCAGAAATAGCGGCCGCCCTCTGGATCCGAGCGGTCCTCCTGGAACTCCGGTTCCACGGTGATTTCGATTTGGTCGGTGCGTGCCTGGTACATGACTGATGTTTGCCGCATGAGGTGCGTTTCTTCGTCCTCTTGCATCAGGACCGCCGCCGCGTCAATTTCCCCCCTTGCGACGATAGAGGGAAAAGCATGAGCCAGAGCGCGAACGAGGCGGAAATCGGTCTGAGGGTGGCCGCAGCGGGGGATGCGTCGGCCTCCTGCGCTTTGGTGCGCCGGTCAATCCTTGAGCTGTGCAAGCTTGACCATGAGAACGATCCGCTGACGCTGGAAGGCTGGCTCTGCAACAAGACCCCCCAGAATATGGAGGTCTGGATCACCACGCCGGGCACCACCTGTTTCCTCGCGCAAATCGAGGGCGCGTTGGCGGGCGTGGGCGTGGTCACCGATTATGGCGAGGTGCTGATGGCCTATGTGGCGCCGGAGTTTCGCTTTCGCGGCGTCACCAAGGCGCTGCTGGAGCGAATGGAGCGCCACGCCCATGCCCAGCGCGCCGACCGCATGAGCCTGACCACCACCAACACCGCCCACGCCTTCTTCCTGGCGCGCGGCTACACGCCCGAAGACGAGATCGGCGACCTCTTCAGCGACGACCAGAGCGCGCTGGTGAAGGAATGGCCGAAGGGGTGAAACCCACTAAATGACTGAAATCGAGCGCTTTTTATTACCCTCCCCCCTGTGGGGAGGGTCGGCCCGCAAAGCGGGACGGGGTGGGGGTCGGGGAATGCTGATCGGGAGCGCGGTTGCGACAGGCGCTAACGATAAAAATCGCGCGACCCCCACCCCGCACCCCTCCCCACAAGGGGGAGGGGATCGGCTAGCGCCCCACGCAATTACTTGAAATTCCTTTCGAATTATAAGTCAGCACCCTACCTGACCGCGTCGCAACCCGCCTTCACGTCGTCGAGGAGATCCTCGACATCCTCGAGCCCGCAGGACAGGCGCAGCATGCCGTCGCCGATGCCTGATTCCGCGCGGGCTTCCGGCCCGATGCGCTGATGGGTGGTGGTGGCGGGATGGGTGATGAGGCTCTTGGCGTCGCCCAGATTGTTGGAGATCTTGATGACCTGCAAGGCGTTGGCGAAGGCGAAGGCGCCCTCCTTGCCGCCGGTCACGTCGAAGGCCAGCACAGAGCCGCCGCCCGTCATTTGGCGCATGGCCAGCTCGTATTGGGGATGATCCTTGCGGGTGGGATAGAGCACGCGGGCGATTTCCGGCCGCGAGGCCAGGTAATCGGCGACCGCGATGGCGTTGCTCTGCTGCTGGCGCAGACGCACCGGCAGGGTCTCCAGCCCCTTCAGCATGACCCATGCGTTGAAGGGCGAGAGGGCGGGACCGGTCTGCCGCAGGAAGTTGTGCACATGGGTCTGGATGAACTCGTTCGAGGCCAGAATCACCCCGCCCAGACAGCGCCCCTGCCCGTCGATATGTTTCGTGGTGGAATAGACCACGCAATCGGCGCCCATCTCCAGCGGGCTCTGCAACAGCGGCGTGGCGAAGACATTGTCCACCACGAGATTGGCGCCGCCCGCATGGGCGATTTCCGCCACCGCCGCGATGTCGATGATTTCGAGCTGTGGATTGGTGGGGCTTTCCAGAAAGCAGACCTTGGTGTTTGGCTGCATGGCGGCGCGCCACTGGTCGAGATCCGTTCCATCGACCAACGTCGAGGGCACGCCGAAGCGGGGCAGCAACTCTTCGACGATGTAGCGGCAGGAGCCGAACAAAGCCTTGGCGGCGACCACATGATCGCCCGCCTTCAACTGGCCCAGCATGACGGCGGTGACCGCGGCCATGCCGCTGGCGGTGGCGCGGGCGGCCTCGGCGCCCTCCAGCAAGGCCATGCGCTCTTCGAACATGGCGACGGTGGGATTGGAGAAGCGCGAATAGATGAAGCCCGGCGACTCGCCTTTGAAGCGCGCCTCGGCAGCCTCCATGTCGGGATAGACATAGCCCTGGGTGAGGAACATGGCCTCGGAGGTCTCGCCGAACTGCGAGCGCATGGTCCCGCCATGCACGAGCCGGGTCGCGGCGCGCAGCTTGTGCATGGGTTTGGCGGATTTCGGGGGCGTGTTTTCAGCGCTCGACATCTTCGATCCTCTATCGGTGAAAGGTCGAGCCATGACGACAGCCCGGCCTTTTAGCCCCTTTTTTAATGTGGAGGGCAAGCCAGCCGGCTCAAATGACCACAGGTGTCTGCGAGCCTAAGACCCGATCCGCTTGGCGTCAATTGAGCGATGCGCTACGGAATGGCGACGTTCCGCCGCGCGATCGAGGATCCAGCACAGTGTCCACCGACCCGACATCGACCGCCCCCTGGTTGCAGGGCGCCGGCATTCTCGCCGCCCGCCAGATCGCGGCCATGGCTGAGGCGGGGCTCATCGCCCATGCGGCGCCTTTCGCGCCCGGGCAGATCCAGCCCGCCAGCCTCGATCTGCGGCTGGGCGCGCGCGCCTGGCGCATGCGCGCCAGCTTCCTGCCCGGCTCCGCCACCGTCATGGAGCGGGTGGAGGACTTGAAGCTGCACGAGATCGACCTGACCCAGGGCGCGGTGCTGGAGACCAATTGCGTCTATGTGGCGGAGCTGATGGAGGGCCTGAACCTTCCCGAGACGCTCAGCGCCGCCGCCAACCCCAAAAGCTCCACCGGCCGCATCGACGTCTTCACCCGCGTCATCACCGATCGCACCCGCTCCTTCGATACGGTGAGCGCGGGCTACAAGGGGCCGCTCTTCGCCGAGATTTCCCCCAAGACCTTCCCCATCCTCGCCCGTCAGGGCTCGCGCCTGTCGCAGATGCGCTTTCGCAATGGCGGCGCGGTGCTGGATGACGCTGGCCACCGGATGCTGCATGCGCGCGAGCCCATCGTCACCAGCGCCGATCCCTCGTTCCACAACGGCGTCGCCGTCTCCATCGATCTGGCGGGGTTCGGGTCGGATTCCATTCTGGGCTATCGCGCCAAGCGCCACACCGGCCTGATCGACGTGGACAAGGTGGCCGCTTGCGACCCCAAACATTACTGGGAGCCGGTCTATGCCGAAGCCCGCTCCGGACGCGCCAGCGGTCTGATCCTCGATCCCGGCGAATTCTACATTCTGGCCTCCAAGGAGGCCGTGCGCGTGCCGCCCGACCATGCGGCGGAAATGACGCCCTTCGATCCGCTGGTGGGCGAGTTCCGCGTCCATTACGCGGGCTTCTTCGATCCGGGCTTTGGCGCAGCGGAGGCGGGCGGCCTTGGCGCGCGGGCGGTGCTGGAAGTGCGCTCCCATGACGTGCCCTTCATTCTGGAAGACGGCCAGATCATCGGACGCCTCGTCTATGAGCGCATGGCGGAGACGCCCTTGAGCCTCTATGGCGCGGGGCTGGGCTCCAACTATCAGGCGCAGGGGCTGAAGCTCTCGAAACATTTCCGGGCGTGAGCGTCGAAGGCGCCAGCAAGCTGACTGATGCGCGGGAGGCGGGGTTGCGCTATAGTGCGGCCGCGCCATCGGCGGACAACCCATGACTACAAGCGAGACGCCGCAAATCCGGCCCACGACGGCCCAGACCCGCCGCGCCCTCCAGATCGCGGGCGTGGGCTTCGGCTTGCTCGCTGTGGCGGGCGGGCTTTTCTGGCTGCGCTATGGGTCGGACATCTACTTCGACATGCTCGCCTTCGCCCAAGGCTGTTTCTGACCGGACCCGCCATGAAACTTCCCCCCCGCATTCTGCTGCCTGCGCTGGTTCTGGTGTTTGGCCTCGCGCTGGTGTCAGCCGCCGCCTGGCTCACCTTTTCCGGCCCCGGCGCGCCGCCGCCCTCCTCCATCGGCGGGCCCTTCAGCCTGACCGGCCCCGACGGCAAGACCATCAGCGACGCCGACCTGAAGGGCCAGCCTGTTGTGCTGTTCTTCGGCTATACCCACTGCCCGGACGTGTGCCCGACGACCCTGTTCGAAATTTCCCAACTGTTCCACAAGCTGGGCGACGCGGCGAAAATCAGAGGCGTCTTCGTGACCGTCGATCCGGAGCGGGACACGCCCGCGATCCTGAAGGATTATCTGAGCAGCTTCGACACGCGCATCATCGGTCTGTCGGGCGACAAGGCGACGCTTGAGCCCATGCTGAAGGCCTATCGGGTCTATGCGCGCAAGAACCCGTCCGCGAATGGCGAATACAGCATGGATCACAGCGCCATCGTCTATCTGATGGACAAGCAGATGCGCTTTATCGGCCCGCTGAACATCGGCGACGACGACGTGGCCTTGATGGAATTGAAGAAGTGGCTGTAAGCCTTCAATAAAATCCGACCGGAAAATATTTCAGATAAAGGTCCGCATAGACGCCGCGCTCCGATACGCGCTTGAGCGCATAGTCGAGGGCGCGCTTCACGGTCTGATTATCCTTCCGCAAGGCGATCCCCACGCCCTCGCCGAAGTAGCGCGACTCCGTATAGGGGCCGCCCCGGAACGCGCAGCAGCCGCCCGCGTCCGTGCCGTTGAGCCAGAGCGCGAAGGCCACCCCATCGCCGAACGCGATCTCCACCTCGTTGCGCTTGAGCGCCGAGCGCAGCGCCAGACCATTGTCATAGGCGCGCAGGCTGACGCCGGGAAAGAAGGCGCGCAGATAGGCCTCATGCGCCGAGCGCGCGACCACGCCCACCGTCCGACCCGCCAGCGTCTCCGGGCCAGGCTCCGCCATCGTCACGGCGTTGCGCGCAACGAAGCGGGCGGGCGTCTTGTAATAAGGCGCGGTGAAATCGACGCGGGCGCGATTGGCGGGCGTGATGGCGATGGAGGCGACCGCCGCATCGGCGCGGCCCTGTTCGATCGCATCCAGCATCGTGTCCCAGCGACGCGATTGCACCGTGCACTGCACGCGCAGCTCCTCGCAGAGGGCGCGAGCCAGATCCACGTTGAATCCGCTCAACGTTCCATCCGGCTGGGCGAAGCCGAAGGGCGGATAGTCATCCTCCGTCACGAAGCGAATGACCCTGATCGATGAGGTCTCCGGCCGGTCGAGGCGATGTTGCGGATCGTGGAAATTCGGGATGGAGACGCCCTCGGCGCCCAGCGCGAGCGTCGTGACGCAAATCATCAGGCTTGCCCAAAAAATACGCAAGCGGAGCATTAAGGCTATGGTCAAGCAGCTACCATTCAGCATAAGCTAAGCCGTGTTTCGTGAAAGATGTTGCGTTCATGTCCCTTGCGTTCAGTCCAGCGTCCAAGATGCGCGTCCCGCCCGGGCCGCCGCGCTCGTCGCATGTTGTCAAACGGGATGCAATCTTACGCAACGGAGCCTCTCTACCAGCCGATCTGGCTTTTCTGACGCCTCTTGGCCTGCCGACAAGTCTGCTCCTGAACATACACGCAAAGGCGCAAAAGCAAGGCGTCGCGGCCCATGAAATCCTTTTGGCGGAGGAGTATGTTCCGTCTGAAACCTATTATCGCCGCCTCGCCGGCCGACTGGGCCTCGGCTTTTCCACCAATCTGGCGGAGTTCGGCTCGGCTGTCGCACATCCCTCATCCCTGCGCGCGGGCGTCGCCCATTGCGTCAAGCCCGGAATCATCGTCATGGCGCCGCAGGGACGCGCGCTGCTCGGCCTGTTGGAGATGAGCCGGAAAAGCGGCCATCTGCCCGCCGGACGCATCATCCTCACGACGCCGCATCATTACAGAAGCTGGATACGGGCGGCCGCAAGCGCCAAAATCTCCCAATGCGCGAGCCATGATCTGGAGCGCGCGGACGCCAGCCTGACGGCGGCCCGGCCTCCCTCGCGCGGCGCAGCGATCTGGCTGACTCTGACCCTTGCGGCGATGGGCGCCGACATCGTCGATGGCGGCATCGGCTGGTTGCTGCTCACTTGTTTCATCACGATCAGCCTGTCGGGCGCCATTCTCACGCGCCTTCTGGCGACCATCGGCGGCTGCATTCCAGCGCAGCCGGAGGCGCCGCCGCTGCCCGACCGCGAATTGCCGCGCTATACGATCATCGCGCCGCTTTACAAGGAGGCGGCCGTTGTCGCGCGCCTGCTGGATTCCCTCGAACGGATCGACTATCCGCGGGCGAAACTCGACATCAAACTGATGCTCGAGGCGGACGATCACGAGACCCGCGAGGCCGTCGAGCGTCTGGCGCCGGGGCCTTGTTACGACATCGTGGTGGCGCCGGCAGGCTATCCGCGCACCAAACCACGCGCCCTCAACATTGGGCTCGCCAGCGCACAAGGCGAATTGCTCACCGTTTACGACGCCGAGGACGATCCTGACCCCTCGCAATTGCGCCGGGCGGCGGCAACCTTCGCAAGGGCGCGCAAAAGCCTCGCCTGCCTTCAATGCCCGCTGACCATCGACAATTCATCCGACAGCTGGATTTCGGGCCTTTTCGCGCTCGAATATGCGGCTTTGTTCGACGTGGTGAACCCGGGGCTGGCGCGGCTGCGGCTGCCCATTCCGCTGGGGGGCACCTCCAATCATTTTCGTGTCAGCACCCTGCGCCGCCTGCATGGCTGGGACGCATGGAACGTCACCGAGGATGCAGACATGGGCATGCGGCTGGCCCGCATGGGCTATGAAGTCGCGACCCTTGACGCGCCCACCTTCGAGGAGGCGCCGGCGAAGCTCGCCGCCTGGCTCGCCCAGCGACGCCGCTGGATGAAGGGGTGGATGCAGACGCTGATCGTGCATCTGCGTCATCCAATACGCCTTGTACGGGAGCTGGGCGCGGCCCGCGCCGCCGCCATGTTGACCATGCTGGTGGGCGGCGTGCTTGGCCCGCTGGTGGCGCCCTTTTATGTGGCGCTGTTCATTTACGATGCGTGCTGGGGCGCGCTCTTCGCCCCCGTCACGATGGGGGACGCCCTGGCGACCACCCTGTGGTGCTCCATTGCGGCGCTGGGTTCGCTTTCCCTCGCGGCGCCGATCGTGATCGGCGCACGGCGGCGCGGCGTCACCCGGCTGCTGCCTCTGCTCGCGCTTTTCCCCGCCTATCTGGCCCTGCTGAGCCTCGCCGCCGCCATGGCTGTGGTGGACCTGTTCCGGCGCCCCCATCACTGGGCCAAGACCACCCACGGGCTGGCGCGCAGTTCGCTGCGAAACGGGCGGATTGGTTGACCTTGGGCGCCGCCCTGCCTAGTGTGCGGCCGTTCCGGCGGGCGCCTGATGGCCCGCCGCGCGCCTCCACAAGGATTTGAAATGGCTAACGCCGCACCTGCGGCCTCCGGGCTCCTGTCGCTTCACGACGCCGCGCTGACCTCAGCCGCCTGGCCCTTTGAAGAGGCGCGCAAACTCGTCGCCCGCGTCGAAAAGACGGGCCAGAAGGAAGTGCTCTTCGAAACGGGCTATGGCCCCTCGGGCCTGCCCCATATCGGCACCTTCGGCGAGGTGGCCCGCACCAGCATGGTGCGCCACGCCTTCGAGATCCTGACGGAAGGCCGCATCGCCACGCGCCTGCTCGCTTTTTCGGACGATATGGACGGGCTGCGCAAGGTTCCCGACAATATTCCCAACAAGGAGCGGCTGATCCCGCATCTGGGCAAGCCGCTGACCGAGATCCCCGATCCCTTCGGCAAGTTCGAGAGCTTCGCCCATCACAACAACGCCATGCTGCGGGCCTTCCTCGACCGCTTCGGCTTCGATTACGAATTCGCCTCCTCGACCGACTATTACAAATCCGGTCGTTTCGACGCCGCGCTGCTGCACATGCTGGAGCGGTTCGAAGCCGTGCAGGCGATCATGCTGCCCTCGCTGCGGGCGGAGCGCGCCTCCACCTATTCGCCCTTCCTGCCCATCCACCCCACGACCCGCATCGTCATGCAGGTTCCGCTGGAGGCCATGGACGCCAAGGCAGGCACGATCACCTGGCGCGATCCAGAAACCAACGAACAGTTCGTGACCCCCGTCACCGGCGGTCATTGCAAGCTGCAATGGAAGCCCGACTGGGCCATGCGGTGGTATGCGCTGCATGTCGATTACGAAATGGCGGGCAAGGATCTCATCGACTCGGTGAAGCTCTCCAGCAACATCGTGCGCGCCATCGACGGCATGCCGCCCGAGGGATTCAACTACGAATTGTTTCTAGACGAGAAGGGCCAGAAGATTTCGAAGTCCAAGGGCAATGGCCTCACCATCGAGGAATGGCTGACCTACGCCAGCCCCGAAAGCCTCTCGCTGTTCATGTTCCAGAAGCCGCGCGAGGCCAAGCGCCTGCATTTCGACGTGATCCCGCGCGCGGTGGACGAATATCTGCAACTTCTGGCGGGCTATGGACGGCAGGACTGGAAGGGCCGCCTCGGCAATCCGGTCTGGCACATCCACAGCGGCCAGCCGCCGGAGCCCGAAGTGCTGCATCATCCGGGCGAAGGCGAGGGCGCGGGCACGCAGGTCTCCTTCGCCATGCTGCTCAATCTGGCGGCGGTGGCCAATAGCGAAGACCCACAGGTGCTCTGGGCCTTCCTGCGCCGCTACGCGCCCAGCGTCACGCCCCAGACCCATCCGCGCCTCGACGCGCTGGTGGGCTATGCCGTGGCCTATTTCCGCGATTTCGTGCGCCCGTCCAAGACCTATCATGTGGCCGACGAAGTGGAGGCGGACGCCCTGCGCCAGCTCGACGCCATGCTGGCGGGCCTGCCCGCAGGCGCCACCGCCGAAGACATCCAGACCGCGCTTTACGATGTGGCCCGACCGATCCCGCGCTATCAGGATCTGAAAGCCAAGGGCGCGACGCCGGAGCGGCCGGGCGTGTCGAACGACTGGTTCAACATGCTCTATCGCGTGCTGCTCGGCGAGAACCGGGGGCCGCGCTTCGGCTCCTTCGCAGCGCTCTATGGCGTCGCCGAAACGCGCGCGCTGATCGCCGCCGCGCTGAGCGGCGAATTGGCGCGCCAGCACGCGGCCTTCATCGCCGCCCGCAAGATCTGACCGCCCGGGATGACCACGGGCGTTCTCCTCTTCATCGCTGCGGTCGGCCTGTTCAGCTCGTTCGTGTCAGGCATTTTCGGCATGGCGGGCGGGCAGATCCTGCTGGCCTCCTTGCTGCTGTTCCTGCCCGTCGCCTCCTCGCTCGTCGTCTTCGCGACCGTGCAGGTGGCGTCAGGAACGTGGCGCGGCTGGCTCTGGCGCAGGCATGTGGACTGGAGGCTGACCTGGAAATACATCGTCGGTTCGCTGGCGGCCTATATCGCGATGCGCTTCGTGAATTTCGTGCCAAGCAAGCCCATGGTCTATCTGGGCATCGGCCTCATGCCCTTCGCAGCCTTCGCGCTTCCCAAATCCTTCGCGCCCGACGTCACACGGCGCGGCATGGTTTATGTCTGCGGCGCTCTGGTCATGCTGCTGCAACTGACAGTGGGTCAGGGCGGCAATATTCTGGATGTGTTTTTTCAGGCCAGCCCCCTCGACCGCAAGACCGTGGTGGCGACCAAAGCCGTCACGCAACTCTTCTCGCAGGTGGTGCGGATCTTCTACTTCGGCGCCTTCGCGACCGAGGCTGTTGGCAACATTCCGCTCTGGGCCTGGGCTTGCTTTCTGGGAACGGCGATCGCCGGCACGTCGATGGCGCCCATCGTCCTGCATCGCATGACGGACGGCGAGTTCCGGAAATACACCAAGGTCATCATCGTCATCTTCAGCGCCGTCTATGTGGCGCGCGGGTTATGGCTGCTGGTTTATGGCGAGTGAGCCTTACTGGCTGGACCACAGAATGCGCGCGATCCACGCCACCTGATCCATCGAGAAGGTGCGGTCCTCGTGCTCGGGGTTGAGGGATTTCAGCTCGATGGTCTTGGCGGTCTGGCGCTTCAGCTCCTTGGCGAGCACCTCGCCCTCCTGGGTCTTCACCACCACCCGGTCGCCCCGGCGCACGGCGGCCTCCGGATCGACGATCACAACATCCCCATCGCGATAGACCGGATTCATGGAATCGCCCGCGATCTCCAGCGCATAGGCGTGCGCGCTGCCGATATGGGGAAAGGCCACCTCGTCCCAGCCCGCGCCCACGGGAAAGCCGCCGTCATCAAAAAAACCGCCCGTGCCCGCCTGAGCGACGCCGATCAGCGGAATGGTGCGCAAAGGGTCGGCCTTCACGTCACGGATCATGCCCAGAAATTCCTCAAGGCTGGAGCCGGTCGCTTCAAGAATCTTGGAGATGGACTCGGTGGATGGCCAGCGCAGCCGCCCATTGCCCGACGAGCGTTTGGATTTGTTGAACGTCGTCGAATCGAGCCCCGCCTTGCGCGCGAGGCCGGATGCGGTGGCGCCGTGGGCGGCGGCGAGCGCGTCGATTGCGCCCCAAACCTGATGATGGGTAAGCATGACTAGCCTTTCAGGGACGACGTTCCTAGATTAGGAACATTTATCTCTTTTTTTCCTTCACCGCAACAGCCTTGCCTCTACGTCAACTGTTCACAAGTGCTTGTCAAAGCGTAAGCGTTGCAAGAAAAGCCAAGAAGATCGTTCCCGCGTTTGGTTGTTTCCCCCCGACAGCGCCGGTAATGTGCCCGCGACAGACACAAAGGACTCCACCGTGGCCCTGATCTATAAAATCACTCCCGAATCGCTCTGGGCCCGCGCGCAGACCGTGGGCGTCTTCGACGGGGCGCCGGTGGATCTGGCGGATGGGTTCATCCATTTCTCCACGGCCGATCAGGTTCAGGAGACCGCCGACAAGCATTTCACCGGCCAGACGGACCTGCTGCTGGCGGCCTTCGAAGCCGAGGCGCTGGGCGCGGCGCTGCGCTGGGAACCCTCACGCGGGGGGCAATTGTTTCCCCATCTCTACGCGCCCCTGCCCACCAGCGCGGCAACATGGGTGAAGCCCATTGCGCTTGGCGCCGATGGCAAGCACGATTTCTCGGAGCTTCTGGCATGATCGGCTTCGCCGCAAGACTTTTGCAGCCGCTGCTCCATGCGATGGATCCGGAAAAGGCCCATGGCCTGTCCATCCTCGCCCTGCGGATGATGCCGCCGATCTCCCTCGGCGTTGCGGATCCGCGCCTGCGGGTCAGCGCCTGCGGGCTCGATTTTCCCAATCCTTTGGGCATGGCCGCTGGCTATGACAAGGGCGCGGAGGCGCCGGACGCCCTGTTCCGCCTCGGTTTTGGTTTTGTGGAGGTGGGCACGATCACCCCCTTGCCGCAGCCCGGCAACCCGAAACCTCGCCTCTTCCGCCTGCCGCAAGATGAAGGCGTCATCAATCGGCTGGGCTTCAATAGCGAAGGCCACGCCCCGCCCCACGCGCGTCTGGCCGCCCGCGACGGCAAGCCCGGACTGGTGGGCGTGAACGTCGGCGCGAACAAGGAATCCACGGACCGCGCGGGCGATTATGTGCAGGGCGTGAAGGCCTTCGCCGATGTGGCGAGCTATTTCACCATCAACATCTCCTCCCCCAACACCCCCGGCCTGCGCGATCTGCAACAGGCCGCCGCGCTCGACGATCTGCTGGCCCGCGTGCTGGACGCCCGCGACGAAGCCGCACGGATCCATGGCCGCAAACCCGTGTTTTTGAAAATCGCGCCCGATCTGGCCATGGGCGACCTCGACGACATCATCCGGGTCTGCGCGGCGCGTGGGATCGACGCGCTGATCCTGGGGAACACCACCATCACCCGGCCTGCGGATCTGCGGGAGGGCGCCACGGCGCAGGAAGCGGGCGGGCTCTCGGGCAAGCCCCTGTTCAAGCTGTCCACGCGAATGCTGGGCGCGGCCTTCCTGCGGGTGGAGGGACGCTTTCCCATCGTGGGGGCTGGCGGCGTTGACGGCCCGGACAGCGCCTTCGCCAAGATCGAGGCGGGCGCAAGCCTGATCCAGCTCTATTCCGCGATGGTCTATAAAGGCGCGGGGCTGCCCGGCGAGATCCTGCGCGGGCTCACCGCGAAGCTCGATCAGGAAAATCTGGCCAGCATCAAGGACGTGGTGGGCCGACGCGCGCGGGACTGGGCGGGCGATCTGGCCTGATCAGCGCGCGCCCCGTCCCACGTTGAACAGACGGGACGCCAGCCAGAGCGGAACCACGATGACCGCACCGGCGATCACATATTCCGCGACCATGCGCACGGCGCCAAAGCCCATGTTCCACAGCCTGAGGACCATGCGCGCGACGCTGTCGATCACCTCGACAGGATGAATCTCGAGCCACATGAGCAGCGCGCCGACGATCAGCGAAAGCATGAGCAGGCGGGCCAGCACCGAAAGCGGCGGGCCGCCGAGGACGCGGGCGAATGTGTCGGCCATGAAAAAATCCTGACGAGCTGGCGACGAGATGCGAGTCACGCCTCCTTAGCCAGCGCGAAGGGCCAAATCAGGGCGTGTCGCCATCAAAAGTGCCGCCCTCGATTTTCTTGGCGGTGATGACCGCCTGCGTGCGGCTCTCCACCCCCAGCTTTTGCAGGATGGCGGAGACATGAGCCTTCACCGTGGCCTCGGAAACCGTCAGCTCATAGGCGATCTGCTTGTTGAGCAGCCCCTCGGACAGCATCATCAGCACCCGCACCTGCTGGGGCGTGAGCGAGGCCATGCGCCGCACGATGTCGGCGGTGTCCTTGTCGGCGGGAGCGGACAGGTCGACGTCCGGCGGAGTCCATGTGCCCCCCTCCAGCACGACATTGATGGCGGCGCGCATCGCCTTCATGTCGGTCGTCTTGGGGATGAAGCCGGACGCGCCGAAGTCGATGCAGCGGCGCATGACGCCCCGGTCCTCGTTGCCCGAAACGACCACCACCGGCACGCCGGGATGCTGGGCGCGCAAATACATAAGGCCGGAAAAGCCGCGCACCCCCGGCATCGCCAGATCGAGCAGGACAAGATTGACCTCGTCGTTGTCATCAAGCTCGCGGGTCAATGCGTCGATGTCCGGGCATTCGACGATGGAGCAACCCTCCACGGCGCCAGCGACGGCCTGATGCAAGGCGCCGCGCACAAGCGGATGATCGTCGGCTATGATAATGCGGGTTGAAGCGCTCACGGCGAAAGGCCCCCCAAAGGATAGCCCTATTGGCGGACACTCTTGCATTCCTGTCAATTGCCCTATTGTTGAGCGAGTTTGATCGCCCGCCGCATCCACAGTGGAGAGAGCCGTGACGCAGGACAATCCGGGGTGGCGCAAGGAGATAGACCGCGCCGCCATTGACGGACGGGTCGCTTTCGCCACTGCGGCCTTTCTTCTGGGCGCCGGCATTTTCGTTCTTCTCGACCGAATCGGGACGCCGGAGCCCTTCGTCGCCCTGCTCGCTCCCGCCCTCGCCGTCACGGGGCTCGCGGCCATCGGTTTCATGCTGCGCTCCATGCGGATCTCAAGTTTCTATGCGGCGGGCCGCGCCGCGCCGGGCGTCTATGCCGGGCTCGCCCTGACAGCTCTGGGCCTCGCGCTCGCCATGCCCTTCACACCGCCGGGCCCCGCTGGCGTCTCGCTCTCCAGCCTGATGGCGGGGCTGGGATCGGGACTTTTGCTGGCAGCCCTGTGGACGGGGCCGATGTTGCGGAAAACAGGCGCCTTTTCCATCGCCAGCATGCTTGTCGCGCGCTTTCCCGGCTTGACCATTCGGCTGGGCGCCACGCTCGCCACCGGCGCCGCAGGCCTCTGCATTGGTCTGGCGGGGCTCGCCATGGCTCAGCACAGCCTCGCGCAGGCGACCGCCGCCGATGCGCAAACCTGCGCCATTCTGGCTGCGGTCATCGTGGCGTTGATTGTCGTTCCTGGAGGAATGGCGGGCCTTGTGTGGTCGGCGACCGGCGCGGCCGGGCTCCTGATCGCCGGGATCGCGGCCCCGCTCGCTCTGATGATCGGCAGCGGCGAGGCCATTCCCCTGCCCCTGCCGGGAAATCGCGTCGCCTTCGAGGAAGCGCTCGCGCATATGACGCAGTGGCGAGCGGGCTCGCCTGCTCCCATGGAAGCCGATAGCCTGATCGTCATCGGGGTCGCGCTGGGGGTGGCGGCCCTTGGATCGCTGCTTGCGCCCGCCATCACGACGCAGAACGCGCGGGAGACCCAGCGCGGCGGCCTCTCGGGCCTCGTCTGGTGCGTCCTGCTCGCGCTCATGGCGCTCATGATCGCAGCGGCCTCGACACAGACGCTGCAAGCAGGCGGCGTGGGCCTGCGCCCGGGCGATCTTCCCGCCTTCTTGCTGGAGGCCAGCGGCCGAGGCCTGGTCGGGATCTGCGGCGCCCATCCTGCAACCATCGCGCAGGCGCGGGAGGCTTGCGCCGCCCTGCCGGGCTTTTCGGGCGCGCTGAGGCCCTCCGACATCACCGCCACCAGCGACTATCTGCTGCTCGGGCTGGCGGAACTGCGCGGCTATGGCGCCGCATTTTCCGGACTGGCCATGGCCGGACGCATCTCCATCGCGCTGGTTCTCTCAGCGGCCGGTTTCTTCACGCTTGCGACCGCGCTTGGCGACGACGCCAGTCGCCGCAAGCGCGAAGCCTCCGCCCTCGCAAGCCACCGCCTGGCGGTGACGCGCCTGGTCCTGCTGGGGGCCATCGCCAGCTGCGCCGCCCAGCTGGCGAGCAATGCGCCCGACCCGCGCTTGCTGATCGGCGCCGCCCTCGCGCTCAGCGCCGTGGCCATTGCGCCCCTGCTGCTGCTGAGCCTTTGGCCGCGCGCCGAAGGGCAGGATGGCGCCATCGCCCTTGTCACAGGGCTGGCGGTAGCCGAGGCGATCATCCTGCTGGCGGGCCGGCAGCCCACCGCCGATGATGTCGCCATGGCCTCCGAGGCGGGTTTTGCGGCCGCAACGCTGGCTGGATTTGGGGCAAGCTTTCGACATCCCGCCGATCACACCAGCGAGGCGGCCGCCTTCGTGCATGGCTTGCTGCATGGCGAAGGCGACGTGCTTGGTCCGGACAAGGGGGCATGACCGCGCGCCTTTACTGATCAGTCGGCAGCAAGCGTTCCAGAGCCTCCAGCCGGTCCGCCTCCCGGGCGGGCTTGTCCCAGCGGATGCGCGATATGCGCGGAAAGCGCATGGCGAGGCCCGACTTGTGCCGCGTGGAGCGATTGAGCCCATCGAAGGCGATCTCCAGCACCAGCCCATCGTCGCCGCCATGGCTCACTTCGCGCACGGGGCCGAAACGATTGACCGTGTTGTTGCGCACCCATTTGTCGAGCAGCCCAAGTTCTTCGTCCGTGAAGCCGAAATAGGCCTTGCCCACGGGCGCCAGTTCCTCCCCGCCCGTCCCTTCGCGCCAGACGCCGAAGGTGAAATCCGAATAAAAGGACGAGCGTTTGCCATGGCCGCGCTGGGCGTACATCAGCACCGCGTCCACATTGAATGGATCGCGCTTCCATTTCCACCACGGCCCCCTGGGGCGGCCGGGCACGTAGATGGATTGGCGCCGCTTCAGCATCACTCCTTCGATGGCTTCGGCGTCGGCGCCCGCCCCCGCGCTGGCGGGATCGCGCCGCGCTTGCGCCAGCGCCTCCCACGTCTCGAAAGGCACGAGCGGCGACAGATCCAGACGCGCCGGATCGCACCGCGCGAGCAGCGCCTCCAGTCGCGCGCGCCGCTCCATGAAGGGCAGCGGGCGCAGATCCTCGCCATTCTCCATCAGCAGATCATAAGCGCGCACATGCAGCGGATAGTCCGCGATCAGTTTCGCATTGACGCTCTTGCGGTTGAGCCTCTGCTGCAACACGCCGAAGGACTGCACGAGCCCCTCGCGCACCACCAGCAGCTCGCCATCTATGGCCACGCTTCCAAGGCCCGCCGCGCCCAGCGCCTCCAGCATGTCTGGGAAGCTGTGGGACATGTCCTCGCCGGTGCGCGAATAGAGCCGCTGCACGCTGGCGCCTGCGGCGGCGAAGCCGGTCACCGCCTGCACGCGGATTCCGTCCCATTTCCACTCTGCGGAAAAGTCCGCCGGATCGAGCGCGGCGAAATCGGCCTCATCAAGGGCATGGGCCAGCATGGGCGTGCGGAAGGGCGCGGGATCATCCGTGATCGGACGGGGCTCGCGGCCCTCCACCCAGGCGAAGAGCTCAAGATAGGGCGGCTGCAAGCCGTGCCAGACCTCCTCCACCTCATTTGGATCAAGCCCGCCCATGGCCGCCACCGCCGTCTTGGCGAGGCGCGCAGAGACGCCGATGCGCAAACCACCCGTGATGAGCTTCAACAGAGCCCAGCGCCCGGTCTCGTCCAGCGCGTCGAGCCAGAGGGCGAGTTGTTTTGGCAGGGCGCTTTTCGTGGTCTCGCGCATTTGCTCGACGATGTCGGAGAGGCTCGGCGCGGGTGGTTGGTTGGAGCCTGCGGCCGTCGCAAGCTGCAAGGGCGCAGGCCAGAGCAAGGCCACCGTCTCCGACAGATCGCCCACATAGTCATAGCTCATGGCGAAGAGCGCAGGATCGGTGCGGTCGCTGATGAGCGTGCGCACGAGGGCGGGTTTCGCATGGGCGAAAGTCAGCGCGCCGGTCATGGCCGCCAGCGCATAGCCGCGGTCAGGATCGGCCTGCGTGCGGAAATAGTCCGTCAGCAGGCGCAGTTTGTTGTTGCGCGAGGGCTCATAGGCCAGACGGTCGAGCAGCTCGGCGAAACGGTTCATGGCTGCGGCTCCGCCACAGGCTCGTCATCGTCGCCATAACCGATGAGATTGAGCGGGCGCGCCTGCAAGCCGCGCTGGCTCGCCCAATGGACCAGCGCATCCTCCGCGCCATGGGTGACCCAGAGCTCCGAACAGCCGGTATCCTCAACCGTGGCGCGCAATTCGTCCCAATCCGCGTGATCGGAAATCACCAGCGGCAGTTGCACGCCCCCTTGCCGGGCGCGGGCGCGGATGCGCATCCAGCCCGAGGCGAAGGCCACCACCGGATCGGGAAATTTGCGCGCCCAAAGATCCTGCGTAGCGGACGGCGGACAAATGACGATCTCACCCGCAAGCTTCGCGCGGTCCGCCGCCGCGACTTTGCGAATATCGCCCAGCGGGACGCCCTCGCTCTCATAAAAGCTGGTGATCTTCTCCATCGCCCCATGGGTCCAGATGGGGCGATCCCAGCCAGCTTCCCGCAGCAGCGCCATCACGCGCTGCGCCTTGCCGAGCGAATAGGCCCCCACCAGATGGGCGCGATCAGGAAACAGGCGGCAGGACGCGATGAGCTTCTCCACCTCCGCGCGCGCGTCGGGATGGCGAAACACCGGCAGGCCGAAGGTCGCCTCGCTGATGAAGGCGTCGCAGCGAATCGGCTCGAAGGGCGCGCAGGTGGGATCGCGGGCGCGCTTGTAATCGCCGGAAACCACGAGCCGGTAGCCCTGCGCCTCGATGAGGATTTGCGCGGAGCCCAGCACATGGCCTGCGGGGTGAAGCGAAACCACGACCTCGCCCAGCGCCAACGGTTCGCCATAGGCCAGCGCCTGCGTCGCGCCCGCGAAATGTTCGCCGTAGCGCAGCGCCATGATTCCCAGCGTCTGCGCTGTGGCCAGAACGCAGCCATGGCCTGCGCGGGCATGGTCGGAATGGCCATGGGTTATGAGCGCGCGCTCCACCGCCCGCAGGGGATCGATATGAAAATCGCCTGCGCGGCAATAGAGCCCCGCAGGCGTGAGGGTGAGAACGTCGCTGGCCGCCATGGCGGTCAACATAAACCTTTTTCAGGGATTTTTGAGTCCCTTCAAGGCGCCGGCGCCGGCGTTGGCGCCCGCCGCGACGATGGCGGCGGCGGGCGGCTCGCCATTGGGGCCTGCCAACCGCTCCTGCGTTTGCCGCAATTCCTCGATTGCGCGCTCGATATCGTCGCGCTGGCGTTGCAACATGCTGATCTGGGTCAGGATCTGCGTCTGGTCGAGGGACAGCTCGAAGCTGCGGACAGGCTCTTCGGAATGATTCGCGATGAGGTCGCGGATCTCGCTCAGGGTGAAGCCAAGCTGCTTGCCCTTGAGAATCAGCTCGAGGCGGGCGCGCGCCTCAGCCGAATAATAACGCGTCACGCCATTGCGCACAGGACGCAAGAGGCCCCGGTCCTCATAGAAGCGAAGCGCGCGCAGGGTGACCCCATATTCCCGCGCCATCTCCCCAATGGTCAACACATCTTGAGGCACGTCAAATACTTGCGAAATGGAAGGATTGTGTCCCATCGCGATCCCCTTTGCGGCGTTCGGCGCCATCGGCTGCTACGGCGTTCCGTCACGGCGCCGTTTGATGAGGAGATTACACTTCAGGCCCTTGCTATATGCAACTCTAAATTGTGCTACTGATTAATTTCAACCTAAATGATTCGCGCCTGTGTCAAAATCGAACCACCGTTAACCTGACCTTAACCATGATTGCCGAATGTCGTTTCATTAACGCTACCCCGATCAAGCCACGACCGGTTTGTCTGAAGCTGCGGGTCTCTGGTTTTTTTCGCTGCCCTGTATGGATTTGATATGAGCAGAGCCACTCCTTGGACCATTCAGAGCTTCGATCCAGATGTGCGGGAAGCCGCCAGGGACGCTGCGATTCGTGACGGATTGACCTTGGGCCAATGGCTCAAGCGGACAATCGAGGATCACGCCGTCGGCAAGGGGCTCGATCCCGTCACGCTGGATGAAGAGGAATGCGCGGGGGCGATACTGGAGCGGTTGGCGCGCGTCGCCGAACGCAGCTCTCCGCGGCTCTTCTCCGTGGATCCGGCAAGCGAAAGCGCCGCACCGCGCCCGGTGCAGCACGCCACAAGCAAGGTGGACGACATGCTGCAGGATCTCGCCAAACGGCTTGGCGATGGCGCACGCGCACCGCTCAAGTCGGCGCCCCGGGCCTCCTATGCAACTGCAACGGAGCCGCACGACACGCACCAGTCGGCCCTGAAGGAAGCGCTCAAGGAAGCGCTGCGGCTGACCGACCGCGAACAGAACAAGGAAAGGCCCGTTGAGGCGCCGCTCGAATCGCCCCCGGCGACGTCTATGCGACGTCCGCCCGAGGCGCGCATCGACGATGCGCCAATGCGGAGCGGGGCGGCGACTGAACGCGCCATGCTCCGCAAACAGCTCGACCAGCTTGCGCGCAACATCGGCGACTTGCCGCAGCCCGCCTCATACGAGAGCGTGGCCCGACATCCCGAGCGGCCTCTGTCCCGCCCGCGCGACGAGGCCATGAATCGCGCCGCAGCGCCCGTCGCCTTTGATCGTCAGCCCTCGCCCGACAGCGGCGCCCTGCGCTACCTCAACGCGAAGGCCGACGAGATTCGCGAGCTGCTGACGACGGTCGAAGCGCGGTCGGCCCACGCGCCCAGAATTGAACGGCAACTTGATCTGTTGGGCGCCCGAATCGACGCGCTCGCCGCCTCCGCGGCGACAGTCGCGGAGACCAACGAACTCATGACGGGGCTCGACGAGATCCGCGCCCTCGTGGGCCAGAGCCAACTCACTGGCCAGATGGACTCCGTCAATCGAAAGCTCGACCAGCTGACCCGCCGGGTCGAGGCGCTCGCCCTTGCGGCGGACCCCTCGCCGCAATTTGGCGACCTCGCCCGCCGCATCGACAATGTGCATCGGCGGGTCGATTCCAACGCCTCGCTTCTCGCGAAGGTGGATACGAGCGCGCTCGAGCAAATGATGCAGGAGCTCGCCCACAAGCTCGACAGGCCAGCGCCTGAAATCAAAATTCCGACCATCGACCTCACCCCCGTCGAAAGCGAACTGCGGCGCCTGTCCAACAAGGTGGAAGCGGCGACCGCACGCACGGACAATCCTGTGCTCGAGGGATTGCGTCGCGACATCGGCAGCCTTTCCGCGCGCGTCGACGCCGTATCGGTGAGCGTGCAGACCGCCGCCGCCAGCCATATGAGCAACGAGCCGCTCGAGGCGTTGCGCAAGGAAGTGTCCGGCCTGTCAGGACGCATCGACGCCCTCACCACCTCCACGCCGGAGGTCTCGGTGCTCGATGGGCTACAGTCGCAGATCGAGCTGCTGGTGGACCGGATCGAGTCGCTGACCCGGCGCGATCCTCCGGGCGTCAACGCGCTCGAAGCGCAGATATTGCAACTCGCCACCAAGATCGACGCGATCTCCACCCCCTCGCGGGAAGAAGAGATGCTGACGCAGTTGCAGTCGGAGATCGCCCGGCTCGCGCGCCAGTTCGGCGCCGCGCCCGCCGAAGCCAACGCCCCTGCGCTCGCCATGCTCGAACAGGTGCAGGGACATCTGGCGAGGCTTCCCCGGCGCGCGGGACAAGCGCGGAAAACCGGTTCGCCCGAAGCTGCGGTCGACGACTCGATTTCAGACCTCTTCCAGCAAATCCAGGATCTGCGCGACGCCACCGCCGATGTGGCGGAAGCTAATGAACGTCACTCAGACCTGACGCCGCAAGCGGTCGCGCATCCATCCGGGGGTAGCGACCTTCTGAAGCGCGAACTTCTCGATCTGCGCGCGCATCAGGAGACGTCCGAGCGTCGCATGACCCAGACGATGAGCGCCGTCCATCAAACGATGGAGCTGCTGGTCAACCGCCTGACGGATCTGGAATCGGAACTCTGCGAAGTGCGCCCGGAACCTGTCGCGCAGACGGATGAGCCGAAAAACGCTCCATCTGTGGACGCCCGGCGGGACACCCGCCACCCGCCAAAACCAGAGGCGAGCAAGGAGCCATCCCCGCAAGTCGCCAAGGACGCGCTGAAAAAGCCAACGGTCGAAGACCAGCGCAAGGAGCCGTTGCTGGATGCCTTGCCGACCGCGCCGCAGGTTGACGTGAAAATGGAGCCGGGCAAGGAGGCGACGCCTGTGCGCCATCCGGGCCCTGGCGCGGTTTTGTCCAATCAGGCGAGCTTCATCGCCGCCGCCCGACGCGCCGCAACCGCCGCGAACGAAACAGAAAAGCCGGAGGCGAACTCGCATCTGGGCGATTTGCTCACCCAGATCGGCGAACGCGCCGTCCGAATGACGACGCCTCCGGCCACCGACCCCGAGATTATGGCGCACCCGGCGCCGCAGCCGCAGCCAACGCAAACGCAAGGCCCGCTGGGAGCCCTGCGCAAGGCCCTCAGCGCGCGCCGTCGCCCGATCCTGATCGCGCTTGCGGGTCTGGTGCTCATTCTTGGAACGCTGCAAACGCTTCGGTTGCGCAATAGCGAAAAGCCCGCCGATGTCGTGGCGTCAGCCGCTCGCCCCGATCTGCCGCAAGAGGCGCAAGCCGGAGCGGAGCCCGCACAGGCCGCCCCCACCCCCGCCCCCGCCCCCACCCCCGCCCCCGCCCCCGCTCAGGCCGCAGCTGCCGCGCCGACTGCGGAACAAGCGCCGCCTCCCCAGCCTTCTCTGATGGCTGCGCCGGATAAAGCTGCGGCTCCCGGCTTCACCCCACCTCTTGCGACGAACGGCTTTGATCCGGCGCCCACCGGCGCGCGGCTGGCGGACGCCGCCGCCGCAGGCCTTCCCGCCGCCCAATATGAAATGGGCGTGCGCCTGGCTGAAGGGCGCGGCATGGCGCAGGACAATCAATCCGCCCAGCAATGGCTGGAAAAGGCGGCGCAACAAAAGCTGGCGCCCGCCCAGTATCGCCTCGCGGCCATGCTGGAACGCGGACTGGGCGGCCCGAAAGATCTCAAGCGGGCGCAAGAGCTCTACGCCAGCGCCGCCGCGCAGGGACATGTGCGCGCCATGCATAATTTGGGCGTGCTGAACGCCGAGGGCGCCGGTGGCAAGGTCGATTACGTCGCCGCGACCTCATGGTTCCGCAAGGCCGCCGATTATGGATTGCGCGACAGCCAATACAATCTGGCGATTCTCAACGCCCGAGGCATGGGCGTGGAAAAGAATCTGCCGGCCGCATGGGCCTGGTTCACCGTCGCCGCCACGCAGGGCGACGCGGATTCTGCTCAAAAGCGCGAGGAGATCGCCGCGCTGCTCACCCCCACCCAGACGGCCGCAGCGAAAGCCATCGTGGAGGCCTACCGCCCACAGACGCCAAACCCGGCCGTCAATGACGTCGCTCCCCCGCCCGGCGGCTGGGACCTGTTGTCCGTCACCAATACGCCAAAGCCCGCCGCGCCGGGCGCCGCTCCCAAATCGAAGGTCTCGAAGCTGTAGGCCTCAGTCGCCCAGACAGCGCATGATCGGCACGGAATAAATCCGCGTGCGCCCCAGGACATGGGCGACCACGGGCGCGCGGGAAAACAGCGGCGCGAAAGCCGCGTCGCAAATGTTCAGCCCGCCCGCGAAGGCGCCGAAGGCGGGCAATATGCAGCGCGCGCCATCGCTGGCGAAACACCGCCTGCGCAGACTGCCCGCAGGCGAGACCACCCGCGCCACCGGATGCAGATGTCCCGCCACTTCGCCCGGCGCCGCGCCCGCCTGCGGCTCATGGCGCAGGGTCAGAGCGCCCAGCCTCATCTCCCCGGCGCAGGCGCCGCCCAGCTCGATCGGTGGCTCGGGATCGTGATTGCCTGAAATCCAGATCCAGTCGCGGCCCGCCTGCAAGCCGCGCAAGGCAGCGCGGTCGGCCTCGCCCATGCGCGCGGCGCCGCCGCCATCGTGAAAGGAATCGCCCAGCGCCACGATCATCCTGGGCGCGTAGCGGGCCACCACATCCGCAAGGCGCGCCAGCGTCGCCGCCGTGTCGTAAGGCGGCAACATGACGCCGCGCTTCGCATAGGCCGAGCCCTTTTCGAAATGCAGATCGGAGACCACGAGGGCGCCATGGTCGGCCAGCCAGAGCGCGCCCGACACATCGGCGACCGCGGCTTCCCCATGCAAGGCGAAGCCGCCCGGCGCGAAACGCGCGACCGGTTGGGTCTGGTTCGTCACGGCGGTCATGCGTTCACCTGTCAGCCGCCCATCGCCTCATCGACCAAGGCGCCCGCCGCATCGGCCAGAATCTCATCCTGCGCCTCGCCATAGACCGGCTCGCGGCCGATTTCCAGCATGATGGGCACCGCGAGGGGCGAGATGCGCTCCAGATGTTTGTGGATGATCTGACCATGCACCCGCGCCAGCATCTGCGCCAGCCGCTCCAGATCGAGCAGGCCCGACATGGCGTCCTCGCGCGCGGCGCGCAGCAGGATGTGGTCCAGCTGGTGGCGGCGCAGCACATCGTAAACCAGATCGGTGGAGATGGTGACCTGCCGCCCGGTCTTCTGCTTGCCGGGAAAGCGCCGCTCGATCAGCCCCGAGATGATCGCGCCATTGCGGAAGGTGCGCTTCATCAGGGCGGACTCCTGCAACCATTCTTCAAGATCGTCGCCCAGCATGTCCTGCGCGAACAGATCGTCCATGGAAAAAAGCGCTTTTTGCGCGCGCGTTCCCACATCCGCGAGGCCCCAGACCGCCAGCGCATATTCATTCGCCACGAAGCCCAGCGGCTTCAGCCCCATGCGCTCCATGCGCCGCGTCAGCAACATGCCGAGCGTCTGATGCACGAGCCGCCCCTCGAAAGGATAGGCGACGAGATAATGGCGCCCGCCGCGCGGAAAGGTCTCGACCAGGAGTTTGCCCGGCGGCGGCAGCAGCGACTTTTCCTGTTGCAGGCCGAGCCAGTCCGACACTTGCTCGGGCAAGGCGCCCCAGGCCTTGGGCGAGGCCAGCAATTTGCGCACGCGCGCCGCCAGATAAGTGGAGAGCGGAAACTTGCCGCCCGCATAGGACGGCACTTTGGGCGCATCGGAATGGGCGCGCGACACATGGGCCTCATTCTCGACGATGCCCGCCAGCGCCAGCACTTCGCCACCGAATAGAAATGTGTCGCCCGGCGCCAAGGTCTCCAGAAAATACTCTTCGATCTCGCCCAGCACGCGCCCGCCGCGCGTGAGGCGCCCGGTGTAGGGCGCGGGCTGCGCGCCGGGCGCCAATTTGGCGGGCGCATAAAGCGCGCTTCCCCGCGCCGCGCCCGCACGCGAGGCCTTCGCCGCCACGCCGCGCACCAGCCGCACCTTCAACATGTCGGATTCGATGATCGTGCCGACATTCATGCGATAGGCCTGCGCGATCTTGCCATTGGCGATGCGCCAGCTTCCATCTTGCAAGCGTTTGATCTTGGCGAAGCGGTCATAGCTTTGCAGTGCGTAGCCGCCGGTGGCGACGAAACGCACCGCATCGTCGAAATCCGCGCGGGGCAAATGCGCATAGGGCTCGGCGGAGATGACCTCTTCGTAAAGGTCGTCGCTGAGAAACGGCGCGGCGCAGGCCATCCCCAGCACATGCTGGCACAACACGTCGAGCGCCCCCGTGCGGGCGGGCGGCGTGTCTTGCGCGCCCTCGGCGGCGGCTTCGATGGCGGCGGCGCATTCGAGAACCTCGAAGCGATTGGCGGGCACGAGCAGGGCGCGGGAGGATTCGTCCAGCCGATGGTTCGCGCGGCCGATACGTTGCAACAGGCGGCTCGCCCCCTTGGGCGCGCCCACATTCACGACGAGATCCACATCGCCCCAGTCGATGCCCAGATCGAGCGTCGAGGTGCAGACCACCGCCTTCAACCGCCCCGCCGCCATGGCTTCCTCCACCCGGCGACGCTGCCCCGCATCCAGCGAACCGTGATGCAGCGCGATGGGCAGCGCGTCTTCGTTCACATGCCAGAGCTGCTGGAACACGGCTTCGGCCTGCGCGCGCGTATTGACGAAAACCAGCGTCATGCGCGACGCCTTGATGCGCTCGTAGATTTCGCCAATGGCGTGGCTGGCGCCATGGCCGGACCACGGCAGGCGCTCGCGCGTGTCGAGCATGGCGATGGCGGGCGGGGCGCCGGGCGCCGCCACCACAAGCTCCGCCATTTCACCAGCGCCTCGCTGCGGGACGAGCCAGCGGCGCAGCTCATCGGGATCGCGCACGGTGGCCGACAGGCCGACCATCGACATATCAGGCGCCAGCTTGCGCAGCCGCGCCAGACCCAACGACAAAAGGTCGCCGCGTTTGGACGTGACCACAGCATGCAATTCATCAAGAACCACGCGCCGCAGGGTGGCGAACAGATGCTCGCCATCGGCGCTGGCCAGCAGGAGCGCCAGCTGTTCAGGCGTGGTGAGCAGGATCTGCGGCGGATCGCGCCTTTGTCGCTGGCGCTTGGAAGCCGACGTGTCGCCGGTGCGCGTCTCCACCCGCACCCCAAGGCCCATCTGCGCGACAGGGGTTTCAAGATTGCGCGCCACATCCACCGCCAGCGCCTTCAGGGGCGATATGTAGAGCGTATGCAAGCCCTGCCCGCGCGCGCCCTGAGCGCCCGCCAGTTCGATCAGGCTCGGCAGAAAGCCAGCCAGCGTCTTGCCCGCGCCCGTGGGGGCGATGAGCAACGCGCTGCGGCCCAGCCGCGCCAGCTTCAGCAAAGCCAGCTGATGGGCGCGCGGAGCCCAGCCGCGCGCAGCGAACCAGGAGCGGAAGGGATCGGGCAAGATGGTCAAGCGCGGCGTCACCGTCACATCTAAAGCCTTTTAAGGCGTGGTGGATACCGCCCCGCGTCAAAAAACGCGCCGGACTGACCAGAACCCGGCGTTGCGCCGGGCTGGCGCGCCAAGCGGAACCATTGGGTTCCTGCTCCGTTGTCTCCCCATCAGCGAAAGCCGCTGTTTGACCGGAGATCGTGATGCGCAAGGCGACGTGGGAACACATGACCCTGATGGCCGCAACTCTGGCCATCGCCCTGCTGGCGGCGAATGGCGCCCGGGCGGCGCTCGGCCTCGACACAGTGGATGACGCGGACATCGCCAGACGCCCCCTCACCACGGCGCCAAGCTTCCGCGTGCAACGCGCCTATGGCCCCGACGACGAAGACTGCATTTACCTGACCCACAAGGTGCGGACCGCCAATGGAACATTGGACACAAGGCGCGACCTTATCTGCACGCGATAATCTGATTGCGCGCAGCGCGACCCAGCGGAGACAGCGATGCCCATCTACAAAGCGCCGGTCGAAGAGGCTCTGTTCCTGCTTGAAGATGTCTTCGCGCAGGATCTTGGCCAACATTCGCAAGCCTTTTCCGGCCTCACCATTGATGACATGCGCGCCGTGCTGACACAGGCCGCGCGTCTGGGCGAGGATGTCTTGCAGCCCCTCAATCTACCCGGAGACCGACAGGGCTGTACGCGCGACGCCGATGGAAACGTGACGACGCCCAAGGGATTCAAGGAGGCCTATAAACTCTATGCGCAGGGCGGCTGGATCGGCCTGGCCGCAGATCCGACCTATGGCGGTCAGGGCCTGCCCTATACATTGGCCTCCATCGTCAATGAATATATGGGGGCGGCCAACATGGCCTTCACCATGTATCCGGGCCTCACGCAAAGCGCCATCGCAACCATTTCACAACACGCCAGCGAAGCGTTGAAACGGCTCTACCTGCCCCGCCTCATCAGCGGCGAATGGTGCGGCACGATGAACCTCACCGAGCCCCACTGCGGCACGGACCTTGGCCTTCTGAAAACAAAAGCGGTCCCGCGCGAGGACGGCAGTTATGCCATCACAGGACAGAAGATCTTCATCTCCGCAGGCGAGCATGATCTGGCCGAAAACATCGTGCATCTGGTGTTGGCGCGCATCGAAGGCGCGCCCCCGGGCACAGCTGGAATATCGCTGTTCATTGCGCCAAAGCGGCTCCCGGACGAGGACGGCGCGGCGGGCGCGCGCAACGCCATTTCCTGCGGCGCCATTGAACGCAAGATGGGCATTCACGCAAACGCGACCTGCGTGATGAATTACGACGGCGCGACAGGTTTCCTGATCGGCGCTGAAAACCACGGCCTTTCCGCCATGTTCCTCATGATGAACGAGGCGCGGCTCGGCGTGGCGAACCAGGGCCTCGCCATATCCGAGGTCGCTTATCAGAACGCCGCCGCCTATGCGCAAACGCGGCTTCAGGGGCGCGCCCTTTCAGGCGCAAAAGCGCCGAAAAGCCCGGCCGATCCCATCATCGTCCATGCTGATGTGCGACGCATGTTGCTCGACATCAGCGCCTTCAACCAGGCCGCCCGCGCACTTTTGATTTGGGCCACGCTGATGGCGGACGTCGCGCAGCGGGGCGAAGACGCGCAGGAACGCGAGCGCGCCAGCGGCATCGTGAGCCTGCTCACGCCTGTGTTGAAAGGCGTGCTTACGGACTATGGCTTCGCCAATGCGGTGAAGGCGCAGCAGGTGTTTGGCGGACATGGCTATATCGTCGATGCCGGCATGGAGCAATTCGTGCGCGATGCGCGCATCGCCATGATTTATGAAGGCGCCAATGGCGTTCAGGCCCTCGATCTGGTGGGCCGGAAACTGCAAAAGGACGGCGGGCGCGCCCTCCGGAACGTCCTCGACGACATCCGGATCTTTATTTCCGAGAACGCGTCGAACGCCGCGCTGGCGCCATGCCTTGGCCCGCTGGAGGAAAGCCTCGGGCGTCTGAAACAGGCCACGCTATGGCTCATGCGAAACGCGCCGACGAAGTCCGATGACGCCGCCGCCGCCGCCCACGACTACATGCACCTCTTCGGCCTTGTCGCGCTGGCCTATATGTGGGCGCGCATCGCAAGGGCCGCCCTGCTGCGCAAGGCCCGCGCGCCCGCGCCACGGATGGATGCGAAGCTCGATCTGGCGCGTTACTTCATGGCCCGCATCCTGCCCGAGACAGGCGCGCATCTGGCGCGCATCGTCAGCGGCGCGGAAGTGTTGACGACCCTGCCGGACGAGGCGTTTTAATCCCGCGCGCTGCGCGTCCATGGAGCGGCTGATGCCCGACGCATTCATCTTCGACGCCGTGCGCACACCGCGCGGACGCGGCAAGCCGGACGGCGCGCTGCATGAAGTCTCCAGCCTTGGTCTGGCCACGACCGTCCTGCGCGCGTTGCGAAGCCGCAATCGCCTTGAATCAACGCTGATCGACGACATCGTGCTCGGCTGCGTCGATCCGGTCGGCGAAGCGGGAGGCGACATCGCGCGCGCGGCGGCGATCACATCAGGCTTTGGCGCCGATGCGCCGGGCGTTCAAATCAATCGCTTCTGCGCTTCAGGGCTTGACGCGGTGAATTTCGCCGCCGCGCAGATCATGGCGGGCCAGCATGACATGACCATCGGCGGCGGCGTGGAATCCATGAGCCGCGTGGGCATCGGCGCGTCTGGCGGCGCATGGCCTGTCGATCCCGCCATAGCCATCCCCAGCTTTTTCATGCCGCAGGGCGTATCGGCCGATCTCATCGCGACGAAATATGGATTCACACGCGAGGACGTGGACGCCTGCGCGGTGGAGTCCCAACGCCGGGCTGCGCTGGCCTGGACGGAGGCGCGCTTTGAAAAGTCCATCGTCCCGGTGCGCGATGTCAATGGGCTCGTCCTGCTGGACCGCGATGAACACATGCGTCCGCACACCAGCTTGCAGTCCCTCGCCGCTTTGAAACCTTCTTTCTCCATTCTGGCGGAACAGGCGGGCTTCAACGCCGTCGCGATTCAGGCGCATCCCGAGATCGAGGCGCTGAACCATGTGCATCACGCGGGCAATTCATCCGGCATCGTCGATGGCGCCGCCGCGGTTCTGCTGGGCTCCGCGCAAGCGGGACAAGCGGCGGGCCTGAAGCCGCGCGCGCGCATCCGCGCCTTCGCCAATATCGGCTCCGACCCTGCGCTGATGCTCACCGGTCCTGTGGATGTGACCCGCAAAGTGCTGGCGCGCGCGCATATGACGCTCGCCGATATTGATCTGTTCGAGGTGAACGAGGCCTTCGCCGCCGTCGTGCTGCGCTTTGCGCAGGCCTTCGCTCTGGACGCCGCCAGGATCAACGTGAATGGCGGCGCCATCGCCTTTGGCCATCCGCTTGGCGCCACCGGCGCCATGTTGCTGGGCGCGGCGCTCGACGAGCTGGAGCGGACGGACAAGACCATTGCGCTCGTGACGCTTTGCATCGGCGCAGGCCAGGGCACAGCCACCATCATCGAGCGCGTTTGACGCTGCGGGAGAACGCTTGCATGACCAAGGCCCCTTTCAATCTGGACATCGACCCTGACGGCGTCGCGCACGCCATCTGGGATATGCCCGACCGCGTCATGAACATCATCACCTTTGCAGTGATGGACGCCCTCGAAGGGCTGATCGACACGGTCGCGGCCGACCCCGCCATCAAGGGCTGCGTGATTTCTTCAGGCAAGGACTCTTTTTCCGGCGGCGCCGATTTGAATATGCTGGAGGCCATCGCGCGCGAATTCGGAGCGACCGCGACCGCACACGGAGAAGAAGCAGCGACGCAAGCCTTTTTCGAACGCTCACGCAGGCTCTCGCAAATCTATCGCAGGGTTGAAACCTGCGGCAAGCCCTTCGCCGCAGCCATCCACGGGGCCTGCCTTGGCGGCGCGTTCGAATTGGCGCTTGCTTGCCACTATCGCATCATGGCCGATGACGACGCCACGCGCGTGGGTCTGCCGGAAATAAAGATCGGGCTTTTTCCCGGCGCTGGCGGCACGCAGCGCGTCGCGCGCCTGATGACTACGGGCGACGCCTTGCAAATGCTTTTCAAAGGAGATCAGCTGCGCCCGGCTCAGGCGAAAGCCATGAATCTGGTGCATGACCTAGCCCCGGCAAAGGCCATTGTCTCACGCGCGAAAGCCTGGATCGCGCAAGGCGGCGAAGGCGTCGCGCCATGGGATGGACCCGGGTTCCGCCCGCCGTCAGGCCCGGTTTATTCGAGGGGCGGGATGATGGTCTGGCCTGCGGCCAACGCCATTTACCGTCGTGAGACCATGGATAATTATCCCGCGGCCAAGGCCATCTTGCAGGTGTTGCACGACGGTCTGCAATTGCCGATGGATCTGGCCTTGCGCGCGGAAAGCCGCTGGTTCGCGAAGATTCTGCGCTCGCCGGAAGCTGCGGCGATGATCCGCTCCCTCTTCGTCTCCATGACTGCGCTGAACAAAGGCGCGCATCGTCCCGCACACATCGCCCCGGCGCCCGTCGGCAGGATCGGCGTCATCGGCGCGGGCTTCATGGGCGCAGGCATTGGCTATGTCTGCGCAGCGGCAGGGTTTGGCGTGACCATGATCGACCGGAACCTGTCACTTGCCGAACGCGGCAAGGCCACCGCGCGCAAGCTCATTTGCGAACGGGTGCTGCGCGGGCGCGCCAGCGAGGCCGAACGGGACGCCCTGCTCGACCGCATGACCACCACGGATGATTTCGCCGCGCTAAGCGATTGCGATCTTGTCATCGAAGCTGTCTTCGAGGACCGCGACGTCAAGGCGCGCACGATCCGCGAGGCCGAACGCCATATGCGTCCTGACGCAATCTTCGCCTCGAACACTTCGACGCTGCCGATCACGTCGCTGGCGGATAGCGCTCTGCGCCCGGAACAATTCATCGGGCTGCATTTCTTTTCGCCTGTCGAGAAGATGCCGCTCGTTGAGGTCATCATGGGCCGGCGCACGGGACAGTCGGCGCTCGCGGCCGCTCTCGATCTCGTCCGCGCGCTGCGCAAGACTCCCATCGTCGTCAATGACAGTCGCGGCTTTTTCGCCAACCGTTGCGTGATGAACTTCATACGCGAGGGGCATCTGATGTTTACGGAGGGAACCCCGCCCGCCATGATCGAAAACGCCGCGCGGATGGCGGGCATGCCGGTGGGTCCACTTGCGCTCAACGACGAAGTGGGCCTTGATCTGGCCTGGAAAATCATTCAGGCGACCAAACTGGAAATCGGCGGAAAAGCCGTCGATGCGCGTCAGGAATGGTTGCTGGACCGGCTGGTGAACGAGCATCAGCGCTTGGGCCGCAAAAGCGGCGGGGGCTTTTATGACTATCCTGAAAACGGACGCAAACGCCTGTGGTCGGGTCTTTCCCTGTTGCAGACGCGGAAGCTTGATCCGGACGCCATCGACGTCAAGGAGCTGCAACTAAGGTTCCTCGTGGTGCAAGCGATGGAAGCGGCGCGCACCATGGAGGAAGGCGTCGTGACGGATCCGCGGGAGGCGGATGTGGGGTCCATTCTCGGGTTTGGCTTCGCGCCGTTTACGGGCGGCGTTCTGAGTTATATCGACGGCATGGGGGCGGCCGCCTTCGTGGGTTTGTGCGAGCGGCTCGCCGCAACCCATGGGCCGCGCTTCGCGCCTTGCGCGCTGCTTGTGGACATGGCGGCGAAAAGGGAGCTGTTCTACACGCGCTTCGCTCCGGCGACGACGGTGTGAGCGGCCCTTTTGCTTTTCGGCCAAACCGGGTAGCCTTGGGCGAACGGGAGGCTTTCCATGTCCATTTTGTTTTCACCCCTCGATCTTGGCCCGGTGCGCGCCCCCAATCGCATCGCCATCGCGCCCATGTGCCAGTATTCGGCCAATGACGGCTGCGCCAGCGATTGGCACCTTCAGCAAGTGATGAATTACGCCATGTCGGGCGCTGGCGTGGTGACGCTGGAGGCGACGGGGGTGACGCGCGAAGGGCGCATTTCCCACGGCTGTCTCGGGCTCTATTCTGACGAATGCGAATATGCGCTCGCCCGCGTGCTGCAAGCCGCGCGCGCGGTGGCTATGCCGGACACGAAATTCAGCATTCAGCTTGGCCATGCGGGCCGCAAGGGCTCGACCCACAAGAATTGGGATGGCGGCGGGTCATTGTTGACGCATGAAAGCGCATGGCGCACCTGCGCCCCCTCCTCGCTGCCCTATGCCGCCAACTGGCACGTACCTGCGGCGATGGACGAGGCGGAAATCGAACGCACCATAGATGCTTTCGGGCGAGCGGCGGCGCGCGCGGCGCGCATCGGCTTCGACATGGTCGAGCTGCATGCGGCCCATGGCTATCTCATCCACCAATTCCACAGCCCCATCTCCAACAAGCGCACGGATGCCTGGGGCGGCGATCCGCAAGGACGTCTGCGCTTTCCCCTCGCCGTGGCCGAGGCCGTGCGGGCGGCGACGCCGACCCATATGGCGGTGGGCGCGCGCATCACCGGAACGGACTATATCGAAGGCGGCCTCACCGTGGAGGATGCGGTCGATATGGCGCGCGGCTTCAAGACGCGCGGCTTGGATTATGTTTGCGTCAGCTCGGGCAATATCATTGCGGGCGGGCGCCCCGCCAGCGGTCCCGGCTTCAATGTGCCCAACGCCGCAAAGGTGCGGGCCGAGGCGGGGATTGTGACGCGCACGGCGGGCTTCATCGCGGACGCGCATCAGGCCGAAGCGATCGTCTCGGAAGGCGGCGTCGATCAGGTGGCGCTGGCGCGCGCCTTTCTCGACGATCCGCGCTGGGGCTGGCATGCGGCGGAAAAACTTGGTGTGACGCTGCCATTGCCCAAACAGTACAACCGTGTCGCGCCCAAGGCCTGGCCCGGCGTCAAGATCGCGCGGCCATCCTGAGCCTCACTCGGCGGCGACGCGCGTCACGCGCCATTGCGACAACAGGGCGCGCAAGGCGGCGGGCCGCAACGGCTTGTTGAGCACCCGGATATTATGGCTCGCCGCCAGATCGCGAATTTCAAGCGACCGATCGGCAGTGGCCAGAATGGCGAGCAAATCGACGCCCCAGGTCTGGCGCAGAGCGGCGATGGTCGAAACGCCGTCGCTGTCGTCGAGGTGATAATCGGCGATGATGACGTCGGGCGTGATCGCGCGCGCCTCCAGCGCGGCGGTCGCTTCCCTGAGGTCCGCGGCCACCACGACGACGCAACCCCAGCCGCTGAGCAAATGGTTCATGCCAGCCAGAATGCGCGGCTCGTTGTCGATGGTCAGCACGTTGAGGCCCGTGAGCAAGGTTTGCGGGACGGAGGGCGCCTCCGCAACGCTTCGGGCCGCAGCCACCTGGGCCGACACTGGAACGAGCACGGAAAACAGCGACCCCTCGCCCGGCCTTGAGCGCACGCGGATCTTGTGATCGAGCACGCGGCTGATGCGCTCCACGATGGAGAGGCCGAGTCCAAGACCGCGCGCTGTCTTCGCCGCTTGCGCCAATCGCTCGAACTCGCGAAAAATCGTCTTTTGCTGCGATTCGGGAATTCCAAGCCCGGTGTCGAGCACCTGCGCCTCGATCATGTCGCCCCGTCTGCGCACGCCCACAACCACGCGGCCCTTCACCGTATATTTGATGGCGTTGGAAATGAGGTTTTGCAGCAGGCGGCGCAGCAGGCGGCGGTCCGAGCGCACGCTGAGCGAACAGGGGACGAAATCTATGCGCAGCCCCTGCTCGCGCGCCAGGGGGGTAAGTTCAATTTTCAATTGGCCTAGAATATCGTCGATGCGGAACACGGAGAGCTCCGCCTTCATGGCGCCCGCGTCAAGGCGCGAAATATCCAGCAAGGCTGTGAGAATTTCCTCCACCGCTTCCAGCGATGCGTCCATGTTGCGGATGAGTTCGGTTTCCTTCGCGCCTGAATCGTTGTCGATGCGCTCCACAAGCGTGGTCGCATAGAGGCGCGCCGCATTCAGCGGCTGCAAGATGTCATGGCTCGCCGCCGCCAGAAACCGCGTCTTGGAGAGGTTGGCGTCATCCGCCTCGGCCTTTGCGCGGGCGAGTTCCGCGTTCAGCCGCACCAGCTCTTCCGTGCGCTCACGCACACGTTGTTCCAGCGTCTCATTTGTGGCGGCCAGCGCCTCCTCGGCCTCCACCGTTTCGGTCACGTCGGTATAGGTCGTCACGAGGCCGCCATCGGGCATGCGCGCGGAACGAATCTCGAGAACATTGTCGCTCGGCGACAGCCGCAAGCGGACCGGTTCGCTGTCGTTCACCAGCGAACGGATGCGGATCGCCATAAGATCCTCCGTCTGACCGGGGCCATAGATGCCGCGCTGCGCGTTGAACCGAAGGATATCCTCAAGCCCCATGCCAGCGTTGAGACGCTCCGCTGGAAAATCGAAGAGTTCGCGAAATTCGCGGTTCCAGCAGATAAGCCGCATGTCCTTGTCGAAGACGGTGATGCCTTGACGCGCGAAATCCAGCGCATGCTGCAAGAGGTCGCGATTATACTGGAGGGCGGCGGAGGCGTCGTCGATGAGTTTCAGCGCAGCCTGACGCGATACCGCGCGCCCGCGCAGCAGCAGCGACAAGACGAGGCGCGAGGAGGCGGCGCCGATGGCGGATGCGAGCTGATGTTCGGCGAAGCGCAGAAGATGCACGTCGGCTTCGACCGTTGGCGGCACCACGCCGCCGCGCGCGTCGAAGAAACGCGCGAAGGCCTGTCGCGCCTGCTCGGCGCCCAGATAGCGCGCCACGGTGGTCTCCAGTTCGCCCGCCGTCGCGGAAGTGCGCCACAGGCGAAAAGTCTCGCCGATGGGCGATCCGCTCGGCCCGACGAACACATCCGCCTGCAATCGTTCGATGGCGGTGGCGCGGCGCGTCAGGGAGAAGCCGACGAAGGCAAGCATATTGATCGTGAGGCTCAACAGCACCCCATGCACCAGGGGCGGCAAGTCCATGCCGAACATGGCGGTGGGGCGCAGCCATCGCAAGCCCAACGGACCTTGCGCGACAAGGGTTTCGATCATGCTGGAGGCGGGCGCAAGCGAGGGCAACAGCAGCGTATAGGCCCAGACGAGCGTGCCAAAGATCAACCCCGCCTTGGCGCCGCGCGCGGTGGCGCGGGCCCAGAACAAACCGCCCAGAAAGGCCGGGGCGATCTGCGCGATGGCGGCGAAGGACAAGAGGCCGATGGAGGCCAGCGCCGCCTCGCTGGACACGCGGAAATAAACATAGCCGACGCCCAGCATCACGACGATGGCGAGGCGGCGGATGAAAAGCACCACCGCGCCCGTGTCGCGCAGGCGCGCGAGATCGCCGCGCCCCTGACCGCGCAGCAGCAACGGCATGGCCAGATCGTTCGAGACCAGGATGGACAGCGCAACGCATTCCACAATGACCATGGCGGTGGCGGCGGACAGGCCGCCCAGCAAGGCGATCAGCGCGATCACGGAGGCGTGGTCGGACAGCGGCAAGGCGAGCACGGTCATATCGCGGTCAAGCGCGCCCTCGGGAAAGGTGAGCAGCCCCGCAACCGCGAGCGGAATGACAAAGATATTGATCGCGACGAGATAGAGCGGAAAAAGCCATGCGGCGGTGCGCACATCGCGTTCGTCGCGGTTCTCCACCACCGTCACATGGAATTGTCGCGGCAGCAGCAAAATCGCGCAGGCGGACAACAGCGTGTTGGTGGTCCAGGTCGCCACATCCAGCGGCGCGGAGAGCATCTTGCGCACGCTATCGCTGGACGCCGCCTGAAAAGTCAGATCGCCCACGCCATCAAACATCCACCAGGTCACATAGCCGCCAACGCAGACAAAGGCGATCAGCTTGACCACGCTCTCCGCCGAGATGGCCATCATCAGCCCATCATTATGCTCGGTCGCGGTGATCTGCCGGGTGCCGAAGGCCATGGCGAAACAGGCGAGCACGACGGCGACGCCGATGGAGACATGCTCGCCGGAGGAGGAATGCACCACAGCCCGCCCCGCATCCAGCGAATCGAGCACCGTCGCCAGCGAGCTGGAGATGGCTTTCAGTTGAAGCGCGATATAGGGCACGGCGCCGATCAGGGCGATGATCGCCACCAGCGCCGCCACCTGCTCGGACTTGCCATAGCGGGCCGCGATGAAATCGGCGATGGAGGTGATGTTTTGCGCCTTCGCAAGCTGCACGATCCGTAAAACCAACGGATAGCCGAGCGCGAAGACGAGAATCGGGCCGATGTAAATCGGCAGGAAATCAAACCCGTCGTAGGAAGCCAGCCCCACCGAGCCAAAGAAGGTCCAGGAGGTGCAATAGACGCCCAGCGCCATCGCATAGACGAGAGGGCGCGCCCGCCCGGCGATCAGCCGCCGCCCCGCGGTCTCGCCATAATGGGCGATGGCGAACAAGGCGCAGACATAGATCAAGGCGGTCAATACGGCGGCCCATCCGGCGATCATCGCAGCTCCAGCGTTTCCGGTTGCTGTCACAACCTAGCACTGGCGCGGCAGGCGGGGCCAGCCCAACTCCTGGCTGGCGTCACGCCGCCATCATGTTAGAAAACCCTCCCACCCGGGACGCAGCCATGACCCACGCTCCATTGATCGACTCCATCCGCCCCGAGGCGCGCGAGGCGCGACAGAGCGGCATTGTCGAACTGTTCAATTATGGCGGGGGACGCGAGGGGCTGATTCCGCTCTGGGTGGGCGAGGGCGATCTGCCGACGCCCGCCTTCATCGCCGACGCCGCGAGGCGCTCCTTCGAGGCGGGGGAGACCTTCTATACGGCGCAGCGCGGCCTGCCTGCGCTGCGCGACGCCATCGCGGCCTATATGACGCGCTGTTACGGCGGGCCGGGACGCAGTTTTGCGCCCGACCAGTTCTTCGTCACCACCGGGGGCATGCACGCGCTCCAAATCGCCATGCGGCTTCTGGCTGGACCAGGCGACGAGGTCATCGTCCCCACCCCCGCCTGGCCGAATTTCGAGGCGGCGTTGACCATCAGCGGCGCGCGCACCGTGGGCGTGGCGCTCGACTTGAGCGATCTGGGCGCAGGGCTGCGCTGGCGGCTCGATCCTGAGCGGGTCGCCCGCGCGATCACGCCGCGCACGCGCGCGCTGGTGATCAACACCCCCGCCAATCCCACTGGCTGGACCGCGACCCTGCCCGAGCTGGAATCCCTGCTGGCGCTGGCGCGCAAACATGGCCTGTGGATCATCGCCGACGAGATCTATGGGCGGATCGTCTACGAGGGCGCCCGCGCGCCCTCCTTCCACGACGTCTGCGCGCCGGACGACCGCATTCTCTTCGTGCAGACCCTGTCGAAAAACTGGGCCATGACCGGCTGGCGCGTGGGCTGGCTGGAGGCGCCCGCGCAGCTGGGGCCGATGATCGAGAACCTGATCCAATATTCCACCTCGGGCGTCGCCACCCCAACCCAGCGCGCCGCAATAGCCGCCCTTGAACAGGGCGAGGACGTCCTCACCCGCCAACGCACCCGCCTGCGCGCCAGCCGCGACGCCCTTTGCGGGGCGCTTGCGGCCACTAGCCGGGCGCGCTTCGCGCAGCCTGTGGGTACCTTTTATCTCTTCTGCGCTTTCGACGGATTGGCGGACAGCCGCGCGGCGGCCCTGCGGATCGTCGACGAGGCCAATGTGGGCCTTGCGCCCGGCACGGCCTTCGGCCCGGGCGGCGAAGGCTTCATGCGCATCTGCTTCGCCCGCGATCCGGCGTCGATCAGCGAAGCGGCGGGGCGGCTGGCGGCGTGGCTGCGCAGCTAGGGCGCTTGCTGGCTCGCCCGGTGCATGGTTAAAAGCATGACCTTCGCGCAGCGCCTCCCGATAACTCCCGTCCCCGACGGGGACGAGACTTCATGACCACTGTCAGCAAAAGCAAAGTCTTTCTGGTCGAACAGCCCATGAGCCGTCAGCTGGCGACTGTGGGCATAGGACTGGTGGGGGGCCTGTCGCTGATGTCGCTGGGCATTCCGGCGGGGGCCATGTCGGGCTCGCTCATCGCGGTGGCGACCATGGGCTCGCTGCGGCCAGCCAGCATCGTGCCGCTGGGCAAGGCGCTGCGCTTCATGGCCATGCTGGTCTCGGGCGTGTCGATCGGCGCCGCCGTGACGCCGGAGACCTTGCACAATGTGGCGACCTATCCCGCCAGCGTGACCACCATGATGATCTGCGTCTTCGTGATGACGGCCATCTCGACGCTGATCTGCATAAAATTTGCGGGCTGGAACCGCTCCACCGCCCTCCTCGCCTCCGTGCCCGGAGCGCTGGCCTATATTCTTTCGATCATCCCCACCACCAACGCCAACACGCCCCGCGTCGTCGCCGTGCAGATGGTGCGGGTGCTGTTCCTGATGGCGCTGGTGCCGGTGCTGGTGGCCGAATCCGGCATGCATCTGGCCATCGGCTCCGTGCGGCCTGATGACAGCTGGCTGATGTTCGCCGCCGAATGCGCTGCGGGCGCTTGTCTTGGCTATGTGTTGACGCGGTGCAAGCTGGCGGGCGGCATGTTGCTGGGCGCGATGACCGTTTCGGCGCTCTCGCATGGGTTCGAGGTCGCCCACGGACGCGCGCCGCAGATCGCCCTCATCAGCGGGCAGATCCTGATTGGCGCGTGGTCCGGATCGCGCTTCGCGGGCTTTGACTGGGGGCTCTTCCTGCGCCAGTCCCCCGTCATCGTGGGCTCGATCACCCTGACGGTCTTCATCGCCGCGGGCTTCGCCGGCGTGACCTCGGTGGCGCTGGCGCTGCCCTTCGGCGCGACCTTCCTGGCCTTCTCGCCGGGCGGCTTCGAGGCCATGGCCGTGCTGGCTCTGGCGCTGGGCTTCGACCCCTTCTATGTGGCTGCGCACCATCTGGCGCGCTTCTTCCTGCTCAACTTCGGCATGCCGGTGGTGGTGCGCCTGTTCCTGACGAAGAAGCCCTGAAGGCGCGGATCACTCCGCTGCGCGCTTCATTTCGGGATAGACGCAGACCGCTTCCGGCTCGGCGCGGCGCAGCGGAATGATCTCCGAGGCCGTGAAGGGCAGGCCCAAGGTGGTCCACACATCAACCAGCGCCTCGACCAGATCAGCCACATGAACCTCCTCGTGACGGGGGGTCGGGGTGATGCGCAGGCGCTCCGTGCCGATGGCGACGGTGGGATAGTTGATCGGCTGGATATAGATGCCGTGGCGCTCCAGCAGAAGGTCGCTCGCCTTCTTGCAGGTCTCGGCGTCGCCCACCATCACCGGCACGATATGGGAGGCATTCTCCATCACCGGCAGGCCGGCGGCGCGCAGGGCGTGCTTGGTGAGCAAAGCCATGCGCTGATGGCGGCTGCGCTCCTGCGAGGAGGTCTTGAGGTGGCGCACGGCGGCGCAGGCGCCAGCCGCCACGGTGGGCGGCAGGGCGGTGGTGAAAATGAAGGAGGGCGCGTAGCTGCGCACCGCATCGATGATGGAGGCGCTGGCCGCGATATAGCCGCCAAGCGTCCCGTAACCTTTCGCCAAGGTGCCCTCGATGACGTCGATGCGATTCATCACGCCTTCGCGCTCGCAGACGCCGCCGCCGCGCGGACCATACATGCCAACCGCATGGACCTCGTCGATATAGGTCATGGCGCCATATTTTTCGGCGAGGTCAGCTATGCCGGCCACCGGCGCGATGTCGCCATCCATGGAATAGAGGCTCTCGCAGACGATCAGCTTGGCGCGGTCGGGACCGGCGGCGATCAGCAGCTCTTCGAGATGCGCGAGATCATTGTGGCGCCAGAGCTGCTTTTCGCAGCCCGAACGGCGGACGCCCTCGATCATGGAATTGTGGTTCAGCTCGTCCGACAGGATCAGACAATCAGGCAGCAGGCTCGCGATCGTTGAAATGCCCGCCAGATTGGAGATCCAGCCAGAGGTGAAGACGAGCGCCGCTTCCTTGCCATGCAGATCGGCGAGCTCCTGCTCCAGCTCGACGATGGGGTGATGGGTGCCCGAGATGTTCCGGGTGCCGCCCGCGCCAGCGCCGTGGCGCTCGGCGGCCCGCGTCACCGCGCTCACAACGGCCGGATGGCCGCCCATGCCCAGATAATCGTTGGAACACCAGATCACGACCTCGCGGGGCTGGTCTTCCTGCCCTTCGGGGCGCCACAGGGCGACGGGAAAGCGGCTCGCGTCGCGCTCAAGGTCCGCAAAGACCCGATAGCGCCGCTCGCTCTTCAAGCGTTCGATCGCCTGATGGAAAATGGCTTCGTAATCCATATCCGTTTTCCCTGCCGAACCGCGTCGTGCGGAGGCCTCTCGTTCCTGCCGAACTTGCGTCAGGATGTGATCACATAAACCAACCTGCGTCGAGCGGGGAGGCGGCGGATGGTCTCACCCTGCCGCTTCCGCTCGACGCGGTCTTTGCGCTGGATCACTTAACGAGGGGAAAACGGACCCATTTGGTCAGCTTTGAGGGCTCGGTTCAAGGAGAAACGACGCCGCGCGCCCGCCCAACAGGCGTCCGGCAGGAACAGCCGGTGCCCACAGGCGCGAGATCATAAAGCTGGCAGGTGAGGACCGGGGTGGAGCAAAACCCGCCGATTCCCCCGATCCCGGCGTCAAAGCCGACGCCGATATAGGGCGAGGAATAATAGTCATCCCAGCCCCAATAGGGGGCGGAAGCGAGTCCAAGTCCGAGCCCCAGCCCTACGCCCGGACCCCACCAGCCGCGATTGCGCCAGCCTGTGCGGTTGAACCGGTTGAAGGCCACCGGCCGTCCTGCAAAACCAGGCCGCCCAATGAATCCGGGGCGAGGCGTGAAGCCCGGCCGCATGCCCACCATGCCGACTCGCGATGCGCTGAAGGCCGGGGCGAAGCCGCCGCCGCCGCCGCCGAACCGTCCCACGCCAAAGCTGCCGCCTCCGCGCGAGAACCCGCCCCCCCCATGGCCCCCGCCATGGCCACCGCGTTGCGCGAGGGCGGGTAGGGACAGGGCGATGAGTGCGCTGCACCCCATCGAAATTCCAAGAGCAATAGGAGCGAGTCGGGACATGTGAAGCCTCCAAATGCGCGTCTGTTGAACCAATGGCCACCTTGGCCGTTATCCGGGCGTCGCCGCGCTTTCCCCGAACCGCGCGCGGGCGGACAAGGTTCCCGGAGGGAACGCGAAGGCCCCCACCAAATGTTGGGGATGACGTTGAATGCACCCTCTCGCGATCCGGTCCGCCCTGCTGCGGGCCGCTCGCAACGCAAGCGGAGCGGTTATGGCGCGAATGCTGGAGAAATGTCTGGACGGGCTGGTCAGGGAGGGAAGCCTGACCGTGGAGCCCGCCTTTGGGCCATCCTTCACAGTTGGAGACGGGAGTGGCCCAACGCTCGCGATCAGCTTCAGGACGGCGGCGGCGGAACTGCGCTTCCTGCGCGACCCGGAACTCGCGCTCGGCGAGCTCTATATGGAGGGCGACGTAACCATTACACGAGGCGACCTGCTCGACCTCCTGAGCCTTGGACTGCGCAACACGGCCACGCTGGCGGGCGCGCGTTGGCTGCGCCTGCTGACCCGCACGCGCGTGTTGCTGCGGCGCATCCAGCAGAACAACACCCTGCTTCACGCACGCGCCAATGTCGCCCATCACTATGACATCGACGAAAGGCTCTATGCGCTCTTCCTCGACGCCGACCGGCAATATTCGTGCGCCTATTTCGAGGATCCCGCCGATAGCCTCGAAGTGGCCCAGCTCGCCAAGAAACGTCACATCGCCGCCAAGCTGCTGATCGAGCCCGGCCACAGCGCGCTGGACATCGGCTGCGGCTGGGGCGGCATGGGGCTGTATCTGGCCGCCCACTGCGGCGCGCAGGTGACGGGCGTCACCATTTCAGCCGAACAGCTGGGCGTGGCGCAGGCCCGCGCGCAAGCGCAAAACCTCTCAGCGCAGGCGGACTTTCGCTTGCAGGATTATCGCGAAACGCAGGGTCGCTTCGACCGCATCGTGTCGGTGGGAATGTTCGAACATGTGGGCGTCGGTTTCTTCGACGATTATTTCCGCAAGGTCGCGCAGCTGCTGGCTGACGACGGCGTGGCGCTGGTGCATACGATCACGCGCACGGATGGCCCGGGCGTCACCAATCCGTGGATCACCAAACATATCTTTCCCGGCGGTTATATTCCCGCCATGTCGGAGGCCCTGCCCGCCATCGAGCGCGCGGGCCTCATGGTCACCGACGTCGAGATCTTGCAATTGCATTACGCCGAAACGCTGAAAGCCTGGCGCGAGCGGTTCATGGCGCGACGCGCGGAAGCGGCCGCCCTCTATGACGAACGTTTCTGCCGCATGTGGGAGTTCTATCTGACAGGATCGGAAGCCTGCTTCCGCCTCGGGCAACATGTGAACTGCCAGTTTCAATTGGTGAAGAAAGTGGGCGTCGTGCCGATGACGCGAACTTATATCGCGGAACGCGAGGAGGCCTTGCGGTTGAGGGACGGCGCGAACGCAGACCAGCGCATGGCGGAGGCGGCCCCCGGCGAGAAGCCGGCGAATCGCTTCGCCGGCCGCTCTGATTCAGACCGTTTCGCCTAGTACTGGCGCAGGCCCGTGATGACGTTGAACAGCACTTGCTGCCCGTCCTCGACCCTGCGCAGCGCGCGCTCAAGCGCCGGGATGAGCTTGGCGGGATCTTCCACCCGCTCGCCATACCCGCCGCAGCTTTCCGCCACTTTCTCGAAATCCGGCGAGGGCGACAGATCGACCACAGGCAGGCTGTTCTGCTTGGCCGCATCCCCATCAGGATACATCGACATGGTGGCGCGACGCACGGCGTACCACTGCGAATTGTTGAACACCATGGTCAGCGTCGGCAGCTTCTCCGCACGCGACACATAATGGGCCGCCAGCGGCACGCCGAACATGTAGGAGCCGTCGCCCACGGTGGAGATGACCTGGCGATGGGGCGCGGCGAGCTTGGCGCCGAGCGCCTGACCGATGCCCATGCCCAGCGCGCCGGACGCGCCGGTGATGAAGCTGTCGTGCCGGGTGATGTCGAGGAAGGGATAGGGCGCGCCCAACTCTTCCACGATGATCGCGTCCTCGTTCTTCACCTGATTGAGGCAATGGGCCACATAGATCGGGCTGATGGGCGAGGTCGAGGTCATTTTCTCGATCATGCCCTTGCGGAAATCGTCGATCTTGGCGCGCATCTCCATGATGCGGGCGCGGCGCGCGTCGACCACGGCGGCCTTGTCGCGCAGCTTGCCCTTGAGCATCTCGCGCAGCATGACGATGGCCGCGCCCGGCGCGCCCGCGATGACGAGATCCATCGGGAAGCCGCGCAGCGGATAGGTGTGGAACAGCGGATCATGGCCGATATGGATGATCTTGGCGTTGGGGTTGGGCTGCATGTTGCGCGGCACCCACGGCACCGGCGAATCCAGCACCACGATGAGATCGGCGGATTCCAGCAGGGGCTTGGACAACATGCCCAGATTCATCGGATTGGCGGAGGCGATGTTGGGAGCGGGGCCAGAGGCCACCGCGATGGCGTGATCCATCGCCAGCGCGCCAAGCGCCTCGAAGGCGCCGGGCGAGGTTCCCGAACGGCCCGTGATGATCAGCGGCGTCTGGGCGCGCGCGATCATGTCGGCGGCCTGCTCCAGCGCTTCAAGCGCGGGGGCGGCGGGGATGGCGCTCCCGGGCGTCACGCGCGGCTGCGGACCGGCGTCGATCAGATCATCGCCCAGAGCCTCGCGCGGCAGGGACAGATAGACCGGGCCGCGCGGCTCGCTCATGGCGATGTCGATGGCGCGGGAGACGATGGTGTTGATCGGCTGGCCGTGGCGCAGCTCGTAATCCCACTTCACATGTTCGCGCACGATGCCGTTCTGGTCGAAGTTTTCCTGCGCCCAGTGGATCGGCACGTCGCGCGAGCCGATATGGCCGGTCTCGGTGAGGGGCGTGCGGCCAGCGGCCAGCAGCACCGGCACATTGTCGCGCGCGGCGTTCATCAGGCCGCAGATCGTGTTGGCGGTGCCCACATTCACATGGACCATCACGCAGGAGGGCTCGCCCGAAACTTTCGAATAGCCCTGCGCCATGGCCATGGCCACGTTCTCGTGCGGCACGGTGATGAAATTGGGGGCGGGCTCGCCGCGGCCCTTCATCTGCACGAGGCCCTCGATGATCGGCGCGAAATCGGTGCCGCCATTGGCGAAGACATGTTTCACGCCGCTGGCGAGCAAGGCGCTCAGATAGGCTTCGCCGACGGAAGCGGGCTTTTTCGATTCGGACATCCGGTTTTCTCCCCTGACGCGGCCGGGCCGCGATTTGATGGGCGCAACCATAAAGGCAAGGCCGTCAAAGGCCAATCCTGCGCGGTCAGAAACCTATGACGGCCGCCCCGCCGGTCAGTCCCGCCCCCGCCGCCGTCACCAGCAGCCGCTCGCCCGCCGCAAAGGGCCGCGCCTCATGGGCCAGCGCGAGGGTCAGCGGAATCGTGGCGGCGGAGGAATTGCCGTGGTGCTCGATGCTCGACAGGATGGCGGCGGGCGCGACGCCCAATTGGTGGGCCACCATTTGCGTCATGCGGCCATTGGCCTGATGGGGGGCGAACCGGGAAATATCCGCCGCGCTCAGCCCCGCCTGATCCAGCGCCCGCTGCGCGCTGGCGCTCATCATGGCCACGGCCTGCTGGTAGAGCGCCTGCCCATCGGCGATGCGCATCAGGGTCTCGCGCGGATCCTGCGCCTCCACGAAGGGCCTGCGGCTGCCGCCAGCCTCGATATGCACCAGCTCATAGCCAGCGCCGTCGCTGGCGAGATCGACCCCCAGCAGGCCGCAACCGGGCTCCTTCGTGGGGGTGAGCAGCACGGCGCCCGCCGCATCGGCGAAGAGGACCGAGCTGGCCCTGTCCATGGGATCGAGCCTGCGGCTCAGGAGATTGGCGGCGATGACCATGGCGGGCCGCCCCTGCGCGCGCACGAAACCATCCGCCAACACCAGCGCATAGACGAAGCCCGCGCAGGCGGCGGCCAGATCAACGGCGCCAGCCCCCTTGAGGCCCAGCCGGTGGGCCACCAGCGGAGCTGATGGCGGCAGGAGGTGGTCGGGGGTGGAGGTGGCGAGCAGAAGCAGCCCCACGTCGCGGGGAATGTCGTTGTTGCGGGCGAACAGGTCTTCGCCCGCAGCGACCGCAAGGTCGCTCAGGGCCTGCGAGGGATCGGCGTAGCGGCGCGCGCGAATGCCCGTGCGCCGCTCGATCCAGCCCGCTTCAAGCCCGAGCCGCGTCTCGATCTCGGCGTTGCGCACGACCCTGTCGGGAGCGTAACGCCCGAAAGCGGATAAACGGCTGGCTAGGGTCACGTCGGTCCTTTGCGAAATCATCACCCTTCATCGTCGCGATGAAGACGTTACGCAAGACCCAATGCGATCAAGCGGAGGCGCCATCCAGCGCAAGCCGCGCCCGCTCGCCCCGATCAATGGTGAGATGGGGCAGGATCTCCTGCGCGAAGACCTCCAGTCCCTGACGGAAGGGATAGAATTGCAGCATCAGCATGCCCACGCCCATATCCTCGTAGCGCTTGATGCGCTCCAGAATGCTCTTGGGCGAGCCGATGAGATTGGCGCCAAGCCCGCCCGAGGCCGAGAAGATCGTCGGATCGGTCTTGAGCTGTTCCAGATAGCCCTCGCCAACCGCCACCGCCTCTTCATCGGTCTTGCCGATGAGCATGCAGCCGTTGACGCCATATTTCATGGTGCGGCCCAGCTCGCGGGTGCGCCGCTCCATCATGCCAATCTCGGTCTCCATGCGTTTGAGACTCTCGGCATAAAAATGGAAGTCCTTGTTGTAATTCACGAACCATGTGTCGCATTCCTGCGCGACCACATTCATGCCCTCGTCCACGCGGCTGGCGGCGTAGACGGGGGGATGGGGCGTGCGGACGGATTTCGTCGGCACGGTTCCATGCGCGACATGATAAAACTCGCCGTCGAACGAGAAATCGTCGCTCGTCCACATGCCCTTCATCACCTTGATGAATTCGTGCATGCGGCGATAGCGCGCCTCCGACTGCTCGATCCATTCGCCGAAGACCGCGAATTCATGCGGCCTGCCGCCGTTGACGATGTTCACACAAAACCGCCCGCCGCTGATGCGGTCGATGGAGGCGCCCATCTTGGCGGCGATGCGCGGATCCATGATGCCCGGGTGCACGGCGGCCATGAGTTCGATGCTTTTGGTGCCCGCCGCCAGCGCCGAGGCGAAGATCCAGGAATCAAGGTCCGGCCCTAAAAATCGCTGGGCGATGAGGCTGATGGAGAAGCCCAGTTCCTCAGCCCGCTGGAGCGTGTCGAGCGCATAGAGATAATTCTGATCAACCCCGCCCCCGTGGCGGGTCAGCGCGTCGATGGCCGGTTGCGCCACTGCGTCCGGGCGCATGGAAAGCGGCGCCGGTGTCCAGATGCCAAGTCTCATGATGTTTGTCTCATGTGCGTTTCGTCCCACGGACAGGTTAGGCGAGGACGGCGCGCTTGCCAATGCGCATTGCAACGCAGCAATCCTGCGGGGCGCCAGAAGCCTCTGGACGCTCGCGGCGGATTGGGCAATATGGCGGTCAAGGGGCGTGTGGCCCCGCTGTTGGAAGGAGACCGCCGTGGCCAAAATCGAACTCAATGTCGATGGAAAGGCGCATAGCATAGACGCCGATCCAGATATGCCTTTGCTCTACGCGCTGCGCGACGATCTTGGCCTTCGCAATCCCAAATTCGGCTGCGGCCTCGCCCAATGCGGCGCCTGCACGGTGCTGGTGAATGGCGAGCCTGTGCGCTCCTGCGTGACCCCCGTCGATTCGCTGGCTGGCGCCAAGGTGACGACGCTGGCGGGCATCCAGACGGACGGCAAACCCCACAAGGTGCAGCAAGCCTTCATCGACGAGCAGGTGCCCCAGTGCGGCTACTGCCTCAATGGCTGGATCATGAACACGGTCTCGCTGCTCGAAAAGACCGCCAAACCAACCGATGCGCAAATTCGCGAGGCCCTCACCGGCCTTAAGTGCCGTTGTGGCGCCCATGTGGCGATGTTGCGCGCGATCAAGCGCGCAGCTCAGGCTTGAGGAGAGCGATCATGAACATGAATCTCAATCGCCGTTCCCTCCTCACCGGCATGGGCGCGCTGACGGTCTCCGTCGTGTTGCCGGGCGCCAGCGCGCGCGCCGCCGTTTTCGGCGCCGACAAGCGCCCCGCGCTGAAGCCCGAGAACCTGTCCTCCTACATCAGCGTGAACGCTGACGGCTCCGCCATCGGCTACTGGGGCAAGATGGACATGGGCCAGGGCACCGATCTGGGCGTCGCCCAGATGGTCGCCGAAGAGCTGGACCTTCCCATTGAAAAAGTGACCGTCCGCGCAGGCGACACGGCCACCAGCGTCAACCAGGGCGGCGCCTCCGGCTCCACCGGCATCCAGATGGGCGGCACGGCGCTGGCCAGCGCTGCGGCGGAAGCCCGCTTCCAGCTTGTCGCCATGGCTGCGCAACATCTGGGCATCCCGGCCGACCAGCTGACGGTCAACGATGGCGTGGTCAGCGCCAAGGCAGACCCTTCGAAGAAAGTGACCTATGGCGAGCTGATCGGCGGCCGCTATTTCGACACCCAGCTCGAATGGAACAAACAGATCGGCAACGGCCTCTTCGTGAAGGGTCAAGGCCAGCGCAAGCCCGTCTCCGAGCACAAGGTGATCGGCTCATCGCCGAAGCGCCGCGACGTGCCGCCGAAGGTGCTGGGCACGGGCGATTATGTGGTGGACGTCAAGGTTCCGGGCATGTTGCACGGCCGCATGATCCTTCCACAGGTCGCCGGCTCCACGCCCACGGCGGTGGACGAGTCGTCCGTCAAGGACATTCCCGGCGTCAAGATCGTCTGGCGGAAGGGCTTCCTCGCCGTCGCCGCGCCCCGCGAATGGGACGCGATCAAGGCGTCGCGTCAGCTCAAGGTGACCTGGTCCGAGGTCAAGCCGCCCTTCGTCGGCAACAAGGGCATCTACGACTATATCCGCCATGCGAAAGTGCAGAAGCGGGGCGTGGAGCAGGACGACGGCAATGCGGACGAGGTGTTCAAGGGCGCCGCGCGGATCGTCGAGGCGGTCTACGAATGGCCTTTCCAGTCGCATGCCAGCATGGGACCGGCTTGCGCTGTCGTCGACTTCAAGCCCAATGGCGAATCCACCGTATGGACGGGCTCGCAAAAGCCCCATTACGCACGTGATGGGGCGGCGAAGATGCTCGAGATCGACCCGGAGACCATGCGCGGCGTCTGGGTTCCCGGTCCCGGCTCCTACGGCCGCAATGACGCGGGCGACGCGGTGGCGGACGCCGCCATCATGTCCAAGGCGCTCGGCGCGCCTGTGCGCATGCAGGGCATGCGTCATCAGGGCACCGGCTGGGATCCCAAAGGCCCCGCCTCGATCCACACCGTGCGCGCGGCCCTCGACAAGGACGGCGCCATCATCGGTTGGGATTTCCACTCCAAAGGCTTTTCACGCGTCGATGTGAACAGCAACGAATCGGAGTTGCATGACACGCTCGCGGGCCAGTTGCTCGACGTGCCGCTGAAGCCGACGCTGGCTTTCAACGTGCCCGAGGAGTCCTATGGCTTCAAGGCCAAGCGCAAGTCCTGGGAGACGGTGCAGCCGCAGCTCGACCGCGCCTCGCCGCTGCGCAGCACCCATCTGCGCGATCCGCTTGGACCGCAGCTGCATTTCGCCAGCGAGAGCTTCATCGACGAAGTGGCTTTCGCGACGAACACCGATCCGGTCGCCTTCCGCCTGAAGCATCTGACGGAAGCCCGCGACGTCGCCGTGGTGAAGACGGCGGCGGAGAAGGCGGGCTGGCAGCCGCGCACCGCCGCGCGCAAGCAGGTCAAGGGCGACATCGCCCATGGTCAGGGCATCGCCTACGCCCAGCGCAGCGGCACGCGCGTCGCGGTGATCGCGGAGGTCGAGGTGAATCTGAAGACCGGCAAGGTCTGGGGACGCAAGTTCACGGTGGCGCATGATTGCGGCATCATCATCAATCCGCAGACGCTCTCCCTCACCATCGAGGGCAGCGTCACCCAGGGCCTCAGCCGCGCCCTGCACGAAGAGGTCATGTTCGATGACAAGAACGTCACCAGCGTGGATTGGCAGACCTATCCGATCCTCGACATGACCGAGGCGCCGGAGTCCATCGACATCGTTCTCATCAACATGAAGAACGAAAAGCCGACAGGCGCGGGCGAAAGCGCCATGCGTCCGCTGGCCGCCGCCGTCGCCAACGCCATCTATGACGCCACCGGCGTGCGCCTGCGTCAGGCGCCCTTCACGCCAGAGCGCATCAAGGCGGGCATGGCCTGATCGCAGCAGGCTGAAACGACGGAGCCCTCCCCGTTCGCGCGGGGAGGGCTTTTTATTTGGGGTGTAGGTTGACGAAAAAGCGGCCTGTCTAAGCCCGCAGCGCCCGCAACATCGCTTCCACGTAATCCACGCCATTGGCCACCACGAGCATGCGCGTGAAGGGCCGCAGATAATTGAGCGAGGCGTTCACCGCATCGTCGCTCGCGCCCTCGCGCGGCACCACGAGGCCGACGAGGCTCTTGTTGTGCAGCTTGCAGGCGTCGGCGATGATGGAGATGGCGCGCGCATCTTCGCCTGCCGCCGTCAACACCACCACGAAATCCGAAGCCTCGACCTCCGCCACCAGCTCCATGGTGCGGCCCGCCAGATCGCTCAGCCACGCCTGAAGGCTTTCGTCCTTGCCATCGCCGGGCGAACCCTTGGGGGCGAAGGAGAGCGAGGCGAAAAAGGCTGCGCCATGCCAGGGCAGCCGCGAGACTTCATCGACGATGCGGGCGCTGGTCTTGTCGAGCGCGATGATCTTGGCGGCGCGCTGCTTCGAGTTTGGATACTGGATGCGATAGGCCGCTTCCTGCGCGCTCGACATGCGGGCGGATTCACTCAGCATCGTCAGTCTCCCAAAGGGGCCGAACCACATTTGATCGAGAAGCGGCTGCGGGGATCGCCCGCAGCCGCATGTTCGCTCAGACCGAGGTCTGGCGCACGCCCTTCTTGGCGATCAGCGCTTCCTTCGCGCCGTCCTTGAAGTTCACGTCGCGCTTGAGCAGCAGCGCCGCCTGACGCACCTTGTGGTGCTCAGGATTCACGCCCGGCGGGATCGTGCCCTTCTCGGCCAGCGCCTTGGCGGCGCGCATCAGACGATGGCGGGCCATGATGACGCCGTTGTCGGTGCCGACGAGGTTTTCCTTCGTGCGGTCGCAGATCGGGCCCATGCTCTCCTGCAAGGACGCGTCCTGCATGCCGATGCCCTCGACGCCGCTGAAGGTGCGTCCGGCCTTCTGGGCCTCGCGGTTCATCAGGTAGTCGTTGGTCTTGTTGGCGAGCGGAATATAGGTGCCGGGCACATATTTCACATGGATGCCCTTGCCGTCGCGCATGGCCGACACCTCGGCGTCCGTCAACGGACGGGTGGGGTGGTAGTCATAGCTCCAGGCCCAGCAATTGTGATCGTCGATCGGGATCCAGAAATGGCCGTGGATCGGGTGATCGCCGCGCGGGGGAACGCCCGTATAGGTGGGCATGACCCAGGGGGTGATGCGCCAGTAATACTGATCGTCCTCGGCGTTGCGGCGCGCGCCGATCAGCAGGCCGCCGTCGTTCTCGACGACTTCGAACACCGGGGACAGATCCGACATGTTGTACTTGTTGCCTGCCGAGCCCTTGAACAGCGGATCGTTGGACAGATCGCCGCGATGCAGCCACGACACATGCGACGAATCGATGCCGCCTTCCATGCCTTGCAGCCAATTGTTCTCCTGCAAGCGCTTGGTGGTGAAGGTCTGGTTCAAGGGCACGGAGCAGAATTCGAACTCGGGCTCGGGAGGCTGCTGCGCGGGGTCGCCCATATAGGTCCAGAGCACGCCGCCCTTTTCGATGAGCGGATAGGACTTCAGCTTGATCTTGTTGGCGTAGCCGGACTCGGCGGGCTCGGAGGGCACTTCCACGCACTGGCCGGTCACATCGAACTTCCAGCCGTGATAGGGGCAGCGAATGCCGCACTCTTCATTGCGGCCGAACCAGAGCGACACGCCGCGATGGGCGCAGAACTCGTCGATGAGCCCCAGACGGCCCTCGCTGTCGCGCACGGCGAGCAGGCGCTCGGAGAGCAGCTTCACGCGCACCGGCGGGCAATCGTTCTCCGGCAGCTCTTCGGCGAGCAGGGCGGGGATCCAGTAGCAGCGGAACAGATTGCCCATGGGCGTGCCAGGGCCGGTCTGTGTGACGTAGTCGTTCTGTTCTTTCTTGAGCATGACCTCATCTCCTCTGGCGACCCCCCGACCGGTCCCATTGAAACGGGCGGGAAGCGTTGACCGCGTCTCCGCCAGTTGTTATTGACGGGTGGTTCTTGTATGCGGAACAGCGTTCCGCATAGCGATGAATGCGATTTACCACCCGCCCGGGTGAAACGTCAACGAGGAGCCCCATGTCGGCGCAGAAGATTGAATTGTGCAAGACTTCCGATGTGATGGAAGGCAGCGCCATCAAGGTCGAGACCGAGGGTCTCGAGCTGGCGGTCTTCAATCTCAATGGCGCCTTCTATGTGACGGACGACCTGTGCACCCATGGGCCAGGCTCGCTCTCCGAGGGGCCGATTTCCGGCGACGTGGTGGAATGCGATTTCCACAACGGGTCGTTCAACATCAAGACCGGTGAAGTCGTCGATCCGCCCTGCATGATTCCCATCAAGACCTACAAGGTCGTCACTGAAGGCGAGACCGTCTTCATCGAGCTCTGAGGCCTTCTGCGGGAGTTTCCATGGCTCCGCGCCTGCGCGTCCCCATCCTGCTACTGACCGGCTTTCTGGGCAGCGGAAAGACGACCCTTCTTGCGCGCTGGTTGCGCGAGGAGGCCTTTGCGGGCGCCATGGTCATCGTCAATGAACTGGGCGAAGTGGGCCTCGACGATCGGCTCGTCGAGACCTCGTCCGACGCGCCGTTGCTGCTCGACAATGGCTGCGCCTGCTGCTCCGCGGGCGAAGATCTGTCCGCCACGCTGGAGCGCCTGTTCTTCGACCGTCTGCACAAGCGCATTCCGCCCTTCTCCTGGGTGCTGATCGAGACCACCGGCGTCGCCGATCCCGCCCCCATCCTGGCGCGGCTGTCGCAAGGCGTTGTGGGCGAGCGCTATGAGCTGCGCGGGCTGGTCTCCACCTTCGACGCGCGCCTTGGGCCGTGGCAGGTCACCAGCCATCCCGAATGCCGCAGCCAGATCGACCATGCGGACGCCATCGTGCTGACCCGGATCGACGCCGCCTCCCCTGAGGCGCTGGCCGAGGCGCAGGCCTGTCTGGACTGCCTGCGGCCCGGCGCCATCCTGCTCGCCTCCGCCAACGCGAACCTGTCCGCCGCGACGCTTCTTGATGCGCTGGAAGGCCGCAAGCAGGTCTCCTGCGGACATGATCACAGCCACGCCCATCACACGCAGGGCCTGACCACCGCCTTCGCCCCGCTCGAAGGACTCGACGCTGCGGCGTTGCGGCGGGCCGTGGAAGCCGCGCTGGCCAGCGCCCCCGACGCGCTGCTGCGGCTCAAGGGGCTGGTGCTGCTCTCCAGCGGCGGCTGGATGCTGGTGCAGGCCACCCCCGACGCCCTCGACATCACCCCCGCCCCACCCGGCGCGCGCCCGCCCGAGCGCTCTGGCGTGACCATCATCGCCCATCTGAAGCCCGCCGCCGACATAGCCGCAACCCTGCGGGGGAGCGCCTGATGGCGACGCAGGGCGAATCAAAAGCGAGCGCCGACGGCGCGGCCCCGCAGGAGCGCGGCTCCCGGCTCTCGTCGGTGACGACCGCCGTGCGGCTGCTGAAGATGTTCTCCGAAGGGGAAGCCGAGATCGGCGTCACCAGCCTGGCGCGCCGCCTTGGCGTCGCCAAGAGCACGGTCTATCGGCTGGCCTCGACGCTGGTGGCCGAAGGCATGCTGGAGCAAAATCCCGAGACCGAGAAATACCGGCTCGGCATTGCGCTCTTCGCCCTTGGCGCTTTGGTGCGCCAGCGCATGGACCTGTCCACCGAAGGCCGCCCCTATATTTTCGACCTGCGCGAAGCCACCAACGAGACGGTGCATCTGGCCGTGCTCGACGGTTCCGAGATCATGTATGTCTATGATCTCGAGAGCACCCAGGCGATCCGCATGCGCGCCAATCTGGGCGCGCGCAAGCCTGCGCTCTGCACGGCGGAGGGCCGCGCGATCCTCGCCTTTCAGCCGCCCGAACTTGTCGAGCCGATGCTGCGCGAACGTTTCCGCCCGCGCACCCCCAAGACGCAAACGCAGCCCGACGCGCTGCGGGCCGCGCTGGAAGAGGTGCGCCAGCTTGGATATGCGCGCGAGGATGAGCAAAGCGAACTGGGCATGCGCTCCATCGCCGCGCCCATCCGCGACTCCAGCGGGTTGGTCGTGGGCGCAGTGGGCATGGCGGGGCCGCTGCAACGATTGTCCGATGAGACGCTGGCGCGCTATGCGCCTTTGGTGGTCGAGACCGCCAATGTCATTTCCATCCGGCTCGGGTATAAAGCCCGGGCTGCTTACTGAGCCGGGCGAGGTCTGGCCATTCAAAACCCGGGGAAGGATTCCATGTCGAAACTCAATCTGTCGCTCGCCTGCTGGAACTATGACCGCACGCGCTCCATTCAGGACGGCTCCGTCCAGCCCGACGGCATCGACATCAATTACCATGACCTGCCGGTGGAAGAGACCTTCTTCCGCATGCTGCGCCATCAGGAATTCGACGTCGCGGAAATGTCGCTCTCGTCCTACACGGTCTCGCTGTTTCGCGAGCCGCGCCGCTTCGTGGCGATCCCGATCTTCCCCTCGCGCTTCTTCCGCCATTCCTGCATCTATGTGAACGCCAAGTCCGGCATTCGCACGCCCAAGGATCTCATCGGCAAGAAGGTCGGCGTGCCGGAATTCCAGATGACCGCGCCCGTGTGGATTCGCGGCACGCTTTCCGAACATTACGGCGTGCCTGTCGATAGCGTCACCTATTACACCGGCGGCGAGGAAGAGCCCGGCCGTCCCGAGAAGCTGGCGCTGGACCTGCCCGCCAACATCAAGGTGCACGCGATTCCCGACGACAAGACCCTCTCGCAGATGCTGCGCGACGGCGAGATCGACGCTCTGCACACCGCCCGCGCGCCCTCGACCTATGACGGCAAGAACGTGGTGCGCCTGTTCGAGAATTATGGCGATGTGGAGCGGGATTATTTCCGCAAGACCGGCATTTTCCCGATCATGCATACGATCGCCATCCGCCGCGACGTATACGAGCAGAACCGCTGGGTCGCCCAGTCGCTCTACAAGGCCTTCGTGGAATCGCAGAAGAAGACCTACGCCGACCTGCGCGAGACCGCCGTGCTGAAGGCCATGCTGCCCTTCCTGAATTGGGAAGTGGACCAGACCATCAAGGAAATGGGCGCGAACTATTGGGCCTATGGTCTGCAGGACAATGAGAAGGTGCTCTCGACCTTCCTCAAGTACCACTTCGAATGCGGCCTCTCGAAGCGCCTGCTCAAGCCCGAAGAGCTGTTCGCGCCGGAGACGCACGAGGCGTTCAAGATATAGTAGGTCGGCTGCCGGCAGTCGGGGTTCGTTCCACCGACTGCCGACGGCCTAATGCCGACTGCCCCTAATGATGATGATGCCCGCCGCCATGTGAATGGCCATGCGCATGATCATGATCATGCTCGTCTTCGTCGTCATGATCGTGCCCGTGCTCGGGCTCCAGATGTTCGGCTTCCGCATAGCCGTGCATCATGGCTTCCATCACCCGGCGCAACGGATCTTCGCCCAGCGACAGATGCGAGGCGAGGAAGCCCGCGAGCCTGGCGAAAACCAGCGGCTGCACCGCCAGCGTCTGATAGCGCAGTTCTGGATCGCGCGCTTCGCAATCGCTGCGTGCGCGCATCAAGGCGTCGCCGAAAAGTTTGTCCGCATAGGCGGCGGCGGTGTCCTGATCCTGACCCGCGTTACGGGCCTGTTCGGCCAGCAGCGCGCGCGCATGGGCGAGGAACGCCGTATAGAGATGATCCTCAAGGGCGGCCGGGCCGTCGTCTTCCAATTCGCCGCACATATTCGTCTCCTTGAAAGGGAAACGCCGGCGCTGGATGGCGCCGGCTTCGCACTCAGTAACCCTGCGCGTCTTCGATCTGTTCGAACCAGTCGAAGCCCATGGCCTTCACGATGCGGCTGTTGACCACGATGATCCGCGTCTCATTGGCGGGATCGGCGTTGAAATGCTGATGGGCGACGTAGGGCGGAATATAGACGAAGTCGCCCGCCTTCCATTCGAATTTGCGGGGCTCGGCGTCCCATTCGAACTCCATCACGTCCTTGCAGTCGAAACGCACGTCCCAATGCAGGTCGTAGCCCGAACCTTCGACGACATAGAACACCTCCTCCGACAGATGCCGATGCTTGCCCGAGGCTTTGCCGACGGGCAGGAACTGCATGTAGATGTCGAGGCAATATTCCTTCGTGTTCATCTGCTCGTTGATGATGTGCTTGATCAGCCCATGGCGAGACCGCTCGAAGGGCATATCAGCGGCCTTCACGATGTTCACCTGCTCGGCGTAGCCCTTGCGAAAGGTCTTCGAGGCTTCGAGGGCGGCGTCGTAGAAGTTGGCGGTCAGCGTGTGGGTCTGGGCGCGTTCACGTTCGCGCGGATCTAGAAAGCTCATGGTTGCACCTCAGAGATCGGCCGGTGGCGAATAGGCAAGCTGCTTGGCGGTGCCATCCTTGGGCGGGAATTCAGCCACCTTCTGGAACAGCAGATGCATGAACAGGAAGAGCGGCTTCGCCTTCATCACCAGGGTGATGCACTCGTCGTCATGGTCGTCCGAGAAATGCTGATGCACGCAAGCGTTCTCGACGATGAGGGCGTCGCCCGCCTCCCAGTCGTAACGGCGTTCGTCATGCACGTCATGGCCCGTGCCCTTGAGCACGAAGAAGACCGCGCTGTTCATGTGGCCATGCTTCTGGCCATAACCGCCCGGAGAAAAGACCTCGATATGGGTCTCGATGGACTGAGCCACCTTCACGGACTGGGGATTGATGATCTTCTTGCCATAGTGGCCGGGCCCGCCCTTCCACTTGTGGTCGCTCGTCGGATAGACGCGCGGCTGATTGAAAAGTTCGCGCACCAATTCGCCATAGGTGCCTTCGAGGGCGCGCACGAAGGTGCGCTTTTTCGTCCAGCGCTCCCAGACGACTTCCTCGCGTTGGGCGGCGCTGTTGTGGCCGGCGCCCGCGTGCTCCTGTTCAGCCAAGGTCTTCTCCGTTGATGGTCAATGTTGGAAGCAAAAGCGGCCCGCGGACAAATCCGCAGGCCGTCGATGTCGTGAGAGCGCCGATCCGGCGAACCCTCAAGCCACTTTCGGCGGCAGGGTTTCCAGCTCGGTCTTGTAGGCCTCGTCCATGCGCGGCTCAAGGCCGACCTTGGACAGCTCGTCCTTGAACATGTTGCGCACGAGCGGCATTTCGTCGGCGTAATCAATCTGGTCGCCGCCGATGCGCTTGGAGATCCAGGCCTTCGGCACACCCTGCGCGTTGCGGATCGAGACGACCTCGTGCTTGAACGCGAGGTAGCGCGACGGCGTCGTGCCGGTGTTGAAGTGCTGGTGGTTCCACATGTTCGGCGGCACGATCATGGTGCCGATTTCCCAATCGTAGCGCTTGGGCTCGTCGCCCTCAGCCCACATGAGCGAATAGCCCTGGCCGCCGAGGATGATCACATGGGCGCCGGGACCATGGGCGTGGCCCTTCTTGTAGGTGCCGATGGGGAACTGCGAAATGTGGCTGTTCATCGAGCCCTTCGCCATGTTGAAGCGAATGTGGCCACCGCCCGCGCCGCGCTCCTTGGCGGTGATGAGCGGAATGTTCGGCGCATCCGGCACGAAGTTGGTGGTGAGCTTGAAGCCCTCCTGCTCGCCCTTGTTGGCGAAATAATCAGGCTCGCCGTTGAAGCGCTCCTTGAAGTCGTGCGGGGTGTTGAAGACGAAGTCGATGTCTTCATAGAGGTTGATGATCGGGGGCGCGTTGGTCACCGACACGAAACGGGCGGGCTCGCTGCCCGAGCCGTTGAAATGCTGGTGCCAGCAGTTCAGCGGAATGGCGAAAAGCGCGCCAGCCTTCCATTCGAAGGTGATGCGTTGACCGGCGTCGTTCCACACGGTGGTGGAACCGCGACCGTCGAGCACGAGGATCATCTCCTCGAAGAGCTGGCGCAGCGGCTCAAGCTTCTTGCCCGGCGCGATTTCGCACACATAGCAATCGTTCGAGGTGCGGGAGGCTTCGTGGTTGATGTAGACGCCCTTGCCGCCGCGACGCGCCCAGGGCTTCAGCTCGACCGTGCGCAGGTTGCGGATGTAATGGGCGCTGATGATGTCCAGGCCTTCATCGCGCACCCAGCGCAGATAGGGCGTGTCCTTCTCGGTCGCGAATTTCTTGGCAAGATCGTCGGAGACGATTGCGTTCTTGGCCATAAAGCTCTCCTTCTTCGGTTCGAGGGTCGTCAATAGATGCCGACAAGCGGCGATGAATGAGCGCTCAGGCGGCGGCCGACGCCGCGCTTGAGGCTTCAGCGGGCAGCGCCACGCACTTGTGCGGATCCATGCGGACATTGATCATGGCGCCCACCGGGGTGCGCAATGACGGATGCCCACGCGATTGCAGCATGTAATCGCCCACTTTGACTTGGAAGTCTACGAAATCTCCGAGAAAAACGCGCAGATCCATGACGCCCGCGCAAGTGTTCAGCAAACGGCCCGCAGGCGGCGCATCCTCGGAAAGCTCCACGTCCTCGGGACGGATGGACAAAGTGACCGCAGAACCCGCGAAAAGCTCGGCTTCCGACGTCGCCAGAAGGTCGCCAAGCCGGGTGCGCACACGCACGAGGCCGGTGACTTCATCCTTGCCGAGCACATCGCCATCGACGAAATTCGTCGAGCCGATGAAATCGGCCACGAATCGATTGCGTGGGCGCTCGTAAATGGTGCGGGGCGAACCGATCTGCACGATTCGCCCCTCGCTCATGACCGCGATCTCGTGGGAGAGCGCGAGCGCCTCGCCCTGATCATGGGTCACATAAATCGTGGTGAGGCCAAGCTCGCGTTGAATGCGCTTCAGCTCGACGCGCATGCGGTCGCGCAGTTTGGCGTCGAGGTTCGACAGCGGCTCGTCGAGCAACAGAAGCTCGGGCTCCATGACGAGCGCCCGGGCGAGCGCCAGGCGCTGCTGCTGGCCGCCGGAGAGCTTGGTGGCGTCGCGCTCCGCCAGATGGTCGAGGCCCACCGCATGCAGCACTTTCATCACCTTGTCGGCGATCTGCGCTTTGGACGACTTGTTGGGACGCACTTCCAGCGGGAAGGCCGCATTGGCGAAGACGGTCATATGCGGCCAGATGGCGTAGGACTGGAACACCATGCCGAAATTGCGCTTGTTGGGCGGCACGAACAGACCCTGGGCTGAGGAATAGACCATCCGTCCATTCACCTCGATCTCCCCGGAGGTCGGGCGCTCAAGCCCCGCGATGGAGCGCAGCGTCGTCGTCTTGCCGCAGCCCGACGGGCCGAGCAAGGTGAAGAACATGCCCTTGGGCACTTCGAAGCAGACATCCTGCGCCGCCCTCACGGAGGGGCCCTTCTGGGTCTTGTATTCGGTGTTCAGTGACCGGACGCTCAGCACATTCGCCTCCCTGGATCGTTCCCGCCCATAGCCCAGGTTGCGCCCGGACCCCGGTTCGCCGACTTTGCGCCAGCTTTCCCCGATTTGTCTTCATAGCACTCGATCATGACGAAGGTCAGTTTCCTTCGTCATGATCGTGATGATGGTGGTGATGGTGATGGCCGTGGCCGTGATCATGGTGGTGATGGTCGTGATCGGCCTCGACGTGGTGGATGCGCTCCTTCGAGCGCAGTCCGCGCGGATCCTCGCTGAAGACCAGCGATTTGATCGTCACAGGCACCGTGTAGGAGGGGATGCGCACCTTGCCGAGGTCGATATAGTCGAAGTCCATCAGCATCACGCCGTCGATGACGAGGATTTCGCTCATCACCTTGCAATCCTCGCGCAGCACCGCGCCCAGGGTCTGCGCGATGTCGCCATCCAGCATCACATAGATGGGCTTTTGCGCCGCGATATGATCGGCGAGGCCGATGGCGACGCCCTGCGCTGTGGCGAAGATGCGGTCATAGGACGGCATGCCCTTCCAGTGGAAGGCGAGCGCGATGTCGATTTCTGCGCCCTCGACCTCGAAAGCCTTGCGGTGGGCGATGATCGCCTTGCCCAGCGCTTCCCCGTCCACCTCCTCGGTAAATTCGAAGGCGGGCTGGATGACCTGCAAGTTGCGGCGCGGCAGCAAGGCGCCGGGATTTGAGATGTAGCTCGTGTTGCCCGAGAGCTGCACCGAATATTCCGACGCGCCCAGCGCCGTGGCGCGGATACATTCGCGCGCGGGCAGCATGGGCCAGGGAAAGCGACCGGCGGCGATCTTGCGCGCAAGGGCCGAACCAAGCCGCTTGCCCATGTCGCCGAAATCGCGCGGCTCGCGGTCATAGACATATTCGGCGACGCCGCCCGAGAACATGACGCCGCCGATATCGCCGAAATCGGCGATGGGATCGGTGAGGAACAGATGCTCCACATCATGGGGCGCGGGGCGCTGGGTCAGGGCGACGATCAGCGTTTCGGCCATGACGTCGGCGACCTTGTCGAGATCCTCGCTCGTCACCTGATCGCCCAGATTCCAGTCGAAGCCCGCGCGCTTCGCATGGTGCTTGCCGGCGGGATCGAGGCGGGTGATGCGGAAATGCTCGTCCACCACCTGCAAGCGCCCGCCCACATGGAAGGCGGCGGTGGCGATGCACTGGCCCTTGTCCACGAGGCCTAGCTTGGTGGTGCCGCCGCCAATGTCGATGTTCAGCACGCGCTTGCCAAGCTCCAGCGAGGCCTGCGCCGCGCCCGAGCCATAGGCGGCGAGCATGGACTCCATATGATGGCCCGCCGTGGCGCAGACGAAATCGCCGCCCGCCTCCGAAAGCATGGCCGAAATGCTTTGGGCGTTCTCGCGCCGCAGGGCCTCGCCGGTGAGAATCACCGCGCCAGCGTCGATGTCGCCGGGGGCGAGCCCCGCCGCCTCATAGGCGTCCTCGACGATTTTGCGCAGGGCCTTGTCGTCGATGCGGGTCTCGCTGGAATAGGGCGTCAGGGAGACCGGGGAGAGAAACAGCGTGTCGCGGGCGACCACATAGAAGCGGCTGGTCAGCTCTTCGGCGAGGCGGCGCAGGTGGATCCTGGAGAAGATGACCTGCGTGCCGGAGGAGCCGATGTCGATGCCGACGCTCACAAGCGTCACATTATCCTGGATCCAGAGCGGATTTTCTTCCAGCGGCACGTCGGAGTCGAATTCGTCATGGTCATGGTCGGCGTCTTCGGCATGCACATGCGCCCAGCTGAGGCCCATTGTATGTTCGCCCATGGAGTGGCCAGCGGTCTTCTTCTCGTCTTCCTTCGCCATGCGCTGCGCTCGCCCCTTCGTTCATTTCGGTCCCGCTGCTTGGTTCGCGCATGGCGGGATTGGAGTCAACTGTCGCCAGCGAGATTGACAGCGCCAGACCTTTGGCGGATTAGCCAAAGACGGACATTCACCCAAGGAGGATCCCATGCCCCATGACGGGAAAGACGGCGTTCACTGGCACGAGCCGGCCGGCGCCAAAAAGGCCGGTTTCGGCGAATTCAAGAAACAGCCCACCCCCTATGACGCCTGGATGGAGTCCGAGGGCATTCCCGTGTTTCGCGGCATCGGCATCAGCAAGGTGCAGAATCTGCCCCTGATGCCCTGGAAGCGCACCGGCGGCAAAGGCCATTTCATCCAGCTTTATGGCACCGAAACGAAGTGGGGCTGCTATGTGGTGGAGATTCCGCCCGGCGGCGCGCTGAACCCCGAAAAGCACATGTATGAGGAGATCTTCCTCGTGGTGGAAGGGCGCGGTTCGACGGAAGTCTGGATCGACGGCCAGTCCAAGAAGCATGTCTTCGAATGGCAGAAGGGCTCGATGTTCTCGATCCCCATGAACGCCATGCACCGCCACGTCAACGCGACCTCCGGCGGCGCCCTGCTGCTGGGCGGCACCACCGCGCCCGTCGTGCTGAACGCGCTGCAAAACGCCAAGGCCGTGTTCGAGAACCCCTTCGTGTTCGAAGACCGCTTTTCCGGCGCCGATGACTTCTTCAAGCCCAAGGACGACATCGAGCCCGATCCGGTGCGTGGTCTGGCCATGCGCAAGACCAACTTCATCCCCGACGTCATCAATTGCGAACTGCCGCTCGATAACCGCCGGTCCGTCGGCTATCGCCGCGTCGAGCCCTTCATGACGAACAACAGCTTCTATTACTGGATCGGCCAGCACGAGAACGGCCGCTATTCCAAGGGCCACGCCCATACCTCGGCGGCGGTTCTGATCTGCCTGAAGGGCAAGGGCTACACCTATTCATGGCCCGAGCATTGCGGCGAGCGGCCGTGGGAGAACGGCGTGGCCGATCAGGTCAACCGCCTCGACTACGAGCCGGTGGGGCTGGTGACGGCGGCGCCGGGCGGCGCGCGCTGGTATCACCAGCACTTCAGCGTCTCCAAGGAAGACTTCCGCCTGAGCGCCTGGTTCGGCCCCCACAACCCCGGCCGCGACCCCGGCGCCCCCGGCCAGAAGCACACCGATTACACCGCCATCGACGTGAATCAGGGCGGCACCGCCATCCCCTACTGGATGGAAGATCCGTTCATCCGCAACGAATATGAACAGACCCTGCGGGAAAACGGCGTCCCCTGCCGCATGGACCCCAAATGGTACGACAAGCCAGCCGATGCGGACACCCGCAAGGACGTGGTCTGAGACGAGAAAGAGCCCCGCCCCGGTTTCGGGGCTCTTTTTTTGGCGGGCCGCACAGGCTTCGTCGCTGCCCCTGCCCGATGTCTGGCGGCGCCGCCGACGCTGCGCTGAACGGCGGAACTTAAACTTGCCCCTTTCGGGGCGCAGGCAGCATCCTTTGCAGCACGCCGTCGCGCTTGATGAAGGTGTGCATGATCGCCCCGCCGAAATGCGACAGGATGAGCGCAGCCATCAAATAGCCCAGCCAGCCATGGATGGCGGCCAGCACGTCGTAGACCGGCTCTTTTTTGGCGAACATCTGCGGCAGGGTGAAGAGCCCGAAGACGGAAACGCCGTCGCCGTAGAACGAGGTCATCACCACGCCCAGAATCGGCATGACGAAAATCAGCGTCAGAAGGGAATGGTGCACGGCCACCGAGGCCCGGCGCTCGAGAGGCGTCAGCGCCTCCACCGGCGCGGGCGTGCCGAAGGCCTTGCGCGCCGCCACGCGCGTCACCGCCAGAATGAAGACGACCACGCCGAAGGAACGGTGCAGATCATAGATCTGGTCCTGCAACGGGCCTTCCTCCATGTGGGTCATGAGAATGCCGCCGGGGATGATCATCAACACGCAAAGCGCGGTAAGCCAATGAATCCATTTGGACGCTGACGAATAAACAGGCGGGCGAATCTGATCGGACATGTTCTGCCTCCCAATTGCGGCCTGATGCTACACCAGCGCGCAATCGAAAAGAACCTCGCCCCCCGCGAGAAGATGGACGCTGGTGGGCGGACGCAGAGCCCGCGACAAATCGCCCTGCGGCGCGAGCTCCAGCCCGGTCTTGCCGGAGCCAATGATCACCGGCGCCATCAGCAGATGCAAGCGGTTGACGCAGCCAGCGTCGATGAAGGACGAGATGGTGCGCGCGCCCCCCTCGATCAGCAGCTTGCGATAGCCGCGCGCGAAAAGCGCGGCGACGATGTCGGCCGGGCGCATCAAGCCTTCGTGGAGCGGCAGGCGCACAAGCTCCACGCCTTGCGGGCAGGCCTCGCCCGCGCTCACCAGCAGCAGCGGCGCCCCGTCGCGGGCGAGCCAGGCGCCGCCGCTTCCCAGCCGCCCGGTGGGGTCGATCGCCACACGGGCCGGGCTGCGTCCCTCGATCCGCCGAACGGTCAACTGCGGATCGTCGGCGACGATGGTGCCCGCTCCGACCACCACCGCGTCCACCGCTGCGCGCAGCCTGTGCAGGTGATCCAGCGCCGCAGGTCCATTGATGTAGCGCGACTCCCCGGTCACCGTGGCGATGCGTCCGTCGAGCGACTGGCCCAGTTGGGCCACCACGAAGGGACGCTCCGCCGGAGCCTCCAAGATGGGCTGAAATGCGTCAGCCGCGGCGCTTTCGGTTCCGCTTTTCCGCTCACGCGCTTTTCCCTCAGTCATCAGGGCTCCTATGAAATGAGCAGGATGTGCGCTATGGAGCCCATCCAACAGGCTGTCGTTCACGTAACCAAATCAATGCTGTCAAGTTCAGTCGGGGGTCGTGTGGCTGAAATCAAGAACATTTTTGAGGCGGACGGCGGGCCTGGACAGATCGCTGTCGAGCGCGCCCTGGCGGAAATTCGCTCTGGCCGCCCCGTCATCGTCAAGGCTGGCCGCTCCCATCTTCTGATGCTTTGCGTGGAAGCGCTCGACGCCCGCCATGCGCCGACGCTGGAGGCGCTTGGAAAGCGCCGCGCGCGTCTCCTGTTGCCCGCGCCCCGCCTGCGCCACCTTGGCCTTGACAGGATCAAGCCCGGCGCCATCGCCCTGCCCACCATTGATCTGGCCCGCGTCGCTTCGCTGGCGCTTGAGGTTGGCGCGCGCATCGATGCGCCGGTCGCCACCCCCGGCAGGCTCGATCTCGCCGCATTGGAACTTGCCCGGGCGGCTCTGGTCCTGCCTGCGGTCGTCGCCTTGCCGGTGTCCCTGCGCGACATCGAGGGCGAAGGCCTGGCGCGGGTCGAGGCGGCCGCCGTGGAGGCTTTCCGCCGCAACAGCCTGCACGATTTGCGGATCGTTGGCCGCGCGCCAGTGCCGCTCGAAGGGGCTCCCGACACGGAATTCGTCATTTTTCGCGGCGGCGAGGGCCTGCGCGATCAGGTGGCGGTCATTGTGGGCAAGCCCGATTTCGCCGCGCCGGTGACGGTTCGGCTGCATTCAGCCTGCCTGACGGGGGATCTCTTCGGCAGCCTGAAATGCGACTGCGGCGACCAGTTGCGCCACACCACCCGCTTCATGGCCGAGAATGGCGGCGGCGTGCTGCTCTATCTGGACCAGGAGGGGCGGGGCAACGGCCTGTCCAACAAGATGCGCGCCTACAAGTTGCAGGCCCAGGGCTTCGACACCTATGACGCCGACGAGGTGCTGGGCTTCGACCATGACCAGCGGAGCTTCGATTTCGCGGCCGAGATGCTGCGCCAGATTGGCGTGACCCGGGTGCATGTGATGACCAACAACCCGGTCAAGATCGCGGCGCTTGGAACCGCCGGGCTTGAGGTTGTCTCCGACCGGCGCATTCTGGGCCGCACGACCGACCAGAACGTGCGCTACCTGGCCTCCAAGCGCGACCGGGCCGGCCACTTCATTGACGTGGAAGGCGCGCCAGCGCAGACGGGCGGCAAGGAATAGGCTATACGACCCCTCGACGCTGTTTCGGATCCAACCATGTCAGTCCCTCGCGAGCCGTCCGCATCCCATGGACAGCTCTACCTGTTCGCAAGCCTCGCCTTCATCATGGGCGCCCTCGTTCTCGCCTGGCCCTGGCTTTCGGGGGCGGTGACGATTCCCTGGGACGCCAAGGCGCAGGCCTATCCGCAGATCGTGTTTCTGGCCCGTGCGCTCGCCGCAGGCGACAGCCCCTTCTGGACGCCGAACGTGTTCACGGGCTTTCCGCAAATCGCCGATCCGCAGGCGCAGATCTTCTCGCCGCCCTATTTTCTGCTGGCGCTCTTCAACGCGGCCCCCTCGTTTCGGGCGGTGGACGCCGTCGTCTTCGGCATGCTCATTCTGGCGGGTCTGGCGCTGATCGCCTTTTTCAAGGACCGGCATTGGCATCCAGCTGGCGCGCTGGTGGCCGCTTTTTCCTTTTCCTTCGGCGGTTCCGCCGCCTGGCGGCTGCAACATGTGGGCGAGGTCATCTCGCTGTGCTGGTTCGCGCTCACCTTGCTGGCGCTTTCTCGCGCGCTCTCCCGCGCGTCCATTTTATATGGATTTGCGGCGGGCGTGCTGGCGGGCTTCATGGTGCTGGGCCGCGATCAGATCGCGCTTCTATGCGTCTTCGTGCTGGCCGCTTACACGATCTGGCATGTGCTGGAGGCGCCGGGCGTCTGGCGCCGGCTGAAACGCGTCCTGCCGCCGCTGTCCGCAGGCTTTGTCGGCGGGGTGCTGACGGTCGCCATCCCCATCGCCTTCACGCTGGCGCTGGCCGATGACTCCAACCGCCCCGGCATGGACCTGGAGGAGGCGGTGCGCGGCTCCTTGCCGCCGCTGGCCTTCCTGTCCGCCGTCGTCGCCAATCTTTTTGGCGTGGATGGTCCCATGAAGGATTTCTGGGGTCCGCCCTCCTCGCAGGTGTGGGGCGAAACGGACCTGGTGCTGGCGCGCAATATGGGCGCGATCTATTTTGGCGCCATTCCGCTGGCGGCGCTCGCCTGCGCGGCAGGCGCGATGCGCGACCGGGCGGTGCGGATCTTCATCGTCATGACGATCTTCATGGTTCTCTATGCGGTGGGACGGTACACGCCTGTTTTCGAATATTTTTTCCTGATTCCCGGCGTCGAGCTCTACCGCCGTCCGGCCGACGCCACCTTTCCCCTCTGCGCCTTGCTGGCGATTCTTGCGGGCTATGGCGTCCACGCGATCATCGCCCGATCGGAACGGGTGCATCTGAAGTCTGGCGTCGTCGCCCTGGCCCTGCTTTTCGGACTGTGCCTGTTCGTCGCCTGGGACAAGGGCCGTCTCGCGCAGGCCTCGGTTCCGCTGGCGATCGGCGCGGCTTCCCTGACGCTGGCCCTCGCCGCGTTGTTCGCCGCGCCCGGCGTGATGGGCCGCGCCCCCTGGCTGGGGCTAACCGCTTTGGCGGCCCTCATGACGCTGGATCTGGGGGTGAGCAACAAGCCCAACGAATCGACGGCCCTGCCGCCTGCGGCCTATGACGTGCTGCACCCCGATACGAAGAACGAGACGCTGGCCTTGATCCGTGCGCATCTGGCCGCCCATGCGGCGCCCGATCGTCGCGACCGGGTGGAGCTGGCGGCCGTGGGCTATGAATGGCCCAATGCGGGGCTGATTCATGGCTTCGACCATGATCTTGGCTTCAATCCCATCCGCATGAAGCTCTTCACCGACGCGACCAACGCTCAGGATCAGGTCTCCGTGCCCGAGCAGCGCACCTTCTCGCCGCTCTACGCGCACTTCCGCTCGCCCCTGGCCGATCTGTTTGGCGTGCGCCTCATCGTCTCGCGCTATCCGCTGGAGCGGATGGACAAGGACTTCGATCCGAAGGACTTCACCTTTGTGGCGCAAACCAAAGATGGTTTCGTGTGGGAGAATCCGCGCGCCCTGCCGCGCGTGATGGCGCCGGGCGCAGCGCAAATCATTGATATCGACCAAATGCTGACCGATGGACATTGGCCGCAGGTCGATTTCACCCGCACGGTCCTGCTGGATGGAGACGAGGCGGGCGTCACGCTGCAGGGCCCGCCCGGGCAGGCCAGAATCCTGTCGTATCGGAATACGGAAGTCGTCGCGGAGGCGACCTCGACTCAAGGTTGTTATCTTGTCCTCAACGATATCTGGCACCCCTGGTGGTCGGCGCAGGTGGATGGCGAGCCTGCGCCGATCCTTCAGGCGAATGTGATGTTCCGCGCCGTAAAGCTGGGGCCTGGAACCCATAGGGTGCGCTTCACCTTCGATCCGTTCACAAATCTTTGGGCGCAGATGTGGAAGCGGTGAGCATGGCTGCGCCATTCGCATCCGTCCCTGCGGGACTTGCCACCATCGCGCACGCTCTTCATAAGGGCCGCGCGGGCCACCCCGGCTCGATGGACGTCTGATGGTCAGCCCGGAATCAGAGATGAACGAGGAGACAGGCGCGCCCATCCATGCGGGCGGCGTCGTTCCCGCATTGCTGGACCCGCTGCACGACAAGGCGATGCGGCGCCGCAGGCGCTGGCGCCTTGTGGGCGCGGCCCTCAGCCTGGCGCTGATCGCCCTTTCCGCCTTCGTGCTCTTCAACACGCTGCGCGCCGTCAGTTGGCGCGACCTGCGCGCCGCCTTCGAGGCGACGAGCTGGGACCAGATCGCGCTGGCCTGCGCCTTCGCCTCCCTCTCCTATCTGGCGCTCACCGGCTATGATGGGCTGGCCCTGCGCCAACTGAACCTGCGCGTGCCCTATCGCACGACGGCGCTGGGCTCCTTCACCAGCTATGCGATTTCCTTCACGCTGGGCTTTCCGATCATCACGGGCGGCACGGTGCGCTACTGGATCTATTCGCAAAAGGGCGTCTCCGCCGCCAAGGTGGCGAGCCTGACGGTCATCGCGGGCGTCACCTTCTGGCTGGGCATGACCATCGTGGTCGGGACGGCGCTGGTTTTTGATCCGGTGGGCATCGCCGAGATCAATCATGTGAAGGTCTCCGTGAACGTGGCGATGGGGCTGGGCGTTCTGGCCGCCATTCTCGCCTATTTGACCTGGGTTTCGCTCGGCCATCGGCGCACCCGCATTCAGGGGCTGACGCTGGAGCTGCCCGGTTTCGTGCTCACCGTCAGTCAGATGTTGCTGGGCGTGTGCGAACTCAGCGCTGCGGCCGCCTGTCTTTACGTGCTGTTGCCGCGCGGCCATGGCGCGGATCCGGTGACCTTTGCCGCGACCTATGTGTTCGCCTGCCTGATCGGCATCGCCTCGAATGCGCCGGGAGGGATCGGCGCCTTTGAAATGACCATGCTCAAGGCGGTCCCCGCGCCCTCACAGGAGGGACTGCTGGCCTCGCTGCTGCTGTTCCGCATGGTCTATTATATCGGCCCGTTCATTCTGGCGCTGGCGCTGCTTGGAGCCCATGAGAGCATGCGCCGCTGGACCTCGCTGCGCGAAGACATGACGCACCGCAGCGAAGACGATGGACGCCGCGAGCGCCCGGGCCTCGATTGAGGAATTGCGACAATATCGTTCCGGCGTTTGTCATATGTCGCAATTCTGTCATGAGAATCGTTCCCCACTTCACAACGATTCTCATAACGCTTGCGAGGAGACACGTTGGACAAGGCACCCGAGGAAGCCGCGCTGTGCGCCGCACTGTTCAACGCGCTGCGCGACCCAGCCCTGCTGGTTGGTCCCGACACGCGGCTTCGCGCCTTGAACGCGCCGATGCGCGCGCTTCTGCCCGCCGCGCGCGCTGGCGATCCGCTCGCCCTCACCCTGCGTTCGCCCGACGTGCTGGACGCAGCGACGCGGGTTCTGGCGGGCGGCCCGGCCGAAGGCGTCATCTGGCGCGAGCGGGTGCCGGTCGAACGGGTCTTCGACGCGCATGTGGCGCCGCTGGAGCTCGCCGAGGGAACGCTCTGCATGCTGACCCTGCGGGAAACGACCGACGCCCTGCGCGTGGAGCGCATGCGCTCGGATTTCATCGCCAATGTCAGCCATGAGTTGCGCACGCCGCTGGCCTCGGTGCTGGGCTTCGTCGAAACCTTGCAGGGGCCGGCGCGGGACGACCCAAACGCCCGTGTGCGTTTCCTTGGCATCATGCGCGATCAGGCGCGGCGGATGCAGCGGCTGATCGACGATCTGCTCTCGCTCTCGCGCATCGAACAGCAAGCCCATCTGCGGCCCAACGCGCCCGTGGATTTTGTCGGCGTCGTGCGCCACGTGGTGGACGGCCTCGACCTCATCGCGAAGGAAAACCGCGTCACGCTTCAGATCGAGGCGCCGCCGACGCTGATCATTCCGGGCGACCGCGACGAACTGATCCGGCTTGTGGAAAACCTCGTCGGCAACGCCATCACTTACGGTTCGCTGCCCGACCGGGTCACAAATGTGGAGATTTCCGTCGCCCAGCAGGGCGATCAGGCGCGCCTGCGCGTGCGGGACCATGGCAAGGGCATCGCCCGCGCGGATCTGCCGCGCCTGACGGAGCGCTTCTACCGCGCGGATGCGGGCGCGAGCCGCGCCAAAGGCGGAACGGGGCTTGGCCTCGCCCTGGTCAAGCATATTGTGGCGCGTCACAGGGGCCGTCTGTCCATCACCAGCGAGCCGGGCGATGGCGCCTGCTTCGAGGCGCTTTTGCCTAAATCCTGAAAACTTATATTTTTCATGTGTTTATAATGTCATTTAATTGTCATTCGACTGTCGTAAAAACGGAACGTCGAAAGCTTAAAGACAGTACTGAGGCGGCTCCGATCCCCAGGACCGCCGCAACCAGAGAGACAAGCATGACTTTCAATCCCCTGATGCGCGCTGCGGCGGTCGCCATTGTCGCCTTGACCGGCGCCACCGCCCAGGCCGCCGACATCACCGGCGCCGGCGCCACCTTCCCCTTCCCGATCTATTCGAAGTGGGCTGACGCCTACAAGACCGCGACCGGCAACGGCCTGAACTATCAGTCCATCGGCTCGGGCGCCGGCATCAAGCAGATCCAGGCCAAGACCGTGACCTTCGGCGCCACCGACATGCCGCTCAAGGCTGACGCGCTGAAGAAGGACGGCCTGGTGCAGTGGCCCATGGTCATGGGCGGCATCGTGCCCGTCGTGAACCTTGAAGGCGTGAAGCCCGGCGAGCTGACGCTCGATGGCGAGACCCTCGCCGACATCTATCTCGGCAAGATCACCAAGTGGGACGACGCCGCGATCAAGAAGCTGAACGCCAAGCTGACGCTTCCCTCGGCCGCCATCACCGTCGTGCGTCGCTCGGATGGTTCGGGCACCACCTTCAACTTCACCGACTACCTCTCCAAGGTCAGCAAGGACTGGGCTGACAAGGTCGGTTCGGACGCGGCGGTGGAATGGCCGGTTGGCGTTGGCGCCAAGGGCAATGACGGCGTGGCCGGCAATGTCGCCCAGACCAAGAACTCCATCGGCTATGTGGAATATGCTTACGCCAAGCAGAACAAGCTGACCTTCGCCGACATGGTCAACAAGGCTGGCAAGCATGTCGAGCCCACGGTCGCCGCCTTCCAGGCCGCCGCCGCCAACGCCGATTGGGCCAACGCCCCCGGCTACTATCAGATCCTGACCAACCAGCCGGGCGAGGCTTCGTGGCCGATCACCGCCGCGACCTTCATCCTGATGTATGGCGAGCCGTCTGATAAGGCAGCTTCCATGGAGGCCATCAAGTTCTTCGACTGGGCCTTCGCCAAGGGCGACAAGATGGCCGAAGAGCTCGACTATATCCCCATGCCCGCCTCCGTGGCCACGCTGATCCGCAAGACCTGGGCGGACAGCATCAAGAACAAGTAATCGGAGCGTGGGGGAGGGCGACCTCCCCCACTTTCGACTTTTGTGTGTGCAAGAGGATTTCCCGATGACGGATATGATTTTGCAAGAAGGCGCCGTTGAAGCGCCCACCAACGCCTGGCGCGCCAAGGCGTTGGCGTCCTTCAAACTGGGCGATTCGGTGTTTCGGCTGCTGGCGCAGATCGCCGCCGCCACGGTGCTGTTGCTGCTGGGCGGCATCATCATCTCGTTGATCATCGGCGCATGGCCTGCGATCTCGACTTACGGTTTTGACTTTCTCACCACCCAGCGTTGGGCGCCCAATGCGCGGCCCAATCCGGTGCTTGGCGGTCTGGGGCCGATCTACGGCACGCTGATCAGCTCCGTCATCGCTTTGCTGATCGCCGTTCCCGTGGGCCTCGGCATCTCCATCTTCCTCACCGAGCTTTGTCCGCAATGGCTGCGTCGGCCTGTGGGCGTGGCGGTGGAGCTTCTGGCGGGCATTCCCTCCATCATCTACGGCATGTGGGGTTTCTTCGTTCTGGGGCCGATGCTGGCCGACTCGATCGAGCCCGCCATCGTCGATGCGGTCGAAAACATTCCGGTGCTGAATGTGATCTTCGCCGGGCCTGCGAGCAATCTGAGCCTGTTCAACGCATCGCTCGTGCTCGCCATCATGATCCTGCCCTTCGTCACCGCCATCGCGCGCGACGTGTTCAACACGGTTCCGCCGGTGTTGAAGGAGGCCGCGTACGGGCTTGGCTGCACCACATGGGAAGTGGTGCGCCGGGTGGTCATTCCCTACACCCGCGTCGGCGTGATTGGCGGCGTCATGCTCGCGCTGGGCCGGGCGCTGGGCGAGACCATGGCGGTGACTTTCGTCATCGGCAATTCCTTCCGCATCACCGGCTCGATCTTCGGCCCGGGCACGACGATTTCGGCGGCCATCGCCAGCGAATTCGCCGAGAGCCGCGATCTGCATCAAAGCGCGCTGATCCTGCTGGGCCTGTTGCTCTTCGTGCTCACCTTCTTCGTCCTCGCCGCCGCCCGCCTCATGTTGATGCGGCTCGAGCGCAAGCAGGGAGTTTGACATGAACCCGTTCTACGCGCGGCGTCGCCGCACAAGCTCCATCGCCATGGCGCTTTGTCTCGGCGCCACCATCTTCGGCCTCGCCTGGCTGACGTTGATCCTCTTCACGCTCTTCTGGAACGGCTTTGCGGGCCTCACCGTGGCGATGTTCACGGAAATGACGCCGCCGCCCAACGCGCAAGGCGGTGGATTGCTCAACGCCATCGTCGGCAGTCTGATCCTGACGGTCCTTGGCATCGGGGTCGGCGCGCCCATCGGCCTGCTGGCGGGCACCTATATGGCCGAATATGGCCGCTTCTCGAAGATCACCTCGGTGATCCGCTTCATCAACGACATCCTGCTCAGCGCGCCCTCCATCATCATCGGCCTCTTCGTCTATGGCGCGGTGGTCGTGCCCATGGGCGGCTTCTCGGGATTGGCTGGCGCGCTGGCCCTGGCGGTGATCGCGCTGCCGGTGGTGGTGCGCACGACCGAAGACATGTTGCTGCTGGTGCCCACGCAACTGCGCGAAGCCGCCGTCGCGCTGGGCATGCCGCAGTCCTACATGATCCGCAAGATCACCTGGCGCGCGGCGCGCGTGGGCCTTGTGACCGGCCTTCTGCTTGCGGTGGCGCGGGTGAGCGGCGAGACGGCGCCGTTGCTCTTCACCGCTTTGTCGAACCAGTTCTGGAGCGTGGATCTCACGAAGACCATGGCCAATCTGCCGGTGACCATCAACAATTTCATCAACAATCCCGATCCTAACTGGAAACGTCTCGCCTGGGCGGGCGCTCTGCTCATCACGCTTGCTGTTTTGTCTCTCAACATTGTCGCCCGGAGCCTGTCCGGCGGGAGGAATCCGAAATGAACGAGATGATGCGCGCCGACGCGCTGACCCATGATTCCGAAGGCGTGAAGATCGCCATTCGCAATCTCAATTTCTATTATGGCTCGGGCAAGCCATCGCTCAAGAACATCAACCTGTCGCTGCTGACCAACAAGGTGACGGCCTTCATCGGCCCGTCGGGCTGCGGCAAGTCCACGCTGCTGCGCGTGCTCAACCGCATGTATCAGCTGTATCCCAACCAGCGCGCCGAGGGCGAGGTTTTGCTCGATGGGCAGAACATTCTGGGGCCGGGCGTCGACGTCAATTTGCTGCGCGCGCGCGTCGGCATGGTCTTCCAGAAGCCCACGCCCTTCCCCATGACGATCTTTGAAAACATCGCCTTCGGCATCCGCCTTTATGAGAAGCTGCCGAAGAGCGAAATGGACGCGCGCGTGGAAGAAGCCCTGCGCGGCGCGGCCTTGTGGGACGAGGTGAAGGACAAGCTCGACGCCAGCGGCCTGAGCCTGTCTGGCGGCCAGCAACAGCGCCTGTGCATCGCGCGCACGGTCGCCATCAAGCCCGAAGTGATCCTCTTCGACGAACCCTGCTCGGCGCTTGATCCGATCTCGACGGCGAAGGTCGAGGAGCTGATGGACGAAATGTCCGATCGCTACACGATCGCCATCGTCACCCATAACATGCAGCAGGCCGCGCGCATCTCCGACAAGACGGTGTTCATGTATCTGGGCGAGATGGTCGAGATGGACGATACCGACAAGATATTCACATCGCCCGCGCAGAAGCGCACGCAGGATTATATTACCGGCCGCTTCGGCTGACGGGGGGAATGATTATGAGCGACCACACAGTCAGGGCCTTTGATCGCGAACTTGAATTGCTCGGCCGCAAGATCGCCGAAATGGGCGGCATCGGCGAGAAAATGCTGGCGGATGGCATCGACGCGCTGATCCGCCTCGATGCGGACCTCGCCCGCTCCACCATCTCCATGGACAAGCGCCTCGACGCCCTTCAGCGCGAAGTCGAGGAATCGGCGGTGCTGATCATCGCGCGGCGCCAGCCGGTTGGCCTCGACCTGCGCGAAATCGTCGCCGCGATGCGCATTTCCGGCGATCTGGAGCGCGTCGGGGATCTGGCCAAGAACATCGCCAAGCGTGCGGTCGCGCTGTCGGGCGAACAGCGCCTGCCGCGCGCCATGATCGGCCTGCGGCACATGGGCGAACTCGCCGCCATGCAATTGAAGGATGTGCTCGACGCCTACTCGCAGCGGGATGTCGAGCGCGCCGATGCGGTCTGGCTGCGCGACGCCGAAATCGACGCGCTGGAAGACTCGGTGTTCCGCGACCTCCTCACCTTCATGATGGAGGATCCGCGCAACATCACCGTCTGCACGCAGCTGCTCTTCTGCTCGAAGAACGTCGAGCGCGTCGGAGACCACGCGACCAATATCGCGGAGACCGTGCATTACATCCTCACCGGCGAAATGTTGCCGATGGACAGGCCCAAGGGCGACATGGCTGGGGGCAAATGATGGAGGCGGGTTCTCCGACGACGCCCCGCATCCTTGTCGTCGAGGATGAGGCGGCGCTCGCGCTGTTGCTGACTTACAATCTGGAAGCGGAAGGCTATGCGGTCTCGCGCGCCGAGCGTGGCGACGAGGCCGAGATCATGCTGGCGGAAAGCGTTCCCGACCTCGTCATTCTCGACTGGATGCTGCCAGGCGTCTCGGGATTTGAAATCTGTCGGCGTCTGCGCGTCCGCGAAGCCACGCGCGATTTGCCGGTGATCATCCTCACCGCGCGCGGCGAGGAGAGCGAGCGTGTGCGCGGCCTGTCCATCGGCGCGGACGATTATGTGGTGAAGCCCTTCTCGGTGCCTGAACTCATGGCGCGGGTGCGTTCCTTGCTCCGCCGCGCGCGGCCCGAACGCATCGCGGGACGGTTGCAGGCGGGCGAGCTCATGCTTGACCGCATGGCGCGGCGCGTGCGCCGGGGCGAGCGCGACATTCATCTGGGCCCGACCGAATTTCGCCTGCTGGAACATCTCATGGAAAAGCCGGGCCGCGTGTTCTCCCGCGCCCAATTGCTCGACTCTGTCTGGGGCGATGCGGCCGAGATCGATGAGCGCACAGTGGACGTGCATGTGGGACGCCTGCGCAAGGCGATCGTGCGCGGCCGCGAGCGCGATCCGCTGCGCACGGTGCGCGGCGCCGGCTACGCTTTCGACGAGACTTTCGGCAAGGCTTGAGACGCAATCACCGCAATAAAAAGCCCGGCTCGCCCAAAAGGCGGCCGGGCTTTTCGATGCGCTCGCGATCAGGACATGCGGGTGAGCTGTTGCGCCCGGCGATCACGATCGCGCCGACGATCCTGGCTCGGCTGATAGGCGACCCGCGCATGATGCGCGCAATAGGTGTCGCCAATCGGCGACCTGGCGCCGCAATACCGAAACTCGGGGGTCGCAGGATCGCCCAATGGCCAGCGACACATGGATTCTTTCAGCTCCATGATCGTGACCCGCTCGGACATCGGGATCACGACCTCTTCGGTCGGCCGCAACACGGTCTCGACTTCAGCCATCGGAGAATAAGCCAGCGCGGTGGCGCCGCGCGTCATGGGCATGGATTGACGCTGTGCGGCCTGGCCGCGTTGCATGGCGCCGGCGCTGAGGCTCGCCCCATGGCTTGAACCATGGCTCGACCCGCCACCTGAACCAGAGGCGTTGGACGTGGATTGGGGCTTCGGCGCAGGACGCGGCCGGGGCGCAGGCTGTCCCGCGCTCTTCACGCGACCGGACAGACCCAGACGATGGACCTTGCCGATCACGGCGTTGCGGGTGATCCCGTTGGCCAGCTCTCCAGCGATCTGACTCGCGCTCTTCCCGTCAAGCCAAAGCTTTCGCAACTGTTCGACGCGCTCATCAGTCCAGGACATAAGTCCTCCATCCAGTCTAGAACAATGCAGCCGAACCAGAAATCACACAGCCAGACGCGTCGGCTCTCGCCGCCGTTGTTCAAACGCCTTACGCTCTGTGATGGTCCGCAACACGAGATGTCGTATCCGACGAGTGGCAAACTACACCAGCCATTGATTCAGGTCCAAGCGTCCCGGGCCCTTCGCGCCTGTTTTCCCCAGCCGCTTTTCCCGAAGCGGCGATTTGCGGAGTCAAACCGTGAACGAAGCGGCCTGTTTGACGCAGCAGTGCGGAATTCAGCAGGGCAATCGCTTGAACACTATCACCGCCATTTTTGCATCAGGGCGTCGTGGAGGTACTGATCGTCCCAACCGAGGGTCTTGCGTCTTGTCTTGAGGGACGCCTTGTCTTGTATCTCCTTGATGAGATTTAGGACGAAGTGTTTTATGACAGCCATATTCGCTGGGCCGCTTTCGGTTCTCAGGCGCATCAGATCATCGTGGAACACGACGTCCAGAACCCAGTGGAGGCGGTTTTCAACGCCCCAGTGGG
>CAIUWR010000039.1 GCA_903902915.1 uncultured Hyphomicrobiales bacterium | reverse complement strand
TCTCTCATGCGGCTCGTTAGCGCCATCCTCGTCGAAATCGATGAAAAGTGGGGCGCTGACACAAAGGCATATATAAAGTGGGGATGCCAGAATTCTTGAACAACGCTCAATACAATTTCCAGACGACAGGTTGCACAATCCAAGCCGCTCCTCCAAATCAGCAATCGACATCTCTTCAATCGCATCCAGAACCAATGCAGATGGCGTCAGGAGTATTTCTTGAAAACTTGCGCCGCTCTCCAGCAGCTCTGCTAGCGAAAAGCCACCTTCATTTGGCTGCGCTTTATGTAGGAGGTCTTTGGGTTTATGGGATTGGCGCTGTTTGCTAAGCTGTTTACGTGCCTCAGCAATCAACTTACGTGTCAATCCTTCACCGTGCGCGGTCAGCAGCGAAAGCACTTTTTCTCTAGCCCGCTCTTCTTTTTTTACAGCAGACCCGCTGCCTCTCTCACATGCCTCTTCATAGAGCTGTATGAGGTCGTATAGGCTACTGCGGCTGTTGATGAGGCAGGCTGTCCTGATTTCTTTGTCTTTCAGCAGTGCGCTCTCACCAATGCGTTTCATCATGTAGAACGATGCTGACGATGTGCCGATAATGAGCCGGTCCTCTTTGTCCCTGCCTAGTGTTACGGGGTCTGGCCCAATACGTGCTGCATGGAGTTGGTTGAGAAAGCTGAGGAGGTCCTTATCGGTCCATCCAGCTTCTAAATAGAGTGTCCAAGCTTCTGCAAAAGCGAAGCAAGTGTCCAAGCTTGCCGCGACACTGTCCTTGACGGACTTTATGACCCTTTGCGCCAACTCTCGTGGACGTGGTGAGTTTCTTTCCATCGAATGCCCCGGTCTTGAACAGCCTACAACTACCAGCTAGCCTGAGCTAAACGGCAAATGAAGGCAACAGCGATGGCGAAAAACACCTACACAGCTGCCTGCTTTTCAGCAGGAATCGGCACAACCGCATTTGCCTACAGGTCAAAAGGGTTTCAGATTTTGTATGGAACTGAAACAGAGGATTTGGAGAGGTCGGTCTTCGCCACGAACTTCCCTGCTACCACCCACGACAACACCGATGCTCGTTGGTTCAACAACCGCAAAGAGAAGGGCAGAGCTGAGCTTGTGGCCAAGGTGGGGCTACCAGCAGGGGCCGTGCTAGACCTGTTGGATTTCTCAGCCCAGCTCAGCCCAGCCGACAAGACCGCCAATACACCCGCCCAGCTGTCTGACTTCTTCAACATCGTCCGCAGCCTCTCTCCTAAAGTCGCTGTGGGTTATGTGCCGCCGGAGTTGCTGGCGAATGAGAACCTGACGCGATTCAATAGGTCTGTAGATTTTTTACGCTATAAAAAAATGGGCGATGGACACCTAGAGCGCGACTATTTTGTATTCTGTCGGGTGGTTGACGCGGCCCAGTATGGCTCCGCCGTGTCCAAATCCTATGGCGTGGTGTTTGTAGTCCATAGGGAACAAGCAGCAAAAGCCAAAGTCACCACCGACGAAGCGTTGGAGTTTGCCTTTCCACTACCAATGCCAAGTGACCACAGCACGGTAAGGGCAGTGCTGAGTAAGGTTGATACCAGACGTTCTGATGCTGATTACTGGACGAAGCAGACACATCGCAGCAAGGCTTTGTGGGCAGCACGGAAGCTCTTGCGGAAAGAGCCAGCCAAAGTGACGACACTTGCAAGTCTTGGGCTGAGGGCAGTCACTGACTGCGGTTATCCAAAGAGTAAAGGCCACCAAGTGATGCGGGCAGCTTGGGACACTCCCTGTGCAAACTTGGACTTTTATAAAGCCAAGCAACTTGGAGACAATGGCTGTCTACATCCCGCAGAAGACAGGATGTTCACCACCTCAGAGATGAGTGCCCTCATTGGTATGCCCGACGCATTCACTATCAAAGCGAAAGAGAATGATAAGGCGCGGCTGTTAGCACAGGCGATACCCACCCAGATTGCTGAGATGGTGGCAGACGCTGTCCTAATCGTGCTAGCCGGCAAACTGAAGAAGCCAACAGCAAGCACACCACGCGAACTCAGCATCAGCCGCGCGGCCACTCTGTTATCCTCAGATGGCGACGTCAGGCTCTATATATCAGAGCAGGACTTGGGGGACCGTGCTGCTGCCGATTTGATAGGCAAGACGCCGACGCACAAGGACTACGATTATCTCTTTGATGCTGACATCATCAACAAGGACTTTATTGTTGAAGGCCCATATGACCTAACGATTGGGCGTCGTCCTGTCATTGGCGCCGTGAAGAGAAAAATCTTCACTGACGCTGCCCGTACCGAAGCAGTGACATCCATCCGCGCCATCCAAGATACAAGTGGTGCTAGGATAACTGAATCGCCGCACCCCATAAGCCAAAAGACCATCGCCAACTTTGAGAAGCGCGGCCTAAAATATCGCCTGTCTAATGAAGGGCGCACTTATGAGAAGTGGGTCGAAGAGCGTGATGGCAAAAAAGGGCATTGGGATCGTCCACGTAGTGAACCCATCCCATCATCCACTTATGGCTGGATACCCGATAAGACGACGAAAGTGCCTCAGTTCGCTTTAGCTGGGGTCGCAAGTGAGGACGTGAAAGCTGGGTTCTTCGCATTGGCCAAGCGTTGTGACACTGTCTATTACAGGGTGGCTAAGGCGGATTATCAGAAACAGGCCAAGTTCCTAAGCTCACGGATCCTGCGGGAACATCGGCTTGGTGGCAGCGTGTTCACCACATTAGCCGTCAACCGTTATGGCGATGATATGCCCGCCATGAACTATCATATTGATAGCGGTGACCATAACAGTGGCTTGACGACCATCGCTGTATTCAATGAAGGCAAATATGAGGGTGGTTATTTTGTCATACCCCAATATCGCTGCGCATTCAGAGTTGGTGATGGCGATGTCTTTGTTGCTAACTCCCGCAAGGTCCACGGCGTCCAACAACTCAATGGGGAGGGGCGTCGTCTGTCGGTTGTATGCTACACCAAAACAACGCTCGCATATAAAGAGAACACTGAGAAAGCCTATCCACCCAAATCTGAGAGACCAAACTTCAAGTGGAACAGCTACAAGATTGCCGTGATGATATCGCCAGATGGTGCACACCCCCGTCCTATAAAGATATTTCGCTATCTGAAACAGCAGAACATAGACCCCCGCCGTGTAACGCTATTCGTACCGGGTGAGAGCTTGTTAGAGAGCTATGGTGTGGAAATGGACAAGCCATATCAAGTTCGGTTGGCGACGAAGATAGTAGACCTACAGAAACAGGGTTGGAATAATGAACAGATAACAGAGTGGCTGGGCAAGGATGGTTATGCAAGCCTGCGTAAAACAGCAACGATCACAGTCAAAAAAAATAGCAAGAACGTAGGTTTTGGGAGCCAGATAAGCTCTATGCATCCCGCTGAGTATTTCCCTCCAAACACCCCTATCGTATATCTGCGTGATGACATTGATGGGATATATGGGCTGACTGGTTCTTCTAAAGATGCGATTCTATCCGTAGATAGTTTTGAGCAAAGAGTTATCAGGCGTGGTTTTGATGCTTGCCGGGAGCATAGTTCGTATCTTTGGGGGATATCCATAAAGGGTGACACCGACAATCAAGCTGAGGCGTTAGACAAATCTCTGTCTGTGCGAAGTTTTCACCCAGTCAGTAGTTGCGTCGGCGTAATCAACCGACCTAAGCTTGATGCTAGATACCAGCCAAATGAGGAATCAGCATATGAACTTGGATTAGCTCATTTCAGGAAAGATGGGCGCACTGTGAGGTTTGATTATATTACCGATGCATTGCCATACGTCTCAATCTCAACTGGGAAACCAATGAAGGGGATAAAGGCTGAGGATATACCACCATATTACGTAGCGCAGCCGAAGAGTAGCGTTCGTGTTAAAACGAAGAAGAAGGTGCTGGCGATTAATGGACTGCCCGCAACTGGTAAATCTACGCTTATGAAAGCGTTTCTAAAGGAAACAGGCAAGTGGGAAAGTTTGAAGCCGGGCAAGGGCTTGAAGGCGCTTTATAACAAGGATTTGGATTGTTACATTCTTGGCGAGTATGTGGATGGGGAAGACTTTCCTGGCACAGACCGTTTAGACATGGCGGTACAGCCTGTAGCACTCAGTTTTCTCACGCAGATAAAATCAAACGTTATTTTTGAGGGAGACCGTTTGTTTAACTTCAGCTTTCTTGAAGCACTTGATGAGATGGGCGTTTCACTCAAAATCATTGAGGTGGTTGCCGCAGACGCCGTTCTCAAGGCTCGTCATAAGAAACGTAAAGATAATCAGCCAGAACAGTTCATAAAAGCCAAGCGCACTAAAATCCGAAACATATGTGGCTCCCCAACGTTTTTTAGTCGCGTCAAGACGATGGAGAACAACACCGACGAACATCAGGCTCTGATATTGGTTGAGATGAAGAGCTATTTTGGTATGACTTAGTGGATAGCAAATGGCAGATTCTTGATGTCAGTCCAAACTTGGGGTTCGTTGGCAAACCAAGCCTCAACTCTTGGAATCCTACCATATTGGCTCAGGGATTTCGTCCAACTTTTTTGGTAAGCTGCTTCGGAGCGTGGTTGAGATTGGTGGGTGTTGTTTTCATATAGCAGGGCAGCAGGGAGGACCGCCTGCCTGCCCAGCATATAAGTGTCCCACAAGGAGCTATATTCAGCCCATTTCTCCTGCGCCCATATTATTTCATCGTACTGCTCGTCAATGTAGCAGCCTCCATAACGACTGCCTTTATGTTGACGTTTGTAGTTGCAGCAGGCTGTCTCTAACGTAAAGTAGTTTGCATTTGGGTGTTTGAGATTAGCAATGAATCTCGCAGCTTCTTGTTCTAGATAATCACAATCAGCTCGTGATATTTTATCGTGGGTTAAATCATCACGGTTAAGGCAAAATGCCCAACCCGCTCTATGACTTTTACCGTCGATGAACTCCATCGTTGGTGGAGTGATAGGTGCTTTGACAAAGCTATACAGTGCCTCAGCAAAACACCAGTGACCCATACGACCCCATTGGTACCATTCGTCAACACACAGACGCTGAAGCTTGCGATAGTTCGCGGTTCTATCGTCTGAATCAAAGCAGGAAGCGACCAGCTGGCCAAGGCTACCGTAGTGCGACACGGATTTGGCCACTGAGGTGAGGAACTGTTCAAAAAAAACCTTTCGGTATTTGCAATCAGACGAAAAGACCATCCTAGCCTTATTATCTTTGTAGAAGGATATGAGATTGTCCATTGACCCTGTCAGCTTAGGAAACTGAGTCGCAAAGATTGTCTCTATTGGTCCTGAATACACAGCGCCCTGAAACAGTGCCAGTACGCATCTTTGTTCAAAATCAAAATCAAGCTTATTAGCCAGCCACGTCTCAACTGCAATGTCAGGTGAGCAATCATTGGTCGTGTAATGAAACTCATAAAACATTTTGAATCCAGAGAATCGACTGGATTGGTGTCGAAAATCAGGAATAGCCGCTTTCATAACGCTGCTCCTGGCAAGGTATTAGAGCGGTGCTGGGGGTATTGGCGTAGCTTCATGTTTAGTCCCGCGTAACTGCCAGTGTACGACATGTGTAAATATGGATTATTCTAGCTTAAATGCAACAAGGCTTTGAGCGACATAGAGGTGTTCTCAAGCTAGTTCCACTGCCGCCCGCAACTGCTGGTCGTTCACGTCTATGTAACGTTGCGTTGTGCTGATGGATGAGTGTCCTGCTAATGTCTGCAATACACGCACCCCGATGCCCTTTGCTGCCAATGCCGTAATCATTGACCTCCTGCCAGTATGGCTAGTTGCGTCCGAAAAGCCTGCCTCATCATAAATGCGTAGCAGCAACTGGCACATGGTGTTGGCGGAGAAGTGACTTCCTTTTTGGGATTGGAAAAGAGCTGGGCATATTGCTCGTAGCTTCACTTGCTTGAGATAGAGAGTGATTTCTTTCTGGAGTCGGTCATTGATGAAGACCCGTCTGGCTTTACGCCCCTTCGACTGTTGCGGTGACAAAGTGAACTCATCACGGACTTTGCCATCGTCCGCTACCACATTCGCTAAAGTGAGCGCTGCTATCTCCTTGGCACGCAGGCCAGCTAAGAAACTGAACAGCACTATAGCGCGATCTCTTGCTGCATGGTGGCGGGTGGAGCAGTGGGATAGTACTTGCTTGAGCTGTTTGTCTGTGAGCGTTCTTGCTTGCTTCATCTCAGCACCTGAATGTCATTTTTTATAGCGTAAAAAATATTGTCTGACTTTCTAGATTCCTACCTATTTTTTTGATAGATGAGTGACCAGTGTTTTCAATAGGTTACTGAGGAATATCAGAGAACACACATTACATGACATTCTTCAGTACCTCATTCAAACGGACCGTTTGATGTATTTTCTTTTTGGAAAAGTGAGTTTATCAATCAACTTTGAGTTTTCACATGGTAGGTATAGTTAGAATGGTTTTTAGGCAATATTTTAGCTACAGCAGCATTTAGCCAACTGTGAGAGTTCCTAACACACGCAACGACGCTATGCTTTTATAGCGGTACCGTCCCGCTTCGTTCTGTGGTGATCAGTCAGGAATATAGGTGTTGTTCAAATCTAATATGCCGTGTGCCTGTTCATTTTGCCTATCTATTCGCTTGATAATATATGGGAGAGCCTTGCCATTATCGTATTGCCCTATCACAAGATGCTTCTCAAACCTGTCGGTTGCGAATCGGTCAGTCTGTTTGCGCCATAGTTTAGTCAGTAGCTCCAGTGTCTCATCTTCGTTCTTGCCAGGAGCACAATCTAACAGGCCGTGTGCATGCCAGCCCACGCTCTCATTGTACTCTAATGTGATGATTCGTGGCAGCCTCATGCCTCTATTTTTGAGACCTGCCTTGTATATTCGTCGGTCAACCTTGTTGAAGTATCTTGTCAGCTCCCGCGCTAGCCAATCTTCATCATAGCCCCTGTAATGTCGTCGCATTGTCTCCGGTACATGCCAAGTCACAACTACATTCCATAGTGTGCTGTGTTCGCCGAGCCAAGCTAGAAGCGCTTCATTGTATCGCGCAGAGTCCAACTTGTTCCGTTTTGTGTTTTCGGTGTAGGGGCGCTGGTTCATAAACTTATTTAGCTTAGGTGGTGCTGATGCTAAATAAATGTATGAAAAACAAACAAAATCTTGAAAAACTTTATCTCGATGTCAAGGCGCTTGGCTTCGTAGCTAACCAATGGGATTTTAGCATCATGTGCGGGAGGACGCCTGCTTGGTTCAGTTCCATCAAAGCGCAGGGTTTACCGCTGACCACCGATGCTGCACTAACGCTGAGTTTTAATATCCGCTCACGTGCAAGCAAGGCGTCGGATGCCGTTATCAGATCAGGTGCCGTAAAGCTGAGTGAGCGCCTGCTTGAGGAAGCGCAGTTGCAGATTAATGCTAAACTGCTTCGTCATTCTGGTTGCTCAAGCTGATATATGAACGCAAGTTGCGGCACAGGAGGTGCGGCAATGCTCTATCGCGTGACGATCAAAATCCGCGTGATCTCAATAATGACGACTACGATAGTGGAGGTGCAGGCGAAAGATGCGGTCTTTGCCAAGGCTATTGCTGAACGATTATATGGAAAAGGAAATGTCCTAGCAGTAACGAAGAGTTGAGATAAATAATAGTATGAAAATGGATGACATTGATTCTGCAGTGAAACTAGTGGCCGCTTTGAAGCGAAGAGAGATGGAAGTCAAATACCTGGGTGTTCAGTTAAAAAGGTCTAAGGAGGGCATTCCTGTAGCACCTGGATGGGCCAGACATTGGGCGCAGTTGATTGATGCTGCTGTTGCGAAAGAAGTTGCCCAATATCAAGCTAATCGCAATCACAACATAGAGCCGCCCTATTGCCAGCCTGTAGCATTCAAAAACTTGCCACCCGCTACCCAAGTAGCGCAGGCTCTTAACGCCGCTGCACGACGCTCTAAAAGCGTTTAAGGCGTGGTGCTATTAGTAGCGCCAGTCCAATGTGTTTGGCGCTAGCATCTAGTTCTCCCTATCAGCCACGATTGCGCATAGTAGCACGTGACTACAATCCTCTTTGTTGTTCTATTGAGAACGTGAGCAACCGAAAAGATTGGTTGATTTTTGAAAAGATTGGTTGTCCAGCAGCGTGTGTGGCGCAACTATGTGTGTCTAGTCCAGTGCTAGTATGTGAAATCGTGGCAATATGAGCACACCGATATCAACGGCAGTTTTTGTGAGCGACTGACAGGATTTTGGTAGGAATGTGCGCAGTCTGACAACAAACTTGCTCTTGTAACGCAACACACAGGAGGCAAGCGTGGCACATTTGGAAACACTGAAAGTCGTAGCAAAGCCCAACTTCAATCCTACAACTGCGGAGGAGCGCCGCAGGCACAAGCTGATTGTAAAGCTACAGGAGCAGCTCTGCTTGGCGGAGGCACAGTTGGGCGGCAGTCCGTATAGGCGTATGCGTTGGGTGGATACTGTGGATGGGCAGGGAGAGCCTCACCGTGTCCAACGCCCTGTGCGGGTTAAGGAGTGGTGGTGTAAGAATGTGGCGGGCTCAGTGCTGCTCACAGTGCGCTACGGCGCCAAGCTGCTGCCCATAGCCAACGGGATGGCTGCTATTGAGGTTGGCTCACTTGCTGACTTGCCCAACACAATCACCACTGTTTTGAAGGCAGTAGACGCAGGTGAGTTGGACACGGAGTTGGCTGCGGCGTCCAAAGACAGGCAGTTTGTGAAAACGAAAGTTGATAAGCGGGCAGGGGGCAAGAAATAGCGCCACTCCGCCGCTATAACCACAGCCACCAGGTGCCTGTTGTGGGCTTGCTTGGTGGCTGTTAAACACGCGCTTTGACCCGGTTTGGTGAAGTAAAAAAAGTGAATGAAAACAGATACTTATGTGGCTATAAATATGCTACAAAGTATGCTACTTTGGTATGCTACTTTGTATAAAGTAAGTTAGAACAATGGGTTAGGTTGACTATATTTTTTTGGTAATGGAGAGGTCGACAGTTCAATCCTGTCTCGCAGCACCATTTAGCGTAATAAAATCAACGACTTAGATTTTCACCACCTCCTCAAAGCTCGTCCAAAAACCATAAACGGATCGTCAACGGTTTTCTTTTGTTCACTTTCCGTTTATGCTCAGTTTCGACCACCTAAGCTAGGCTACGGGAGCAGCTTATGGACGAAACGACCAAAGTATCAAAAACAAAAACAGAGCGTAAAGCGAAGACTGAGTTAGAGAGCCGAACCTTCAAAGACGGGGCAATCTATCTTTTCAAAAGGGCAGATTATGTGAAACCGACTTGGTTCTGTCGGGTCAAAGTTCCCAATAGCAAAGGCTACGTTTCTTGCTCGACGAAAACCACCGACGAGCATCAGGCGTTCGCCTTCGCCAATGACCTCTTCAACAAGACGTTTCTCAAGGTCGCCAACGGGCAGGACCTTCATTCAAAGCGGGTCACGGTCGCTATCGGCGAATATGTGGCGGGCATCGAGGCGATGGGTAACATCAAGTCGACGATGCTCACCAGAATCCAGTTTCTTAAACACACTGAGAAATTCTTTGGAACGATAAGGATCAAAGAGGTCACAGGGGCGACGCTGGCTGACTTGAACGTCTGGATAGTCCAGAATTCTCGCTACGGGAAAATGGCATCGAATACGGTCACACGCCCTCCTCTCCCCTTGGAGGCAATATCGGTAAGGCTGATGATGTCTGCCAGCGCTCCTTCGGCGTCTGTCACCATAGACCACGTAAGCGAAGCAATCTCTTTGGCTCTGAGGCCAGCCTTCACCGAAAGTAGGAAAATGACCCGATCACGGACTGGGTAGCGGGTCTTGGCGAGATAGCCCAAGACGGCGTCGATCTGGGGCTTGGTGAGGGTTTTGGCTTGTTTTCCAAGGCTCATTTGGGGACCTCTGATTATAAATCACAACCTATGGGTGTAATTATAATGGGCCTCTCGTAGAGGTAAAGGATCAAATTCAATTTTCATCAATAAAACCAATACTTTGACGGATCCAATTATAAAATCACCGTTTTAAAACCAGTTCCAAATGGCACCCCCAGCCCATTCCCCAGCCTACCACGCACGGAGGCTGGGCAGATCGCCGAGATGAGGCTACCCTCTGCCGTTATCTCCTTGGGGCTTTGGCAATGACCGACAGTGACAAGAAGGAAGCAGCAAAGGGGGGCGGGGGCGCTAAGGGCGGCGGAGGACCCAAAGAGCCCCTATGGACCCTAGAGAAGGTCAGGGCACTTGCCGACGCCGACGTGAAGGCGCTGAAGGCCAATGCGGAGCGCCGAGCTAACCAACCTGTTGTTGAGATGTGCGAGGTGGTCCTGGAGGAACGCCGTCCGCCCCCAAGTGCCGGCGCAGTCAAGTACGGCACGATCAACCGCACGGGAAAAGATAAGCGGGAGGAAAAAGACAGCGCAGCTCTACTAGAGGCTCTTGCAGTCCGGTTGCAAGAACGTTTCGACCTAAGCAAGGAAACGGCAAAACGATTATCAGCCGGGACAAAGCGATTTATTGCCCACTCATTCGTTGGGAAGAATGGGATCGCCAAAGTGAGCGGGGGCCAAAAGAGCAATGGTCTCGTCTTTGGTCGCTATATCTCTTACCGTCTACGAGACGAAACTTGTCACCTCAATATCGTGAAATTTCCTGACCGAGACCGTATCGTTTACGAAGTGATGGGGTCGAAGCATTTCTTTTCCGAGCCAAAACCACTGGCAGAGATGCGCCCATACCTTAAAGAAGGCGAAAGTATCGGCATCTTCGACTGGGGACAGGAATTTGCAGACTTCGACGCTGCTGCAGACTTTTTTGAATCTACGCTGAAGCAATTTGCCCCCTTGAAAAAGGCATAAAAAAACGCCCGCAGTATGATGGCTGCGGGCGTCTTTCATACCTCGTTTTACTTCCTGTCTTTGTTAAGCAGAAAAAGAGAACTTCGATTTCTCGAACGACGCCTTTTGAGAGCCCACCCCCTTAAAGAGCCAATTCTTCGGCGCAGCTGTTGTCTCTGCCTCTTCATAAACAGGCTCCTTGATAATGGCTGGACGGCTCAGCACCTTATTGGCGTATTTATTCATCCTAGCCTTCTCAGCCTTACTCACCTCTTCTTCAGCTTCATTATAAAAAGTGGCCATATCATAGTTAGCGCCAATCCACTTGAAGGCTTCCTCAGCGTTGAAATGAAGGTCACCCATCAACTCCGATTTGTTTTTCCCAAAACAACGAACTTCATAGGCTGTCTGGCTCTCACCCTTGTATTTTACCCGCCTCTCAAGAGTTGCATTGACGGCTTCTAAATAATGACGACGGGTTACCTGCTTCACTTTTTCGTAGATTTGATTCATACGACTTATTTCCTGCTTTTCGTCAGCATCAGATCGCTTCAATTTTACATATGAAGACAGCTGCTCGATTTTTGCTAAAAGCCTCTCAAGCTCCTCAAACTCAGCGCCTGAAAGAAGGCCACCCTTAACGGCTTCGTCGTCAACCTGAATAACGGCGTAGCCTCGGAACATCGACCGCTCCACAGCTCCCCTCCGAATTTTATCTACATCCGTCTGACTTATGAAAGGAGCAACGGTATACGGGTCATCAAATTTATATTGTTCCTTGAGCTTATTGAATTGGTCGTCCGTCAAAGTCTCGATGGCGTAGAGTGTACCCCAACTTTGAACGGAGGAAAGTTGGACGGCATACTTTTTCAGTCGCTCTGACGACACGATAGCTAGAAGTTTAGCTATTTTACTGCGACTGAAATTCGTCTGCTCACGTAGTTGCTTAAACCGCTCGCTTCCTGATCCGTACATTTCCTCCGCCTCGGCGAACGCCTGAGCAATCTCCATCCAATTACGGTTTGCTTCTTGAATCCGATTGCGGATGTAGGAGACGAATTCTCCGACAGACTTAATATTGTTGCTTTCGATGGTATCCATAATGAAGTTCCTCTCTAGTGTGAGCTCAAGAACCATTCCCAACCTCATTTTTATAGAATACAGGAGAAGCGCTTTTAGAACTTTTACAGAACAACGGGGCAGCTAGATAGTTTGGTCCTGTCCCGTTTTTTTCATAGCTTGAATTTGGCTAGCACATCCTGGATCGGGCTACTCATATTTCCCCGGAAAACGCCCCTCAGCCACGTTGGCGGCGAGCTTTCTTGCTTTGCGGATGTAGCGGGCAATTTGGCGGCGATGATCGGAGACGTCATCGGCTTCATACAGGCTGATCCGCTTCCGGGCACCCCGTTTCTCAAGGTGCTGGACGTATGTGCTCAGGGCGAAAGGGATTTCAATGAGCGGGCGCTTCCACTTCTTTTCCTTGACCTGTCGGTTCCAGCCATCAGCCCATCGGAAATATGAGATAGCGGTCTTCTCCAGCCGCCTTCGGTCATCAGCTTCAGCGTGGCTTAACCAGAAACGGTAGATGTGAAGGAGAAGGCGAACTTTCGGCAAATTACGGAGGAAGCGGGTGGATGGGTGGATTAGCTTGTCCTGGCCATCATCGACCTGGAGCCGAAACTGACCCTCTGCCATATCCTTGAGCCGATCATTGGCGCCGTATCGCTCCAAGATGTCAGATACTTGAGCTAAAGAACGCTTTGGGTCCTGATATAGCGGAATTATGACTATCACTTCCTTCTCAGACAGCTTCTCGGCACCCTGGAGCTGATCGATCTCCCTGACACCGAGATCCACGGCGAACAGGTCTCGCCAATGGGACTGCCACCAATCTTTGAACTTAAGCTGATCAAATTCACCCCAACGGGAATAGATGTCCCTATCGATGGTGAGTGTTTCGTCCTTGGAGGCGAGTTGAAGGAATTCAAACCACAGGCGATATGGCTCTACCTGTTGGGCGGGGAGGAGGTGCGCCTCGTCGCCTTTCCATTTTTTGACCGCCATTGCCAGCTCCCGCCACCAAATCCGCTGGAGCAAGTTTGTCGGAATTTTTAGGATCCAGCAACGCCCCGTTGGCGGTTAGCTGCTTGCTCGGCTCCCAGACTGTCTCGCACCATTCCCTGAAGCCCATAAGACGTTTGCGCTTCTTCGAGGCAATGACTTCGAGTTTGCTCTTGATGGTTGTCTTTTTTCCGTTCATCGAGCCAACTCCGCCAAACGAGGATCAGTAAAACTGGCGGGTGACAGTGGAGCAAAAGCTGTTGGCATCTGTTTTCTAAGGTAGTCCACACAGGCGTTTCTGATGACCGCCGATACACGAAGATCGTTCTCATCAGCGTAGGTTTGGAGCTTTTCCTTAAGTGTGTTCGGACAACGAAATGCTACGTTCTGATTATGGATGATGTTCATTGAAAATCCTTATTGCTTGAATGCTATGATAGTGAAACTGCCAGAGTTTTTTGATATCACTTTTTTGATTTCATCGAGCTTCTTAGAAATCTCGCTGGTGGATGAGACCTCGACAATCTCAACAATCTTGGATCTGGCGATGAGAGAAGATAGCGTGTAGCCATCTTTTCCTCTGTAACTGTCTGCTAATCTCATTTAATTAATCCTATTTTAAATCGGTATTTGGTGGGAATTCCGTTTTTACGGACGAATTATTTATTGGGTATTGATAGAGGTAATCTTGTTTCGAGTGATTGCCTTCGGCAAGCTCGCTACGCTTCGCTGCTGCTGGTCTTCATCGGTTTCTTCGAACTGATAGACCAGAGAGAGAATTTCTCGGCTAATCCAATCATCAGGATCAGCTAGTAGGTTCTTGAGAAGTTCGATTTTTTCTTCAGTGGAAATTAATTTCATTTTGTTCGTTCCCTTTCTTATTGGTTTTCAGATTATTTTCTAGAGCTATCAATTCGTTCCTTCGGAACACTCACTCGCTCTCTTCGTTCGCTCGTTCGTTGGTCCTGTATTTTTCTTTAGCTACTAATTAGCTAATCAATTATTGTTCTCTTATTAGCTGCGGAAGTGTTTTCAGAACACACTTCGGCCTCTACAGCCGAAGTGTCGTATTCTGGTTATGCGTCTAGCGCCCCCGTCATACACCCTGATTAGGAACACCTCATTTAGAGGTATGGGGCGGTCGTGCGCTCTCCCATTTCTGTCCTGTCCATCAACGCCAGCAACAACAGAGCCAATCAGGCGACGTCTGTGTGCTCGGGGGTCGCAATTGTCAACGTAGCCCCCATCGTGCCGTCATTGCTCTAAGGCTTCGACGGCTTTTCGAAATACCAAAATTCGCTCTCTGAGTAACCTAGTGTAGGCGATGGTAGCGGAGCTGTACTTCAAGCTCTTACTCCCCTGCGGGCTCAGTGCGTATTTTTTTGGTTCTCCTTCCGCCGAGAGATAGTCACCTGTAGTCTCGCAACCACGTGGGTGGGGCTGATTACTGCTGCCCCCAGCTTTATCGGAAGTTTCAATGGACGCCAATTAACGCCCCTTCAATTCTATTTAGGCGGCGGTAATGCTTAATTCAGACATTTTTGAAAATTATTTCACTTTTCGAGCATATTTTTTAGCTCGATAATCTCAAGCCAAGGTTTTTTAGCGTGCACCATTCGGTGGCAGTTAGCGCAGAGAACTGCAAGGTCCTCAAGCTTGGTTTTGGTGCCTGGCTGGAGGGTGTGTAGCGGTTTTGTATGATGAACCTCAGCAAAGCCTTCCCCCCTAACGCCGTATGCTTTTGCAAAGTCAAAGGAACACACCTCACAAGATAAGGAGCCCGTGCGCTTCAATGTGTCGGCTTTTTTCTTCTTGACCAATTCACGATTACGTTCCCGAAATAAATGAATTCGAGTTAGAATATGACCTTCTTCAGCCTCGGCTATTTCTAGTTCTTCTGAAAGCTGTTCTTGAGTTTCGGGTTCTTGCGATAGGTTGGCACGAATTGACGAAGCCACCGCTTTGAGAACAAGAGGTCGATTTATAAACTCGTTCCAAACTTCCTCATCGCCCTTTCCACCCCGGCTTAGACCTACTGCGCCTTTAGACGCATATTGAGGATCGAAGCGTCTGAAATTCATAATTTTCATATATACGCCATTTATATTCCGGAACTTGTCCGAAATTTTGTTGGAAGCATTACCCAATCCATTCAATAAATCCGATAGCTCTTTTATCGGTTTGCTATCTTTGGCTGGGGGGTTCCCTTGGCATTGGACATAGAAGTCCAAAGTGAGGATAAGCTCATCTCGGGTCCAAGTCGGATTACGTTTGCCCTCGGCGTCCATATCGTAGCCCCCCCCCCCATAAAATAGCCCCGACTACTATCGGGGCTATCACGCTACAAGGAAAGGGTCTTTCACGCCGCCTTCGCCCGCCCAGGCACACCACGCCCATCGCCAGAGCCGCTGGCAGCCTCCAGAGCACCATCAAGCTCCCCAGCCTTAGCAGCGGCTATTAAGGTCGTCAGAACCGCCTCCAGCCGCCCTAGAGCCCCGACGACGATACCTGGCTTTCCCTTTTCGATCTCTATGGTCTTCAAGCCGCTCTTCAGCACAAGCACGAGATTACCAGCACCATCAGCCTTCCACCAAGGCTTCACCCGCCTGTGCCGATCCACGGGCTGCTTGATACCGTCAGGATCTTTCACCCATCGGCGGACCAGCACGGTGAAAGCTGGATCGGCTACAAGCTTCTGTTGCTCTTCGAGGCGGTCGATGAGCCGCTGCCGACGAACCAGCTTAGGATTTCGAGCAATCTGCTGGGGAGCGACAGTGAATGTGAGGGACTTTAGGTGAGCCATTTTGCTGTCTCCTATCGAGTGGACAGCCAATCCAGATAATAGCATCTTGGTAGGAAAGAAAGCATAATCGTGCTCGGCGATGAAAGTTTTTTGTTTGCTGATTTAGAGCAATTAGAGAAGCAGAATTTGTGTCCAAATATCTGTTTTATCGATATAAATAGTCTATGACTGAGGTGCTTTCCTAATTGTTAAGTTCTAGTATGTTCGTAGGAAATTAAACGGATACAGCATAAGCGGATCGTAAACGGATAGCTGCAAGCCTCAAAAACCCCTTTAAAATAGCTGTTTTTGCTACGCTATATTTAATTGGTAATGGAGAGGTCGACAGTTCAATCCTGTCTCGCAGCACCAGCAAAATCAAATTTTGGCAATATCTGGCGCGCGGAACGGTTCTGTCGTCGCTCACCTGAGCGGCTCGTTCCCACAAGCAGCGCCGCCCGTCGTTCGGGACGGGCTCACAGGTCGAGGACGGCGTCGCGCATGGAAATTTCGGAGCTGGACCAGCGCCAGATATATGCGAATCCAGGCTAATCTAAACAGGGCGGTCAAGCCTGCCCGCTCATTGCACCAGAATATCAAAAAGGGAGCCAGGCTGGATCGTGGACAAGTAGCTCTGCACCTTGCTGACGACGCTATTCGCCGCATTGCTGTCGGTTGACGCCGTGCTGGCCTTCGCCTGATCGGCGATGGCGTTTTTGCTGTAGGTGTCGCTCGTTGTGCCGGAGGTGGCCGCCTGCGTTTTCGTCTCGGAGGTGCCGTCCGTATAAAGTGTGGTGATCGTCTCCAAAGCGCCGCTGACGGTGATGGTTTCGCTCAGGACCGTTTTGCTGGAGGAGTCGCCGCCGCCACCGCCGCCCCCACCGCCGCCCTTGGGTCCGCCAGCGCCCTTTGCCGTCTTGGCGCCCGCACCCTTCGTCGTCGTCGTCGCGTCGTCGTCCTGGGGGGCCTGTTGGCCAGCGCCGCCGCCGGGTGCGCCGCCCTGTCCGCCTGACGTCTGACCGCCGTTCTGATTGGCGGGGTCCATTTGCGCGAACGTCTGGAAAATCGCGTTGGCGTCGTCAGCCGAGAGTTTGCCAGCCGTCACATCTGCGTTGATGCGCTCTTTCAGCGCGTCGCGCAGCGCGGTTTTGCCTTCCGGGCCTCGTTTGACGCTGCCAACCTGTGCGACGGCCGCCTTGGCGTCCGTGGCGACCAGCGCCGCCTTGTCGACCGAAAGGCCATTGGCCTTGAGGTTGGCGACAAGGGCGCTTGTCTGGGGAAACAGGGACGGGCCGACGGAAGAGATCATCATGTTCAAGACGCCTGTCGAGGAAGCTCCGGGCTCACATTCAAGACGGCGCTTATGGCGAAAAGTTTAAGGTAGAAGTGATTAAAACTTCATGAAGTTCAAAAATTGATCAGTCTTTTCAATGGGTGGAATTGCAGGTTTCGAGCAATCTCAAAGCCGGGCCAGCCGCCAGAACAGGCTCGCCCAGGCGAAGGCGCCCAGACCCGCCGCCGCCCCCACGAACAGGGTGGCGGCCAGACGGCGCGCGATGCCGGGCGCATATTTGGCGCTGATCAGCCAGGCCAGTTGCAGGCACCAGAGCACGGCGCCGCCCAGCAGCAGGGCGCGCAGCACGCCCACGAAGTCCAGCGCGAGGCCTTCGGCGCGCAGCATGGTCACGGTGAGGGAGGAGAGGCCGAGGAACACGCCGCAGCTCGCCATGGGGATCAGCGCTTGCGCGTAATGATGCAGGCGGGCCATGGCGAAGCGTCCGCTGGCCAGCGTGGCGCCCACGAGGCACAGACATACGGGGAGGGCCAGCGCCAGCATGAAGCCGAGGATATAGGCGATCAGCACCGCGCCATCGAGCGGCGTCATCACATCGTTCACGGCGGGATAATTGGTCAGAACGAACCATGGCAGGATCGGCTCCAGCGGCCACATGATGTCCTGGTTGACCAGCCATTCGGCCAGCGTCTGCTTCATCTGCACATAGAGGGGGCTCGCGCCCCAGTGGAAGGCGCCCGCCGCCAGTCCCATCAGGCCGAAGACGATCAGCATCGTGTCCCAGGGCTTGGGCCGCAGCCCCGCCACATCCACGATTTCGGCGTTGGGCGAGCGGCGCGCCAGGGTCACGGCGCTGCGAAAGCCGCTGCATCGTCCGCACATATGGCACTGGCTGGCGCCGCGCATGGTCTTCACCGCCACCAAAGGGGCGCAGTTCAGGGTCTCGGGCTGCTCGCCGCGCGGCTTGGCCCAATCGAGCCAGGCGCTGGTGTCCACGCGGAAATGGAAGGGCGCCAGTTTGGAGATGAGGGCGAAGACTCCGGTCACCGGGCACAGATAGCGGCACCAGACCCGCTTGTTGCGGCCCCACAGATAGCCCACCACCATTGCGGCCCCCGTGGAGCCGCCCAGCACCACCAAAGCGGGGCCGGGATATTGATAGACGCTCGTCATCTGGCCATAGACCGTGGTCATGGCGAAGGCCACGAAGGGCCAGCCGCGCCACTGGATCCATTGCGGCACGGCGAGGCCGCGTCCTCGCTCGGCGACGGCTTCCGAAAGCGCGCCCTCCGGGCAGAGCAGCCCGCACCAAAGCCGCCCGACCAGCGCCATGCTGACGAGCACGAAGGGCCACCATATGCCCCAGAAGGCGAATTGGGCGAAGAGGGTGAGGTCGTTCCAGATATGCGCCGCGCGGCCCGGCAGGGGCAGCAACGCGGGCGTGACGATGAGAAAGGCGTAGACGCCCACCACAAGCCATTGCAGACGCCTTATCAGCGTCTGATGGGTCTTCAACCATTCGCCGGCCTGCGCCAGCGCCAGATCGAAGCGCGTGGTCCTCTGCGCGGGGTTCAACATGGTCAGGCGGCCTTCAGGCCTTTGGTCTGGGTGGGGCTTTTGGCGCCCTTGGGGCGCAGAAGCCATAGCATGGCGCCCCAGTAGAGCGCGAGCGCCAGCACCTGCGACAGATCGGGCTTCGCCCGATAGCCGGTGAGGCCAGCGATCAGCCCGCCCACAGGACCGCTGTCGGGCACGACGAATGAGGTGTCCCACAGGCGCCCCGACAGGGGAGGCAGCAGGTCGAGCCCCATGAGCTTGTCGGTCGCGGTCACCAGCAGGGCGCCCGCCAGCAACAGCAGCATGGTCTCGGTGATGCGGAAAAAGGTGCGCCAAGTGAGATAGCGCCCGCCCAGTTGCAGTACGCCATAGGTGGCCACCGCAATGGCGAGGCCCACAGCGGCCGCGCCAATGGCCACGCCCAGCGCGCCATTGCGCGCGGCCGAGATCGTGCCTGCGAGAAACACCACAGTTTCGCTGCCCTCGCGCGCCACGGCGATGGCCGCCAGCGCGAAGACGCCCCACCAGTTGTTGCGGTCGGCGGCGCCCTGCAAGGCGCCTTCCAGATCACGCTTCAGCGTGCGGCCCTGCTTGCGCATCCAGAACACCATCTGCACGATGAGCAAGGCCGCCAGCAGCACGAGGCCGGTCTGGTAGAGCTCCATCGTGTCGGGATCGAGATGGTCGCCGAGGCTGATCAGCCCCGCGCCCAGCGCAAAAGCCGTGACGAGCCCCGCGCCCACGCCCGCCCACAGGAAGCCGCGCCCACGCCGGGCGGCGTCGCCTTGCTGGGACAGCCAGGCGTTGAGGATGCCGATCACCAGCAGCGCCTCGATGCTCTCGCGCCAGACGATGAAGACGATATTGCCAAGCTGCGTGTTCATCACTTCGCCACCAGCACGGAGGCGGGCGCCTCGGGATGGAAATCGTCGATGAAGTCATATTCGCCGGGATCGAGAGCGCGCAGCACGAGGGTCGAACTGGTTCCAGGCGCCAGCACCTTCTCCTTGCGCAGCTCCTTGCTTTCGAATTCGGCGGGCGTTTCGCCTGTATTGACCAGTTCGAGCACGATGCGCGTCTTGGCGGGCGCCTCGAAGCGGTTGGGGGTGACGACGCCATCCTTGAATTCGATGCGGAAGGTCGGATCCTCGGCGCGCGCGCCTGCGTTCGCCAGCGCGGCGCAGATGAGGGTGGCGATGAGGAGCGGAAGCTTGCGCATGGATGTCAGCACCTTCGGAGCCTAGAACTTCAACGTGGTGCGCAGGCCGAAGACGGCTGCGTTTCGCAAGGTGCGGGTCGGGTCGTAGGGGTCCGGGGCTCCGCCGCCCGGACGCACCACATACTGGACGTTAGGCTGAAGCGTCCAGCCGGGCGCGATCTGCGCCGAATAGGTCGCCTCCAGCAAAATCTCCGACGACCGGACGGGACCGGGGATTCCACTGACGGTGATCATATCCTGATCGAGCCCAACCGTGGCGCGACTGATCCGCGCATAGGCGACGCCCGCGCTGACCGCGTCGTCGGGGCGATTGGGGATCATGCCGGTGACCAGCACGCCCGCGTCCGCATAGAAATCGACGAGATTGCGGTCGGAGGGCGCGCCCGCGAGCCGCGCGAAGACGCCGACGCCCTTGGCCGGATCGTCCGCGAGGCGATAAACTTGCTGATCCACCACGCCATAGACGCCGCGATTTCCCCGGCGCTGGAGGGCCTCCCCCGCGCCGAGGGCGAGCGACTGGCCATCCACGTCATAACGCTGATCGGAGAATTTGCCGAAATGCGACCAGGCGCCAAGCTTGGCCGTGCCTGAAAGCCCCTCGGGGCTCTTGTCGTCGCCGTATTTGTACTGGACTTCGCTGATCATGAAAGCGGGGTCGCTGACGCGGAAATTCAGCCCATAGCGGTTGGCGACCTGGGGATCGGGATTGCTGCGACCGGCGGGGTCGCCGTTGAAGAGGCCCACCAGCACGCTCAGCTTGTCCGTTGGGTAGAAGCCCAGCCGCACGGCGGGGGTCGCCAGCGGATAGGCGGGGCCGCCGCTGGGCAAATCATTGGTGGTGATGGCGGGCCAGCCGAAGGTTCCGTTGATGACCAGCGCGGCGTAGTTGCTGACGATGAATTCCGTATCCGCCCCCAGCTGCCCCGCCCGCACGGCGAGTTTGCCATCGGCGAATTTCTGCTCCATCCAGGCCTCGTAGAGCCGCGTCGCGGGCAGGGCCTCGATGTCGCTGATCGGCATGAGATTGCCAACAAAGGAGCGCGTCGGGCCTGACCCGTTGATCTGATAGGCGTTGGCGTGCACCGCCGCCCCGCTCCAGCCTGCGGCCTTCTCGAGGTCGCCATCCACCACCAGTTCGAGGCGGCTGCTATAGGCCGTGCCTGCCCTGATCCCGCCGCTCTGGTTGTGAAACAGATCGCCCAGATAGTTCAGCTGATATTTGAAGCCGCGCTCCCACAGCGCCGCCCGCAAGCCGCCCGGATCGGCCAGCATGGGCAGGCCCGTGCCCAGCGATCCCTCCGGCAGCCAGTCTGGCCGGGCGTCAGCCGCCAAGGCTGGCGCGGCGAACAGGCACACGCCAGCCACCAGCGCGTCACGAATCCGGGCTTTGTTGCGGACTGCGCGTGTGGACATGATCAGTAAGCGCCTTTCTTGCCGGTGCCGGCATAGGTGAATTCGTATTCGACGGTGAATGGCTTGAACCATGGCGCAACGCCGGTCTCCTTGTCCACATGGCGGCCGAAATGGCTGTGGGCGTCGGGGGGCGAGACGGTCAGCTTGAGCAGATATTTGCCCGGACCCATCATCTTCACGTTGTCGCCGTAATGCGGGCCGTCGTTGGCCACCATGGGCATGAAGGGGCCCTTCTGCACCGTCGCGTCGCCCGCCTTGCTCAGCTCGTAGGTGACGCTGAGATAGGGGATCCAGTCGCCCTGGGCGAAGCCGTTCTTGTTGTCCTTGGCGGCCTTGATGTCGGCCTCCAGATGCACGTCCGTATCCTTGGCGTCGCCCATCATGCCTGCGGGCTCCATTTCGATGGGCTGCAAATAGACCGCGCCGATCTCCATGCCCGCCACAGTCTGCGGCTTGCCGACGGGATATTCCTTGGCCATGGCGGCCGAACCGAAGACCATCAGCAAGGAGGCGGCCAAAACAGAGTTTTTCATGAGTTTCTCCAAGCCGACGCAGAGCGCATCGCATGGTTTGTTGTGCGATCGAAGACCCGCTACGTCAAGCAATCGCGGCTCCATTTGAGCCGTTCTAAATCAGGCCGGACGCGCCAAAGATTCGCTCAACCAAGCGGCGGCGCGGCGCCGTGACGGGCCAGCGCCCCGCTTCTGGCCGAATCTCGCCACAGGTCGCGCCTAAGCCTGACCCTGCATGTCGAATGTCGAGGCTATGAGACTTTTCCCGCCACGCGGCCAAGCCGCGCATCAAAGCCAAAGCCTGCGCCGCCTGTTTGGCGCGGGCGCGCTCGTTTGCGTTCTGGCCTCGCCCGCCCTGGCCACAAGCAAGGGCGAGGCGCCTGCGCCCGCAGCCACCCTGGCCCTGATGGCGCAGAAGAACATGGCGCCGGGCGCGCCGATTCTCGTGCGCAGCTACAAGAAGGAATCGGTGCTGGAGGTCTGGAAACAGACGCGCGAAGGGCGCTACGCTTTGCTCAAGAGCTTCCCGATCTGCCGCTGGTCCGGCCAGCTTGGCCCCAAGCGACGGCAGGGGGACCGCCAATCGCCCGAGGGCTTCTACGCCATCACGCCCCGGCAGATGAATCCCAACTCCGCGTATTATCTGTCGTTCGACACCGGCTATCCCAACGCCTACGACCGCGCCCACGGCGCATCGGGCTCGGCCCTGATGGTGCACGGCATCTGTTCGTCAGCGGGCTGCTACGCCATGACCAATGGCCAAATCGGCGAGATCTACGCGCTGGCGCGCGATGCGCTGGCGGCGGGGCAGGGCGCCTTTCAGATGCAGGCCTATCCGTTCCGCATGAGCGCGCAGAACATGGCGAACTATCGCGCCGATCCGAACATTGATTTCTGGCGCCAATTGAAAGAAGGCGCCGATCATTTCGAAGCCACCGGGCAGGAGCCGCGCGTGAGCGTGGTGGGCGCCCGCTACGTCTTCCATGATCAAACGCCGGAGCTTGAGCAGATCGCGCGGGATTATCATGCGCAGGAGGAGGCGCGCAGCGCGGCGCTGGTGAAACAGGGCGGCGCCTCGATCCGCACCACCTATGCCGATGGCGGACAACATGCGATCTTCATGGCCATGACGAAAGCGGGGGTGAACCTTGGCGACGTCAGCCGCCCGGAAGCTCTGGCCTATGCGGGCCGCGACGTGATCGTGACTCCAGCGCATGTTCCGCCAAAGCCGGTCGCTTGGAACGTTCCTCTCGCGCCCCCCGCGATCGCGCAGGACGCGCCTGCGCCCCAGCCGCTCATGGCCCACCGCCTGATGAGCGGCGCCGTTCCCATTCTCGACAACGCCTTCGCCGCGCGACCCTGGGCGGTGATGGCGCAACATGGCGTCTAGGACGCCTGGAGGGGCGACGGTCCGTCGCCCGCATCCCTCGCGCCATCGCTATTGCGGCGTATATTCGCGGCTCGTCGCGCCATTCACATTCAGATGCGGCAAGCGTCGCAGCATGAAGGCGACCTGCGTGCGGTTGGAGGCGTGCAGTTTTTTCATCACATTGCGCAGATGCACCTTCACCGTGCTCTCGGAAATGCCGAGCTCATAGGCGATGATCTTGTTTTGCAATCCCTGACGCAGGCGATGAAGCACTTCGATTTCGCGGGGCGTGAATGAGGTCTCGTTATGCGTCGTGAGCTCCAGCGTTTCTGCGCGTAGCGTTTTCACGGTTGCGACCGTCTGTTGCGCCTGTGGTTCAAGGTGCACAAGTTTTGGAGGCGCGAATGCGCCGCCCGCCAGCGCAAAACGTAAAGCCGCGACGGTGATGTCGATCGTGCTGTCGGCGGTGATGATGCCTTTGACGTTGCGCTCGATCAGGATCGCCGCGTCAGACGAATTGCAGGCGGACAGGACGGCCACGACGGGAACCTGGGGCTGCGCCGACCTGATGGGTTCGAAGGGCTTCAAAAGCGCGTCCAGATCCATCGTTTCGTCGCAAATGGTGAGCAGGATCATATCGACAGGCGTCGTCGCAGGATCTATGGCCGCAGTGGATAGAAGATTCAAATCCGGCGCCCGCTTCGGAATTGCGTTGCGCAGGGCATGAAGGAGCAGGGATGGCTGATGATAGGCGACGAAGAATTTTCGGACGTCGTTATCTTCCGGTTCTGGCGTTGGTGCGGTCACGGAGCGCTCCTTCGTTCGTTTGTTTCAGACGATGTCTTTGGTCATCGTCGCGGACGTGGTGATCGAGTCGGCGGGATAGTAGCGCCCGCCTGCGATGATGAGATGGATGGCGGCCACCAGAAGTTCGATGCTGCAATCGGAATGAACGATCCCTGCGGCGTCATGTTCGACCGCATGAACGGTTTCGCTGCGCGCTTCGCGCGGAGTGATAAACAGGATCGGCGTTTTTCTGGATGGCGCGGCGAATTTCAGCATGCTGACGGCGGCTCCAATAGAGGCGCCGTGCAGATGAAAAATGATCAGGCTTGCATGCGGCGCCACGCATTCAGCGGCGTAATCGGCGGGCGGCATGCTCGTGACATTCATGGTCGGACAGTGTTCCTGAATGAGCTCCGTCAGGCAATCGCGGGTCAGGCGCAGTTCATCGAGGTAAACGATGGAAAGCGGCTCAGGTGAGGATTGAATCGCAGCGAAGCATGACGCCTCGGTTTTGCGGAATGTCATGCGCGTTTGTTGGGGCGCGGGCGCGCCATCCATCTGGCGATCGTTCGCTCCGTTATAGTTTTCCTTTTGCATGGCGGACACGAAGGCCTCCTGGGTGCTGATCAGAACGATGCGCTAGTTTCACGTTTTGACGGGCGCGCCGCAATGCGTCGGCGTCTGTAATGTGGAGGATCAATCGAGTGGATTAATGGGTACGCCATGGGCGTAACCGGGCGCCTGGGGACCAATTGGCGTAGGCGGTTGCAACTTTGGACTTGTGTCTTTGGGGAGCGGCGTCGGCTGTGCGGTTGGGGAGGGGCGACTGATGAAATTGGCCGGCGCAGCTTTTGGATGGGCCGGCGCTGCAATCGTCGGCTTTGACGCGGGCCGGATCGCTGCAAATTTGACCTTCGGCTTGGGCGCCTCGACTCGTCGCGGCGCCCGTTCGATGAATTGCGAGGCGCGCGGGCGGGGGCGCGCCGCCGTCGGTTCGTAAGCGCGGCCGACGGCCAGCGCCCCATTGTTGCCGATCAGCATGTTGCGTTGTTCGCCGGCGTCGCTGCGCACCGCCACGCGATAGCCCTGGCTTGTGCGGATCGGCGTTGTGGCGACGCGCCAGCCGGGCGCCAGCTGAAAGGCCCCTCGCGGCGTATTGATTTGCTGGGGCGCTCCAAAACCTGGAAAGAATTGCGCCCGTGCGACATCGTCGCCAGACCATGGCGTCACTATTGCCAGCGCCGTGACGGCGGCGGTGATGGAGAGGCGGGAGGAGCCTTCAGACACGCAGCATCACCTCATGAGCGGTGCAGCGGGAACGAATGAAAACCTTGTTGGTTCCACTTCAGTGGCGATGGCGCATGATCTCATCGCTCTCTGGCGCAGGCGTTTCGCTTACTTGGCCACCATGATGTCGCGCACCTTCTCGATCACGGAAGGCGGCGTGGCGTAGAGCTGTGCGATCAGGCTTTGCACCTCATCCCCGGTGAGCGGGCTGATTTCGAGATTCATCTTTTCCGCTTCCGCCAGAAGTTCAGGATCCCGCGAGGCGTTCTGGAAGGCGTCGCGCAAGATCTTCACGCGCTCCGGCGGCACGCCTGGGGGCGCGACGAAGGGGCGGCCCATGGGCAGCCAGCTGAGCGCGAAGCGCAGCTGTTCCAGTTTGACAGGGTCTTTGAGGAATTCGGTGACCAGCGGCACGTCAGGAAACTTCGGATGTTTCGCCAGCGCCACTTGCACGATGACGCGATGCTTGCCCTGTTCGAGTTCTGTGGCCTGCGTGGACAGCAGGCTGGACACGAACCAGCCAGCGCGGCCCATGAGCTCGCCGCTTTCGGTGGCCAGCAGCATCTGCGGGTTGTCCTTGTAGCCGTCGATGATCTTGAATTTGGTGTCCAGCAATGCGTTCATCACGCGCGGATAGACGCTGTCCGAGGTCGCCACGCCGCTCGAGCCGACAAGCATTTCCCGCTTTGTCAGATCCTTGAAATTTTTGATCGGCGCCGTGTGCCAGGCCACCACCACGGGCACTTCCCGGGACGCGCTGAACAGCCAGTTCATCTGGCGCGCGTCATATTTGGCGTTGGAGGTCGGGCCTGTGACGCCCATCAAGGGCTCCACGCCGATATGGGTCTGCACGGCGCCAATGGTCGTGCCATCGCGCGGGGCTGAATTGGCGAGCGTGTTCATCGCCACCAGACTGCCCGCCGCAGGCATGTTCTGCACGATGACATTGGGATTGCCGGGAATATGTCTGGGCAGAAAGCGCGCGAACAATCGCGCATAATTGTCATAGCCGCCGCCAACCCCGCTGCCCACCAGCATGATGATCTGCTTGCCTGCATAGAAGTCCGCCGCTTGCGCGCTCGCGCCCCATGCGGCCAGCATCGGAAGCGCGGCCATGCAGGCGCGCAAAAGAGCCGAGCGTTTCCCTTGATCCCTCATGATGTCACCTTTTCCGGACATTTTGAGGCAGAGTATGCGCTAGCGCTGCACGCGGCGCCATACCTTTTTGCGGCTTGCATCGCCCGCTCCGGTTGCCGACCGCCGACGCAGCGTCAGATAGGGGAAGCCTGCGGGGCGGCATGTCCGCGTGGGCGAGGAGTGCGCGTCATGTTGCATGAAACCAAAGCGCAGGTGAAGCTTCGGCTGGGCGCCCTGCTTGACGCCTGGAGCAGCGCCGATATCGTCGGCCTTGCGGGCTCGCTCGCCGAGGATGTCGTCTTCGCCTCGCCCTATACCGAGCCGGTGGACGCAGCGGGCCTCACCTGCGGCAAGCTGAACGTATTGCAACGCCTATGCCTTGAGCGGGGCAGGTTCGACAAGGTCGAGATCGTGGATGTGTTGATGGGCGACGCCTCCATCGTGGTTTTCCTGCGGGCCGGAGAGACCGAGTTGAGTTGCCTGATCGAAATTGACGATCAGGCGCGGTTTCGCCGCCTCATCGCCACCCTGTCGGAAATGACGAAAGTCTAGACGCCTCTCCCTTCATCGACGCTCTGGCGTCAAGCTTGCGTTTCTTGCTAGAGATGCGCGCGAGAAGCGGCCCGGCTCGCACCTGGCTGCGCAGTGGAAGGGATTGGCATGGAAACGCCGGTAATCATCGTTGGCGGCGGCCCTGTGGGCCTCGCGGTCGCTGGCGATCTGGGGTGGCGCGGATTGCCTTCCCTTTTGATCGAACGCTCCGATGGCGCGGTGCGCCAGCCGAAGATGGATATGGTGCTGGTGCGCACCATGGAATTCTGCCGCCGCTGGGGCATCGTGAACGAGATCGAGACCAGCGGCTACAACCGCGCCCATGTGCAGGACAATGTCTGGGTGACGGCGCTGGCGGGCGGCTATGAACTTGGCCGCGAGCCTTTCCCCAATTGCATTGAAGAGGCCTGCCCGCCGCAGTCGCCGCAAAAGCGCGAGCGCGCGCCGCAAAACTTCTTTGATCCCGCGCTGGCGCGTTTCGTGCGCAGGTTTCCGCAGACGGAGCTTCGCTACCAGACCGAAATCGTCGACTTCACGCAGGACGAGAAAGGCGTCACCGCGATCATCCGCGATCTGACCTCCGGCGAGACGCAGGAGGTGCGCGCGCAATATCTCATCGGCTGCGATGGCGCGGGCTCATTCGTGCGCGAGAAGCTGGGCATCGGCATGACCGGCAATCCCGTGCTCACCTATACCACGAATGTCGTGTTCCGCTCGCGCGATCTGGAAAGCGTGCAGGATGTGCCGCTGGCCTATCGCTACATCTTCGTCGATGACGAGGGCACCTGGGCCACGCTGGTGGCCATCGACGGGCGCGATCATTTCCGCTTCTCGCTGGTGGGCGGCCGCGACAAACGCCCCTTGAGCGACGAGGAGCTGACCGCCGCCGTGCGCCGCGCCGTGGGGCGCGATTGCGAGATCGAGATCGTCTCCACCATGCCCTGGACGCGGCGCGAATTGGTCGCCGACAGCTATGGCTCGAACCGCGTGTTTCTGGTGGGCGATTCCGCCCATCAATTATCGCCCACCGGCGCCTTCGGCATGAACACCGGCTTGCAGGAATCGGTGGACATCGCGTGGAAGCTGGAAGCCTGCGTGCGCGGTTGGGGTGGGCCGAATCTGCTCGCCAGCTACGAGATCGAGCGCAAGCCCGTCGCCGCGCGCAATGTGGCGGAGGCCGCGCGCAATCTGGCGCGCATGCTGGAGACCCGCACCCGCAAGCCCCCGGCTGAGATCTTCACGCCCGGCCCGAATGGCGACGCCGCGCGCAAGGCCTATGGCGATTGGTACACCGAGCGCATGAGCCATGAGTGGTTCACGCTGGGCATCCAGCTCGGCTATCGCTACGACGGCTCGCCCATCTGCGTGCCCGACGACACGACCCCGCCGCCCTTCGATCCCGCCAACTATGTGCAGTCCTCCCACGCGGGGGCCCGCGCGCCCCATGTCTGGCTCGCCGATGGCCGTTCCACGCTCGATCTTTTCGGCAAGGGTTTCGTGCTGTTGCGGCTGGGCAAGAATGCGCCCGACCCCCGCACGCTGGTGGACGCCGCCGCGACGCGCCATGTGCCCTTGAGCGTGGTGGAATTGGACGAGCCCGCGGTGACGCAGCTTTATGAAAAGGCGCTGGTGCTGGTGCGCCCCGATGGCCACGTGGCTTGGCGCGGCGATGCGCCGCCTGCGGATGTTTTGGGGTTGGTCGATAGGGTGCGGGGGGCTTAGGCCCCCTCACTTGCGCCCGAACAACCGTTCCACATCCGACAGTTTCAGCTCCACATAAGTGGGGCGGCCGTGGTTGCATTGGCCGGAGCCCGGCGTCGCCTCCATCTCGCGCAGCAGGGCGTTCATCTCCTCGCCGGTGAGCCTGCGGCCTGCGCGCACGGAATGGTGGCAGGCCATGGTGGCCAGCACATGGTCGAGGCGGCGTTCCAGCGAGGTGGCGGAGCCGTTTTCCGCCAGCGTGTCCGCCACGTCGCGCACGAGACGCGCGATGTCGCCGCTTTTCAGCAAGGCGGGAACCTCGCTCACCGCCACGGCGCCGGGGCCGAAACTTTCCACAACGAGGCCCAAGTCCGCCAGCGCTTCGCGATTGTCCATCACGCGGTCGACTTCGCTGGAATCCAGATCGACCACGATGGGGATCAGCAGCAATTGCCGGGCGACGCCGCTGGCCTCGCGTTCGCGTTTCAGGCGCTCATAGACCAGCCGCTCGTGGGCCGCGTGCTGATCCACCAGCACGATGCCGTCGCGGGTCTGCGCGAGGATATAGGTGTCATGCACCTGCGCCCGGGCGGCGCCCAGAGGCCTGTCCAGCAGGTCGGGCGCTGGCGCGCTTTCGTGGGCGCGGGTGTCGGCGGCGGGCATATGCGAGAAGGCCGCTTGCGCCGCCTCCGCAAGGCCCGCGTTGAAAGGCGCTGGCGCTGCGGGGGAGCTGCGCCAATCCCAGTTGGCGGCGGGGCGGATGGGCGCAGCGCCGAACTGCGGCGCGGACCCGAAGTTGCGGCGGGCGAGTGTGTCGATGGTCCGCGAGCCCCCTGTCGTGGTGGCCCGGTGCATGGCCTCGCCCAGCGTCTGCTTCAGCGCGCCGATGATCAGCCCGCGAATGAGGCCGGGATCGCGGAAGCGCACTTCGGCTTTGGCGGGATGCACATTCACATCGACGATGCGCGGATCGCATTGCACGAACAGCGCCAAAGCCGGATGCCGGTCGGAGGGCAGATAATCCATATAGGCGGCGCGCAGGGCGCCATGCAGCAGCTTGTCGCGCACGGGCCGCCCGTTGACGTAGAAATATTGCGCCTGCGCATTGGCGCGGTGGTAGGTGGGCAGGCCCGCGAAGCCGGTGAGGCGCACGCCCTCGCGCTCGGCGTTCACCTCCAGCGCATTGTCGCGAAACTCCGCGCCCAGCACCTGGGAGATGCGCGTCAGCAGCCCCTCGGGGCCTTGCGGGCAGGCGGAAAATTCAAGGCCCGAAAGATTGTCGCCGGTCAGGGCGAAACGCACCTGCGGATGGGCCATGGCGAGGCGCTTGATGATGTCGGCGACAGCCTGCGCCTCGGTGCGGTCGGTCTTCAGAAATTTCAGCCGGGCGGGCGTGGCGGCGAAGAGGTCGCGCACCTCGATGCGGGTGCCCGCCGAATGGGCGGCGGGCGCCACGGGCCGTTTGCGCCCGTCTTCGACGCGGATCATGCTGCCATGGGAGGACTCCGCATGGCGGCTGTGGATCTCCACATGGGCGACCGAGGCGATGGAGGGCAAAGCCTCGCCGCGAAAGCCCAGCGTCGCGATATTGGACAGATCGCCGTCGGGGATCTTGGAGGTGGCGTGGCGCTCCACCGCGAGTTCGAGATCGGCGGCGCTCATGCCCGCGCCGTCATCGACCACGCGGATCAATTTGCGCCCGCCCTGCTCGATCACGATCTCGACGCGGCGCGCGCCCGCATCCAGCGCGTTCTCGACCAGCTCCTTCACGGCGGAAGCGGGCCGCTCGACGACCTCGCCCGCAGCGATGCGGTCGACAAGAATGGGATCTAGGCGGCGAACGGGCATTCCGAATCCTTTCGGATGCGCAGTCTAGCAGAGCCCGCTCAGACCTTCACATCCCAACAGGCCGTCCCGCAGCCGCCACCAGCAGCTTCTTGCCGAGGAACAGGCGCCGCGCCACCCGTTTGGCGTCTTCCAGCGTCACGGCGGCGATGTGGTTGTTGCGCTCATCGAGAAACTCCACCGGATAACCCTCGACTTGCAGATGCGCCAGGTTGCCCGCGATCTTGGTCGATGTGTCGAAGCGCAGGGCGTAGGAGCCGATGAGATATTTACGCGCCTTGTCCAGCTCGTCCTCGGTCGGGCCGTCCTCGGCCAATTTGCGAATCTCGTCTTCGATGACGGACAGGGATTCGCCTGCGCGCTCGTTCTTCGTGGAGGTGCCGCCGGAGAAGAGCGCGGCGTGGTCATAGGTCATCAGTTGCGAATGCACGGAATAGGCGAGGCCGCGCTTCTCGCGCACTTCGCGGAACAGGCGCGCCGAGAAAACGCCGCCGCCCAGAATGTGATTGATCACAACGCCCGCCCAGAAGTCGGGATCCTTGCGCCCAAGGCCCGGCAGGCCGAAGCGGATGGTGGACTGCGGCACGTCGAGATCGACGATTTTGCGCTCGCCCATGCTCGCCATGTCCACATCGGGAATGACGGCCAGATCGCCGTGCGCTGGCAGGGCGCTGAACACCTCGTCCAGCAACAGCGCGAGCCGGGTAGCGTCGATGGCGCCGACCACCGCGATCTTGAGATTGTCGCGCGCCATCAGGCGCCGGCGCATGGCGATCAGGTCGTCGCGGGCGATGGCGGGGATCGTTTCGAGATCGCCGCGCGAGGGCAGGGCGTAGGGATGGCTGCCGAACGCCGCTTCCCGCCACGCCTTGCCCGCCAGCGCGTCCGGATCCTTGGCCTCGCGCTTCAGGCTGGCGACCATCTGGGAGCGCACGCGCTCGATGGCGTCCTCGTCGAGGCGGGGCTCGCAGACGGCGAGGCGCAGCAGGCCTGCGGCGGCGTCGAGATGGCGCGTCAGGGTCTTCATGCGGCCGTTGAAGGAATCGCGGCCAGCGGAGAAGGAAATCTCCACCGCCTTGTCGTCCATGGCCCGGTGGAACGCGTCGGCGTCATAGGGGCCGGCGCCTTCGTCCAGCAGGGCCGAGAGCATGGAGGCCGCGCCCGCCTTGGCCGGGCTGTCCTGCGAGCAGCCGCCCTTGAAGGCGAATTCGAAGGCCACCAAAGGCACCGCATAGTCTTCCACGAGCCAGGCTTGCAGGCCGCCTGCGGAGGTCACCTTCTGGACGCTCGCAGCGCGGGACGCCGGGAGGCTCTGGGTCTGTATGGTCATCTCGGGTCCAATCGCGCCTTGAGGGCGTCTGGAGAAAAGGTCAGGCCGCTTCCGCGTCAACAGGCGCCAGCGGCAGCAGGAAGCCGGTGACGGCGCGCCGGGGCTCCAGCCACTGGCGGCAGGCCTGCCTGATGTCCTCAGCGGTCACCACGTCCACCCGCGCGGGCCATTGCCGCACGTCCTCGACGCTCGTGCCCGTGGTCAGCGCCGCGCCATACCAGCGGGCCAGCGAGGCCTGATTGTCCTGCGCATAGACGGCGTCCGCGATGAGGCGGGTCTTGGCGCGCGCCAGATCCTCTTCCTTGACGCCTTCGTCGGCGACTTTGGCGATGACCTGAAGCACGGCGGCGTCGAGATCCTCGAGGCTCACCTGCGGAGCGGGCACAGCATAGACCCAGAAGCGCGTGTCATCCAAAGCTGTGCCCATGTAATAGGCGCCCGCCATGACGGCGATTTTCCGGTCCACCACGAGGCTGGCGTAGAGCAGGCTGGTCTGGCCGCCGCCCAGCAGATGGCCCAGCAATTCCAGCGCCTCGGCCTCGCCGGGCTTCGCCGTGGCGTAGGAGGGGGTCAGATAGACGCGCTGGTGGCTGGGCTGCTCCACCTTCTCGTCGGAAAGCTTCACCAGCCGCTCCGCGCGGGACTCGGGCTCGCGCGGACGACGGCGCACGGGGCGCTCGCCGCGGGCGGGGATCTTGCCATAGGTCTCCTGCGCCAGCGCGCGGACTTCGCCTTCGGTCACGTCGCCCGCCACGATCAGGATGGCGTTTTCGGGCGTGTAGAAGCGCCCGTAATAGGCCAGCGCATCCTCGCGGCCGAGCTCTTCGATCTCGTGCATCCAGCCGATGATCGGCTTGCCATAGGGGTGGTGGGTGAACAGCGCGGCCTGCACGGCCTCGTTGAGCTGGGAGGATGGATCGGAATCCGTGCGCATGCGGCGCTCTTCCAGCACCACGTCGCGCTCGGGAGCCACCACGTCGTCGGTGAGGACCAGATTGGTCATGCGGTCCGCCTCGAAGCGCATCATGACCGCCAGATGCTCCTTGGCGACGCGCTGGAAATAGGCGGTGTAATCGTTCGAGGTGAAGGCGTTTTCCTGCCCGCCAAGCTCGGCCACCATCTCGGAGAATTCGCCCTGGCGATGGTTCGTGGTGCCCTTGAACATCAGATGTTCAAGAAAATGCGCGATGCCGGACTTGCCAAGCGGATCATCAGCCGAGCCGTTGCGATACCAGACCATATGGGTCACGACCGGCGCCCGGTGATCGGGGATCACCACAACCTCCATGCCGTTGTCGAGCCGGAAATCGCTGATGACGGGGCCATCCGCATGGGTCGTGCCTGCGGCCGTTCCGGCCTTGAGGGATGCAGTTTGCGAGGCGAGCGAGGTCTGGGGCATGGAGCGCCGTTCTGTTGGCTGGGACGCGCGAGCAAAGGTCTCGATGAATATAGGATGGCGTGGCGGCTTCTGTCAGTCCTTCGCCCGCTCGTCGCGTAACGCAAACGGCCGACCCTGCGGGATCGGCCGTGAAAGGCGAGGGGCGAAGCTTATTCCGCCTGCTTCTTCGCCTGGTCCCAATAGAAGCTGCGAGGATCCTCCTCGTCCTTGCTGTTGGGCTCGAAGGTCGCCTTCACGTTCTGGGTGGGCTTCAGGAAGCCTTTTGGCGGCTGGGTCAGATATTCGCGCTCCGGCTCCACGCCAGCTTGCAGCTCCGTCTCATTTTTCTTGGTCGAGGTGACGGAGAGCTTGCCCCAATATTCCGCCGGGGAGCATCCCGCCTTGTCGAAGGGATCCATGGAGCAGCCGGTCCCCGGTCCGCTGACCGGGCCGGTCGGCTTGTCCGCAGAGCGGCCCGCGCGCAATTCCTCGACGCTGACTTTTTCGCCGCCATTGGTTTCGTTGTATTTGGCCATGCTGCGGGCGTTGTTCTCCGTCGCCTTCTTGCGGGCGCGCACCACTTCCTGATCCGTCGGCCAGGCGGCTGCGCGCTGGGAGGCGGGCTGCTGCGGAGCGGGCAGATCCAGCTTCGGCGGCACCACGAGCGGGGAGCGCTCGCGATAGGCGATTGGCGGCGGGTCCGCCTTCTCGCCCATGCCGACCATGTCGAGAATGGATTCATACATGCCGCCACGCCCGTCGTCATTGATGGCGAAGGCGGGCGCGGAGACGAGCAGGCCCGCCCCTGCGCAGGCCGCCAGAAGAACCGATTGGCTTTTGCGGAAGATCTTGGTCACAGGCTACCCCACTCGTCCGGCATGCTGGTTGAGTCTTGTTCGAAGACTTGCAACCGCTTCGCGTCAATTTGGTGGCGGCTTGGCCGCCCTCAAGCAGTCTCGTTCTTCGTACCGGTCATGAAGAAACTTTCATACAGCAGAAGCCCGACCCCGGCAACGATGGCCACATCAGCGATGTTGAAGATGTACCAGTGGAAGCCGCCCACATGGAAATGGAAGAAATCAGCCACCGCCCCATAGGCGAAACGGTCCCAGGCGTTGCCAAGCGCCCCGCCCACGATGAGGCCGAGCCCCACGGTCGTGATCCGCTCCTGGGCGCGCCACAGCCAGACGCCCAGCAGAAGCGTCGCCACCAGCGCCACCGCCAGCAGGCCAAGGCGGCCTTCGGGCGTTTGCGCGCTCAGCAGCGAATAGGAAATGCCGGGATTCCACGCCATCACGAGGTCGAGGAAGGGGGTCAGCGCCACCGGCTGGCGGGCCGCGATGTCGAAAACATCGAGCATCCATATCTTGTGGCCCTGATCGACCGCCAGAGTGAGGGCGGCGACCAGGAAGCCCGAAGCGCGTGGGCTCAGCCGCATGTGCGCCCGCTCACGTCCATTGGCCAGCCGCCGCCAACTCGCGCAAAGCCTGTGCGTCGCGGGGCGACACGTCGGGATAAGCGGGGTCGGCGGTCGCGGGATCGAAATATTTCCACGAGCGGGCGCATTTCACGCCCTGCGCCCGCTGCGGCGCGACCGCGACGCCCGGAACATCCGCGAGACGGAAGGCCTCGGCAGGCCCCTCGCCCGCCAGCAACTCGATGCCGGAGGTGATGCACACTTCCGCGAAGTCCGTGCTCTTGAGCAGAGCCAGCAAAGCTGCGTCGGCGACGTAAACCTGCGGCGCCGCCTCAAGCGAGGAGCCGATGCGCTTGCCCGCCCGCTCCAGCTCCAGCGCGCCGGTGACGACCGAGCGCGCCCGGCGGATGGAGCGCCACGTCTCGGCCAGCGCATCGTCGCGCCATGCGGCCAGACCGGCTGGGAAGGTGGCGAGATGGACGGACGCTTCGGCCCCACGGCCCAAATCGGTCCAGCCCTCTTCGGTGGTGAAGACGAGGATGGGGGCGAACCATTTCAGGATGGCGTCGCAGATGATGTCGATGGCGGTCAGCGCGCTCTTGCGGGCGAGGCTAGAGGGCGCGTCGCAATAGAGCGTGTCCTTGCGGATGTCGAAATAGAAGGCCGAGAGGTCGCTCGTCATGAAATGGCTAAGCAGCGACACGACTTTCTTGTAGTCGAAATTGGCGTAGGCGTCGGTGATGGCCGGATCGAGTTCGGCGAGGCGATGCAGCATCAGCCGGTCGAGCTCGGGCATGTCGGCCTTGGCCACCCTGTCGTCTGTCTCGAAATGGGACAGGGCGCCCAGCATCCAGCGGATGGTGTTGCGCAGCTTGCGATAGGTCTCGACGAAGGTCTTCAGGATTTCGGCCCCGATGCGCAGATCGTCCGAATAATCGGAGGCGGCGACCCACAGGCGCAGGATGTCCGCGCCGGAATCCTTGATCACCGTCTGCGGGGCGACGACATTGCCCAGCGACTTCGACATTTTCTGGCCCTTCTCGTCCAGAACGAAGCCATGGGTCAGCACCACGTCATAGGGCGCGCGGCCGCGCGTGCCGCAGCTTTCCAGCAAGGACGAATGGAACCAGCCGCGATGCTGGTCCGAGCCTTCCAGATACATGACCTCGTCTTGCCCGCCGTCGCGGATGCGCTTCGTCGCAAGGTCGGGGCGCTTTTCGAGCGTGAAGGAATGGGTGGAGCCGGAGTCGAACCACACGTCGAGCACGTCGTCGATCTTCTCGTAATCCTGCGCGGCGTAGGTCTCGCCAAGGAAGCGCTGGGCGGCGCCGGGCGCGAACCAGGCGTCGGCGCCCTCGGCCTCGAAAGCGTCGGCGATGCGCTGGTTCACGCCCGCGTCATGCAGGATGTCGTGGGTGCCGCGCTTGACGAAGACGCAGATCGGCACGCCCCAGGCGCGCTGGCGCGACACGACCCAATCGGGCCGGTTGGCGATCATGCCGGTGATGCGGTTCTCGCCCGCCGCAGGCACCCAGCGGGTTTCCTGAATGGCCTTGAGGGCGAGATTGCGCAGGGTGGTGTCCCCATTGGCGCCGGGCGCGTCGAAGTCGCGGTCCATGGCGATGAACCATTGCGGCGTGTTGCGGAAAATCACCGGCTTCTTGGAGCGCCAGGAATGGGGATACTGATGCTTCAGGCGGCCGCGCGCCAGAATGTTGCCGGCTCCAGCCAGCGCCTTGATGACGGCGTCGTTGGCGTTCCCCTTGGCGCCCTTGTCGTCGATGACGCGCTTGGCGCCGCCTTCCGATTCCGGGCCAAAACCGAAGCCATCCTTCGTGTAGAAGCCGTCGGCGTCCACCGTATAGGGAATGCGCGTATCAATGCCGCGCGCGATGAGGTCGCGCTGGCTCGACATCCAGATGTCGAAATCCTCGCGTCCATGGCCGGGCGCAGTATGGACGAAGCCTGTGCCGGTGTCGTCGGTGACATGATCGCCATCGAGCAGGGGCACGTCGAAGCTGTACCCGGCGTCGAAGCTCGCAAGCGGATGGGCGCAGGCGAGGATGTCGGCGGGGTTCACGTCGCCCAGCCGCTCGAAACTCTCGGCCTTGGCGGATTTCATAACATCTTCGGCGAGCTTGTCGGCGAGCACATAGAGCGCGCCGGCCTTGGCCCAGTTGCCCTCGGGCGCAGCCGTGATGCGATAGAGGCCATAGGCGATCTTGTGGGAGAATGAGATCGCGCGGTTGGCGGGAAGCGTCCAGGGGGTCGTCGTCCAGATGACGACGCTGGCCCCCATCAAGTCGTCGCCCGCGCGCAGCCTGGTGATCGGGAAGGCCACCCAGACGGTGTCGCTCACATGGTCTTCATATTCGACCTCGGCCTCGGCGAGCGCCGTCTTCTCCACCACCGACCACATGACGGGCTTGGAGCCGCGATAAAGCAGGCCATTGTCGGCGAATTTCATGATCTCGCGGGCGATCTGCGCCTCCGCGTCGAAGCTCATGGTGGCGTAGGGATGCGCCCAGTCGGCGGTGACGCCGAGGCGCTTGAACTCCTCGCGCTGGGTGTCGAGCCAGCGCTCCGCATAGGCGCGGCACTCGCGGCGGAAGGCGATCATGGCGGCGCTATCGGACAATTCGGGCTTGGGCTTGCCCTTGGAGCGGTAATTGTCTTCCTCGATCTTCCACTCGATGGGCAGGCCGTGGCAGTCCCAGCCCGGCACATAGTTCGAGTCCTTGCCCAGCATGGCTTGCGAGCGGCAAACCATGTCTTTGAGGATCTTGTTCAGCGCATGGCCGATATGGATATTGCCATTGGCGTAGGGGGGGCCGTCGTGCAGCACGAATTTCGGCCGTCCGCGCCCAGCTTCGCGCATGAGCTTGTAGAGGTCCATCGCCTGCCAGCGGGCGAGAATCTCCGGCTCCTTCTGCGGCAGGCCCGCGCGCATGGGGAACTGGGTCTGCGGCAGGTAGAGCGACTTTGAATAGTCGAGACCTTTGGCGCTGGTGTCGTTCATCTGTGGACCGGTCGGAAAGTGGGGCGCGGAAAAGCCGCGCAGCGCGTCGGACATAGAGGATTTGGAAGCGGAGCGCCAGTTTGGGGCTTTCGCTCTGTCGCTCAAACCGTCTTGCGCGTCGCTCGAAATGCTGGTCGCAAGGGTTTTGAGAGCGACCTCAGAGCTTGACCTTCATCCCCAGCCGGTCAAGCCTGGCCTGGGGCGTGGCGTAGGCCTCTTGCAGATCGACGTCCCAATAGCGCAGCTCGTCGATGGCGATCGGCTCCTTCGTGACGGCGCAGCGCACATAGGCGCCGGGCTTCACGATGCGGAAGTCGCCATCGAGAAATTCGACCTCGGCTTCGCCGGGTATGCCGGGACGGCGTTCAAAACGGTTCATGACTTTTCCAATGCGGAACGGGCCTCATGATATCGCGGACGCCCGCCTCGCGCCAAGCGGAAATGCTTTTCAGGCGACCTGCGCCCCATAGCCCGCCGCTGCGATGGCCTTAACCAGCGCCTGGGCCGACGCGCCAGTGGTCGCTTCCAGCCGCCCCGTGGCCAGATCAATGGCGACGTCAGCCGCCGGATCGGCACGTTTCACGATCCGGGCGACGGAATTGACGCAGCCCTGGCAAGTCATGCCGGTCACGGTCAGAACAATGGGGCTCGCTTCGCTCATGATCACGCCTCGCGCACAGCCTCGCCTTCGATTTCAACCAGATAGTCCGGATTGGCCAATCCCGCCACATATAGAAAAGTACTGGCTGGCGCATGTTCGCCCAGCCGCTGGTTGCGGATCGACCGCACGACGCCCGCCCCGCCGGGCTCCGCGCAATAGATCACCAGCTTGACGAGGTGGGATAAATTCATGTCGGCGGCCGCCAGCAGCGCTTCGATATTGTCGAAAACGAGCTCAGTCTGCGCCTCCAGCCCCTGCGCCATGGAGCCATCGGCGCGCACCGCCACCTGTCCCGACAGGATCAGCCGCTGCGCGTCGGCCCTCACCAGCACGCCCTGCGAGAAGCGCGAGCCGGGCGTCGCAAGGGCCGGGGGATTGAGAAAGGTGGTCATGGGCGCCTCCTGTTGCGTCAACTTTGTCTGGCGATGGGGACGCTGAAAAGCCGCCCCTCGCAGCGGTTCGGGCTGTGAAGAAATCCACACCTTCGAAGGATCTCGCCATATCGCCGCACCCTGCAATCCATTACCGTCGAATCGCGGACTCATGCTAGGCTTTGCCGCCTTTTCGTCACTCTGATATGCGCAGCTTGCCAGAGGCTGAATGGTCCTACAACAACCGGGGTTCGCGTGTGGTCGTCCCATGGTTGGAAGGTTTGCTTTGGGAGATGACGATATCGTGAACACATCGGGCTTCCAGACGAAGCGATTCAAGCTGCCGCGCGTCAGCCGCACGCAAGCCGATCTCGACACGCTGCGTCAAGCTGCTGCGCGCAAGACCGTCTGGAAGGGAGCGCAGGCGGGATGAAGATCGGCAAATCCCATCCAGCGCCAATTCTGCCGCGCCGCCAATATGCGGCCTTGCCCTATCGCGTCACCGACGAGGTCGAGGTGTTGCTCATCTCCTCGCGTGAGACGCGGCGCTGGATTCTGCCCAAGGGCTGGCCGATGAAGGGCCGCAAACCTCACGCCGCCGCTGCGCAAGAGGCGCTGGAGGAGGCGGGCGTGGTGGGCAAGATCGCCAAGGAGCCTGTCGGAATTTATCATTACATCAAGCGCATGAAGAACGGCTCGCAGCAGGTCTGTCATGTCACCGTGTTTCCCATGCGGGTCAGCCGACAGCGCAAGGTCTGGCCGGAAATGGATCAGCGCGTCACCCGCTGGTTTCCGCTCGCCGAGGCGGCCGATCTTGTCGGCGAGCCGGAGTTGCAGGATGTGATCCGTAATTTCGAGGCCTCCCCGGAGGGACAGGCGGCGGAAGCCGACGCGGAGGTCGCCCCAGGGCAATCGCTTGAAAGCTTGAGCGGGATTCCCTTGGGGGTGACTGCGTGATTCATAGGAGACCTCGAATCAGCGAGGTCTCCCATGTCGAAAGCGGCGCTGCTTGATCATTTCTCCGCCCTGAAAGACCCTCGG
>CAIUWR010000038.1 GCA_903902915.1 uncultured Hyphomicrobiales bacterium | reverse complement strand
TCTGGAATCCGGCAAAATCATTCCCACGGACAATCCGCTTGACGTCTCGATCGAGGGTGATGGATTTTTCGTGGGAAAGACCACGTCCGGCGACTCCGTCCTGACGCGTCGCGGCGACATGCGCATGGGGCCTGACCGCATTTTGCGCAACGGCGAAAGCCTCGCGATGCAGGGGGATGGGGGGGATATCACAATCCCTCCCGCCCAATCCATCGAAATCACGCATGATGGTTCGGTAGCCGTCGTTCCCCCTGGCGCCGACACAAATGCTGCGCCCGTTGTCGTTGGACGTCTGCAACTCGTGCAGGCGACCGCCGATAATGTTCAAAAGGGTCCGGATGGGTTGCTGCGGCTCAAGGATAATTCGGCTCCTGCTTCTGACGCGAACATCACCCTCAATACAAAGGGCCTCGAGTCCAGCAACATCAACTCGATCGATTCAATGGTCGAAATGTTGAATTCTTCTCGAACTTTCGAAATCCACGTCAAGCTCCTGGCGACCGCCAAGGAACTCGACGATCAAACCGCGAAACTAATGCGCTCCAGCCAATAAGCTGGGCAACAAAAACACAGGAGCCGCAGGATGCCCGACGCCCTTCATGTAGCCAAGACCGGCCTCAATGCGCAACAACAGCGCATGGCCGTGATCTCGAACAACCTCGCCAACGTGAACACCGTTGGCTTCAAGCGAGACCGCGCGAATTTCGAAACGCTTCTCTACCAGAACTACCGCGACGCAGGCGCCCAGACATCGCAGACGTCACAGTCGCCCACCGGCCTCGCCATCGGAACGGGCGTGCGCATCGTCTCGACGGAAAAGCTCTACAATCAGGGCAACATCATCAACACCGAGAATTCGCTCGATCTCACGATCAATGGGCCGGGGTTCTTTCAGGTGATGATGCCTGGCTCGCAGGTCGCCTATACGCGTGCGGGGAATTTTACGAAGAACGCCCAAGGGCAGATCGTCACTTCCAGCGGCTATCCGCTCGAGCCCGCGATCACGATTCCGACGAACGCCACATCCATCACCATTTCGAACGATGGCATCGTCTCGGTGGCGACCCCCGGAACATCGAAGCTCGACCAGGTTGGACAGATTGAAATCGCGACCTTTGCAAACAACTCTGGACTGAAGCCGATTGGCGAAAACTTCGCGCTCGCGACCCCATCTTCCGGCGACCCCATTCCGGCGGCTCCGGGCACCAATGGCGGCGGCATGCTCATTCAAGGCTCACTCGAGTCTTCGAACGTCAACGTCGTCGAAGAGCTCGTCAGCATGATCGAGACGCAGCGCGCTTACGAAGTGAACTCGAAGGCCATCGCCGCTGTCGATGGCATGTCGAAATATCTGACCCAGAACGTCTGATTGGAACAGACATGAAACGCTCCGCACCCGCTCTATTGATTGCAAGCCTCGCCCTCGCGGGATGTTCAAGCGTGCGCGAAGCGAAAGTTTCGGAATCGTTCCAGGTGAATTACGACGAGGTCGTCCCGGTCAAGGAAGCATCGCCCGATGGGGCGATCTACTCCCACTCGCAGGCCGGCTTCTTCCTCGGAGACCGCCGCGCGCAGCGTATCGGCGACGTGTTGACCGTGCAACTCGATGAAACCATGCAAGCCAGCAAATCGGACGATGCGACGATAACGCGGACTGGCACGCTATCGGCGCTCCTACCAACGGCGTTGTTTGGTCCGGGCGCGCTTAACATACCCATGCTCCGACCCGACGCGGCCGGCGCGACGACTCCTGGCGTAAGCACCAACACAACGTCCAAATTCAACGGGACCGGAGCCGCCAACCAAAGCAACAGCATCACCGGCAACCTCACGGTGGTCGTGACGCGCGTATACGAAAATGGAAATCTCTGGGTGCAAGGGCAGAAAATGCTCACGCTCAATCAGGGCGAAGAATTCGTGCGTGTTTCCGGCCTGATCAGACCTGAGGACATCGCCTCAGGCAATGTTGTGCAGTCGAGCCGCATCGCCCAGGCGCAAATCAGCTACACAGGGGCTGGCGATGTTCATGACGCATCGAAACAGGGCTGGTTCGGACGTTTCTTTGGACTTGTGGCGCCCCTCTAGGATTACGCACATGAAATCGATGCTTGAACGAATTATATCCGTTTCGCTGGTGGCGATTTGCCTTGCGGTTGCGACGTCCGAGGAGTCCGCCGCACAGGCGCCGCCTCCATTGCGAGATCGCGTCAAGGATATGGTGTCGATTGGAGGCGTTCGCTCCAACCAGCTCGTTGGTTACGGAATCGTCGTTGGTCTCAACGGTTCCGGCGACGGCAACGTCGCTGCGACGAGCCAGACCATGCAGAGTCTTATGGCCCGTTTCGGCCTCACCGTGGACGCCAACGCCATCAATGCGAAGAATACGGCGGCTGTGATGGTGACCGCTGAATTGCCGGCCTTCGCAAAACCTGGTCAAAAGATTGACGTTACGGTCGCATCAGTCGGCAAGGCGACCAGCTTGCGCGGCGGCAGCCTGCTCGTCACTCAACTCGTCGGCCCTGACAACGAAACCTATGCGATCGCCCAGGGGAACCTCGCTGTTGGCGGTCTTGGAATCACCGGCAAGGATGGGTCAAGCCTGACAGTCAACATTCCGACCGTTGGACGCATTCCGGGCGGCGCGAGCGTCGAACGCATCGTCAGCAATCCGTTTGAATCCGCCCCTGCGTTCATGTTGAACCTCAACACGCCCGATTTTTCCAACTCCACCCAGCTCGCTCATGTGATCAACACAACGTTCGGCGCAGGCACGGCGGTGTCCCTTGACGGAACCACGGTGAAAGTAAACGCGCCCAGAGACCCTGACCGCCGCGTGTCATTTCTGGCGGCGGTGGAGGAGTTGATGATAACGCCATCAGCCCCGCCTGCCCGCGTCATCGTCAATTCACGAACGGGTACGATCGTCATCAGCGAAGGCGTTCGCCTTTCGCCAGCAGCCGTGTCGCATGGCAGCCTCACCGTTCGCATCAAGGAGAACCTCAACGTCTCCCAGCCGAACGCGGGTTCCAACAATGGCGGCATCGGAAACAACAATGCGGCCGGACAGACCGTTGTTACGCGCGACAGCACAATAGCCGTCGATCAGCCACCTGCGCGCACGTTTCTCTTCGCGCCTGACGTTCAACTTGCAAGCATCGTTGACGCCGTGAATGCCGTTGGCGCGTCACCCAGCGATCTTGTCGCCATCCTTGAGGCGCTCAAGCAGGCTGGCGCTCTCCACGCCGACCTCATCGTGATCTGAGGCCACCATGGACGCCCTGCCCGTTCGCTCAACCAGACCAATGAGCAACCTCTCGCTTGATCAGAGCCGTCAGGTCGGCGGCAAGCCGACCATGGACCAGGTTGGCAAGGCGTTTGAAACGCTGTTCATGCAAACGATCATGAAGTCGATGCGAGACGCTCAAATTGACGGCGGCCTCCTCGATAGCGAACACGAGAAGCCGTTTCAGTCGATGCTCGACGGCGCCTATTCGGAGCTCGCCGTCAAGACGACGAAGCTCGGGCTTGCGGAGGCGATCAGTCGGCAGTTCGAACCTAAGACCGGCAACAAGGCTTTAGGCATCGCTCCTGGGCAGTCGGCCAAACTCACCCACGCAGGGTCTAACGCCCATGCCGGCGCCGTGGCGGCGAATATCGCCACGGGACAAACGCTCGCACTTAAATCAATTTTGGGTTCTGGTTTACCAATGAGCCAGACGTTGCCAGGAATGGCTCCCAGCATCGTGACCGGAGACTGATTTCATGGTAGACATCCTCGGGATAGGCGCTTCCAGCCTCAGTGCTTATCGCACGATGCTTGAGACTGTCAGCACCAACATCGCTAATGCGAATACAGATGGCTATGTTCGCCGGGACACGGTGCTAAGCACGACCGGCAATAGTCCGATGCTGCCCACATCGTCAGGAGCGACCGAGGGTTCCGGGGTGATGGTGGATATGGTGCGCCGCGCCAATGACGCTTTCCTTCAGGCGCAAACCCTTAAAGCCAATGCAGCCGACATGCAGGGACAGACTCTATCTGACTCCCTCACCCAACTTGAAAAATCTCTCTTCACCACGACCAATAATCCCGGTTCCGTGGTGCAGGATTTTTTCAGCCGGTTCAGCGACGTCGCAAATGCGCCTACTGACACGGCCGCCCGCCAGACTGTTCTAGACGCTGGGCAGACGGTTGCGCAGATGTTCACCGGCGCTGCCGGCGCCATTAACGACACGTTGACGAACGTTCGCTCAGGGCTCGACGCTGCGCTCGGCCAGGTTAATACGATTACGAGCCAGCTCGCGAAGTTGAACGTTCAGATTCAATCGGAATCATCCACCGGGCAGCAACCTAACGATCTTCTCGACCAACGTGACAAGCTGCTGAGCAGCCTTTCCAACCTCGCGAATTTCAGCTTTACCGCGCAACCGTCGGGAGCGGTGACTGTTTATCTCGGCGATACGGCCAGCGGACGTCCGCTGGTGGGGACCGACGGCGCTCGTCAACTTGGCATTGTTTCGAACGGCGGCAAACTTGGGATTGATATGGATCCCTACACGCAGCCAATAGCGACCAATCAACTTACCAGCGGAACGGTCGGCGGATTGATGGACTTCCAGACCCAGGCGGCCAGCGTTCTCGATAATTTGAACCGCCTGGCAGTGGGCTTTTCCGTCGCCGTCAACAACCAGAGCATGCAGGGCGTTGATCTGAACGGCAAGACCGGAAGCCCCATGTTTTCGACCGACGGCCTTACAGCCGCGGCGTCTCCCACCAATTTAGGCACCGCAAAAGTTGCGGTGTCGTTGACCAATGCGGCGTCTCTCACCAACGCGACCTATGCCGTGAGTTATAACGGAAGCAACGATACCTGGACGGTGAAGTCGAGCGAAGGGAAAACCGTTTCCGGCACTGATCAACTATCGCTTGACGGAATCAATTTTTCGTTCGACGGGCAGCCGAAAGACGGGGATACATATTCGGTGACCCCGCTTCTTGCGGCCGCCTCTTCGATGAGGTTCTTGTCGCAGTCGACGGCGGATATCGCCGTCGCACTGCCGCTGAACGTGAACCCTGCGTCAACAAATGCAGGCAGCGCCACACTGACGCCCCTCAAACGGACCATTGGCGATCCATCGGCGCAGCTGCCGACGGCGGCGAGTCTCTTCAACAGCAGCAATGCCGTTAACAATTTTCTGCGGAACGGGGCTGCCTTCATTCTCCCGGCCAGCTCCTCAACCGCGACACTTTCATCGTTGGGAACTCTCTCCGCCATCCATTTCAATGCGTCTGGTTCAGATATATCTTCATTGAACCAACCGAGCGCCGCCGGCGCGTCGAACGGTTTGAATCTCACGCTCAGCGTGAACGGAAGCAACCCCATCATGCTTGCGCTTCAGCCGACCGGCTCCGGGATCGGCGATATAGCCGCCGCCATCAATGCGGCGGCGAACCAGCAAGGCGACGCCAATTCATTCTACGCCAGCGTCACGAATGGCGTGCTCAGCATCAACGCGCTTGGGTCCAATTCCGTCAGTGGCGGCGCCATCTCCGGCTTCACATCTGCTGGAGCGCCTGCGACCATTAAAGGCGTCGATGAGCCTGGCGCAAGCGCGGCGGACCTCCAGATTTTCACGCGCGAAGGCCGACAATTGTCGGGCCCGCCTCTGACCGATGCGCAGGCGAAATCACTCCTGACGACAGCCAACGGCTTCCTACCCGAAGCGGTATATGTGCCCCCGTCCGCTACAGTGAATTATCCCAATCTGAACCTGATCGACACCAGTTCCCTTCTTCGCGTATCGACCGCGTCGACGAGCACCACAATCGACGTAACGGCCCAGCCTTCGTTCAACACATCGCAGGCTGGTGCAGGACAGTCGATCGCTGCGGGCGCCGTCTATGCGATGAATGTCGATGGCCTGGCGCCAGTCCGCATGGCCGGAGGCGCTTTGGCGGGCGAGGGAGACGCCGTCATTGCGACCGGGCTCGCGCAACAAATGAATGCGCAAGCGACCCGCCAGACCTTGTTGGGGCCGGACGTCAATTTCAATAATCTCCAGTCGCAGACGATTGCTTTTACCGTTTCAATCGATGGCGCCAGCCACCAGGTGACATTTCATCGTGGCGTCGACCAAAATGGTCAGCCATTGAACACGGGCACATTTGATTTGGGAGGGGCGACGGATCTTCAAGTCAATCTGGTTCCCGATCCCGCCAATGCAAATGCCTCGCGCGTGATGGTGACGCTACCGCAGACGCTGCGATCAACGCCGCCTGCGGTTACAATCGCCCCGCTTTCGACCACGGCCTCATCCGACATGACGGCTATGGGGCTGACATCAAGTCAGATGACGACCAATCTGACCGGGAGCGGTGAGATATCGCCAAGCGTTCTCAACGCTCCAGGCGTCAGCATAGATGTCACCGATTCAACTGGCACGCGTAGCATCACGATCCAAGGGGCCAGCGGCACAGAGGCTCCGACGGTTCCCGGCCAGTCGCCGATCAGTTGGTCTTACGATGGAAAGCATCTTACGCTCAGCAGTTCAGACCAGTCCTTGCAAATTACCTCGGACTCCGTAAGCGCGCGCGACGCGGCAAAATCGCTGGGTTTTATTGGTTCGGATCTCAATCTGAGCCTTGAAAGCACCGTCACGAGCGCAAATGAGCTGACGCCTTCCTTGTTGGCGGCGCAGAGCCCGACATTGGCGGTCTCTGGTGGTGAGATTGGCAACCAGATCATCACCATCAACTCACCCAATGGCGCCTCGAACGGCGTTTCGTGGTCGCTTGTTGCAGGAAAATTGCAACTCACCAGCAGCGATCCTACGATGCAGATCAACATTACCTCCCCTCAGAATTTGGCGATGGCGAGCGCCCTGGGATTCACGGGCGGAGAAGCGGCTGGAACCCAAATTACCGCCTCACAAGACGCGGCCACCAGCCTCATCGCCGCCCAGGGGATGCCGCTTACCGTTTCAGATGAGTCGGGTGATAGAAACATCACGATCAATTCGCTGAACGGTAGCGATCCGGCGAGCGGCGTGTCGTGGTCATATGATGGAAAAAGGCTTACGCTGAGCAGCCCGAATGCCGGGTTCGAGGTGAAGACAGACACGATCAATGCGAACGCTTCCGCCTCGGCGCTTGGCTTTGCTGGCGCTGGAGCGGATCAACAAATTGATGACGCGCGTCTTCGGCTCACCTCGACAGTGACGGACAGGTCGGCAAATACAGCGCTGGTCGACTCGTCAGCTTCCGTCTCGAACGTCGGAACGTCGCTGACCTTCGCTGGCGGCGTCCCTGAAGATCTGATCGTAGCGGTCAATAATACGGACTTGAACGGGAAGCGGATGGTCGCCGCCAATATCGCCGCGAGCACATCTGCCACCGCAACGACCTCGGCCGCCCAAAGCGCGTCAGCTACGCCGAATTTGCAGGTCAAAATTCTTGCTGGCGGCCAGCTCGAAATTCTTGATCCGGCGACAGGCCAAAGCCTGGCGAACCGCACCTGGCGACAAGACACGCCGATCACCTACCAGGGAACCAGCTTCACCATTCATGGCGATGCGCAACCTGGCGATTTGTTCACCATCAGCGACAACAACGCAGCCTCCACCGACAATCGCAACGCTGTGCAGATGGCCAACCTTGCGACGACGGCAATCTTCGGCCAAGGCCAGGGTTCGTTTCAGGATGTTTATGCTGGCGTGGCGGCGAGCTTCGGGTCCGCCGTTCAATCAGCCAATCTATCCGCCGGGGCTGCGACGCAAGCGGCGTCCGATCTCAAGTCCGCCTATGATTCAGCAACCGGCGTCAATCTGGACAGCGAGGCGTCCGACCTCATCAAGTTCCAGCAGAATTACCAAGCCGCCGCACAGGTCATCCAGGCTGCTCGTGATATGTTCAACGAAATCATCGCAGACTTGATGAAGTAGAGGTTGTCATGCAAATCAGCACCAACACGTTCTTTCGCCAAAACACCGATGCTCTTCAGGAATTGAAGACGCAAACCGCGCAGTTGCAAGAGACGATCTCGACTGGCACAAAAATCAGCGTCCCTTCCGACGACCCTGTGGCCTTCTCGAACCTCGCGCTCTTGAAGGCGCGAGATGCGCGGCTCACGCAATATGGACGCAACATAAACAGCGCCACCCAGACTTTGAACTTGCAAGAAAACACCCTGACGCAGGCGACGAACATCCTCACCCGCCTCCATGAACTCTCGATTGAGGGTTCAAACGGCACGCTTTCATCCTCCGATCGCAAGCTCATGGCGGTTGAAGTCAGAGGCTTGTCCGCCAATCTCGTGTCCTTGGCGAACACCCAGGATTCAAACGGGCAGCCCATCTTCGGCGGCTTTCAATCTGGCGAGCCATTTCAGCAGAATCCGGACGGGACGGTGACCTACAAGGGCGATTCAAATCAATCGCAAACCACCGTCGCTGATCACGAAACAGTGACCGTTGGGCTTTCTGGAAATGAAGTCTTTGATCGCGTGCCGCTGCCCGGCGGCCCTTCCAAATCCGTGTTCCAGATTGTGAAGGCGATGGGCGACGCGCTGGCGAATGGAGACTCGCCGGCGACGCAGGGTGATGAAATCTCGGCCGCACTTAATCAGGTGACCGGAGAACTGGCCGTTGTCGGGTCGCGCACAGCGACTCTCAACAATGCGCAGGACAATCTGACAAGCACGCAGACGGAAAACACCGCGCAGATGTCTCTTCTCGAAGATACTGACGTGACAAAGGCCGTCAGCGACCTGACGCAAAAGATGACCACTATGGATGCGGCCCAGGCGTCATTCGTCAAGATCGCGGGGATGTCGCTGTGGAACTACCTGAAGTAATTTTTGCAGGTTCGACCTGTTCCAACTCCGCGGCGAGATAGAGCGTCTTTAACAGTGGCATGCGTTCGATATATTCGAACCATTCAAGATCATAGGGCGCGCCGATCCAATCGTTCGCCTTCTTGATTTCATCCGAAATTTCGATCACGCGCGCACGAGAGGTGGAGATCAATTCGATCTCCTCCTCGAGAAGTTGCTGGGGCTTCCTTGCGTAGAGCTGCGATTCCACGAGCATCAAAGGGTCGAGGATCGCAACGCGCTCGCGGCGCAGAACTTCAGGATCCTTCAGTTTTTGTGATCGCGCCTGCACCAGATCAAGCTTGTGCAGGATGTCGCGCATATTGCTGCTTTGCTGCACGAAGACAGCCGCGCCGACCACGACCACCAAAAGAACCATGGCGACCAACATAACCGTAACGAAGATGTCCATTTACGTTTCCGATGCGCTCAGTGAGCTGACAGGCTAGTCCATAAATAAAAGCTACGCAAGAATTCAAACTGGCTCAAAACTTGCTGCAATACCTCTGTAGTAACGGATCGAACAAAATGCCCATTCAGCAAATTTCAGATACGCGCGAAAGCGTGGTCGCGGCAATTCGCAAAGTTGCAGGCACGCAGAACGCTGACTTCAAATATCTTCTGAATCAGGCAAATGTTGAAAGCGGGCTCGATCCCCGGGCGAAGGCGTCCACGAGCTCGGCGGCAGGCCTCTTCCAATTCACTTCGGGCACCTGGATCAATATGGTCAAGCTGCACGGAGACCAGGTCGGGCTCGCGTCCCAAGCACAAAGTCTTCGCTCGAACGCGACCTCGAATGCGGAGCGCGCGCAAATCCTTGGGCTGCGCAACGACCCGGAATTAGCCACAGCCCTTGCCGCGCATCTGGCCGCAGACAATGCTCAAGCCCTTTCGGACGCTGGTCATAAATCCATTGGGCCGACAGAACTCTATCTGGCCCATTTTCTTGGTTCAGCGGGCGCCAATACGTTTCTAAACGGTCTGCGCGAGACGCCGTCGCAACCGGCTGCATCCGCCCTGCCCGCGGCCGCTTCCGCAAATCCGGGCGTGTTCTATTCCAACAACACGTCGCTTTCCTATCAGGATATCTACAATCGCTTTGCTCGAAAGTTCGCGGATGCCGCAGCCATAACGAACGTTGCGGTCCCCACGACAACGAATGGTTCAATTCCCACCAAGGACAGCATTGGCGGATTCGAGACCAAATTAAAGCAAATCATAACCACGGCTCTGGCTGCAACCAGACAACAGACCTCCCCCAGCACAGCCGCCGCCACCGCTTCGGCGCCGCCAGTGACGGAAGGCGCAATGCATCAGTTTTTGAAGAATTTTTCACTCGTGGATCAATCAGGCGGCATGGCTCAAATCGGGCTCAGGCACGCCAAATCCGCCTCAAGCGCCGCATCGACGACAAGCGCTCAGGGCCCCATCAGCGAACAGAGCGTCTCACCTCTCGTGTCGGGTGCGCGGATGATCTTAACGGCGGCTGACAGTCGGCCACAGGATGAGCCCGCCAAATAAAATACAAATGGCAAAGGCCGCTGTGATGGTCGGTGGCCTTTGCGCAATCAAAAGCAGGCGCCGCTTCCGCACAATAACTGCGGACGCGCTTTGAATGCGCTCTGAACCTCAGGCGCGCGACGCCGCACCTCGGACTGACGGCAGGGGCGGTTATTGCTTTTGAACGATGCAGATAGAGAGACGCGAGAACGTGTCCTCGCGCCGCAAATAATATTCAAAAAAAAACGCAGAAGACGAAATTGGGCGTTTATTGCTTATCCACGACGGTCGCCTTACCGCTCTCGAGCAAACCGTCCGCCTCCCGGCGCGACACCTGAACGGTCTCGCCGGCGGCCACGGTCTTTCCCTTGATCACAGCCTCTTCGCTTAGTTTCACCATAACAGCGGTCGAATTCTTCCGCTTCGGCTGAGGCGGCGGCGCAACGACTTCGACTTCGGGCGCAGGCTCCTCGACCTCCGGTTCGGGATCCGGAGGAAACATTCGCACGGGCGTCACGCGAACCTCAGGCGGCGGAATTTCCTCTTTCACATCCGCAATGCGCATTTGCACAAGCCGCTGCCAAAGCCGCAAGAGTGCGAGCTTGCGCCCAAGCATGGGCGCGTCGGCCCGCTTGTCGGCCGTCACCTCAGCGATTTGAGCCCGCACCTCCGCAATGGCTGAAATACGCAGTTCTTCCGAGAGGCTCGAAAGATCCAGCGCTTCCAGCTTGGCGAGAGAGGTTTCCTTCGATTTGCGTGGCGATTTCACAGGCATTGGTGCTTTCAGGCCTGATCTTCAACCAGACTGGCTGCGCCCTGAATGCCCGTGGCCCCGAACTCGGCGGGCCATTTTTCAGCGTCCGTGATAGTCGCGACGAGATTCTGCTGAACCGTACGTTCAGCGCTTTCCAGATCGGTCGCTTCGACGACCATCTCGCCCTCGACCATCCATTTCACCAAAAACTTCTGCATGGCTCTCTCCTTTGATGGCAAATTTTAGCTCTTCAGCCCGGCGGTCCAGGCTGTCATGGATTGCGTCAGACTATCCTGCGTCGACTTTGCAGAGCTGACAATGGTCTGCATATCCGAAAACTGCTGGAGATATTTAGCCTGCAACGCCGTCATCGCATCCGTCAACGCGGTCTCGTCGTCCGCGATTTTTGCGAGGTCCGTGTTGGTCGTCGTGTTGGACAGCGTCTGCAAGTCCGATGTAGGGGCCGTAATCACCGTGCACAAACTGGAGAAGCGCTCAAGCGCTCCCGCAGAGGTGCCGGATGAAATGACCGACTCGAGAATCCCCGGGTTATTTGTCATCGCGGTGTTCAATGACTGTGTATCGACTTCGAGAGACCCATCGGTATTCGTTCGCACACCAACATCCGCCATTGTAACGGTTTTGCCGTTAGCCAACGTAATCGGATTGGTGCTGAGAAGCCTCATTTGATCCAGCAAGCCATTTGCTATCGGATCGTTTGCGAGGCCGCCCCGCTTCGTGACGTCCGAATTCCAGGCCATCTGGGTCTGGAGCGTTTTTAAAAGCGAATTATAGGAGGACACGATATCCGAAAGCGCCTGCTGACAACCCGACGTATTATCAGTCGTCGTCAAATGCACTGTCGTAGCGGAGACTGGCGGCGTCGATGTGGGCGAGGCCACGGGCGCTGACGAACTAATGGTGATGTTCAGGTCCGACACGAAGTTCGAGAACGTGTTCGTCGGCGACGTAAAGGTGATGCCGTTGTAGGAAATGGAGGCGTCGACACCCGCGCTGGTGGCCGATCCCGCCGTCGCCTGCAAACCATCCGTCGGCGTCGGATTGGACCCATCCGACCGGGATACTGAGAAGATGTTGGCGGCGCCCGTGCCATGGGTGATCGAGAGATACTGCAACGATGTGGGGCTGGAACCAGTGCTCACGATCTGAGCGTCGAAACCCGTCGTATTTTGAATGGCTGTCTGCAAATCGCTGAGCGACACGAACTGGGTGAGATCGAACGCAATAGGAGTTGGTGGTGTCCCAGTACTTGAAGTTTCGGTGAGAACCAGCGAACCGGTGCCCAGAACGCCCCCAAGCCCGGAATTGCCTGCAGAGCCGCTGGTCAACACAACCCCGCTTGGAGGCGTCACCGTCAACACACCAGCAGTGGTGTCGTTGATTGTATAACCAGCCGGCAAAGAACCCGCGTTCATGGCGGCTTCCAGACCTTTGGCGATGGAGACGGACAGATTCTGTTGTCCCGTGGTCGCGGTCGCAGCCGTCACGTCAGCTTGCGTGACTTGATATTGGAAATCTTGCCCGTTGACCTTCGCCTGAAAAACAACGCCAAGATAATCAGACGCCGAACCCGATGAGGCCTGACTGTCAACACCCGTCAAATCGAGCGTGAGGACATTTCCAGACACGGATCCGGACGAGCCCGCGCTACCACCCGCCGGAAAACCAGCCAGCGTCACTGTATTAGCGGTCGCCGGATTGTTTATCTGGAACGACAAATCGACGGCTCTAGCGGGCGAACCCGCATGGAAGGTAAAACTAGCGTTCGGATCGGTCCCGGGCGTATACGCGATTGTTTTAGGATCGCCATATCCTGCAAGCGCGGTCTGCAAACTGCTCGCCGAACTCATGATCGCGCCGATCGCGGAAATCTTGGCGTCAGCAACCGTCTTTCTCGTATCGAGAGCGGCCTGCTGGGGGGCGCGAACGGCCGCGGTCAGGTCCGTTGCGAGCTTTTGAATGTCGAGGCTGCTGCCCGTCAGCGCCTGGACGATGTTCTGAGATTGGGAAACTGGTGCGACCATGATGACCTCCGCGATCACGTTAGCAAATTATAAGCCAACTCCAACGAATGCCAGAAATAGTTCGGATAAGGCCGAAAGGGCGGGGATTTCCCCCGCCCTTCCGTTCGTTTCAATCCATCACGCCAAGCTTACTTCAGCAACTGGAGAACCATCTGGGGCTGCTGGTTCGCCTGGGCCAACATGGCCTGAGCAGCCTGCTGGATGATGTTGCGCTTGGCGAGCTCAGTCGTGGCCTGCGAATAGTCCGTATCCACGATGCGGCTTTCGGACGCCTGCGCCTGGGTCGAGATGTTGGAGAGGTTGTCAGACGCGAACTGGAGCCGGCTGATCACCGCACCCATGTTCGAGCGGGCCGCGTTGACGGTCTGAAGCGCAGCGTCAATCTGCGCAAGGCCCGAATATGCGTTAGCGGCCGTCGTGATTGAGGAAGTGGCAATAGCCTGGAGATCCCCGGTTACGAATTTGACCCCAGCGGAATTCCCTGCGACACCCAGAACTGGCGTCGCAATAGAGCTGCCCGTAGGCGGCTGGAACGTCAACTTACCAGTGACGGACGCAGTCGACGCAACGGTAGATCCAACCGGCATCAAATTTTCGAACGCGACGTTGAGCTTTGCCCCAAGCGCGTTAGCAACCGTGTCCGACAAACTTTTGCCGTTTGCCACGGTGGCTGCGGAATTGCCCAAGTAAGCTCCCTGAGAAAGAGCCTTATCAACATCGTCCTGAGTAATCTTGTATTGAACAGCCTTCCCATCAAAAGACGCCTGCACAACCAATCCAACAGCATTGGCGGTAACGCCGGTAGCGGTAGCGCCTGTGTCAAGACCAGTAAAGTCAACATGAACTGCTCCGCCGCTGACTGCCAGCGTCGTAGCTCCCGAAGTCGCGGCCACGGTCGCAGCGGATGGCGGGGGGGAAGTCTGCAAGTTGCCCAATTTGATAGAAATCGTCTGGTCAGAATTAGCGCCGACCTGGAACGCGAAGGTGCCGTTCGCGCTATTACCGCCGGTCCCATCCAGAATGTTCGCGCCGTTCCACTGTGTGTTCTCGCCAACCTGGTCAATCTGAGCCTTCAGCTGCTGGAACTCGCCGTCGAGGAAGCCGCGGTCGCTAGCGTTGTTCGTATCGCTCGAGGCCTGAACAGCCAATTCCCGCATACGCTGCAGCATGTTGGTGACCTGCTCGGTGGAGCCTTCCGCCGTCTGGATCAGAGAGATGCCGTCGTTGGCGTTGCGCACAGCCTGATTGAGGCCGTTGATCTGCGAGGTCAGGCGGGTGCTGATGGCGAGGCCGGCCACGTCATCGACGGCGTTGTTGATGCGCTTGCCGGTCGACAGCTGCTGCATGACCGTCGAGAGGCCGCGAGCGTTCGAATTCATCGCCTGCTGAGCGTAAAGCGAACCCATGTTCGTATTAATGACAGTCATTGTCTTTCTCCTGTTTGAACTAAGAAACTCAACGGCAGTGTTCCGTTGATCCCGGCTCAACAACATTGGACCGTTGACATAGAGAACGGTTCGGCACGACCGACATTTAGCGAGGCGCTCTAATTTTCCGATTCCCGCGGCAAGTGGTTAACAAAGCTGGAATTAAAGGCACCGCAAGAGTGCGTTGAATAAAAATAGACATAGGCCCACTTGGCGCGCTGGTGATTTCGGCTATCGGCCCGACGTCAACTTGAGCTTGATGAGGTAGCCTTTCTTATCGACGAGCGTGTGGATTTTGATCGTGAGGCCGCATCGCGAGCGGCACATACAACGATCTCGACCCCATTTTCGCCGTCGCGCCCTTTTGATGGCTTGGAATTATCGAGCTATCCATCATCTGCGCATGGCCTTCACGGGGCTGAACGCCTTTCGCCATCGGTTGAAGCAATTGTAGATGGTCGACGGCGGCCGTCAGCACTCTGTCCCCACAAAATCGCGCGCCCCTATCATCTCACACAGCACGGCGAGGTCGTCGAGGCGATATAAAAAATACCAGCGCCCGTTGAGGGCTCCTCTTGGGGGGAGGGGGGGGGGGGGGGGGGGGGGGG
>CAIUWR010000037.1 GCA_903902915.1 uncultured Hyphomicrobiales bacterium | reverse complement strand
TGCCGTTGTCTAATCGCATCCTCGGCGTCAATAGGTTTCGCCTACAGTTCTGCATCCGCGACGCTCGGCGAGGACATGATCGTAAAATCACGAGTAGGCGCTATTGCTATTCCGTCGCTGTAGTCGTTTGCCGGGAGCACGGTTGTCTTCGCGGTCGACACAAGGTCGCCGCATGATGCGGCTTCGCTGAGAGGGACCTTCCAAGGTTTGACACGCAGTTTGAGTATCAGATCAACTGCAACGGCATTCACGGAATAGTCCGACCATCGTCCCGGCAGGGACGGCTCGACACGTCAGGAAGCGCCGACGCGAGAGGGATTGTGGCCTACGTCGCGCAGGGCAGGTAAGGCTAACGACTATGCGGCGGCTCCCGCTGAAGGGTTGAAGAGCTCGCCGGTCTTGAGCATCGTATGCATGATGACCGAGAGTTTTCGCGCCACCGCCACTGCGGCCCGCTTGAACCCCAGCTGCTCGCGGAGCTTGAGGCCCCAGGTTCGCAGGCTGCTTTCTGAGCTGACACGCGTGAGAATCGCGTTCGCCGCCTCGTAAAGTAGCCCCCGCAAGTGGCTATCGCCTCGTTTCGAGATATGGCCGTCATAGTCGACCTCGCCGGATTGAAAACGTCGTGTCGTCAAGCCGAGCCAGGCGCCGACAGAGCGCGAGGTGCGAAAATTATCGGGCTCTTCGATCGCCGCAATGAACGAGGTCGCCGTCACCGCGCCGACGCCAGGTATGGACATCAATTGGCGGCAGGGCGAACTGCGCCTGGCTACCGCGATCAGTTGCCCATCCAACTCGGCGGCGCGCTTGCGGACGCCGCGCCAAGCCTCGAGCAGCGGAAGGATTATCAACGCCAAGCCCTCATTTGCGGAGATAAGTTCCCGAACGTTGGTGTCAAAAACGCCGCCGGCACCCTTGGGCACAACCAGTCCGAAGGTCTTCATCAGGCCACGGATCTGGTTGGAAAGCTTGGTCGAGATCTGGATCAGATGGGTACGCGCGTTCACCAGCGTACGAACAAGCATGCTGTCAAAGGACTTGACCCGAACTTCCTTGTAGAAGCCGACTTCGGCCAGGTGCGCCAAACCATCGGCGTCTCTGGCGTCGGTCTTGTTCGGCGCCATGTCGAGCGCCTTAGCGGCATGACGTGCATCAACGCAAATGGCGGGGAGCCCCTCGGCCGTCAGGGCATGAAAGAACCACACCGACAACGGCCCGGTCTCAAAGACCACCCGCTTGGCGTTCGGCGCCCGACTGCGGATGACCTCAGCTATACACTTGGGGTCCGACGGACATTTGCCGCGCCAGATCCGCTTGCCGCCCCGACGAATAGAAATCGACGTGTCTTTCAAAGATACGTCCAGGCCGATAAACTCTTCCATGGTTGTTCTCCGATCGATGCTTGGGCCGACCACCACGTCTTGAGCCCGTTCTCTCATCATCGGGGGACAACCGCCTTCTTGAAAGCGCGTGCCGCGCTGCTTTCACCAGAGGCATCGACCCCGCGATTACCCCATGTTTG
>CAIUWR010000036.1 GCA_903902915.1 uncultured Hyphomicrobiales bacterium | reverse complement strand
CCGACATTCCCCAGATGGTTTCCGCTACGAGGCCAAATCTGACCCAATTTCCGCTTGTTGACAAGACGGGCGGGCCGAATTGCCGGTCGGAAAGGCTTCCGGGTGGACCAAAGCGGCTCGGAGGGCTGAATGACATGGTGTTTTTCGTCATCGAGACGCACCTTTCCCGTCGTTTCCAATCAGACGCACGACACCCAAACGCATTACGCCGTTTATGTAATCGGTGGCGGCCGAAGTTCCGCAATCATCCGCAGGATATCGGCGAAGAGATTTCGGGGTAAGGCGACTTCAGCCATCTGGAAGGCCACGTAACGCGCATGACCGACGACCTTCGCGCCGATCTTGATCAGCTTTTCGCGCAGCGTCGTCATCGACCAATTCTTTATCGGCTCCGGCGTTGCCAGCGTGCGCAGGAAGTTGCCGAGATTGTAGGCGAGCGCATGAAGCTGGAGGCGAACGGCATTGGCGGCGAAGGAACGGCAGGAAAGCCGAGTCCACTTGATCGCGCCCTTGCCCTCCTTGATCCATTGCTCGCACGTGCCGCGCTTGTTGTAGAAGGCGACGACATTCTCCGCCGGTCGCGCCATGTTGGTGACGATGAATCCGACGCGAGGGTAAAGGTCGCCCGGATGCCATTCCACTTTGGCGACGACGCGGCGGGGCTTGGTCCAGCTTCCCGCCCGATACGTGAAGTTGGTATAGGAGCGTCGAACTTCGTTCGGCGGTCGCCCGACCGGGCGCTTCAGAAGATGGCCAATCCGTTCCTGCAAGACCCGGTTCGCCGGAAGCCGGATCGCGTATTTGATCCCTTCGGCTTCAAGATATTCGTAGACATCGGGATTGGCGAAGCCGGCGTCAGCGCGGAAATAGATGCGCGAGACCTTGCCGCGATAGCGCGCCACGACCGGCTTGAGGACGTCTTGCCAGCCATCGGCGCTATGGACATTGCCGGGACGCAGGGCGCAGCGCTCCAGATCGCCGAACTGATTGAATACGAACAGCGGATGATAGCAGGTGCAGTCGTAGTGACCGTTCCAGACGCTGTTTTCCTGCTCGCCATGCGTCGGACTGACGCTGGAATCCATGTCGAGCAAAATGCCTCGCGGCGGGCGACGGGCGTGAACGCGGTCGATCCATTGGCCAGACAAATCTGAAAGCGCCGAAAGGTTCTTCCCCTCTGTCAGCCAGCGCGTCTCGAAGCGCCCCATCTGGCTGGGGGAGGCCGCGCATCCATGAGCCGCCTTGCCGCCGACAATCCAGCGCATCGCCGGATCATGGCGCAGCCGCTCGGCGTCATTCACGTCCTCGTAACCAGCCAAGCGGCCGAACACGGCCTGCCGCAACATGCCGACCAGAGCATGCCGGCCGTTCTTGCCCGTGCGGGCGTCGGCGAGAACTTCGGCCGCCATCGCGGAAAGACCGAGCGTATCGTCGAGTTCCCGATATGCGAGCAATCCGGCGTCCGAGGTCACCACCGATCCGCGGAACTGAAGCAGCAAGCGGCGGTCGAAATCGACCCGGAGAGACCCATCGTTCGATTCACCCGCCGGGTGTGTCATCAGGGAGCCCTAAAAATTCGAATAAGCGCCTGAAAAATATAGCTGAATCGCGAGTCGAGCGCATCAAATTATTGCGTCATCCGGCGAATGCGGG
>CAIUWR010000035.1 GCA_903902915.1 uncultured Hyphomicrobiales bacterium | reverse complement strand
CTTGTCCATTCATTCGTCTCCATGGTTGTGTTGCAACTCCATGAAATACCAGAATGGGCAACCCCTGCTCGGGCTAGTCCCGGCAGGGGTTCTTGACCGTCACTCGCAAACGAATTTCCAGACATCAGGTTACAGTACCGAAAACAATTGCCGAGAGCGCTGCGACTTGCTCGACCTGATTGATGGGGGTCGCTATGGCGGTTGGACGCGGCGCGCTCCCTTGCGGCGCGACGATCATGGCGGCCCAGATTTTGGGGCGCTCCAGGGCGGACGGATCCTCGTTCCAGGATTCGGTCGTGGGCGCTCCGCCCGACAGGAACAGCGTGGCGACAGCGCCGGCCGTGCATAGCAGGCCATTCAAGGCGAGAATGGGCAGCCAACGCCACCTTCTGGGTCGCAAGGGGATAGGGTAGCTACTCACCAGAATATATCTCACAAGACGACACGAGACGGCTGTCAGTCCGCCACCCATTTTGGCCGACTGGAATTGACGGCATGGTCTCTCCACTGCTCATGATCACCTGATTTTGGTTAATCCTTTGCCACCAAGGCGGACGCCTGCGTCATCAATCGCGGCTTCATTAACCGGTTGGATCGCGGCGAATGGCGGGTCGAGGGGCGCCCGTTTCATGACGGGCGCCCGGCTATGGAAGGAGATGCCCAAATTTTTCGAGAATGTTTCTAAATTTTACAAAGTTATCACAATATAAGTTTCGTTATGACTTTATTTAGACGCAAATGATTCTCTAAATGTTAGGCTATGTTGATTTGATAGCTCGTTGGACATTGAAGATATGTATAAGGCTCGCGCGTTCGAACGACGCTGGGTGTGCCTTTTCACCCAGCCGCACCGTGAAAGGCTTGCGTTCTCGAGCCTCCGGGAGGCCGGGTGCGACGCTTATCTTCCGCTCTGTCGAAAGTTGGTTTTCCGTCATGGAAAGCGCGTCGATATGCGGGCGCCCCTGTTTTCTCGTTACATTTTTGCTACTTGCCGGGAAGAGCAAGCGTTATTCGCCGCCTCCAGGCTGAAGGGGATCACCTCCTTCGCGGCCCGGACGCTTGAGCAATCGCGAATTTCTGACCGCATTATCCAGTCGTTCCGGGCCAGGCATGACGAGGATGGGCTGGTCTCTCTTGACCCTTGGCATTTGCAGTCTGGCCAAAGCATCTCGCGATGGCACCTGCCGCAGCCTGCTCCATCGTCGGGGCGAATTCCGGCAGTCGGCGTTTATGGACAATGTCGGCGACCAGCGGCCGACGCCGCTTCCATGTCTCGCCATCGCTGATGAAAAGCCCATCGCCCAGAAGCACTTCTAGCGCGCGTCGCATCTGCGGGCTTTTGCGCTCGTAATTGGCGTGACGGGTGACCATCACATGTTTCACATGTTCCGGCGCATTGACGACGACGACCTGCCTGCGAAGAATACGGAAGGTATCGACGCAGGAGCTGTAATATTCCCCCATCCAGTTGTCGATGAGGCTATGACGGGCGCCCAGAACGACCTGGAGGAAGCCGGGATCTTGGGAGCGTGGTTGAGGATGCGCCGCAATGAAATAATCCGCGCCTCTTTCTTCAATGACGGCGGCGGGTTGATAGAGACCAAGATACATGAATGCGTCCGCTACTTATGAAATGCGATATTCAGAAAACGTCATTTTGTACCATACATCCGCCGATAAAACAGCGGCCATTCGCCAGTTTGGCGATGCTTTGCGGCCTGTTCGGCCTGCTGAGATTGTTCCGGCGCTCTGCGGTTTTGCATGGCCGCAGCGGCGACCCGCCTATACGTTCCAACCTGCGCCCGTGCGCGCCGCGATCTCCTCATAGCGCTTGGGCGACACCCCGGGATCTGTCATCAACGAGACAAGCCAAGTCACAATGAAGGACAGCGGGCAGGTGATGATGGCGGGCGCGCCAAGGTTCACGATGGGGGAGGGATTTCCCAGCATCTGCATCTGCACCAGTGGGCCGGCCCAGAGTAGCAGCAGGCCACCCGCCAGTCCCACAACGAGCCCGGCCACCGTGCCCGCATAGGTCAGGCCGCGCCAGTAGAGAGAGAGGATCAGAGCGGGGAAGATGGTGCTCGCTGCGATGGTCGCCGAAATGGCCGAGAGCACGAAGATGTTCTGCCCCTCCACCAGGATCGCCAGCATGACGCCGCCAAGGCATAGAAGCACGGTCGCGATCTTCGCCACACGGAACTCTTCGGCGTCATTGGCCTTTCCGCCGCGCACCACGCCGATCCAGAAATCGTGGGCCAATGCGGCCGAGCCCGCCAGCAGAATGCCGCAGACGGCGGCGAGGATTGTCGCGAAACTGACCGCGCCTACAAAGCCCAGCAGCAGTCCGCCGCCGTAATGATCCGCCAGCAGCGGCACAGCCATATTGCCGCCGCGATCAGCCGCGCGCACAGCGTCCGGTCCCAGCACGGCCATCACGCCATAGCCGAGAAACACGAACATGAGGACGCAGCAGCCAATGACGATGGAGGCCAGCAGCAGCGACCGCCGAGCGACGCCGGGATCCGGCACGGTGTAGAAGCGCAGGAGAACCTGCGGCAGGCTGGCGACGCCGATGGTCGTGGCGAAGCCCAGCGCGAAAAGCTCCAGCGGCGGCATGCCGCCGGGGCCGAGCACCTTGGGGCCGGAGCGCGCCGCGGCGGCGCCCAGCACGGCGCTCGGCGACCAATCGAAGGTCGACAAAACGAGCCCCACCAGCAGCAAGGTGATGACCAGCAGCAGCGCCATCTTGATGATCTGCACCCAGGTCGTCGCAATCATGCCGCCGAAGAGAACATAGACCAGCATGAAGACGCCGATCAGCGCCACCGACGTCGTATAGGAAAAGCCGAACAGCAGTTTGATCACCGCTCCAGCGCCCGCCATCTGGAAGGTAAGGATGGTGAAGATGCTGACGATGGTGACCAGCGCCGTCCAGCCCTTGATGCGCGAATCGCCAAGGCGATATTCGATGACATCGGCGAATGTGTATTTGCCCAAAGCCCGGAGCGGCTCGGCGAAGAGGAACAGCATGGTCGGCCAGGCCACCGCCATCGCAACCGCGAAGACGATGGCGTTGAAGCCCGACAGCGCCGCTATGCCGGTGACGCCGAGAAATGCGCTGGCGGCCACGAAATCCCCGGCTAGCGCAAATCCGTTTTGCGCCGCGGTCATGCGATGTCCCGCCGCGAAGAATTCGTTCGCCGACCGCGTTCGCCGCGCCGCCCACCAGGTGATGGACAGGGTGAGGGCGACGAAGAGCAGGAAGAAGATCATCGCGTTTTGTGCGCCTGAGCCGCTCATGATCGCCTCGCATCGCCAGCATCGTTGCGATTGGCCTGCGCCACATAATAGGTGGCGAGGATGAGCGCCGCGAAGATCACGCCTGCGCCCAGCAGGAGCCCGGCCGTCAGATTGCCGCCAACGAACGCGGCCATGGCCTGCGGGGCGAAAATGATCAGGAAAAGATAGCCGAAATAGATGAAGGCCAGGATCAACGCCATCGTCCAGCTGATGCGCCGTTGACGGCGCGCCGCTTCGATTGATCCTGACGCGCGCGGCCGCAAGCCGTCCTTCGACGCCATGGTCCCCTCCCTTTTTATGGAAGATAGCCTAACACCAATCGGGACGTTGGCAATCGGGCGCGGCGCCTATTTCTTCTGCCCGCGTGCGATATATTCCGCGATGAATTCCTTGTCTTCCGCCGGAACGGTAAGTGCGTTGACGACTTCGCTCTGCACATTGTCGCCCGCTTCATAGTCGGGCACGAAGCCCACGGTCTTCATGGCGTCTGCGGCGTAGTCGGCGTCGGTCGCGAGTTTTCGGATGGCCTCGCGCATGGCCTCGATGGCGGGCTTGGGCGTGCCGGGCGGGAAGGCGACGAGGCGCTGCATGGCGGCGTTGATCGCCAGCGCATGTTTGTAGGTCTCCCACAACTGCCCCTGCGGCTCGCGGCCCTTCATCTCGCGCAGGAACTCGTGGAAGGGCCGCATGTCGAGGCCCTTGGTCTGGGCGGGCTGGGAAAACCGCACGCCGTTCCAGCCGGGATCGTAGAATAGCGGAACCGCCTCGCCGGTGGCCACGAGGCCCGGCGCGATCACGGAAATATAACCAGGGGGCGATTCCGCGAACATATTGATTTCATTGCGCTGAAGCGCGAGGCGAGCGTTGGCGTTGCTGGTGTAGCCGGTGACGTAGTTGTATTTCACGCCCAGCAGGTCGAGGCACAGGCGCTCCAGAAGGTCTTTGGAGGAATCCGGGGTCAAGCCGCCCACCACGAGGTTCTGCGCCTTCATGATGTCGCTCGCCCTCTTGAGGCCAGGCTCCACATTGGTGCGCGCGTAATAGACCGTGGTGCCGGGCTGATAGGCGATCATGTTGTAGCTGAGAAAATCGACGCGGGACTGCTCCTTGACGGTGACATAGCGCCAGGCGGCCCCGGTGAGATAGCCGATGACGGTCCCATCCTTGGGCGCGACTTCGCCCAGATAATTCGTGCCATTGGCGCCGCCGCCGCCATCCATGTTCTGGACGATGACGCTGGAGGCCCCCGCCAGATGCTTGCCGATATGCCGAGCGAACAGCCGCCCCTCGATGTCGGTTGGCCCGCCAGCGGCGAAATTGATAAGAAGCGTGAGACGCTTGCCCTGATAGAAGTTATCGGCTGCGCAGGCGGGCAGGGCGAGGCACAGGGCGAGGACGCCAAAGCACAGGCCTGACGCCAGACTCTTCAAGTGTTTCGACATGCGCCCCTCCCGATGATTTTGGCGCATAGTGGGGCTTACGCGGGCCAGCATCAAGGGCCTGTCGGAAGGATGGCGCCCCGCCGTGCCGCAGGTCTGCTGGTCTTTTCTAGTAATTCACTGAAAAATATATGAAATAAGGCCCCGCATCGTCTGCGGAGCCTCGTGATGGGTTTCAGGGCGAGGCGCGAAACGCGCGCCTTTCATCCAAGCGCCTTGATCGACGGGCGCTCCTGCAGCTTGGCGAAGTGTTGCGCCAGCGTCGGGTGCTTTTCGCGCCAGTTCAGGTCCGGCATGGCGCGGTCAAGGTAGATCAGGGCGCTGGCGCAGGCGACGTCGGCGAGCGTGATCGTGGAGCCGAAGCAGAATGGCTTTGCGCCAAGGTCGTGCTCCATGGCGGCGACGCCTGCGTCGATCTTGCTCTGGTGCCGCGCGATATAGTCAGGCCCCTTGCGTTGCGCCTCCGGGGTGCGGTTTTCATGGGAGATGGCCACGACGGCGTCCATGATTCCATCCCCAAGCGCTTCCCAGCGGCGCACTTCGATGCGGGCTTCGAAATCGGCTGGGATGAGCATGGACGCGCCGCCAAGGCCATCCACATAGTCCACGATGACGGAGGAATCATAGAGGCCCCGCCCATCGGCGCGAATCAGCGTCGGGATCTTGGCGAGCGGGTTGCCCGCGATCACCTCCGCATGCGTGGGAGCGACTTCCTCATAGTCGAAGGCGAGGCCTTTTTCGACCAGCGCGATCCGGCACTTCTGGACATAGGGACTGCGGCTTGAACCCAGGAGCTTCATTTTGATGCCTCGTCTTGTTGGTTGGTCGTGTTGCAGATGCGCCTTGACCACCGCGCCGCAAGCTACGACCCAGTCGCAACAATGCGCCATGTCGTAGCCGCTATATTCAGGGGAGTGAAACCGACGCAGGGCCGATCCGTCGCACAGGCGGCGACGCATAGCTTACCCCATCACCATGCGGTCGGGATACTTCAAGGTCTAGTTTCTTGCAAATGGAGCCACCGTGGTTCTCGGCGTTGCAAGGTTTATGTATTTTATAGTCTTGAAAGGGCTGTTCGCTTCGCAACGAATTTTCCAAATCGGGACTCTGGAAATGCGCTCGCCTCGGCTATCCTGCCGCCCAACGAAACACGGCATAATCGCAGGAGACGCCCCAATGAACCGCAGGCAGGCTTTGACACGCGTGCTTTCCCTCGCCAGCGCAGCGGCGCTCTGGCCCGCCTTGGGGCGCGCGCAGGAGGTCTGGCCCTCGCGGCCCATCCGAATCATCGCGCCGGTTTCCCCCGGCGGCGGGGTCGATCTGGTCGCCCGAACGATGGGCGAGCGTCTTGGGGAGGTGCTGGGCCAGACCTTCATTGTGGAAAACCAGAGCGGGGGCGGGGGGCTCATCGCGTCCCAGACAGTCACCCGCGCCGCGCCGGACGGCTATACGCTCATGCTGGCCTATGTGGGCACCCATGGCACCAATCCCGCAGTGCGCAAGCTTCCCTATGATGCGGTCAAGGGTTTCACCGCCATCGGCATGGTCGGCGGCACGCCCAATGTGCTGGTCGTTTCGCCCGAGACCCCGGTGACCTCCGTGAAGGAGCTGGTCGCCTATGCGAAGGCCCATCCCAATGAATTGAGCTACGGCAGCTCCGGCGCGGGCACGTTGACCCATCTGGTGATGGAGCAATTCAAGGAGGCCACGCAGACCACCATGACCCATGTGCCCTATCGCGGCATTGCCCCCGCCATCATGGACATGCTTGGCAATCATACGCAGGTCATGTTCCCCGGGCTGGCCGCCGCGCTCGCCCAGATCAAGGGCGGCAAGCTGCGGGCGCTGGCGGTGACGGGCGCTCGCCGCCATCCCCTGCTGCCGGAGACGCCCACGATGGAGGAGCTGGGCTTCGCCGGGTTCGATGGGGTGCAGTGGTACGGCATCATGGGCCCGCCCAACATGCCGCCTGAAATTGTCACGCGGCTCAATACGGAGATCAACAAGCTGATCACCTCGCCGGAGCTGAAAGAGCGGTTGTCTGGCGAGGCGCTGGAAACCATGCCCATGAGCCCGGCGGAGTTCAGCGACTATGTCAAGAAGGACATCGCCAAATGGTCGGCGCTGGTCGCCGCCCGCAAGCTTGAGATGGACTGAGCCGACGACGTCCGGCCAAGGCCGGGCGGTTTGTCCCGTTTTCGAAAAGGTCTTGTCCGCCGCAGTTTTTGGCTGATCGGCGCCCTCCGGCATGGATTGTGCGTCGGCTTTGGCGTAAGGAGGGCGCTGGATCATCGGCACTGAGAAAGAAATCCCATCTTGTTGTCTGACATTTTGAAAGCGCCTTTCCTGTGGGCTCTGGGCAAATTGTTGAAGGATCCCGGCAGCGCGTTCTCCTTGCTTGGCCGCCTGTTGCGCGAGCAGGGAGCGAGGCATTGGCGCGGCTATGTCTTCGCCTTTGGCTGCATGGCCGCGATGGCCGCCTCGACGGCTTCATCCGCCTGGATCATGAAGGACGTGATCGACAAGGTGTTTATCTCGAAGAACATGACCGCGCTTTGGCAGATCGCCTCGTTCCTGGTGTTCATCAGCGTGGTGAAAGGGTTTGCCGCCTACGGGCAACAGGTGGCGCTGGCGCGGGTGGCCAATGCGATCGTCGCTGACGTTCAACGCCGCGTGTTTGACAAGATGCTGTCGATGACCGTGGGCTATTTCGGCGCCCGTCATTCGACAGATTTCATCGCCCGGCAGTCCTTTATCGGGCAGTCGGCGTCCAGCGCCCTGAATCTGGTGATCACCGGCCTGTCGCGCGACAGCCTCACCCTGATCGGACTTGTGTCCGTCATGGTCCTTCAGGATCCCCTGATGTCGGTGTTGGCCATGGTCTTCATGCCGATCGCCATCTTCAGTTCACGCAAGCTGGGGCTGCGTGTGCGCAAAGTAATGCGCAACGAATTCAGTGGCTTCGCGCAGATCATGGAGTCCATGCAAGAGGCGGTGCAGGGTATCCGCATCGTCAAGGCCTTCACGCTGGAGAAGCCGCTCAGCGCGCGTCAGGCGGCCGCCATCGGCTCTTTTGAGCGGGCGGCCAACAAACTGGCGGCCGTTTCGGCGCGTTCAAGCCCGCTCATGGAAGCTCTTGGTGGATTGGCCATTGCGATGGTTGTGGTTTACGGCGGCTGGAGCGTGATCGCCAGCGACCGGGCGCCGGGCGCTTTTTTCTCCTTCATCACGGCCGTGCTGCTGGCTTATGAGCCCGCCAAACGCCTCGCCCGCTTGCAGGTGGATTTGAATGGCGCTCTGGTCGGCGTGACCATGCTCTATCAATTCCTCGATGAAAAAGAGGTCGAGCCTCGTCTTTTTGAAGGGCCGGCGATCAGGGTCTCGCGCGGCGAAATCGAATTTCGGGAGGTCGCTTTCGCCTATCGCGCGGGGGAACCCGTCCTTCGCGGCCTGAGCTTCGTCGCCGAGGCTGGCAAGATGACCGCGCTTGTGGGACGGTCGGGCGGGGGCAAGAGCACGGTGATGTCGCTGCTCCTGCAATACTGGGATGTGGAAGGCGGGCAGATCCTGCTGGACGGTCAGGACATCGCCGCAGCTTCGCGAGCGTCCCTTCGCCAGCAGCTCGCTTATGTGAGCCAGGACACCTATTTGTTCAAGGGAACAATAAGGGACAATATCGCCATCGGCAAACAAGGCGCCACTGACGATGAGATCATCGCCGCCGCCAAAGCGGCCCATGCGCATGACTTTATCGAGAAATTTGACGACGGCTATCAGACGCAGTCCGGAGAGCATGGAATGCAGCTGTCGGGCGGGCAGCGTCAACGCATAGCCATCGCGCGCGCTTTCCTGAAAAACGCCCCGATCCTGCTTCTGGATGAAGCAACCTCTGCGCTCGACACCGAGTCGGAGCGGGCCGTTCAGGAAGCGCTTGGGCGCCTGCGCGAAGGCAGGACCACGATCGTGATCGCCCACCGCCTGTCCACCATTCGCAGCGCCGACAAGATCTGCGTCGTGTCCGAGGGGCGCGTTGTGGAAGAGGGCGCGCATCAGGAACTCATGGATAGCGCCGGGATTTACGCGCAACTGAACAGCACACAGGCGGCATGATCGTTCAGACGATAGATGATCATCAAATCTATGAGGCCGCGCGGCAGGTGGACGCAGGAAGCCTGTAGCGTTACTGTTTAAGCATGAACGTTCATGCTGCTTCCATCAAACCGCTAACGGTTCCTGGCGCGCCACCCTCGGCGCAGCGCCTGGACTCCCTGACGTCATTGCGTTTCTTCGCAGCCTTCCTTGTCGCGGTCCACCACACGCGCAGCAACTGGGCGCATTCGACCCTGACGGACCTGATCGGACAAGTCGGATGGCTCGGCGTTTCGTTCTTTTTCATTCTTTCCGGTTTCGTCCTGATGTGGGGCTATGATCCGTCAATCACCTTCAAGCCGTTCATCATCAAACGCCTCATTCGCATTTATCCCCTGCATTTCATCACGCTCGTCATTTCGCTTCTGAGCTATTTGATCATCGGAAATCCGCTCGCCGGTTATGTTGGCAAGTTCAATGGAGCTTTGGCCAGTGTGTTCCTCGTCCACGACTGGCTTCCTCAGCACGCCAAGATCAGGCAAGCATGGAATGGAGTGTCCTGGACATTATCCTGTGAATTCTTTTTCTACCTCTGCGCTCCGTTCTTGTTCCCGTGGCTCCTGAAGAACTGGAAGCGATTGAGGCTGGTTTTGGTCGGGGTCTGGCTAGGGCTTCTGGCTCTCAGTTCTGTGGCGTCTTTTCTGAAATGGGAGGTCTTGCCCGACATACTTCTGTGTCATCCAATTGTGCGCCTCTTCGAATTCGTTCTGGGCGCTGTTGCTGCCTTGCAACTCAAGGAGGCTCGCTTCAATATTCCAAAAGTCGCAGCCATCGCCTTGATGACCCTGCCGCTTGCTGTCTACTGCTACTTTGTTCCGGAGGCCGAAGGGTATCGGACAGGCGCAACGATGATACAGCTGTTCATTCCGGGGTCGTTATTGCTGGTTTTCACATTCGCTGCATCCGACGCCGCAGGGCGATCCGGCTGGCTTCAAAACCGGATTCTGGTTTTCCTTGGCGAAGCGTCCTTCTCCCTCTACATGACGCACGCCTTGTTCCTGGGCGCCTTTTGCCTCACGATTCCAGCCCTCTTTCCAGAGATTCTGGAATCGTCGGTTCAGGGGGAGCTGGCGCGTCTGACATTTCTCACCTATGCCGTGCTGATCTCCGTAGCCTGTCATTACTTTGTCGAAAGACCTGTGCGGTCCTTTCTCCTGAACCGCATAAAATTATAAAAATTGCTTTTATTCAAATGACTAGGAAAATCCGGGAAACCCTTGACGTAAAGATTTCAGTCACGAGCGTAGTTGTTTTTCGCTTGATCAAATATGAATGCCGTGGCAACACGTTCGCGACGTAATTATGGGTCACACAGCTCTTGCGGTCATGTTAGCATTATACGGAATTTGGCGCGTTTCGATTGGGTGCAGATGTAAGTGGACGACGTCACGCTAGTCCTTCCTTTGGGAGATATCGCGCGATAAAAAGCGATTGGCGCCGATCAAGCAGAGGACGAAGTGGCGTAACAGGCTTGCTCTGATCCAGAGGATGCCTTTGTTGCTGACGCTTCCCTGCTTGGCGGGTGACCGAAGGGGCTGTTTTAACGGCGGCTCGCCGATTGTTGAATGTCGCGCATGCGCAAGGAGCTTCCAGGTCTGATGAGTGGTTTGTCAGGTGAATTGCTGATCAGATGGCCGGGGGGATCTCAAGCCGTCTTGACCTCTCCTTCGTCAAGCATTCTGGACGCCGCGCTCGCCGCTGGCGTTCCGATACCGCATTCCTGTCTGCGATCAGATTGCTTGCAGTGCTCAGCCTTTGTCGTCGCCAGCGACGATAGCGCTTTGGAGCCTGGGTCGCGGGTCGATCTGTGTCAGACGTCAGCCGCGCGCGGGGGCGTCTTTGAGCTTTCGGCAGATCCATACCAGCTGCGCGCTTCAGCCAAAATGTACCCCGCAAAGGTGGTGGAGCTTGCTTCCGTCGGCGGCGAAACGATGCTTCTGCGTCTTCTCACGCCGCGAAATCAGGTTCTTGGCTTCCAGGGGGGGCAATATGCCTCGATCACTCTTGGTTCAGGATTGACCCGGAAATATTCCATCGCCGGTGTTGCGAGCGCCACGCGCGAGGTGAGTTTCTACATCAGAATGGTGCAGGGCGGACAGTTTTCCCAATGGCTTGGGCGCCAAGCAAAAAATGGCGACCTGGTGCGAATGCAGGGGCCTTATGGCGATTTTGTCTTTAAAAGGCAGCCGGCCGCCAAAACGCTGTTTCTCGCCACAGGCACGGGCATCGTTCCAGTTTTAGCCATGTTGGAAGCTCTGACGACCGCAGACCTTACCAATTCTGGCGAATTGCATGTCGTTTGGGGCAATCGCGTTCGCGCCGACTTGTTTTTGCAGGATAGGCTCGACGCCATCTGCGCAAGGCTCGGCGTCTCGCAAACCCAGGTCTTTTCGCGCGAAAGCGATGGCCAAAGGATGCGAGTGACTGACGTTGTTCGTGGAATGAATCTTGCGGGGGCGGCCGTATATGCTGCGGGCAATCCTGAAATGGTTCGAGACATCCGGGGTTTATGTGTAACGAAGGGCGTTAATCCACGGTTCGTCCATTCGGACGCATTCACGTTTGATCGCGCAATTGGCGGGGAAGTGGCATGAAGGCGGTTATTCTCGCGGGAGGATTAGGAACCCGGATTTCGGAAGAGACGCATCTCAAGCCGAAGCCGATGATAGAAATCGGTGGCCGCCCCATTTTATGGCATGTCATGAAAATTTATTCAGCCCATGGCATCAATGACTTTATCATCTGCTGTGGCTATAAAGGATACATGATAAAAGAATATTTTATGAATTACTTTCAGCATATGTCGGACATGACGATTGACCTGTCGGATAATAGTATCGAAATACACAAACGGTTCGCTGAGCCTTGGAAAGTGACTTTGGTCGACACGGGTGAGCACACCATGACTGGTGGGCGCTTGAAGCGCGTACAACGCTTCGTGCAGGACGAGGAGGCCTTCTGTTTCACATATGGAGACGGAGTGTCCGACGTCGATATCGCTGCATCGATTCGCTTTCACAAGAATGGCGGCCGAAAGGCGACTGTGACGTCAGTTCATCCGCCGGGTCGATTCGGAGCCCTGCATATTGAAGGCGATCGCGTGGTGGAGTTTCGCGAGAAGCCAAATGGCGATGGCGCGCTCATCAACGGCGGCTTTTTCGTCCTGTCGCCTGCTGTCATCGATTACATCGCAGACGACGCGTCAACCTGGGAGCGGGCTCCACTCGAGCGTCTGGCGCTCGAAGGAAATCTGGGTTCATTTGCTCACCATGGTTTCTGGCAGCCGATGGACACGTTGCGTGATAAGGTTCTGCTGGAAGAGCTTTGGGCTTCAGGGAGAGCGCCATGGAAGGTCTGGGCATGACCTGCGGTCCGTGGTCCAATGTACGCGTGTTGGTGACCGGTCACACTGGCTTCAAAGGCAGTTGGCTCACGCTGTTGCTGACCGCGCTTGGGGCTGATGTTTGTGGTTACGCATTGGCGCCGACCACAAGTCCCAGTCTCTTCGAGGCGGCCCGTGTCTCCGACGTCTGCCGATCAGAAATCGGCGACATCCGTGATCGGTCAAAATTCGCTTCGGTGGTGCGCGCGTTCCGGCCGGAAGTGGTGTTTCACCTCGCCGCCCAAGCCATCGTGCGCGCCTCCTATCGAGATCCTGTCGAGACTTACTCAACGAATGTCATGGGGCTGATCACGGTCCTGGAAGTTCTGCGAGAGTCTCCGTCGGCGCGTCAAATTCTCAACATAACAAGCGACAAATGTTATGAAAATCGCGAATGGGCTTGGGGCTGTCGGGAAACCGATCCGATGGGTGGATTTGATCCCTACAGCAGCAGCAAGGGTTGCGCGGAGCTGATCACCGCGAGTTGGAGGCGGTCGTTTTTCGCCCCCAATGGTGTCAATCTGGCCTCTGCAAGGGCCGGCAATGTGATAGGTGGCGGAGATTGGGCCGAAGATCGGTTGCTCCCGGATTTTGTTCGCGCGATAGCCGCCGGGCAGGAACTGCTCATTCGAAGCCCGCGTGCGACCAGACCCTGGCAGCACGTGCTTGAGCCGCTTGCAGGTTATGTCCGTCTGGCGGAAGGCCTCATGAAGGGTGGCTCCCATCTTGCTGACGGCTGGAATTTCGGGCCTGCAATGGAAAGCGTGCGTGACGTCGAGTGGATCGCCCGGCGCTTGTGCGAATTGTGGGGGGATAAGGCGCGGATGAGGGTGGCCGAGGATGCGTCGTTCCACGAAGCGCGTAATCTGATGCTCGACAGCTCAAAGGCGCGAGTGGAACTTGGTTGGCGGCCGATCTGGACCGTTGAGCAGGCCGTAAAGCGTATCGTTGACTGGTATCAGCTCCACTTCGCTGGGGAGGATGCGCGAGGCCTTTGTATGCGTGACATCGAGGCATATCGTCAGGAACTGGAATTGTCGCAGAGGCGCTCCGCATGAATGAGAAAATTTTAGCCTTTATTCGAGAAATGCGCGCGGAGCGGCCCCGTCCAGCGTTCTTGCCGGGCGAAAGCGTGATTCCGCCCTCGGGCAAAGTGGTTGACGAAGCCGAGATCGCCTTGATGATCGAGGCCTCGCTCGATGCCTGGCTGACCACTGGCCGCTTCAACGAGATGTTCGAGAGGCGGCTCGCGGATTTCATCGGCGTCAAGCATCTCATGACGGTGAACTCGGGTTCATCCGCAAATCTGGTGGCTTTTTCTGCGCTGACCTCTCCGAAGCTTGGTGAGCGCGCCATCCGCAAGGGCGACGAAGTCATCACCGTCGCGACCGGCTTTCCGACCACCGTGAATCCGGTTCTGCAATTTGGCGCCGTCCCGGTCTTCGTCGACGCCGACCCCGTCACCTACAATATTGACGCCAGTCTTGTCGAAGCTGCGATCACACCGCGTACGAAGGCGGTGATGATCGCCCATGCGTTGGGCAATCCATTTGACCTGGGCGTGATTAAGCCGCTCTGCGTAAAGTATGGCCTATGGTTGATTGAGGATTGTTGCGACGCGCTCGGGTCCACCTATCAAGGCCAAAATGTCGGCACATTTGGCGATATCGGAACCCTCAGTTTCTATCCGGCGCACCATATCACCATGGGTGAGGGCGGAGCCGTTTTCACGAACAATTCCGAGCTTCGTGCGATCGCCGAATCCTTTCGCGATTGGGGCCGCGATTGCTACTGCGCGCCAGGCAAAGACAACACATGTGGCCAGCGCTTTTGTTGGAAGCTTGGGGGCCTCCCTGAAGGCTATGATCACAAATACATCTACTCTCACACCGGATATAATCTGAAGATCACAGATATGCAGGCGGCCTGTGGAGTGGCGCAGCTTGATAAGCTCGATGGGTTCATTGCAAAAAGGCGCAGCAATTTCGCCTATCTCAAACAACGATTGGGCGGGGTTACCGAATTCCTGCAACTACCGGAAGCCACCCCGGGGTCGGACCCCTCGTGGTTTGGGTTTCCGCTGACGATGCGCCAGGGAACCGGATTTCAACGCAGGGATCTGGTGAACTATCTGGATCAAAACCGGATCGGCACCCGACTTTTGTTCGCCGGAAATTTGATCAAGCAACCATATATGGCCAACCAGGAATACCGGATCCACGGCGAGCTTCCCATTTCCGACAGGATCATGGCCGATACTTTCTGGGTTGGCGTCTACCCTGGCCTTGGAGCCACGGAGCTCGATTTCGTCGCGGAAACGATTGAAAGCTTCTTCGGCGTAAATTTTTAGTCACTTAGTTCGGTCGAATGTTATGAACAAAATCGCGATGCCCAATTCGGTCGTTCATCTGGATCTCGTGATCCAGATGCATGCTATGGTCAGTGATGCGATCCGCGTCATGGAGCAAAGCAATCTGAAAACGGCGTTTGTCGTTGACGATGAGCGCATTTTGCGCGGCATCGTCACCAACGGAGACTTGCGCCGGTTTATTCTGGCGGGGGGCAAAATCGACGAAACGGTCGATGCGGTCATGAATGTCGATTTCAAGGCTGTCCTTCTGGACTCCTTCCCTGAAGAGGCGCTGAAGTTGTTTGATCTGGGTTATTCGATGGTGCCCAGAATTGATAAAACGGGTCGATATATCGATTACCTTACGCCCGATCATTCGCATCAGCTGGATGCGTCCGCGAACATGGTCGTTCGCGCAAGAGCCCCTGCAAGAATCAGTTTTGCAGGCGGCGGAACAGATTTGACCTATTTCTTCTCCCGTTTGAATGGGCTTGTATTGAACGCAGCCATCGCTCGGTATGCGACGACGACTCTAATTGCGCGTCCCGGCCCGGAGATCGACATCCATGCGCATGATTTAGGCGTGCATCAGCACTTTGGTTCCTTGATGGCGATGTATGACGATCCTGAACCAAGTCTGATTTCCGCAACTTTGTCGTTGATAAAGCCGCAATTTGGATTTGAGATCCATGTCGCTTCCGATTTTCCTGTCGGATCAGGACTGGGCGGCTCGTCCGCAGTCACGACCAGCGTCATAGCGGCTTTCAACGAGCTACGAATTGATAGATGGTCTCGTTATGAAATGGCTAATTTGGCTTTTCAGGCGGAACGGATAAGCTTCAAAATCAATGGCGGTTGGCAAGATCAATATGCGGCGGTTTTTGGAGGGTTCAATCTCATCGAGTTCAGACCTTCCGGCAATAATGTTAATAGCTTGAGGCTTCCGCAGGACATAATTGACGAGCTTGAGGAGTCTTTAATACTTTTCGATACGGGCGTCGCCCATAGTTCCAGTGAGCTTCATAAAATACAGAAGTCACAAATGTCTGGTCTCGATGGAGATTCCAAACTTATCAAATTAACGCAGTACTGCGTTCAGATGCATCAATTGCTCTCTCGTGGAGAATTGATAAAGTTCGGCGAAGGGCTCGACGAGGCGTGGACACTGAAAAAGCAGACCTCCACGGCGATCTCTTCACCGGAGCTGGATCTGATTTATGATACGGCGCGCAGGGCTGGCGCGCTGGGCGGTAAGCTTCTGGGCGCCGGGGCTGGTGGCCACATGTTGTTTTTCGCCCCGCCGGGGACCAGATCTCGAGTGATCGCGGCTCTTGCGCCGCTTGGTTGCCGATCAAGTCCTCTGCGTTTTGATATGAGAGGCGCCCACTCCTGGAGATCACGAGGTCAAAAATGAACGTGTTCAAGATCGGCGAATTTGCTCCCGCGCCGGGGAAGACTTTCATTATTGCTGAGATCGGCAATAACCATAACGGGAGTTTTGACCTCGCAAAGCGGCTGGTTGATGAAGCCAAAAAAGCCGGCGCTGATTGCGTAAAGTTTCAAATTCGTGATTTTGCGTGCCTCTACAGGAGCACGCCTGGAGCATCTTCGTCTGAAGATCTGGGTGTGGAGTACATAAAAGATCTGTTATCAAAGGTCGAATTGACCGTCGCTGAACATCGCGCGCTTCGCACTTACGTAGCGGAGTGCGGCTTGCTGTACATGTGCACACCTTGGGATGAGGCAAGCGTTGAGACGCTTCGTGGCTTTGATGTCGATGGCGTCAAAATCGCTTCAGCGGATCTCTTCAATCCGTTTCTGGTCGAAAAGGCCGCCGATCTTGGCAAGCCTTTGATATTATCGGCAGGCATGGCTTATGAACATGAGATTGTGCGCGCCATCGAACATTTAAAAGGCTTGGACGTTCCGTTCGCCATGCTTCACTGTAACAGCGCCTATCCTGCGCCTGATCGCGATATTCAATTGGCGTTTATTCCCCAACTTTACAAATTGCATAATGTCATTGGTTATTCGGGGCATGAACGCGGCACAGCCATTTCAATCGCCGCCGTTGCGCTTGGGGCCGTCATCATCGAACGCCATCTGACCCTTGATCGCATGATGGAGGGGCCTGATCATCCTGCGAGCCTTGAACCACAAGAGTTTCGTCGGTTGGTCGATGGAATCAGGCAAGTCGATGAGGCGCTGCCTGTTCGTTCAATTTCTCGAGAGCCGACACAGGGCGAGTTGCTGAATAGAGAAAATCTCAGCAAAAGCGTCATCGCTAAAGCGTCCGTTAAAAAGGGATCAGTGATCAAGGCCGAGGATCTCACAGTCGCGAGTCCGGGGCAGGGCCTTGCTCCATATAAGCTGTCTGAACTTATCGGATTGAAGGCGATCCGTGATATCTCCGAGGGTGATTTCCTGGTCGATGCTGACTTGACCGGGAACTTCTCCAATTATGAGCCGCAATCATTCCCGATCATGTGGGGCGTACCCGTTCGGTATCATGATTTCCGTGATTTCGAGGATCGAATCAGTCCGGATTTGTATGAGTTTCACTACTCATATCGCGATCTGGGCCTTGATCCTAAAAACTACATTGATGCGGTCGATTGCCGTAGGTTGGTCGTTCACGCACCGGAATTGTTCGAAAACAGCGAGCTGCTGGACCTGGTCTCGGACGATCTGAATTATCGTCACAGATCAATCGACAATATCAAACGTGTCATCGAGGCTACCGAAGCGCTGCGTCCCTTTTTCCCAAACGCGGATAGCGCGCTTATCGTCGCCAATATCGGTGGGTTTTCGATGGATGGTCCGGTATCTGCGGACAAGCGTCGCGCCTACTATGATCGGTTTCGTGAGGAAATTTCCCGGATCGATTTCGGATCCACCGAACTCATTCCTCAGAATATGGCGCCGCTTCCCTGGCATTTTGGCGGTCAGAGATACCAGAACATCTTCATGTATCCGGACGAGATCGTTGAACATGCGAAGGCCTCCAATCTGCGCATTTGTCTCGATGTGTCGCATCTCAGCATGACCTGCACCTACTTTGGTCTGGACCTGATTGAAGCGCTTCAAAAACTAATGCCGGTGTCTGCTCACCTGCACATTGCTGACGCGAAGGGAATGAATGGCGAAGGTTTTGGTCTTGGCGAGGGCGATGTCGATTGGTCGCTGGCTTGGCCGCTGATCACCGGGAACCCTGACGTGAGTTTCATTCCTGAAATTTGGCAGGGACACAAAAACTTCGGTGAAGGCTTTTGGAAGGCGCTCAGTTTTCTGGGCGGCTTGAGCCATCTGTGATCAAAGGAGAGTAGCTTGAAGGTAGCTGACTATATTTTGGCGTTCTTCCGGGAAAAGGGCGCGAAGGCTGTTTTTTCGTTCCAGGAGGCGGGAATATGCATCTAGTCGATGCGCTTGCACGATGTGAGGGTGTCAAGCCGATTCCGATGCATCATGAGCAGGCGTGCGCAATGGCTGCGGAAGCCTATTCACGCGGGGGTGAATGTCCTGGAGTGGCGTTGGTGACGTCTGGGCCAGGAAGCATCAATGCCCTGACGGGAGTTGGGGAGGCTTATACCCAGTCTGTAGCTATGATGATGATCTCTGGGCAGGTTAAGCGGTCAGACTTGAAGGGCAAGACGGGTCTTCGCCAGACAGGTGCGCAGGAAGTCGATATTGAGGCCATTGCGGCTGATCTCACGAAATATGTTGTGACCGTTATGGATCCGCAGCAGATTCGGTTCCACTTGGAAAAGTCCTTCCAAATTGCGCTTGAGGGGCGTCCCGGCCCTGTCTGGCTCGACATTCCGCTCGACGTTCAGGCTGTGGAAGTCGATCCTGCTGTCCTTGTGGGGGAAATTGGACCTGCTTCTGCCCCGCAAGATATTTCGGTTGAGATCGACCGCCTTTTCTCGATGATCTGCGCGGCTGAAAGGCCTGTGGTTATGGCGGGACATGGTGTGCGGCTTGCTGACGCCAAGGACGTTTTCGCTTCGCTTGTTAGGCGTATGGACATGCCCGTAGTCACGACGTGGATTGCGTCAGATCTATTGCCGCACGCACATCCCCTCGTTGTCGGCAGCCCGGGAGCGGTTGGGCTGCGTGCTGGCAACTTTGCGGTTCAGAACGCTGATCTTTTGATCATTATTGGTTCTCATCTGGACCCATCAGTCACCGCTTTCAACCCGGATTGTTTTGGTCGTTCCGCTAAGTGTATTCTGGTCGATATCGATTCAATCGAACTGGCCAAGTTCGAAGAGAATTTTGAGATGAAGCTCGCGGTCGATGCCAAATATTTTATTGAGCAGCTGTCTCAGCGGTTAATCGGCGTCTCGCTTCCGGATTGGGATCACTGGAAGAGGCGTTGCGCGGATTGGAAGGCGCGGTACAGTATCAGTCACCAGATCGACGCTTGGAAAGAGACGGCGCTCTCTCATTACGAAGTGGTGGATGCGTTTTCCGATCTTATTCCCCCGCATCGCTTGATTGTGATGGGCGGTTCCGGTCTCGCCATTGGGTCGTTTTACGTGGCGTTCCGGTCAAAGTATGGGCAGCGCGTGTTTTCCACGTCGGGTCTCGGTTCGATGGGTTACGGACTGCCAGCAGCGATTGGCGCATGCACGGGCATAGGCGGCAAAGAGTGCATCTGCATCGAGAGCGACGGTAGCTTGATGATGAATTTACAGGAACTTGCTACGCTTAGGGCGCTGAACCTCCCGATAAAATTGTTCATCATCAATAACGCCGGTTCCGCTTCCATTCGGAACACTGAACGTAATTACTTCGATGGTCGCGCTCTGGGCACTGAACCGGAGGCTGGGCTTTTCATCCCAAGCTTCGTTAAAGTTGCTGAAGCCATGGGGCTGCCTGCAATGGAAATATCGTCTCGCGAAGAGCTGCGTGGAGGGATCGCGTCTGCGTTGGCTTCAAACGGGCCTATCATATGCGAGATTCACACCACCCGGTTCGAAGCGCTTCTTCCAAAAGCGATGGCCGTGCCTCAAGCAGATGGCTCCTTGTTGTCGATGCCGCTCGAAGACATGACGTCGCTTTTGCCGCGAGACGTTCTGCGTCGGGAGATGTTGGTTCCTTTGACGCCGGAATCCGAGAAGGTGGAGATGTAAGTGCGAGCTTTTGAATGGTCGCTCGATCAGCCCGGCGCGTTTGACGCGGATTTTTCGCGCTTACGCAGCGTCATGAATTTCGATTTGCACGGCCGGTCGATTTTGTTGACCGGAGGAACCGGCTTTTTTGGATTATGGCTCATCGAGCTAGTCGATTTGCTCAGGCGTGTCGAGGGGATGGATATCACCGTCCACGCACTCTCACGTAATCCGGCTGCTGCGGTTGTGCAGCGGCCGGTCTATCGCGATCGCCCATGGCTGCATTTTATCGCTGGCGACGTTCGATCCTTCGCTGCTCCGGCGGGGCGCATCGACTACGTCATCCACGGCGCCGCAGATACGTCCGCGGCAGCTGGGGCCCATGCCATTGAGTTGTTCGACGTCATAACGGGCGGCACGCGGCATGTGCTCAATATGGCGAATGATCTTGCTTGCCGCAGGGTGCTGTTGCTCAGCTCCGGCGCTGTCTATGGTGCGGCGTCAACCGTTGATAAAATGCCGGAGACGCTGACGACCGCGCCGGACCCGCTGGCGCTTTCCAGCGCTTATGGCGAGGGCAAGCGCGTGTGCGAGGCTCTGGGCGCTTACATGAGCCAGCAGGCGAGCTTTGATGTCGTTACCGCGCGTTGCTTCGCCTTCGTTGGCGCTGGCCTGCCACTGAGTGGTCATTTCGCCATAGGTAATTTTATTCGCGACGCCATTCATGGAAATGACATGCGTCTGAACAGCACGGGACAGTCGCGACGCTCTTACCTGTACGCCGCCGACCTCGCCATCTGGCTTGTGACCCTGCTGCTGAAGGGGCGAACTGGCGTAGCCTATAATGTGGGGTCTGATCAGGGCATCGACATCCTTTCAACTGCGGGCCTCGTGCGGGATACGTTGGCTCCCGGGCGTTCTGTTACGGTCGCCGAAGGCGCTTCGACGAGCGCGAGTTTTTATGTTCCGGAGATTGGGCGCGCGCGTAGTGAATTTGGACTTGACGCATGGACGCCATTGGAAGTCGCCGTGCGGCGCACCGCAGAGGACGCCAGACGGTTTGGATTGCATGGGGGGGATTTTAAATGAAGGACGTTATTGGCGCCGCATTCGACCAGATTGCCGAGTTAGTCGCGAGGATGGCGCGCGATGCGTCATTGCAGGCTACCATTCAGCAGGCGAGCGAAGCCGCGCTTTTGACTGTGCGCAACGGTAATAAGCTGCTCTTTGCAGGCAACGGCGGCAGCGCGGCGGAAGCGCAACATATGGCGGCCGAATATGTGAGCCGTTTCAAATTCGACAGGCCCGGTTTGGCGGCAATCGCGCTGACCACGGATTCATCCATCCTCACCGCGATTGGCAATGATTACGGATATGAGAATGTTTTTTCTCGCCAGATAGAGACGCTCGGCCGGGCGGGTGATTTGCTGTTCCTGTCCTCCACATCAGGGCGTTCGCCGAACGTGCTTCGCGCGATTTCCGCAGCACGCCGTATTGGCGTGACCACCGTGCTCCTCACCGGCGAAGGCTACGCGCCAGTGGTCGATGCGCCCGACATTCTCATTGTCGTGCCGTCTCATGTAACGGCTCGCATCCAGGAGACGCATCTGCTTATCGGTCACACGATTTGTGAAATCGTCGAACTGAGGATGTTCGGATCGTGAGCGTTCCCGACATCGTCATTCTTTGCGGCGGTCAGGGCACGCGGTTGCGGAGCGTGATCAAAGATGTCCCCAAGCCCATGGCGGCCGTCGCCGGACGGCCGTTCCTTGAAATTTTGCTGAGTTGGTTCCAGAGTTTCCACATCAAACGCGCGGTGCTTGGAACCGGATATCTCGCGACTTCGATCAGCGACCATTTCGGCGCGCGGTTTGGCGATATGGATGTTTTATATGCTGTCGATCCTCAACCCTTGGGGACTGGCGGCGCCGCGCGCGCTGGAGCCATTCTCTGCGCCAGCGAAATGGTGTTGATCTGCAACGGCGACACTTATCTGGAATTCGACTTGCCGGCCGCAGTCGCCCTGTGCGTCGCGACCCATGATCCAGTCGTCGTCGTGACGGCGGTGGACGATACGGAACGATATGGTCGCATCGACATCGTGGGAAGTTCGCATGCCAGTTTCCGTGGTCGTGGCGTAGTTGGAGAGGGCTTCATCAGCGGTGGCGTCTATCTGTTGCCGCGCGTTTTGCTGACGCAGAATGGACGCGCGGATCCTTTCTCTCTGGAGGATTTCATTTTCGGTTTCGGGCTGGGCGAGCGCGCGCGCGCCGTTGTCGCGACGGGCCGATTCATCGACATCGGTATTCCCGAAGATTACGCGCGCGCGCAAACGATGTTCGGTGAAGGAGGTGGAGATGCGCGCGCTATTCCTTGATCGTGATGGTGTGATAAATGTTGATCATGGACATGTGGGGACACGCGACAGGTTCGACTTCATGCCTGGCGTTTTCGACATGGCCCGCACGGCTGTAACGCTTGGCTATGGCTTGTTCATCGTTACAAACCAAGCGGGTATCGCGCGCGGCCTTTATAGCGAGGCTGACTTCAAACGTCTGATGGAATGGGTCGCCGCTGAATTCGAAGAGCGTGGCGCTCCTATCATGAATGTCTATCACTGCCCTCACCATCCAGAGCATGGATCATTAGGCCTCCATGGGGCATGCGACTGCCGCAAACCTGAGCCCGGCATGTTGCTTGCGGCTGCCCGAGCTTTTTCCATCGATATGGAAGCATCAATTTTGCTCGGCGATAAGAAGTCAGACATGCTTGCTGGCGTGGCTGCGGGCGTGGGGTCTTTAATTCTGATGGGACGAGGGCCTGTTGATCCTCGGTGGTCCTGTGTTCCTTCGATGGCGGAGGTGGAGCGCATGTTGGTGGCCAAAGCATGACCGATCACCCATATTACATCTACGTTCCGAGCTTGCGGGGGCGGTCGGCAGGCGTTCGCGTTCTGCTGAAACTAGGGCGCTTGTTGGTTGAGCGAGGTCACATTGTGTTCTTCGCAGTTCCTTCGGCGCGCGTGAAGAGCGTGTGCGTTCAGAACGTCGACATTCCGATTCTCGATGCGCGGATTATTCTGGCGCATAGGAAGGCGGGGTGTGCACCGATCGCCGTTTACCCGGAGGTCGTCGTTGGGAATCCGCTGAACGCCCCGACAGTCATCCGATACGTGCTCAATTGGCCTGGCCTGCTGGGTGGTGACGCCAGCTATGCGCCGGATGAAATAATTTATGGGTACACGGAAGTCCTATGCCAGCATGTTCCCGGCGCTAGGTTGTTGCATATTCCCGTCTTCGATACGTCGGTCTTTTACAGACACGATTCCGGTCCACGGAACGGGACCTGTTTTTATGCCGGCAAATATCGCCTGTGCGGTGGCGTCCCATTTGGGATCCCGGATGGAAGCGTCGAAATCCTGCGTGAAGGTCCAGGCTCTCAAACGCCTGAGGAGATTGCCGGGTTGTTTCGCAAGTCCGAGTTTTTGTATGTCTTCGAAGACACGCTTTTGAGCCTTGAGGCCGCCCTTTGCGGTTGCGCCGTTATATTTGTGCCTAGTGACATTTTCCCGGTCTCGTTCGGGCAATCGCAGGCTTTGTTCGCTCCAGCGATCCTCGGACAGGCGGATTGCATTGAAAACGCGAGACGAAATATTGAAAACATGTGTCGATTTTATCTTGGTATAGAGGGCGCTTCGTTGATTCAATTGCAGGATTTTGCGCAAGCGACGCAGATGTCGGCAAGCGCCTGTCCGAACCTCAGCGCGTGCAATCTTGTGGTCGCGCGTCCCAATGGGACCTTTTCTCCGCGTTTGGCGCTGAGGCGCCTTATTGGTGTTTTTGATCTGTTGCATCCAGTTTGGTCGCTGCAGGTCATCGGTTGTGAGTTGGCCAAGATGCGGATAGAAATCACACGCGGGCGCCCAAAGACTCTCGGCCGCATCATTCGTCTGCGGAATGTGAACACGCATTCCATTCGGCAGGCCGATCTGACCCGACAGGAGGGCCAATTGTGATCGGGTCGCGACGCCGGACGGCATCGCGCGTAGGGATTTGCGCTGCTATCTGGTAATGATTAATAATCCGTCCCGAGATCATGAGTATCGGGTTTGTGCACCCTCGCATGAGCTAGCTAGAACCTCTACAACTTCCGACAGGCATAGAGAATTCGACATTAGGAGAATGAAAATGAATGGCCTTGAATTTTCTGCCTTTGAATCGATGCTTGATAATGCCGCCAAACGTAGGTTGATCCGGGCGGATGCAGTGCGCGATGCCGTTGAAAACGGCATGGTCATGTGGGGCTATGGTTGGAAAGGGCGGGCGCTTTCCGCGTTCGCCAGACAGTGCGGCTTTGCCGTCTCGGTTTATGACGTCGATCCTAATAGCCGGGCAGCCGCCGAACGAGACGGGTTTCGCACCCTGTCCGATAAGCCATCAGCGGGTCCCATTGTTCTGGGCGCCACGCAAGTTCAATCGGAGCTAGCAAAGCAACTAGGCGAACGTGCGATCTTTTTTCAAGAAGTCGCTTACCATCTCAACATGCCAGTGCTTGCAAATCACACGCGGGAGTATGCTGATTTTGTTTCTGAAAATCCGAGGTCGGTTTTTGATGTTTATGCGAAATTAAAGGGCGTAAGCGCCGAACGTTACAAAAATCTGGTGACGTTTCGTGTTTCTTGTGACGCGCGTGACCTATCCGACAGCAATTCCCATGTTTCCACCATGTGGTTCGATGAAGGCTTGTTATCCAAGAAAGACAGTATCCATAAATTTCTTGATGTAGGCGCCTTCGATGGCGATACCATCAGATCTGCGCGCCGTTTTCTTGGGATCGATGAAGCTATCGGTCTCGAAATTAGTGCTGATCTCATCAACAGTATGGTCGAGCTGCACGATGGAACATTCAAATTGCGACCGCTTAATGTCGGCGCATGGAATGTCAAATGCTTCATGAGGGAAGCAGCTGTCGGTGATGGCATGATGACCCTTGAGGCGGGCGAGTATGGCAGTGTGGCTTGCGACCTTATTGATAACATCGTCTTGAGTAAGATTGACTTCATCAAGATGGATATTGAAGGCGCGGAGCATCAGGCCCTCGAGGGCGCCCAAAGGGTTATCAGCACCTACAGACCTTGCCTTGCGGTGGCGGCCTATCACAAGCCCCGCGACATTGTGGAGATCTTCAGCTCACTGGAAAAGTATCAGTATCAAGATGTTCGTTTTGCGCACTATTCTCAGTGCAATGATGATTCGATTTTCTATTTCCTGAGGTGACATTCCTGCCCCCTGAAGCGAGGCCGTTGGGATACTTGTGTTCTAACTTATCTGAAGGGGTTCGAGCGGGGTTTTAGCCCAGAACATTGTCCATCGCTGTAGAGTTGCACTGAGAAATGACCCTTAAGGGTCGGTAATTTTCACTGAGATTTGACCCATGTTGAACTTCCCCCTGGCTGGCTGCGGCGGGGGTATCGGGAGTGATAGACATGGATTTATTGAGCGTCATTCGACGTTGGGCTCTTCGGGAGCATGTTTCGATCCGGGAGATAGCGCGGCGGACGAACTTGTCGCGGAACACGATCCGCAAGTATCTGCGGTCCGGCGAGGTTGAGCCAAAGTTCAAGCTTCCCGACCGTCCCAGCAAGCTGGACGCGTTTGCTGACAAGCTTTCGAGCTGGGTGAAGCTTGAAGCGAGCAAGTCTCGCAAGCAGAAGCGCACAACCAAGCAGTTGCATACTGATCTGCGGGGTCGTGTCCCCTGGCGTGGTGTAACAAGCTCGGCTTGTTCAGCGCCTTCGCCGGTTTGTGCCGGGTTGGTCAGGTCGCCACGGCGGGCAGCCCGACGAGGGGAGTATGGCTCAACGG
>CAIUWR010000034.1 GCA_903902915.1 uncultured Hyphomicrobiales bacterium | reverse complement strand
GGGAGGGGTACGGGGTGGGGGTCGCGCGTTTTCTGGGATTAGCGCCTTTCGAACCGCGCCAACGACCAGCATTCCCCGACCCCCACCCCGTCCGCTGGCGCGGCCGACCCTCCCCACAGGGGGGAGGGTATGCGGCGCTGACGACCTGAATCATTTCAACAACAAACGGCGCCAGCCCTTTGTTTTGACTCATCCTTCCGCAGCCTCATCCAAAGTCTCATCATGCGCGTCGATCTCTTCGACTTCGAACTGCCGGAAGATCGGATCGCGCTGCGCCCCGCCGAGCCGCGCGACGCCGCGCGGCTGCTGGTGGTTCCTCCCGACGGTGATTTCATTCATGCGGGCGTGCGCGATATCCCGGCCTTTTTGCGCCCCGGCGACGTGCTGGTGGTCAACGACACCAAGGTCATTCCTGCGCGCCTTGATGGCTTTCGTACGCGCGGCGGAGTCTCGGCGCGCATCCAGGCCACCCTGCACAAGCGCGAAGGCGAGGACCGTTGGCGCGCCTTCGTCCGCCCCGCCAAGAAGGTGAACATCGGCGAGCGCGTCCGTTTCGGACAAGGGTCCGAAAGTTCGGTCTGCGAGCTGGGGGCGCTCGACGCGGACGTGATCGAGAAGGGGGAGGGCGGCGAGGTGCTGCTCGCTTTTTCCTTTTCCGGCCCAGCGCTTGACGAGGCGATCATGCGCCACGGCCATATGCCCCTGCCGCCCTATATCGCCAGCAAGCGCGGCGAGGACGCGCGGGACCAGCAAGACTACCAGACCCTGTTCGCCCGCGACCCCGGCGCTGTGGCGGCGCCGACCGCCAGCCTGCATTTCACGCCCGCGCTGGTGGCCGCCATCGAGGCGGCGGGTGTGACCATCGAGCGGGTGACGCTGCATGTGGGGGCGGGGACTTTCCTGCCCATGAAGGTGGACGACACCGCCGACCATCGCATGCACGCCGAATATGGCGTGTTGCGCGAAGAGGTCGCGCAGCGGCTTGAGGCGGCGCGCGCAAGAGGCGGACGCATCATGGCCGCTGGCACCACCAGCCTGCGCATTCTGGAGACGGCGGCGGGGGAGGATGGACGGCTGCGCGCCTTTGCGGGCGACACGTCGATCTTCATCACGCCGGGCTACCAGTTCAAGGCGGTGGACGTGCTGCTGACCAATTTTCACCTGCCGCGCTCCACGCTTTTCATGCTGGTCTGCGCCTTCAGCGGGCTTGAGCGGATGCGGGAGGCCTATACGCAGGCCATGGCTTCGGGCTATCGCTTCTACTCCTATGGCGACGCTTGCCTGCTGATCAGGACGCCCTGACGGCCCCCACTAATGGATCTTCCCGTGACCGAACAGTTTGGCTTCACCCTCAAGGGGACGGATGGCGCGGCGCGCACGGGCGTGGTCTCCATGCCGCGCGGCGAAATTCGCACGCCCGCCTTCATGCCCGTGGGCACGGCGGCGACCGTCAAGGCCATGTATCCCGATCAGGTGCGTGCGCTGGGCGCCGACATCGTGCTGGGCAACACCTACCACCTGATGCTGCGGCCGGGCGCCGAGCGCATCGCCGAGCTTGGGGGGCTACATAAGTTCATGAACTGGCCGCATCCCATCCTCACGGATTCCGGCGGGTTTCAGGTCATGTCGCTGGCCAAACTGCGCAAGCTCGATGAGAACGGCGTCACCTTTCAGTCCCATATCGACGGCGCGCGCCATGTGCTGACGCCCGAACGCTCCATGGAAATTCAGGGCCTGCTGGGCTCGGACATCCAGATGCAGTTCGACGAATGCGTGAAGCTGCCCTGTTCGGACGCCGAGGCCGAGCGGGCCATGCGCCTGTCGCTGCGCTGGGCGGAACGCTCGCACAAGGCCTTCACCGGCGGCCCCGGCCGTGCGATTTTCGGCATCGTTCAGGGCGGGGCGGTGCATGGGCTGCGCATCGAGAGCGCGCAGGCGCTGCGGGCGATGGACTTTCCCGGCTACGCCATCGGCGGGTTGGCGGTGGGCGAGCCGCAGGAGGTCATGCTCGACATGATCGAAACCGTCGAGCCGCATCTGCCGCGCGAGAAGCCGCGCTATCTCATGGGCGTGGGCACGCCCGACGATCTGCTCGAATCGGTGCGGCGCGGCGTCGACATGTTCGATTGCGTCATGCCAACGCGCGCCGGGCGGCATGGCCTCGCCTATACGCGCTTTGGCAAGGTGAACCTGCGCAACGCCCGCCACGCCAGTGACCCGCGCCCCATCGACCCCGCGTCGACCTGCGCCGCCACGCGGGATTATTCGCGCGCCTATCACCATCACCTCGTGAAGTCGGGCGAGATTCTGGGTATGATGCTGCTGACCTGGCACAATCTGGCTTATTATCAGAGCCTTATGGCGGGCATGCGCGAGGCCATCGCGGCGGGCTGTTTCGCGGAATTCGCGGCGCGCACCAAGGCCGATTGGGCGCAGGGGGATGTGGCGGCGGTTTAGGCCAGCTCGACGCGCAAGGTTCGGCCGACCGCCATCGCGGCGCGCCGTAACGTGTCGAGCGTGACGGAGGATGACGCAGGGTCGAGCAGTCTGTCGAGCTGACGGCGGCTGGTCTTCATTCGCTCCGCCATGACTGTCTTTGTCAGACCCTGCGCCTGCATGGCTTCGATAAGCTGGGCGGCGATGATCTCTTTGATAGCGTGATCCTCGCACGCCTCAAGCATTCCCTGTCCAGCAAGGAACTCATCGAAGGTCTCTTCGCTTACGTTGCTGTTTTTGTTCGTGGTCATTACGTCACCTCTAGTTTGCGCTTTAGAGCAAGGTCAATGTCCTGCTGTGGCGTTTTCTGGGTCTTCTTGATGAACGCATGCAGAAGAATCATATGGGCGTCGCCCATGCAGAAAATCACCCGCGCAATCCGGTTGCTGTCGAGGCTGCTGCGCACTTCCCAAAGGCCATCGCCAAGGGGAGCGCAGTGTGGACGGCCAAGCGGCCAACCAAACTCGACTTTCTGAATGTCTTTTCCAACCGTGTGTCTGTCAGCATTCCCTAATTCGAGAAGCCATTCACGAACCGGCCTTTTACCGGCGCTACTTTCGTAGAACCGCGCTGGTAGTTTTTTGGAACGATCAATCATCTTGTGCTTTGTGCCAAAATAGGCACGTTTAGTCAAGGCTTTTATGAAATCGGTTATATTCCGCGCCCCCCGACGCCCCAAAAATAAAAAGCAAGGCTCGATCTTGCGATCGACCTTGCTCCAGTCATCCTTGCCTCGACCAGTTCCTGTTGTGGCGTTCGAAGGCTTTGGCCTTATGGCTCTTTGCCTGCGCTGCCGGAACCGGGTTCCTCCCGCGACTTGGAAATCAGCACGTGCCGGTTGACCGGACGCGGCCTCCTTTCGGATTAGCCATTGGAACTTACCTAAACCTTTAGTCCTTGTCACCACCTACGAAACGCCATTTCATACTTTTTTTTCATCCCTGAACTGGGCACAAATCGGAGCCTTAGCAATTGTTTTAAATCATTTTTTTTGAAAATCCGGAAATGATGCCCAAATTTGAGGCGGATTTATATCATATGAACATTTTCTGCCGGGCGCATTTCAGCCGCCTTGGCCGCCGCTGAACGGGGACCGCCGCGCCCGCGCGGCGCCAGCGCGCTTGTCTTTCGGCGCGCCTTGCTGTTGTTTGGCGGCCAACAAGCGCTTTTCCTGCGCGAATCGCTTCATCCAGATCAGGTCTTCCCATGCGTCTGTCCCGCTTCTTCCTCCCCATCCTCCGCGAGAACCCCAAGGAGGCGGAAATCGTCTCCCATCGGCTGATGCTGCGCGCCGGCATGGTGCGGCAAGAATCCGCTGGCATCTACGCCTGGCTGCCGCTGGGCCTGCGGGTGCTGCGCAAGATCGAGGGAATCGTGCGCGAGGAGCAGAACCGGGCGGGCGCCATCGAATTGCTCATGCCGGTGATCCAGTCCGCCGATCTGTGGCGCGAGAGCGGCCGCTACGACGACTACGGCAAGGAGATGCTGCGCATCGAGGATCGCCACAAGCGCGAGATGCTGTTTGGCCCCACCAATGAAGAGATGATCACGGAGATCTTCCGGGGCTATGTGCGCTCCTACAAGGATCTGCCGCTCAACCTCTACCATATCCAGTGGAAGTTCCGCGACGAGGTGCGCCCGCGCTTCGGCGTCATGCGCTCGCGCGAGTTCCTGATGAAGGACGCCTATTCCTTCGATCTGGACGCCGCTGGCGCGCGCCACTCCTATAACAAGATGTTCGCCGCCTATCTGCGCACCTTCGCCCGCATGGGCCTGAAGGCGATTCCCATGCGCGCCGACACCGGCCCCATCGGCGGCGATCTCAGCCATGAATTCATCATTCTCGCCTCCACCGGCGAGAGCGAGGTCTTCTGCCATGCCGATTATCTGAACATGGACGCGCCCCCCGCCGATGTGGACTTCGATGATCGCGACGTGATGCAGGGCCTCTTCAACGACTGGACGCAGCGCTACGCCGCGACCTCGGAAATGCACGACGTCGGCGCCTTCGATGCGCTGCCGGACGACCAGCGCGTCTCGGCGCGCGGCATCGAGGTCGGCCATATCTTCAACTTCGGCACGAAATATTCGGCGCCCATGCGCGCCGTCGTGAATGGACCCGACGGCAAGGAGACGCCCGTGCAGATGGGCTCCTATGGCATCGGCCCCTCGCGTCTCGTGGCCGCCTTGATCGAGGCCAACCACGACGAGGCCGGGATCATCTGGCCCGACGCGGTCGCGCCTTTCCATATCGGCCTCGCCAATCTCAAGGTGGGCGACGCCGCGACGGACGCGGCTTGCGCGGATCTCTACGCCAAGTTCGAAAAGGCCGGGATCGACGTGCTCTATGACGACCGCGACGACCGGCCGGGCGCGAAATTCGCCACGCTCGATCTCATCGGCCTGCCGCATCAGGTCGTCGTCGGCCCCAAGGGGCTCGCCGAGGGCAAGCTCGAAGTCAAGAATCGCCGCACCGGCGCGAAGGAAAGCCTCTCGCTGGATGAGGTCGTCAACAGGTTCACCGCTTGAGCGATCACGCCCTCGATACGCAGCAGGAACACGCGACGCCCCGCCGGGCGACGCGCGCTTTTGCGCCTTTCGAATGGATGATCGCCCTGCGTTATCTGCGGGCGCGGCGGGCGAAGAGCTTCGTCTCGGTCATCGCAGGATTTTCCTTTGCGGGCATCATGCTGGGCGTGGCGACCCTGATCGTCGTCATGTCCGTGATGAATGGTTTTCATCTGGAGTTGATGAGCAAGATCATCGGCATCAACGGCCATGTCTTCCTGCAAGGCGTGGAAATCCCGCTCAATGATTACGATGCTGTGGGCAAGCGTCTGGAGCAGGTGCCCGGCGTCACCCTCGTCATTCCCATGGTGGAGGGGGCGGCGGGCGTTTCCTCGCCCTATCAGCAATCGGGCGCGCTGGTGCGCGGCATTCGCGAAGCGGACATCAAGCGCCTGCCGGGCATCGCGGGCAATGTGCGCAGCGGCACGCTGGATGGTTTCGATACGACGGGGGGCGTCGCCATCGGCGCCAAGATGGCCGACCAATTGAGCGTGCGTGTGGGCGATACGATCTCGGTGCTGACCGCGCGCGGCGCGGCCACCGCGTTCGGAGTCGCGCCCCGCATCAAGTCTTATCCGGTGGTCGCGGTGTTCCAGATCGGCGTATCGGAATTCGACGGCATTTTTGTCTATATGCCGCTGCGCGAGGCGCAGGCCTTTTTCAACAAGGATGACGAGGCCAGCGTCATCGAGGCTTTCGTCAAGGATCCGGACGACATGGACGCCATGCGCATGCTGCTCGACAAGGCGGTCGGGCGGCCCATGATCATGACCGACTGGCGCCAGCGCAACCGCTCTTTCTTCGAGGCGCTGAAGGTCGAACGCACGGTGATGTTCCTCATCCTCACCCTGATCATTCTGGTGGCCGCGCTGAACATCATTTCGGGCATGACCATGCTGGTGAAGGACAAGGGCCGCGACATCGCGATCCTGCGCACCATGGGCGCGACGCGCGGCGCGGTGCTGCGGATCTTTCTGGTCACCGGCGCCACCATCGGCGCCTCGGGCACCCTCGCGGGCCTGCTGCTGGGGCTGCTGGTGGCGCATAACCTGGAAGCGGTGCGCCAGCTCATCAACCGCAGCTTCGGGCTGAATGTCTTCGATCCCAACCTCTATCTGCTGAGCCGATTGCCCTCGGTGGTGGTGATGAGCGACGTGATCATGGTTGTGTCCTTGTCGCTGGTCCTGTCGCTGCTGGCCACCATCTATCCGGCCTGGCGCGCCGCCAAGCTCGATCCCGTCGAAGCGCTGAGGTACGAATGAGCGCGCCGCAGGACTATCCCGCGCTCTGGCTGCATGACGTGCGGCGCAGCTACAAGCAGGGCGACGGCGCGCTCGACATTCTGTGCGGCGCTGAATTGGCGCTGTGGCCCGGCGAATCCGTCGCGCTGATCGCGCCCTCGGGGGCTGGCAAATCCACGCTGCTGCATGTGGCGGGGCTGCTGGAAAAGCCCGACAGCGGCGAGGTCTATATGGGCGGGGAGCCGACCGCCGCGATGGAGGATGCGCAGCGCACCACCCTGCGCCGTCACGAGATCGGCTTCGTCTATCAGTTCCACCATTTGCTGCCCGAATTCACCGCGCTGGAAAACATCATGATGCCGCAGATGATCGGCGGACTGACGCGGGCGGCCGCGAAAAAGCGGGCCGAGGATTTGCTGGCCTATCTGGGGCTCGCCAAGCGCATGGGCCACAGACCAGCGGAACTGTCGGGCGGCGAGCAGCAACGCGTGGCCATCGCCCGCGCCGTCGCCAACAGTCCGCGTGTGCTGCTGGCGGACGAGCCCACCGGCAACCTAGACCCGAAAACGGCTGATCATGTCTTCAACGCGCTCTCCCTGATCGTGCGCGCCACGGGGCTGGCGGCGCTGGTGGCGACCCACAACCTTGAGCTGGCCGGACGCATGGATCGGCGCGTGACCCTGCGCGACGGGCTGATCGTCGAACTTCCATAACCCAGCGGAACCGAGCTTGGCCGTGTGCGTTGTCATGACGCGATGGTTGACCGTTCCGCCTCACATCAAGACATCCAGACGCGCCTTTTGCGACGTTTCGCCATGCTGTCGCTGGGCTTCTGGCTTGGGCCGACGCGCGTCAAGGCATGGGGTTTCACCCTTGGACTTTTCGCAGCGCTGCTGCTGAACCTCGCCGCCGCCGTGGCGGTGAACGGCTGGAACAAGTTTTTCTTCGACGCTCTGCAATACAAGGACGAGCATCGCATCTTGCTCAGCATCTATCTCGTGCTGGGGCTTGCGGTCGTCTGCGCGCTGACGGGCGCCTTGCTGCAACAGGTGCGCATGCGCCTGCAGCTGCGCTGGCGCGAATGGCTGACCAAGACGCTGGTGCGGCGCTGGATGGAACGGCGGCGCTTCTATCAGCTCAGCATTCTCGACCTCGTCGACAACCCGGAAGCGCGCATCGCCGAAGACGGGCGCCTCGCCATCGAGCTCTTCGTCGATTTCACCGCAGGCGTCACCAATGCGGCGCTCACGGCGGCCTCCTTTGTGGGCGTGCTCTGGTTCATCGGCGGCTCGCTCACGCTGTTTGGCGTGGAGATTCCCGGCTATCTGGTCATCGCCGCCGTGCTCTATTCGGGGATCACCTCCTTTGGCGTGTTGCTCATTGGCCGCCCGCTTGTGGCGCGGGTGGAGCAGAAGGCGGCGGCTGAGGCCGACTTTCGCTATGCGCTGACCCGCACGCGCGAGAACGCCGAAACCATCGCCCTGATCGGCGGCGACGAGGACGAGCGGGTGAAGCTTGACGCCAGCTTCGACGCGCTGGCGTTGCGCTGGTTGAAGGTGATCGGACGGCAGACCCGCATGATGCTCATGTCGAGCAGCAACACTGTTCTGGCGCCGGTGATTCCGCTGCTGCTGGGCGCGCCGAAATATCTGGCGGGGGAAATGTCGCTGGGCGATCTGATGCAGGCGGCCGCCGCCTTCACCCAGGTGCAGAACGCGCTGAACTGGCTCTCGGACAACAGCCTGCGCCTCGCCGACTGGTTCGCCTCCGCCCGCCGCGTGGCGGCGCTGGACAGCGCTTTCAGGCGGCTGGACGCCTTGGCGGAAGGGCCGGGAGGTCACGCGATTGATCTGGGCTTCAGCGACGATGGCGCCTTGCATCTGCGCGGCCTCTCCATCGCCCAGCATGACGGCAAGGTGATGCTGGCCGACGCGGAGGTGCGCGTTCCGCCCGGTGAGAAAGTGTTGGTGAAGGGCGATTCCGGCACTGGCAAATCGACGCTCATTCGCGCCATCGCGGGCCTGTGGCCCTGGGGCTCGGGCCAGATCCTGCGCCCGCGCGATGCGCGCATCGCCTTCATGCCGCAGCGCCCCTATATTCCGCTGGGCACGCTACGCCGCGCGCTCGACTATCCCCACGACGCCACGCCCATCGCGCCGGGGCGCACGGAGCTGATGCTGCATGCTTGCGGCCTCGACCATTTCACCGCGCGGCTCGATGAGGAGGAGAACTGGTCGGGCATCCTGTCGGGCGGCGAGCAGCAACGTCTCGCTTTCGCCCGCGTGCTGCTGAAGCGGCCGGACATCATCATCATGGATGAGCCGACCTCGGCGCTGGACGAGCTGAGCCAGACCCGCATGATGGAGCTGCTGCGCGCGGAAGTCCCCGACGCCATGGTGCTGCATGTCGCCCACCGCCCCGGCCTCGACCGCTTCCACGACCGCGAAATCCACCTCAAACGCGAAGGAAGCCAACCCGCCACAGTGGAGGAGACGCCCGCTGACATCTGGATGGCGGGTCGGCGCTGGCTGGCGAAGATCGGCGCGGGGGAGCGGTGAGGGGCGCCTATTTCACGAGGCGAAGCGCCGGGCGCCGGGGCGGGGCTTCTCCGTTCACGCCGGTAGCATAGATCTCCTGAAACTCGTTCGGGGTCAGATGCAGCAGCGTCGCCGGTACTGTAACCTGATGTCTGGAAATTCGTTTGCGAGTGACGGTCAAGAACCCCTGCCGGGACTAGCCCGAGCAGGGGTTGCCCATTCTGGTATTTCATGGAGTTGCAACACAACCATGGAGACGAATGAATGGACAAG
>CAIUWR010000033.1 GCA_903902915.1 uncultured Hyphomicrobiales bacterium | reverse complement strand
TGCCGTTTGGCCAAAGACCTCACACTCTCTTCACTCCGCTGTACCGCTCGACGGACCGCCTCTGTCGTGCGGGCGCTCCCGTGTAGAACTTGGCCCATAATGCCTCCCGAAAAAGATGGTGATTGCTTGTATCACTACTCTCTGGGACTGAACACCTAGCCCGGTTTCCAGTGGCGGAACGCTGATGCCCGCTAACCGAAATAATTGAGGATCCTCTGCGAAATTAAAACCAAAGCGGCGCAAGCTTGTTAGCATCATCAACGGAGGCGGCGGCTTCGTCGGACCCTCCAACATACCACGCGCGTAATATAAAATTCCTTCTGCTAAAATATACAGTTTCACACTATCAAGTATTCGCACATAAACCACATCCGCGCTTAATATTTCATCACTACTAATTCTAGCTTTCAATATCTGTAAAAAAGATAGCACCTCATAAATTTTTATTGCCTGATCGTAATCAGTAAACCTTATGCAGTTTTTCAATGGCTCAACAGCGCCCTGCGGAAAATGGGGCAATTGTAAACGCGGTTGGGGGGCTGAATTTCGTAACTGCGTCCGAAATTGCTGCACGCAATTTTTCGCATATTCGCATAACTCGTCTAACGGTAACGATAACCCAGCACGAGCAGCGAATTCCTCCGCCTGCCGCCTTTTCTCTTCCAAACTCTCTGCATGCCTGATCTGCGCCCTCGCTACCCAATACGCGGCCCCCGCTGCGCTCAAGGCCAGAATCCCCGACACCATCGTTTGATAACGGTTCATCCAAAACTCAAAACAGTTCGCAGCTTTTCCACCTTTAATGTCGTCCGAAACGATTTCCAAACCACAAGCATATGGCTCAATCGAACTCGCCACGAACATAAGCGGCAGAATGAACATCACTCCCGCGAACACCCATATCCACTTATCGACCTTCATCCCGCCACCCCAAATCATCCTGCAACTTGAGCATTGCAACACGATTCAGAGCTTTTGCCCATACCAACCACCAAGCGATTCCCGAAGGGACGACGGGAACGTCGGTCCCACGGTCACCCCTGCGCCCTACGCCCCATCGGCCTGCATGATGCGCGCTGTAATCCAGGCGTCGAGCACGCGCATGTCCTCGATGTCGCGCGACGCGAATTCGCGCGCCAGCGGCAGTTTGCGCATCGCGCTCATGTCCAGCTTCACGGTTTCTTCGTGGCTGATGATGAAGCCTGCGCTTGCGAACAGGCGCCGGATGTCGTCGATGCGCAGCCGCGAGAGCGGAATGATCGGATTGTTGATGACGCGCCAGGCCCAATCGGGATATTTCAGAAAATTGAGCGGCGAAATGCTTTTGTCGAAATAGGCGTATTCATCGCTGAAATCGATCCAATGACTCATCGCGCCATCGCTTTTCAACACGCGGCGAAATGCGTGAAGCAGTTCCATGAATGGGGCTGCGGCAATATATTCAAGCACCGCATGCGACACGATCAGATCGATGGAGGCGGGGGCAAGTCGGGCGGCGGGAAAGTCGCCAACCATATAATCGACGCCAAGCGCATGCAGGCTTTCCACGCAAGTCTGTCCCGTGGAATCGAGGCTCTGGAATTGCTGTAGCAGGGCTTGATTGATCGCGGGGAGCCTGCGGTTCAATTCGCCATCGTCCGCCGCGCGCGCGAAGGCCTGCAAAGTCGCGCGCAGGCGCTCCGGGCTGACGTGCTCCACAATGTCGCATGTGCGCACCTGCGACGCGCCCGCGAGCCGCAAGGCGAGCGGAACGATGGGAAACCAGCCCGTTCCCAGCTCCAGGACTTCCGCCGGGCTATTCTCGCGGGCGCAAGCTTCGAGATTCTTGCGCGCAACGTCGAGGCGGCTCAGGAAAAACGGATAGGTCAGGTCTACGGAACCGGCGATCTTGCGTTGAACGAGATCGCTCCAGTAATCGGGATTCGGCATGAAGCCTATCGTGCGTTGCGCCAGCGCTTTGACAATCCAGCGGGCCATCCAGGACTCCAGCAAAGCATGCGGTCGGACCATCCCAGCCGAAACAGGATAATCGGCCGCGCGCGAGTCGGTTCGCTCCAAAAGCCGCAGACGCATAAGGCTTAAGGCGGACCTGCGGCGCGATAGACACCTCCAATGACCTACTTCTGAGCCCCAAATCGTTAGCCGCTCATCAACGCCACAAACACGACAACGGCGCCGCCGCCAGCTTATCGCCGAACGGCACGACGTCCGTGCTGTCATAGAGCACAACGCCAAACGCAAAGCGATCTCCGCAAGCCTGCGCCAAAGCTCGCATGCCCGCGAAATCCCGCGCCTTGACGGTGGCGCTCGCCTTCACCTCGACGCCCACGATCATGCCGTCATCACGTTCGAGCACGATGTCCACCTCGCGCATGTCGCCATCGCGAAAATGATATGGCGTGAGGCGCAGGTCTGACCCCGTCATCAGTTTCAGCACTTCCGAGAAAACGAAGCTCTCGAGGAGCGCGCCGAATGTCGCGCGATCCGCCTTGACCCTGTCAAAGGTGAGCCCACGCGCCATGGCCAGCAAACCTGAATCGAGAAAGTGCAGCCTCGGCGTCTTGACGATGCGCTTCAGCGCGTTGGTGAACCAAGGCTGCACGGTCGCCATCAAAAAGACCTGCTCAAGCAGCCCGACATAACGCTGCCCCGTCTTGTGGCTGACGTTGACGCTCGCCCCAAACTGCGAATAGTTGACCAATTGTCCGGAATGTTCAGCCAATAGTCGCACGAACTTCGGAAGCTCGGTGAGCTTTTCGACATCCGCGATATCCCTCAGATCACGCGTCAGAATGGACGAGAGATAGGACCGCAACCAGTCCTGTCGCCGCTTTTCGCTGTCGCGTCCGATCGCCTCGGGGAAACCGCCAAGCAAGACGAGCTGCACCAGTTCCTCGCCGACGATGGCGTTCCCCTGGCTTTGCAGCTTTCCCTCGAAAAGGCGCTCAAGAAAGCTCGGCGCAGCGCCTTCGATTTCGGCCCGCGCCAGCGGAAACATCTGTATGGTTTCAACCCGGCCGGCCAGGCTGTCGGCGACACGCGGCAAGGTCAGGACATTCGCGGAGCCCGTGAGAAGAAAGCGGCCGGGCCTGTAATCTTCATCAACCGTCTTCTTGATCGCCAATAAAAGCTCGGGGGCGCGCTGGATTTCGTCGATGATCGCCAGATCCAGCCCGCGAATGAAGCCGTTGGGATCCGACTTCGCCGCATCGAGGGCCGTCTGATCGTCAAGCGTGACATAGCTTCGCCCGGCGCCTTCGAGCTTGCGCGCAAGCGTCGTCTTTCCACACCTTCTGGGTCCGACGATCAACACCACGGGGGTGTCTGAAAGCGCTTCGTCCACACTCCGCTCGGCAATCCGCTTGTACATGACGACTCCGACCATCCGCTGATTGGAAGTCTATGTACCCGCTGATTGAAAGTCAAACTTCCGTTAATTGGGAGTCAACTCTCCGCTAATTGGAAGTCAGATTTCCGCTGATTGGGAGTCATCCGCCCTCGGAGACGCATATTTCACCACGGTCGCCAGCCCCTTGGCCCCCGGCGCCAGCAACCTTGGCAGCGCCTCCGGCAGATCCTCAAAGGACACGTCCTGCGTGATCAGCGCCTCCAACCGTGGGTCGGCCAGAAGCTCCAGCGCCTTGCCCAGCCGCCGCGCATAGGACCAGCGCGGGCGGCGGGTGGGGGCGACGTGGCCGACCTGCGAGGAGACGAGGGTGAGGCGGCGGCTGTGGAAGGCGCCGCCCAATGGCGCGGCCACTTCGCCCTCCCCGTACCAGCTCAGCTCCACCACCCGCGCCTCAAGCCCCGCCGCGCCCAGCGCCACGCCAAGCCCCGGCGCCGAGGCGCTGGCGTGGAAGACCACATCGGCGTCGCCCGGCGCGCCGAAATCCGCAGGGGTCGCGAAACGCGCGCCGAAACTTTCCGCAATCGCCCGGCGGCTGGCGTCGAGATCGACCACCGTCACATCCGCCCCCGGCAGGCCCGCCGCGAGATAGGCGACCAGCAGGCCGACAAGCCCCGCGCCGACGACCACGACCCGATCCCCCGGTCCCGCCCCCGAATCCCACAGGGCGTTGAGGGCCGTCTCCATATTGGCGGCCAGCACCGCGCGGCGGGGCGGCAGATGGGCTGGCAGGGGCGTCAGCATGGCGAGCGGAGCGGCGAAGCGGGTCTGGTGGGGATGCAGGCAAAAGACATTGCGGCCCACAAGATCGGGCGTTTCCGCCGCCTCCACCACGCCCACCGCGCAATAGCCATATTTGACCGGGAAGGGAAAAGCGCCCTCCTGAAGAGGCGCGCGCATGCGCTCATATTCCGACGCGGGAACAAGGCCGTTGAACACCAGCCGCTCCGTGCCACGGCTCAACCCCGACCAGAGCATGCGCACCAGCGCCTGCCCGGGCGCGGGGACGGCTGCGGCCGGGCGCAGGTCCGCGACGCCAGCTTCAGCGTACCAGAGGGCCAGGTCTTGTTCCCCGGCCGGGGTTTTGATCTCGACCACGCGCGCTGCTCCCACTATGTTCCCGCCTCGCTACGCTATCTCCCGCCGCAATTCCAGACGCTCCAACCCGAAGAACCCATGACGGATCCCGCCCAGGCCGCCAAGCCGCTGACTCCGACCGGCCTGCAAAGCGCGGGCGAACTGACGCGTCGGCGCCGCATATCGCTGGGAACCAGCGGCGCCGTCTATGTCGCCCTGCTCGTCTGGCTGGCCCAAATTCTGGGCGCGGGCGGCTGGAGCGTCATCGACGTGCTGATCTTCGCCTGTTTCGCGCTGGCGGCGCCCTGGAGCGTGCTGGGGGTGTGGAACGCCCTGCTGGGGCTCTGGCTGCTGCGGCGCGGCGACGCCATGGAGGCGGTGGCGCCCTTCGCGAAAGCGGGCGATCTGCCGACCCCGCTCGCCGTCAGCACCGCCATCTTGATGACCCTGCGCAATGAAGATCCCGCCCGCGCCTTCGCCCGGCTGGAGACGGTGAAGGCGAGCCTTGACGCCACCGGCGAGGGCGCGCTGTTCAGCTATTACGTGTTGAGCGACACCGACGACGCGCATGTGAGCGCGCGCGAGGCGGCCGCTTTCGCAGCCTGGCGGGCGCGCGCGGGCGCCGACGCGGCAAAGCTCTTCTACCGCCGCCGCGTGACGAACGAGGGCTTCAAGGCTGGCAATCTGCGCGATTTCTGCGCGCGCTGGGGGCAAGATCACGAATTCATGATCCCGCTCGACGCCGACAGCCTCATGTCCGGCGAGACGATCCTGCGGCTGGTGCGCATCGGGCAGGCGCATCCCAAGCTCGGCATCTTGCAGAGCCTTGTGGTGGGCGCGCCCTCGCAGGCGGCCTTCGCGCGGTTGTTCCAGTTCGGCATGCGCCATGGCATGCGGCCCTATACGATGGGCGGCGCCTGGTGGGCGGGCGATTGCGGCCCCTTCTGGGGGCATAACGCGCTGGTGCGCATCGCGCCATTCGCCAATGACTGCCACCTGCCGGAACTGCCGGGCAAGCCGCCGCTGGGCGGACAAATATTGAGCCACGATCAGGTCGAGGCCGTGCTGATGCGCCGCGCGGGTTATGAAGTGCGCGTGCTGCCCATCGAATGCGGCAGCTATGAAGACAATCCGCCGACCCTGCTCGAATTCACCCGCCGTGATCTGCGCTGGTGTCAGGGCAATATGCAATATCTGAAACTGCTGCGGCTGAAGGACATTCGGCCCATGAGCCGGTTTCAGCTGATCTGGGCGATCATGATGTTCATGGGCGTGCCCGCCTGGACCGCGATCATCCTGCTCAGCGCGCTGAAGCCCTTCGACGGCGAAGACATGGCGCTGTTTCCAGCCGCCTCCGCAGCGGGGCTCTATTGCACGTTTCTGCTGATGTATCTCGCGCCCAAACTCGCAGGCTTCATCGACATCGCACTGACGCCGGGCGAGATGACGCGCTATGGCGGCGCGTTGCGGTTCAGCGCGGGCTGTCTCGTCGAACTCGCCTTCTCCTTTCTGCTGGGCGCGGCGACGACCTTGCGCACCACGCTTTTCATGATCGGGCTTTTGTTTGGCCGCTCCGTGATCTGGAATGGACAGGCGCGCGACGCTCATGCGCTGTCCTACGCCACCGCCTTCGCGGGGCTGTGGCCGCAGACCCTGTTCGGCGTCGCGCTGTTTGTTGTGACGGGCCTCACGGCGCCGAGCCTGCTGCTCTGGTCGCTGCCCCTGACGCTGGGCTATGTCCTGGCCGTTCCCTTCGCCGTCCTGACGGCCTCGCCGACCCTGGGGCGTTTTCTCGCGAGGCTCAAACTCTGCGCCCTGCCGGAAGAAATCGCACAGCCCGCCATTCTCAAAGCTCTCGACGCGACCATAGCGCAACGCGCGCGCCACGATGCGCCAACAAATCCCACCCCAGCAAGGATCCCCGCATGATGCGCCCCCTCCTCGCCTCGCTTGTCTTCGCCGCCATCGCGGCTCTGCCCGCAGCCGCGCAGACGAAGCCGCCAGCGTCCACGCTCACCACCATCGACAAGCCCTTCGTGCCCGCCAATGGCATCGACCCCAATGAAGTCGCTGTCGATGTGGTGAACAAAACCGTCCCCGTGCTCTGCGCGGAGAAGGACAATGTGCAGATTGATTTCATCTCGCCAGTGGTGCGCCAGTTCCGCATTCAGGCGGTGCATCCGGCCTATATCAACACGATCAATTCGGATCGCTTCGCGCCGGATTTTTCCGCTTGCGACATGACGCGCGATCCCGCCTTCAAGGCCGACAATTCACGCCGCATCACCTTTTGGGAGACCCCGGAATTCTGGCTGACGGGCTATGCGTTCCCCACGTTCTGGCGCCCCGCCAATGTGCCCGTGCGCGTGGGCGAGCGCGTGGAGAACGGCTTGCATCTGGTGCAATTGTGGATGCGCTACCGCGAGCGCGCCGAAGAGATCCTCGTGTTCTATCCCGCCGACGGCTACTGGCGCGTGCGCCCCCTGCCCTACGGCGACATGCGCTGGACGGCCTATGGCTCGTCCTTCCTGCTCGGACCGGTGGAGATTCAGGAGCGCCCCATCGTCGCGCTGAAGGATGTGGCCTTCGATCCGCAAACCAAAACCTTCACGCTGAACTTCATGCGCGGCGGCTCCGCCACCATCAAGATCGACACCGTCGATCAGGAACGGGTCGTGCTGGATGTGGCCATGTCCGACGCCATGCCCGCAGGCGCGCCCTTCGTCACCCTGCGCTCCATGTACGCCACCGAGATCAACGCCGATGTGGCGAAGCTCGCCTGGCGCACCAAGGGCGGCGAAGGCTGGGGCGAGGCGCCGATCACCGGCTTCAAACAGGCGCAGGCCACCGAATTGTGGGCGGGCCGCACGACGCCCTCCATCCATAACCTGTCGGCGCCCGACATGGTGTTCAGCCACTTCTCGGCCAAGCCCGCGCAGTGACCGACACGTCCCAAACGCAGCGCTTCGACGCCATCGACGCGCTGCGCGGCGTGGCGCTGCTGGGGATGTTCGCGTTTCATATCATCTGGGATCTTGGCTACTTGCGCCTCGTATCGCCAGACCTGCCCTATGGGCCGGTGGTCATGGGTTTTGGCCATGGGGTGGCGACGAGCTTTCTGTTTCTGGTGGGCGTGGGCCTGGCGCTCGCCTCGCGAAACGGCGTCGATCAGCGCGCCTTCCAGCGCCGCTTTTTGAGGCTTTGCGCTGCGGCTGCGGGCGTCAGCGCGGCGACTTATGTTTTATTTCCCGACAGTTTCATCTTCTTCGGCATCCTGCATTGCATCGCCTTGTCGACCTTGCTGGCGCTGCCGTTGCTGCGCGCGCCGCTCTGGCTTGCAGCGCTGGCGGCGGCGGCGGCGTTCGTCGCGCCACTGCTGATTGAATCGCCCCTGTTCGACGCTCCCGCCTTCTGGTGGCTGGGGCTTGGAACGCAAGAGCCCGTCAGCAACGACTGGCGCCCGCTGCTGCCCTGGTTCGGCGTGGCGCTGGCGGGATTGATCGCAACCCGCCTGCTCCTTGCGCGCGGTTTGCCGACTTGGCTGACCCGGTGGCGCGCGCGCACGCCGACAAGCCGCACGCTCGTATGGGGCGGGCGTCATTCGCTGCTGATCTATCTTGTCCACCAACCGGTCTTTCTCGCCGTGCTGTTCATGGTGGCGCGCGTGACGGTGGGGCCGGAAGCCGCCGTGGCGCCGCAGGACGAGCCCTTCGTGGCGAGCTGCGCCTCGCAATGCATGGGAACCGGAGCGGGGCCAAACCAATGCCGCGCCGTATGCGGCTGCATCGCGGGCGACATTCGCAAGGAGGCGCCAATTTGGGAGCGCATGATGCGCGAAGGCCTCTCCCCAGCGGACCGCGTCGCCATCGACAGCTTCACGCGCCAGTGCGTCAACGCCAATCGTTGATCATTCGTCCGGCGCCAGCATGTCTTCAGGCCGCACCCAGGCGTCAAAATCTTCCGCGCTGACGAGGCCGAGGCGCTCCGCCTCTTCCCGCAGCGTCGCGCCATTGGCATGCGCGGCCCTTGCGATCCTCGCAGCGTCATCATAACCGATATGCGGCGCAAGCGCGGTGACGAGCATGAGGGAGCGCTGCATTAATTCGTCAATGCGCGCATGGTCGGGCTGCAATCCCTCAATGCAGTTGACGCGGAAACTCGTGGCCGCATCGCCCAGCAGACGGATGGATTCCAGCACGCAGGACGCAATCACAGGCTTGAACACATTCAGCTCAAGATGGCCCTGCGACCCCGCGAAGGCGACCGTCGACTGATTGCCGAAAACGCGGGCGCAGACCATGGTCATGGCCTCCGCCTGGGTGGGATTCACCTTGCCAGGCATGATGGAGGAGCCCGGCTCATTCTCCGGCAGCAACAATTCTCCAATCCCGCAACGCGGGCCGCTGCCAAGCAGGCGCATGTCATTGGCGATCTTGAAAAGCCCTGCGGCGCAGGCCTCAAGCGCGCCATGGACGAAAACCAGCGCGTCATGGCAGGCGAGCGCCTCGAACTTGTTGCGCGCGGTGACGAAGGGCAGGCCGGTCAATTCGGCCATGCGCGCGGCGAAGCCTTCGGCGAAACGCACGCGCGTGTTGAGCCCTGTGCCGACCGCCGTGCCGCCCTGAGCCAATGGATATAGATCACGCAAGGCGAGGCGAATGCGTGCGGCGCCAAGATTGACTTGCGCGCCGTAGCCGGAAAATTCCTGCCCCAGCGTGATCGGCGTCGCGTCCTGCAAATGGGTGCGGCCGATCTTGACGATGTTGGAATAATCCTGTGCGCGCGCCAGCAACACGTCCTGCAAGGCGCCAAGAGCTGGCAGAAGCGCGCCCTGAATGGCGATCGCCGCGGCCACATGCATGGCGGTGGGGAAACTGTCGTTGGAGGATTGGCCAAGGTTCACATGGTCGTTGGGATGCACCGGCGCCTTGGCGCCGCGCGCGGCCCCCATCAATTCATTGGCGCGGGTGGCCACCACCTCGTTGACGTTCATGTTGGTCTGGGTTCCCGATCCGGTCTGCCAGACGACAAGCGGGAAGTGATCGTCGAAATGCCCGTCAGCGACGTCCTGGGCGGCGACGACGATGGCGTTGGCGCGCGGCTCGTCCAGTGCGCCTAGCGCGCGATTGACCTCGGCGGCGACCCGTTTGACCAAAGCCAGCGCATGAATGAGGTCGCGCGGCATCAGTTGTCCGCCGATGCGGAAATTGCGCCGGGCGCGCTCTGTTTGCGCGCCCCAATAGCAATCGTCGGGAACCTCGATGGCGCCGAAGCTGTCGGATTCGATGCGCATGCCTGACGTAGCGGACTCAGTCATCGCGAACTCCCGTCCAACAGGCGGATCAATCGCTCCCGGTGCGTGAGAACCTCTGCCCCATGATCAGGGAGTCAATGCCCGATTGCCAATCGGCGCCAGCCGCGTAGTCCGAGCTTGAAACGATGGCGAGCAATTCCACCAGACGGTTGCGCGCGCGATTCACGCGGCTCTTCATGGTGCCGACCGCGCAATTGCAAACGCCCGCAGCCTCCTCGTAGGACAGGCCCGAGGCCCCGATGAGAATCAAGGCCTCACGCTGGTCCGCCGGCAGTTTCTGCAATGCCGTGCGGAAGTCCAGAAAGTCCATATGCCCCGATTGCGCGGGCGCGGTGGCCAGACGCGCGGCTATGGCGCCGTCAGAATCGGCGACCTCGCGCCGCCGCTTGCGATATTCGGAATAATAGATGTTGCGCAGGATGGTGAAAAGCCAGGCGGCGAGGTTGGTTCCCTCCGCGAAGCTTGACAGATTGCTCCACGCCTTGACGAGCGTCTCCTGCACGAGATCGTCGGCGCGATCCGGATTGCCGCACAAGGAGACAGCGAAGGCGCGCAAATTCGGAATGGCTCCGATCAGATCGGTCCTGAGCTGCTGGCTGACCATCATCATACATCCTCGTCCTTGGAAGGCTCATTTCCCAGCTGGTTGAGGAGGTCGAGAAACCTGTCTGGAATGGGCTGATTCAGAACATCGTCATATATAGCCTTGAGATGGCGGCCGATGTGTTCATCAATCGGGACATTGGCGGGATCATTTGGCGTAGGCGCCTTCGAACGGTTTCTGGTGGTGTCCAATTGGATGATCTCCGCGACGCCGTTAAACGAATTCGGGCATAGATTCTCGCGAGCGCCTGCGGCATCATGCGAAGATACGCCAAGGTCCTCAGCCGCCATCGAAGCGTTCCGTTTCAAATTCAATTCATCCATCTTCGCCCTCCGCACTGCAGCCGCTTCGCCGAGATAAACCTCGCATAGCAACATATGACGCAGTTCACCCAAGGTTATCAACGCCGCAGTTCGCAAAGAGTTCCAGCGCCCGATGGAACTTTTCGCATGCCCGGGCGTTATCGCAGGAAGCTCGACAATGATTACGGCAGGGGACCACAACAGCATGTCCGTATCTCAGGAAATTTCCGCACATATTCCCTACCTTCGCCGTTTTGGCCGCGCCTTGTCCGGCAGTCAGGGCGGTGGCGACGCCTATGTTCTGGCCACGCTCGAGGCCATCGTCGCGGACCCGGAAGCCTTCCGCGCGGGAGGCGAGACGCGCACCTCGCTCTACCGCACATTCCTCGCCCTCTGGGGCTCCATGCCGGTGAACGAACATGTCGATCCCAACATCCTGTCGCCGGATGAACGTGGCGCGCGGCGCAATCTCGACGCCATTCCGCTGCGTCCGCGCGTCGCTTTCCTTCTCGCTTCGCTGGAAGGTTTCGACATCGACCAGGTGGCCTCCATATTGGGCGTGAGCGCGCAGGACGCCACGCGTCTGATTGATCAGGCGGGCAAGGAAATCGCCAATCAGATCCGCACCGACGTGCTGATCATAGAGGACGAGCCTTTCATCGCGCTCGACATCCAGACCTTGGTGGAGGATCTGGGCCATCGTGTGGTGGGAATCGCGCGCACCCATAAGGAAGCGGTGCAGGCGGTGCGGCTTCACAGGCCAGGGCTTATCCTTGCCGACATCCAGCTTGCGGATGGAAGTTCAGGCCTTGAGGCGGTGAACCAGATTCTCGAAGACTTCGAAGTGCCGGTCATCTTCATCACAGCCTATCCCGAGCGCTTCCTTACCGGGCGCCCGCCAGAACCCGCGTTCCTGATCACGAAACCGTTCAGCGTCGATAGTTTGAAAGCGGTGATCAGCCAGGCGCTGTTTTTTGATCGGCGTTCGCAACGGCGCAACGGGCGCGAGGCGGTGGAGGCGTGACGCGGCCGCTGTAAAAAGAACCCGCGCTGGCCGGGGGAGCCAACGCGGGTCGCAACGCACGCCGGACGAGTGGGAGGGGATCAATATCCGGCGCGCCAGACACAAACGCGCGCCTCCCGCTCCAGTTCCATCCAGCCCTCAGTAGCGCTCGCACACGCGGCCATAATAGGGATCGTTCCAGCAGCGCAGGGGCGCGGCCGATGCGCCAACCACCGCGCCGGTGGCCGCGCCAATGGCCGCCCCTGCAAGCGCGCCGCCCGCCTGTCCGGTCGCCGCCCCGCCGATCACCGCGCCAGCCACGCCGCCAACCGCGGCGCCTGTGAACACGCTGTCGCTGCGCGTGGGGCCGCAGCCGCCCAGCGCCAGCGTCAGGCCTGCGATCAGGATAAGTTTCTTCATGCGTCAACTCCTCAACGCGCGCCCAGCCGCGCTTGAAAAGGAACCCCGCAGCTTCAGGCCGGTTCCTGCGAAGGTCGCCACAAATGTCGGGAGCGCTGCGTTTTTCGCGAGCGTGAGGGGAACCACGGCGCCAAGGCTGCGTTCAGGTCAGGTCTCGACCGCAGCATTGGACAGGAGATCAGCCATGCCAACCTCGACTCGCGGCTTCGCTTCGATGGATCCGGAAAAACAACGCGCCATCGCCCGCAAGGGCGGCGAAAGCGTGCCAAATGAAAAGCGCAGCTTTTCACAAAATCCCGCGCTCGCGGCCGCAGCAGGGCGCAAGGGCGGGCAGAGCGTCAGTCCCTCCAAGCGCAGCTTTTCGCAGAACCACGAACTCGCCTCCCTGGCGGGTCGCAAGGGCGGGCACGCCTCGCATGGCGGCGCCCGCAAGAAGGAGCCGTCGGCGACGGAAAAGCCCGCCGAGGAGTGATTGGAACGCACGCAAGAAAAACGGGGCTGCCCCATGAGCGGCCCCGTATTCATTTCAACACGTTTCATGAGGGTCAGCGATTGCCCTCCGCCGCAGCCCGCCGCCGTCCGTGGGAGGAATGTCCGCCCTTTCGGCCAGCTTCCGAGGCAAGCTGGTGGTTCTGGGAAAAACTGCGTTTCTCATTGGGGACGCTGCGGCCGCCCTTGCGGGCGATTTCGCGCTGCTTGTCCCGGTCCATCGACGCGAATCCGCGCGTGGACGACGAGGCCTTGCCTGCCTGCTGCATACCCATCTCCTGCATAGCCCCCTCACCGCATAACCTTCTGCGTTTTGAACGGTTCCGTTGGGGCATCAGGCGGGGATGCGGCGGCTCGGCGACGTCGCGGTCTAACGCGCCCCAAGCGCACGGCCGATCAACACCAGACAGGGGCCGATGAGGCCGGAGGCGGCGGCCGTGGCGGGCAGGTCCGCCAAGGTGGAGGGGATGCGCCGCTCGCTGTCCCATGAGGCGCGCTCCACCAGCACGGCGGGCGTGTCGGGGGCGAGCCCTTCGGCGAGCAGACGCGCCACCAGCGGGGGCAGCGTCTTGAGGCCCATGTAGACGGCCGTGGTGGCGCCGTCGTCGGCGAGCGCGCGCCAATCGAGGTCTTCGGGCAATTTGCCGTCGCGGGCATGGGCGGTGATGAATTGCAGACGCCGCGCCACCGCGCGTTCGGTCAGCGATATTTGCAGCGAGGCGGCGGCGGCGGAAGCGGCGGTGACGCCGGGAATGACCTCCACATCGACGCCCGCAGCCTTCAGCGCGGCGATCTCCTCGCCCGCGCGGCCAAAAATCATGGGATCGCCGCCCTTGAGCCGCACCACGCGCTTGCCCTCGCGCGCCAGCGTCACCAGCATGGCGGTGATGGTCTCCTGGGTGCAGGAGGGCTTGTAGCCACGCTTGCCCACATTCAGGCGCTGGGCCTCGCGGCGCGCGAGCGCCACAGAGCCGGGCAACACCAGATCGTCATAGAGCACCACATCGGCTGATTGCAGGGCGCGCACGGCCTTCAGCGTCAGCAATTCCGGGTCGCCGGGGCCTGCGCCGACCAGAACCACGCTGCCTCGCCGGGCCTGCGGAGCGCCCGCTTGCGCCGCCTCGGCCAGCAAGGCCTCCAGATCGGCGTCATCGGGCGCCCGGTCGGGATGAGCGAAAGCCCGGCGGGCGAACAGCTCCCAGACGCGGCGACGGGCGCGGAAATCAAGGTTGAGGGCGGCGACGCGCGGGCGCCAGTCCCGCGCCGCCTGCGCCCATTTGCGAAAACCCTCGGGCAGCAGGGTCTCGATGCGCGCGCGCAGCATCTGCCCGAACACCGGCGCGCCGCCATCCGTGGAGATCGCCACCACAAGGGGCGAGCGTTCGACGATGGAGCCGAATTGAAAATCGCACCACGCCGGTTGGTCGATCACATTGACCGGAACGCCCGCCGCCCGCGCCATGGCGTGAAAAGCGGCGGCCTCGGCTTCGCCCGGCGCATCCGCCACGAGGACGGCGGCGCCCGTCAGATCGTCCGGCGCGACCATGCGGGGCTTGATCACGATCTCCGCCCGTGCGGCGGCCAGCGCCCGCAACGCCTCGCTGGGCTCCAGCGCATAGACATCCACCAGCGCGCCAGCGGCGGCGAAAAGCTCGGCCTTCCAGGCCGCCGCCTCCGAGCCGCCCGCGATGACGACGCGCCGGCCCTCCAGTTTCAGGAAGACCGGCAGCGTGGCCAGTGGGCCCATGCGGGAGGGTTCTTCGCCGGGAGAACGTCGATCACGCGCCATCGCTCAATATCCTGCAAGAATGCAGATGCGCAGCCAACGGGTGAAGGCCACCGTCACCGAAAACAACAATCCATACAGGCCGCCAAAGATGTGTCTGCGGACGACGTAATATTTGAAAAACTGAAAGGGCAGCTCGATCAAAAGCCGCACCATGAGCTGCAACGACCCCTTGGTCTTGCGCTCCTTCTTCTGCAATCCATACCACGACACGCCCTTGGTCACGATATGGGCCAGGGAGCGGATCGACTGATGATAGGCGGGCGCGCGCAGCTGGATGGCGTCCGGCGTCGGCGGAACTTCGTCATGGGCCAGGCTATTGGCGAAGCGCGTGGCGCGCCGGTCGTAGAGGCGCACGTAATTGTGATAATCGGCGAAAAGACAGGGCTTGTCCCGGTGGGGATAGACCATGGTCATGCGCATCCTGAAGCTTTTCGCCGGTAGCGTCGGCTGCGCCAGAATGGCCCGGATCTCCTCGCGCAGCGGCTCGATCAGCCATTCGTCCGCGTCGAGGTTCAGGATGATGTCGTTTTTGGCCTGATCTTCGGCGAAACGCTTCTGCGGCCCAAAGCCTGTCCAGGGGTTATGCACGACCCGGGCGCCGAGCTTTTCGCACAGGGCCTGCGTGCCGTCCGTGGACCCGCTGTCCACAACAATCACCTCGTCCACCAGACCCTGCACGGTCTCGATGGTGCGAGCGATGCGGTCCGCCTCATTGAAGGCGATGATCGTGCAGGAAACCGGCAGCAGGCCGCTCTTCCTGGCGTGATCAATGCTATCCATCTCGAATTCCTCGCCCCAGTGGCTTGACCGCGCCGGCGCCCCCGGCCCGGCGGCGCATCCATAGGCGGGGGCGGCGGCCCTGTACAGCCCGGCGGACCCCGTGACTCTCGATCCGCTACACACTTCGTCTAATAGCTATTCAGCAAGGCTTGCAGTGTAATCATTTTTGCAAGTCCGTTCTACAGCTAGGGAACCAGGCGATCAACTTGGCCGGTTCGCGAGAGCTGCATTAGTCCCAAGCGAAGCCAACAAAGGCGACGCCGCAACAAACTATCGGGGGATTCAAGAATGAAGCGCAGTCTCTTCGCCATCGCCATTCTGGCGAGCACGGCCCTGACCAGCGCGGCCTTTGCCGCGGACACCATCAAAATCGGCCTCAGCGGCCCCTTCACGGGCGGCTCCTCGTCCATGGGCGTCAGCATGCGCGATGGCGTGAAGCTCGCCATTGCGGAAATCAACAAGGCGGGCGGCGTGCTGGGCAAGCAGCTCCAGATTGTGGAGCGCGACGACGAAGCCAAGAACGACGTCGGCGTGCAGATCGCCCAGGAGCTCATCAACAAGGAGCAGGTGGTCGCGACCCTTGGCTTCATCAACACCGGCGTCGGCCAGGCCTCCCAGCGCTTCTATCAGGAAGCGGAAATTCCGGTCATCAACAACGTCGCCACCGGATCCGTCCTGACCCATCAGTGGCCGGACGCAAAAGCCAATTATGTCTTCCGCAACGCCGCCAGCGACACCATCCAGAGCGTGATGATCGCCGAGGAGGCGGTGAAGCGTCAGGGCTTCAAAAAGCCTGCGATCCTGGCGGATTCGACCAATTATGGCCAGCTTGGACAAAAGGACCTCACCGACGCCCTCGCGAAGATGGACGTGAAGCCCGTCGCGACTGAAAAATTCAACATTGGCGACACGGACATGACGGCCCAGGTGCTGAAGGCCAAGGAGGCCGGCGCCGATGTGATCCTGACCTACGCCATCGGCCCGGAGCTGGCGCAGATCGCAAACGCCATGGCGAAACTGGGCTGGAAGGTGCCGATGATCGGTTCCTGGACCCTGTCCATGGCCAGCTTCATCGACACGTCCGGCCCCAATGGCGACGGCGCCATGATGCCCCAGACCTTCATCGAGGCGCCCACGACCCCCAAGCGCAAGGAATTCATCGAGGCCTATCACAAGGCCTATGGCGGGGACCGCATGCCCTCGCCCGTCTCCGCCGCGCAGGGCTATGACTCGGCCTGGCTGCTCGCCGCCGCCATCACCCAGGCGAAGTCGACGGACGGACGCAAGATCAAGGACGCGCTGGAGAATCTCCAGACCAAGGTCGAAGGCGTCGTGACCGTTTACGACAAGCCCTACTCGGCCACGGACCACGAGGCGATCAGCGCCAATATCCCCGTCTTCGGCCTCGTGAAGGGCGGGCGCGTCGTTCCCGCCCATCCCGAGGATGTGGCGGGCGACAAGGCCGTGCGGATCAAGCCCAAGTCCTGATTGCGATTGTGAGCGGAAGCCTCCCCCTGATCAGGGGGAGGCTTTCACCTTTTGAACATATGGAAAGCGCCCGATGAATATTCTCGCGCAACTCATTGTCAGCGGCGTCGTCGTCGGCATGATCTATGGCGTGATCGCCTTCGGTTATCAGCTCACCTTCGCGACCTCCAAAACACTGAATTTCGGCCAGGGCGAAGCGCTGATGCTCGGCGCCCTCGTGGGTCTGACCACGATCAATTTTCTCATTGGCCAGCAGATCGGCGCATTCGCCGCCTATCTTCTGATGCTTCCCGTGGTGCTGGCTTTCGGCCTCATGCAGGGCGCGGTGGTCGAGTTTCTCGGCGTGCGCCAGGCCATCCGCACCAAATCGGAAGCCGGCTGGATCATGGCCACCATCGCGCTGGGCATCATCTTCAAGAATCTCGCGGAAAACATCTGGGGCCGCGACGCCCTGCGGTTTCCCTCGCCCCTGCCGGAAGCGGCGCTGAGCTTCGCTGGGGTGCGCATTCAGCCGATGGAGATCTGCATCGTGCTGGGAGCATTGGCGCTGATGATCGCGGTGGAAATTTTCAACCGTCGCTCGATCTATGGCAAAGCGGTCGTGGCCACGGCCAATGACCGGGACGCGGCGGGCCTGATGGGCATCAACACGCGCCTCGTCATCACCTTCTCCTATGCGCTCTCCTCCATGGCCGCAGCCTTCGCGGGCGTGCTCGTGGCGCCCGTCACCCTCACCGGCGCAACCATGGGCGCTGTGCTCGGGCTCAAGGCTTTCGCGGTCGCCATCATCGGCGGCTTGTCGTCCGGCGTCGGCGTTGTGGTGGGCGGGCTCATTCTGGGGATCACCGAGAATCTGACCGGCTATTACATCTCCACCGGCTACAAAGATGTGCCGGGCCTTGTGCTGCTGCTGCTCGTCCTCACGTTCAAACCCTCCGGCCTCTTCGGCTCGGCCGCGATCAAGAAGGTCTGACATGCGCAAGGGCATTTTTCCTCTTATCGCCATAGCTGCGATCCTCGTGTGCCCCTTTGCGGTGACGAGCCCCTATTACCTGCATCTGCTGGTCACCATCGCGATCTTCTCGATTGTGACGCTGGGCCTCGACATCGTGTTTGGCTACACCGGCGAGGTCTCCATCGGCCATGCGGCGCTATTTGGCATCGGCGCCTATACGGCGGGCGCCTTGTTCATCCATCTGAAGCTCGGATTCTGGCCCTCGCTGATGCTGGGGCCCATGGTGGCGGCCCTGTTTGGCCTCGTGCTGGCGTTGCCGGCGCTGCGGGTCACAGGCCCCTATCTGGCCATGGTGACCCTCGCCTTCGGCACCATCGTGCAGATCCTCATCAACGAGATGACGGACCTCGGCCCGTGGCTGGATCATTTCAATCTGACGAACGGCCCTCTGGGCGTCACGCTTTCGACGCCGAATTTTTTCGACTGGCGCGACTGGGGCGATACGTTTCCCATCTTCGACATGAATATCAAGCGCATGCGCGAAGTGCAGTTTTTCTACGTGACCGCCTTCTTCCTGCTGCTGACGGTCGTCATCATCAACCGCGTTCTGGCCTCCCACCTGGGACGCGCCTTCGAGGCTCTGCGCGACAGTCCCATCGCCTCCGATTGCATGGGCGTCAGCGTCTATCGCCACAAGGTCATCGCCTTCGTCACCAGCGCGGCTTTCGCGGGGCTGGCGGGCGTGCTCTTCGCCTATTCGGAGCAATATATCGCGCCCAACAATTTCAACTTCGAACTCTCCATCACCTTCCTGCTGGCGGTGACGATGGGCGGGCGCAAATCGCGGCTGGGGCCCATCATTGGCGCGGCCATCGTGGTCTATCTGCCGAATCTCCTCTCGGACATCGAGCTGTTCCGGGACATCGCCCTGATGATCGCCGTGGTGGCGGTGGCTGCGGGCGCCTGGACGTACTGGCGCAGGCCCGAGCAGCGCAGACAAACGATTGTTCCCGTCGTCCTGTGCCTGGCTTTCTATGGCTTCTCCCTGCTGCTCCAGCGCATCACCGACTTCAAGCTGACGGTCTTCGGCCTGATGATCCTTTTCGTGGTCTACTATCTGCCCGACGGGATCGTCGGCTTCCTGAAGAAACTTGTCGGCGCCGTGCGGCCCGATTGGGTGCGCAGCCATGCGGTGATCAAGGCGCAGGGCGAAGCGGATGAAGCGCTCACCCTCGCAAGCGCGGGGGATGGACGCGACGCCCTGTTGGAGGTGCGTCAGGCCGTCATGCAGTTCGGCGGTTTGCGCGCGCTGGATCGCGTCGATCTCGATGTGAAGCGCGGGACGATCCACGGGCTCATCGGCCCCAATGGATCGGGCAAATCGACCATGATGAATGTGCTGACCGGCATTTACATCCCGACGTCCGGCGACATCAGTTTCGCCGGGCAGGCGCTCGCGGGGCTCAACTCCCCCCAGATCGCGGCCAGGGGCGTCGCGCGCACCTTCCAGAATGTGCAGCTCTTTGGCGAGCTGACCTTGATCGAAAATGTGCTGGTGGGCCTGCACCATACCTATGGCGCGACGTTCTTCGATGTGGCTGCGGCCATGCCCCGCGCGCGGCGCGAGGAGGAGGCGGCGCGCAAACGCGCGGCGAGCCTGCTGACGTTCATTGGCCTTGAGGGCCTCGCCAATGAGGAAGCCCGCAATCTGCCCTATGGCAAACAGCGCCTTCTGGAAATCGCCCGCGCGCTGGCGCTCGATCCCCAGCTGCTGCTGCTGGATGAGCCGGCCGCCGGCCTCACCGCGCCCGACATCAAGGATCTGGTGCGGATCATCCGCAAGATTCGCGACCAGGGCATCACGGTGATCCTGATCGAACATCACATGGACGTGGTCATGTCTGTCTGCGACACGGTCAGCGTGCTCGATTTCGGACAGAAAATCGCCGAGGGCGAACCGGCGGAGGTGCAGGCCAATCCAAGGGTGATTGAAGCCTATCTCGGCGGCGCCGCCGCAGCAGCAGCCGCTTGAGGAGACCGCCATGCTCACGATCGAAAATCTGGTCGCAGGTTACGGCAAGGTGCAGGTGCTGCACGGAATCAGCCTGCAAGTGCCGCAGGGGCGGCTCGTCACGCTCATCGGCTCCAATGGCGCGGGCAAGACCACGACCCTGCGCGCCCTCTCAGGCATGATCCAGCCGCAGTCGGGCACCATTCATCTTGGGGGGCGGAACATCGAAGGCCTGCCCGCCTATGAGATCACCCGGCGCGGCATGGCCCATTCGCCCGAAGGTCGGCGCGTGTTCCCCACCTTGCCGGTGACCGACAATCTGCTTCTGGGCGCCTTCACGCGCTTCACGGGCATGCGTCCCAAGGGCGACACTTCGGCGGACCTCGACCGCATGTTCGAATTGTTCCCCCGTCTCAGGGAGCGCCGCACCCAGCTCGCAGGCACGCTGTCGGGCGGCGAGCAGCAAATGCTGGCCATGGCGCGCGCCCTCATGCTCAACCCCGAGGTTCTGCTGCTCGACGAGCCCTCCATGGGCCTGTCGCCCAAACTGGTGGAAGAGGTCTTCGCCACGGTGGCCCGACTGAAAGAGCAGCGCATGACCATGCTGCTGGTCGAGCAATTCGCCGCCGCCGCGCTGGGAGTGGCCGATTACGGCTATGTGATGGAAAATGGCCGCATCTCGGTCCATGGGCCCGCCGAGCAACTGCGCAACGACTCCGCCGTGCGCGACGCCTATCTGGGCGTGGCGCATTGAGGCGCATTCACAGGCGCGTCAGTCGTCGTAGCGTACATACAAATGGGCCGCCTCATTGGGCGTGCCCTCAAGCGCGCCGCCAGCAGCCGGGCGCCAGCAAACGAAATCCTCGATGCGCTGCGCAAGTTCGAAGTCGCGGTCTGTGACGCCGCCCGCCTCGTGGGTGTCGAGGCGCACTTCGAGGGCGGAATAGGTCGCGCGGATTTCGGGGTGGTGCCAGGCGGCTTCCGCCAGGTGGCCAACGGCGTTGACCACCATCAGCGTCCCCTTCCACCCGCCGGTGCGATAGATGCGCACAAGGCGGCTGTCCTGATGACGCCAATGGCGCAACGGCCCGGTGAGCCGCTCGGCGATGGCGGCCGCATCGTAAACGTGCAAGGGGGATGCGCCGCTCATCTTTGTCTCCGGACAGATGCGCCGGAGGACCGGCGCATCCGTAGCAGTGTGGATCACTCGATGCCGGTGCCGTCAGCCTTGATCAGCTTCAGAAAGGCGATCAGGTTGTCGAGCTGGTTCTCGCGCTTGATGCCCGGGAAGATCATCTTGGTGCCGGGCACCTTGGCCTTGGGGTCGGTCAGATATTCCTTGAGGGTCGCCTCATCCCAGGTGATGCCGGAACCCTTGTTGGCGTCGGAATAGTTATAGCCAGGATACTCGCCCGCCTTGCGACCCACGATGCCGTTCAGCACCGGGCCGACGCCGCTCTTGGCCTCGGGACCGACCTGATGGCAGGCCTTGCACTGGTTGAACACAGCCTTGCCAGCTGCGGCGTCGCCTTCGGCGAGGGCGGGAGCCGCGCCAACGAAAGCCATGCTCGCGGCCATGGCGGCCATCTTCAAGATCTTGTTCATATTAGACTTCCTTCCAAGGGGCCGTAAGGTCCTCGACGTCGCGCCAGTCCTCAAAGCCCCCTGGCGGTGGCCGATCTGCGCGCGGGACGATCATATGTTAGCGCGGGCCGACAAACAACAATCAGGATCGCCTGCTTGCGAGGCCAAGGGTCGCAGCAGCGGGGGAGCTTTCCCTCGCCAGCCAAGGGGCGCAAAGCCCCCCATTCGACCTGACGCCCGATCTCGCCTAGACTGGCCAAGCTCCAGTCTTCATAGCAGATCGCGCCCTTGTTCAACGCCTCCAGTCTCCCCACCCCCGAAATGATCGAAGCAAGCCTTGCGGAGGCGCGGGCCGCGCTGACGCGCATCTATGGCTATCCCTCCTTCCGGCCGGGCCAGGAAGAGGTGCTGCGCGCCATTTTCGCGGGCGAGGATGTGCTGGCGGTCATGCCCACCGGCAGCGGCAAGTCGCTGTGCTACCAACTGCCGCCCGTGGTGCGCAAAGGCCTGACAGTCGTCGTCTCTCCGCTCATCGCCCTCATGCATGATCAGGTGCAGCAACTGCGCGCCTATGGAATCGCGGCGGGGGCGCTGAACTCGGGCAACGCCCCCGGCGAGAACCTCGCCACCGAACGGGCCATCGCCGAGCGGCGCCTGCGGCTCGTCTATGTCGCGCCCGAGCGCTTCGCCCTGCCGGGCCTGGTGGAGCTGTTCCGTGATGGCGGCGCCAATTTGCTGGCCATCGACGAGGCCCATTGCATCTCCCAATGGGGTCACGATTTCCGCCCGGAATATCTGGGCCTGCGCGACATCCGCGAGCGGCTGGGCAATATCCAGACGGTGGCCGTCACCGCCACCGCCGACGCCCCCACCCGCGACGAGATCGCAGGCAAGCTCTTCGACGCGCCGCCCCGCGTCTTCGTGCGCTCTTTCGACCGGCCCAATCTGCGCCTCGCCATGAAGCGCAAGAACAACGCCGCCCGCCAGATCGGCGATTTCATCGAGGCGCATCGGGGCGAATGCGGCATCGTCTATTGCAACTCGCGCAAGCGCACGGAATCCTTCGCAGAGGGCCTGTCGGCGCGCGGCCACCGCGCCATTCCCTATCACGCAGGGCTGGAGCCCTCCCTGCGCAGCGCCCATCAAACCGAATTCCTGCAAGCCGATGGCGTCATCATGGTGGCGACCATCGCCTTCGGCATGGGCATCGACAAGCCGGACGTGCGCTATGTCTGCCACGCGGATCTGCCCCAGAGCATCGAGGCCTATTATCAGGAGATTGGCCGCGCGGGCCGCGACGGCCTGCCCGCCGACACCTTGACCCTCTGGGGCGAGGACGATGTGGCCCTGCGCCGCAAGCAGATCATGGACGCCGACATGCCCGCCATGCGCCGCCGCGTGGATCTAAGCAAGCTGGAGGCCCTGATCGCCTTCGCCGAGACGCCGCTATGCCGCCGCCAGACCCTGCTGAAAGCCTTCGGCGAAGCCGCAGGCGCCTGCGGCAATTGCGACATCTGCAACGGGGGCCTGCGCTATTTCAACGGCAAGCTCGAAGCGCAAAAGATGATGTCGGCGATCCTGCGGACGTCCGGGCGGTTCTTCGCCAATCATCTGGTCAACATCCTCACCGGACAGGCCACCGACGCGGTGCTTCGCCACGCCCACGAAAAGCTGAAGACCTTCGGGGTCGGCGCCGACCGGCCTGCGGAGGAATGGCGCAGCATCTTCCGTCAACTCCACGCGACCGACCTGATCGCCCAGGACGTGGGCGAGGACGGTCGCTGGTATGTGACCGACGCCGGCCGCCGGGTGCTGTCGGGCGAGGACGACGTGTCGCTGCGCGCCGATGGCGGCAAGCGGCCCGAGCGGCGCGAGCGCATCGCCACGCCCGGCGCCGCCCTGACCGAGGGCCTCACCACGAAGCAGCAAGCCTTGCTGGCCGCCCTGAAGGCCCGGCGGCTGGAGCTGGCCCGGCAAGAGCGCCAGCCCGCCTATGTGATCTTCCCCGACCGCACGCTCGTAGATATGTGCATGAAGCGACCCCGCACCCTCGCCGACATGGCGCAGGTGCATGGGGTGGGCGAGGCGAAACTTGCTCGCTACGGCGACCTCTTTCTGGGCGTTCTGCGCTCCGTGGGGTCCGTCGAGGACTGAATCGCAAACGCCTTCGCCGCCGGATGCGCCCCGGCTCATGAACGCACGCGCGCCAGACCGGCGCTGACGAGGACTGCATGGCTGACGTCTCCCTCACACCGCCAACCACCAAATTGAACAAGTCGGAGATCGCCTCCATCATGGCGGGACTGATGGTCGCCATGTTTCCCGGCGCCCTCGACACCACCATCATCGGCCCGGCCATGCCCACCATCGGGCGAGAGCTGGGCGATGTGGCGCATCTGCCGTGGATCGTGACGTCCTATCTGCTTGTCTCCACCGCCGCGACGCCTCTCTATGGCAAGCTCAGCGACATCCATGGCCGCCGCATCATGCTCATGTGGGCCATCGGCCTGTTTGCGCTCGGCTCCATCGCCTGCGCCCTCGCGCCCAGCATGATCGCCCTGGCGCTGGCCCGCGCGCTGCAAGCGGTGGGCGGCGGCGGGCTGATTTCGCTCGCCATGACCATCATCGGCGACATCGTGCCGCCGCTGGAGCGGCCCAGGTATCAGGTTTACACCTCCATGATGTGGACCACATCGAGCCTGCTCGGTCCGGCGCTGGGTGGATATCTGGCCGACAAATGGCACTGGTCGCTGATCTTCTGGATCAATCTGCCCATTTGCCTCGCCGCCTTCATCATGACCGATTCCAAATTGAAGCGCCTGCCCCGCTATGAGCGGCCGCACAAGCTGGATTTCGCGGGCGCAGGCCTGCTGGTGGCCGCCTCCGTCCTGGTGCAGCTCATGCTGAGCTGGGGCGGCACGCGCTATCCGTGGACCTCGGCGCCGGTGCTGGGCGTCCTGGCCGCCGCCATCCTCGTCATCGCCCTGCTGACCTTGCGGCTACGCACGGCGGCCGAGCCGCTGATCCCCCTGCGCCTGTTGTCGAACCAAGTGGTGCTGACGGGGGGCGGCGCTGTTGGCCTATGCATGGGCGTCTTCGTCGGCCTCTCGATCTATGTGCCGATCTATTTCGAGACCGTGATGGGCCTGAGCGCCACCCAGTCAGGCCTGGCGCTGCTGCCCCTGATGACCGGAACGACCTTTGGGGCGCTCGCCTGCGGCCGGATCATGTCGCGCATGCCCCGCTACAAGATCGCGCCGATCATCGGGCTGATTGGCGGCGGGCTTGGCCTCCTGCCGCTCTTCTTCAACCCCGAGGGGATGTCCCTGCTGACGGTGGAGATCCTGTTCACGCTTGTGTCGATCGGCGTCGGCGGCGTGTTTCCCGTGACCACGATCTCGGTGCAGAACGCCGTGCCAAGGCACGATATGGGGACCGCGACTTCGCTGATCACCTTCCTGCGCAATCTTGGCGCCGCCACGGGCGTGGCTGTCTTCGGCACCCTGGTCATAGGCGCGGGCGCAGGCGACGGCATGGCCGCCGCAACCGCCTACGGACCTGACTATGTGGCCCATTTCCGCTGGATCTTCCTGGCGGCCGCGCTCGGCCTCCTGCTCTCCGCCTGCGTGCTGACCGCCATGGAGGAACGCCCCTTGCGTGCGCGCGGCAGCGGCCAGCTGTAAACCACCCGCAAGGCGCATTGCCCAAGCCCCAAGGATCAGCTACAAGGCTCTCAGGATCGCCGCGCGTCGGCAATCTGGACCGGAAACGGCCTGCACCCGTAGCTCAGCTGGATAGAGCGTTGCCCTCCGAAGGCAAAGGTCACACGTTCGAATCGTGTCGGGTGCGCCAGCGTTTACAAGAGTTTAGCTGGTCTCCTCAATAGCCTGACCGACAGATTTTCACACTCTGGTCACAGGCGAAACCATATGGCTACCATCCACAAATGAGGCGCTCGCTGGCAAGTTAAGGTGCGCAGGCAGCGCTGCCCGCTCCTGATAAGGTTCTTCGCCCTCAAGACAGACGCCGACGCGTGGGGACGACAGAAGGAGGTCGAGCTAGACAGAGGCGAGGTCGTCCTCGTCCAGCGCAGCCTCCATATCAAGACCCTTGGCGACCTCCTGAGCCGCTACAGGGCCGAGGTGACCCCCAAGAAGCAAGGCGCGGGGCCGCAAGCCGCAAGGCTCGCCATGATGCTCCGCAACCCCATGGCTGACGTTCCCCTCAACCGCCTCAAGCCGTCGTTGATCGCCGCCTACAGGGACGAGCGCCTGAAGACCGTCTCGGCCTCCACGATGAGGCGCGAGCTGACAATCCTGCGGCATTGCTAGGCGGTTGCGCGCAGAGAATGGGCGAAGGGACGTCTGGTCAACCCAGTCGCCGCCATCGACAAGCCGGGGAACGGACGCCCCAGAGACCGCCGAATTGATCAAGCTGGACTAACCACTCTCAGTCAGGCGCCGGCCCGCTCGCGTAATCCCTTGGTCAGACGGGTGTTCCTCTTCGCCTTATGCAATCTTCTCCGGTATCCTCTGGCGTCGCCCACCACGCCTGCCAGCTCTTGGCTGCCCCATCAAGTCGCTCGACCTGTTCAATGGAGGTGGCATTAAAAATGCCCAATTGAACAGGGCCGGAGCTTTCAGGGTCATGCAAAGACATCGAAAAGATGCTGTTCGACGCTCTTTAATCTGATCACGCGAAGATATTGTCGCGAACGCGACACTGAGGCGATCAGCATGGCTTAACGCCCCGCCGATGCGCGCGCTTGCGCGCCGCCTGCAATAGCGGCGGACACCGATTGAACTAAGTTTTCTTGCGCGCGCACCGTTGCAAGAAACGAGATCCCCCCCAACCGCGCAAGGTCATGCCGCTCCTTGCCGCTGAGGTCGGAGCCAACAAGGATGATAGGCAAGCTGTGCTGAGCGCCCCGCAAGGACCGCACCAAATCAGGCAGGTCGCAGTGGCGTTCGGACATTGCGATTACGGCAACATCGAACAGCGTCTTGCCTGTTGCGAGCAACGAGCCATGCGGATCCTGAACGCGGCAGACAAGATGCCCGGCTTTCGCCAAAGCCAGCGTTAGGCCGAGGCCGCCATTTTCCGCTCCTTCCAGCAAAAGCACATGAGCGCCAGCGCGTAAGTCATCATCACCGTTCCACTTGTGAACCGCCTCACCATCACCAATTGGCGCAGTGGTCCTCATCCGTCTGGTCCAGTGGCCCGAGCCGTTGGCACCGCCGCCCACGCTCGCCAAGGGGATTATTTCTCCACCTGTCTGATCGAGCGCCAGCGTACCCTTCGCTTCAGCAAAACATCGCTCCCTCGTGGGGAAAGACAAATCATCCCCATCGTTCTGACAGGTTGTTGGCATGGCCATATCTGCGTCATCCGATGCGATTTCCTCTGGAGAGAGCAGACCAGGTGGCGTCCAGTCCCGGCGGACCAACGACGCGACTTTGCGCCACGACGTTTCTGACGTGATTTCAAAAACCGCTGCACAAATATCGGCATGATCCGAACTTAAGGCGATGATGGGGCGCGGACCATTGTCGGCGGCTGGCGGAAGCCGTTTGGCCTCGGCCATTCCATGACGTTCCAGCAAAATGACAAGATCAGCGTCCTGCGGGGCGACCATGTCGAAGCATAATTTCAATGCTTTTTCTTGATCCGGCGTCGGCCTCGGGCAAACGACGACTCTGGGGCGCGCTTGCAAGCCGCAGCGTCGCCAATGCGCTGCCGACAGATCGCGCGCGGCATGGGACGGGTCAGTGTGATTGTTCGCCTGGCTCTTTGGCGGTCGCGCCGCGCGCACCTCGTCAGGCCGACGGCTGACGCCCGCTATCGCATCGAGCATCGCACCAGACTGAAGGGGTTTTGAGAGAATGCCTTTGAAAAGGCCTCCGCACACTTTGCTCACCGCAAGCGAATGGCGATGCTCGACCAAGCCGATCAGCGCGGGCGAGGACGCTTGCCCGCGCGCCCGATCCGCTTCCATCAATCGGCCAAGAACGTCGCCCCCGATATCGGCAAGGCTCAAATCCATGATGACGGCGTCAAACCGGGACCTGAGCGACCCTCCAACCGCCTGCGCGCCGTTTGCGGCCAATTCAACCTGATGTCCCTGCTCGCCCAAGAGTCGCCATATGGCGTCTCGTAGTGCAGGATCACCTTCGATAACCAGAATACGCAGCGACATCGCATCACTCTTTCCTGGATAAAGCCCGTCAATACGACGTCGGCAGCGGGCCTCTGCGTTTGCTGGCGTCGGGCGCGTCCACTTCGTCAACGCCTCAAGCGCAAGGCGACAGCCTCGCCGCCGATGCCGTTGGCGCCATATGCCAGCATCCCGCTGGCGCTTGCTGCGGATGGTGAACGATCATCGCTCCGTGAAGCGATTGTCCCTTGCGCCGGGGCGCTATCGACCAACGGCGTGGCGCTCGGAACGCTCTGGCCGTTCCAGCCGGGAGAGAGTTTCAGCTCGGACTCCTCATAGGGCATGGCCACGACGCCCGACACACGACGCGCGATGAGTGGCCGCTGGTCGGGATCTGGTGGGCGCGCTATGATCGACTTCGTGTTCGAGCCTGCGGCCTCGGGAAAACGCAGGGGATTTTCCGATGCGACAGCAATCGGGAAGTCCTTGGCGTTCAAGGACTGGGTTGAGGCGACCATCTGCTCATACATATCGCCGGGCTGCGGCACTTGTATCGTGGACGCCTTCCCCTTGAGGCTGGCGACCTGCGATGAGCGCAACTGCTCGCGATTGTCAGGTCCGCTGCAAGCGCCCCCATTGACTTCGCGCTCATGCTTGAAAAGCAAAGCGACCAAACGCGGGAACAAGCCATCGTAACGATTGATCAGTTCCATGAAGTCCTTCTTCTTCTTTAACCGTTGCAAACTGACCGCTTGACCCAGGATGGTCGTTTCCCTTGGCAGCCATGCGCTTGCGCGTCGGAACCAGTCGAGCGCCGTCGCGAATTGGCACGATTTATAGGCGTACCAGCCGAGCGCTTGCGCGCCTTCGCCCGAGCGCGCTTCCAGGGTGGCCTTGACATAGCGCAGCAACCTCTCTGGCTCGATGGGTTGCAGGGTTTCTTTGGTCAGTTGAGATTCGAACATGTCGATGAAGAGAATCATGTTCGCCGTGACGGCGTCGCGCGAGTTGAAGGCGACGTCTTCGGCCTCGCGCCGCTTGCCAAGCCGCCAGAGCGTCTGCGCCAGGCCATGGGCGCTGATGGGGTCGGCGCCGCGCGCACGCGCCATCTGAAACCATTTCAGCGCAGCGTCCAGCCGGTTTTCACGCAAGGCGAGCCATGCGAGAAGCTCCCCCGCCCCTGCCTCTTGCGAGGTCTCGGCATAGGTTTCGAACGCCGCCAGTTCTGCGGCGTCGATGGAGCCCTCCCGTTCGCCCCGCAACACGGCCGCGATGCGACCGCGTGTGAGATCATTCGCCAGATCCGAGAATTCCGAAACGCCAGCGGCGGTTTTTTGGCCCATCTCCAGCAGTCGCTCGACATCCGCCATGGGCAACGCGCCAAGCGCTTTCAAAATGGTGACGCGACGTTCGTTTGCATCGGTGCTGCGTTGGAGGAGGCGCGAGAATATGGACATCGCTTCCGCCCTTCGATCACAGCGCGCATATCCCTCCGCGATGGTCCAGGAGAGAGCGGCGTCATCGGCGAAACCGCCTATCGGGCGCTCGCTCGCGAGATCGCAGATGGCGAACCACTGCGCCTTCGCAGCCTTGCTCATGATCTGCTCGCGCAACTCCCTGCGTTTGACCTTTCGCAGCAGATCATCGGAGGGCAGCCAGCCCGGCTCCGTGGTCTGGCGTTGGGCGATCGCTCGCTTGAGCCCGTCCAGATCGCCCGCCGCATACAAGGCCCAAAGCGGCTCCTCGTCGCCCATGGGCAGGCGCGCCGACCAGATATCTTCGGGCATGGACCAGCCGGGAAAAAGGCCAGCCAAGCGCCGCGCCTCGGCTTCGACGCGCTGCGTCTGGCCCTTTGCCGCATAATATCGCAAGGCGGTCTCATCGACCTCCTGAGCCTGTGCGCTGAGCGCGGCGCCGCAACCCAGAACAAGCGCCAGCAGGCTCGCCCGCAAGGACATCAATCTTTCAGGCACGACGGATACCTCATCCTGACAGCGATCAAGGCAAGCAACTGCAAGGTTGCGGGATAATAATGATCAAGCGCTTGCGGCGCGCGCAGCTGGCTAGGGAACGAAGCGCCTTTCGTGGCGCAGGCGCTCAGCGCCGGTATGCCTTCATAACTCGCTTCCTCGGCCCATGCGGAGGCCTGGCCCTTCGCAAGATCTACGAGCGGGAACCCGCGCGCCCCACGCTTGCCCCACACCTGGAGGAAGCTGGAATGGTATCGCGGCTGGTCGAAACCCGCCCAGGCCAGATAAAGGGGAATGCGGATCGCGTTATAGGAAAACGCCGCCGGAAATCCGGCTGCGGGCTGCGGATTGCCGGATTTGAACGTCACCCAATCGCTGGGCAATTTGGCGGGGCCAAATTGCGCAGCCTCAATCAGGCGCAGGCCCGTGGTGACGAGACTGTTCCAATCGAATTCCGGAGCGACGAGCGGCAGGCGCGCAAAGGCGGGAAAGACGTAATAGGAAAGGTTCAGGACAGGCCCGTCGGCGCGATCTTCCGCTGCGAACCCGCTTGCGCCCGGCAGTAGCAAAGACCCCATCGGCGTGTTGAACAGCACCAGTTTGCGACCAATGTCGAGCGCCATGCGCCGCGCAGCGACACGGTAGGCAGGGTCAGGCCAGGCGGCCGCCGCTTCCACCAATGCCCAGGCGATCAGCAAATCGCCATCGGAGGCGTTATTGACGTCGGCGACGGCGGGCCTTTTGTCGGGCTCCCAACGCCATGCGGCCAGCTCATCGTTGCGGATGAACAAATTCGCCCTTGTCCAGCCCCAAATGCGTTCGAAGGTTGCCCGGTCGTCAGCGGCGACGGCGAGCAACATGCCGTAGCCCTGCCCTTCGCTATGGCTCACAAGACCATTGGCCGTATCCACCACTCGGCCCTGCGCGGTCACGAAACGCGCCTTGTAGGCGCGCCACGCGTCGCTTTGCGGCAACATGCCGTGCAGCGCGACATCTCCCCCGACTGGTTCGGCGGCTACGCTGGAGGTCATGATCAGCATGGCGAAAGCCACAGCGAAGAGGCTGCCCAAGGCTTGCTTTGCAACGAAGCGATATCTGGTCACTCAACCCTCCGGCCGGAGTTCAGAACAAGCCACAGCGTGGACGCCGCAAGGCACAGCACCAGACCCATGCAAGCGGCTACATAAGCGATCGGATTCAAGGAGAGCCAAGCCGCGCCGATGAGGCGCAGATTGCCCGGGCTCCACGAGGCGGGCGCGAGGTAACGCCGCCCCTCGTCGTCACGAACCGACTGAACCGTTTCGTCCGCCTGCAATGCGCTCAGGCGGCCTCTGACGCTGGCCCAGATGCGAGGATAGGTCAGACAATCGACGCCAGCCTTCAACGAGGCGGCGTCCGGCGCGGTGACGAGCGTCCAGAGATGGCGCGAATCTTCGGTGGGAAATCTCTGACTCATGGTGAGCGCGGTCGCTTTCGACGGCGCGCCCTCATCCGCCACGCGCGCGTCCTGCGCATTCGCCTGGCCGAACAACAGCGCCGAGATCTTGAATGGCCGTTCGAAGCTGGCGAAGGAGAGGGGCGCAGGCGCAGGTGCGGCCCTCGCTTCGACCTTGGCGGCGGCTGGCTCCGCACCCGGCAGATCGCAATGGCGCGTGGAGCCCAGGGCCATGGGCCGCGCCCCTGCGGAAAGAGGCCTCTTGGGCTCGTTGCGCCAGGCCAGGCGCACACGCTCGGGGTCAAGCCCCGCCGCCTGCATCAGTTGCGGATCAAGCGTCGGCGCTGGCGAAACCATCAGCACCTCGCCTGCGTCAAGGGCTGGCGCCGTCATCGTGAAGGTGAAATCGAGCGGCCGATGCGCGGCCACGGCGATGCGCGCTGCAAGAGTCGCGGCCGCCGACATGGTGGCGCGATCTGGATTGGGAACGAACAGGATCGGCCGCGCGCCCTCCTGCGCGAAGGGAAAGCCCCCCGCCGCCGTCATGGCCAGATCAGGCGCGCGCGCGATCCGCGCGACTTTCGGCAAAGTGAGTTCGCTGCGATCAAGAAGTTGCAATCGGTTCGCTTCGGCGCCCGCGCCATGCAGACAGGCGCCGTCTCCCGCCGCAGGCAGTTCAGCCGTGATGTCGATCCTGTTCACGCCCGGCCGCATCAAACCGAGCGGCAGGAACATGCGGTTCGTCGAGAGATCACGCGCGCCGCTGCGGGCGAGGGACTGCATGGCGGCGTCAGCGCCATTGATGGAGACGAGAATGCGCGCGTCCCGGTCGAGCGCGTCGCTGTAGGAGCCCGCAAGTTGCAGCGTGATGCGATCATAATCGGCGCCCATGAAATCCATGGGCATCGCCACGTTCAGACCCACGCGCAAAAGCCTCCCGGAAAAGGCGGCGCCGCCAAAGCCGGCCTCGCCGAGCGCCATCGCTTCCCGCTCCCCGCTGGCCTCGCGCCCGGCTTGCCGCATGGCCGCGCGTTTGCCCGCATCCGCGCCGCGCGGCCTCAACGCCTGCATCTCCAGCGCCAGACGCTCGATCGCCTGATCGAGATCGGCGCCGCTCAAGCCCGTGATGACCAATGTGGCGGCGCGGTTTGGGCGCTCGGGCAGGAACCCATAACGAGGGCCGGTCACTGCGCCAAAGTCGGAGAAATCGGGAAGCGCGCGCAGCTCGTCAAGCGTACCCACAGCCAGATCGAGCCCCGCGCCATCGGTTCCCGCCGGGCCGAACTCCACCAGCGGCTGCAACGACCCGCTGTTGACCGCGACGATCTGACTCGCCTTGATGGCGCGGCCCGCCATCTCCGGCGTCAGCTTGCCGGTCATCAGGATGCGGATCGCCAAGGCGCCGTCGCCGCGCGGCGCAATGGCGGCCATATCCGCCACATGCTCGACCCCCGCCGACCGCCGTTCGCCTGTGTAGACAAAGCCGGTCTGGTCCGGCCTGATCTGCGTCAGCAGTTCATAGGTCGCTGGCGGCGCGCAATCGACCCGGTGGCGCTGCTCCGCTTTCAGGCGGATGGCGTTGAAACCCGGCTTCAACACGCCCTTCGGCAGATCGAAGCCCAATATTGAAAAGCCGCCCGACGCGCCGAGCCGCTGGCGGCCGATGACCGTGTCATTGACGCTGAGCGTCAAGCCCGACGCCTCCGGCAAGACGGAGATGGAGGACTGGGCGACGACCTGAAAGCTCAAGGCGTCGCGCGCCTGCGCCTCGGTCAGGTAGACCGGCCATTCCCTTTCGTCCCACTCGCCATCGAAGCGAAAGTCCTTGAGGCCCACCGGCAATCGGCGGATGTCCTTGCGTTCGGCGCGGGCCGGGGCCGCATCGGGCGCTTTGCCAAGACCTGCAAAAACCGGAATCCGCGCGCCAACGGGCGCGACCGGCGTCCAGGCCGGCATGTCGGTCTGGGCCAGGGCGGGCGCGGCGCAAAGCGCCAGAACGAGGCCTGTGGAGCGTTTGGAGACCATGCGCATCGCCTTACTCAGCCCCCTGCATGACGGGCGCAGCATCTGCGCGGGCGCCGGTCAAGCGTGTGCGGAGATGGACGCCTGACAGCTCGGCGATGGCGGCCAGCCAGGAGGCCTCGTCGATCCCGGCGCTCGCCTGAGCGCCGCGCAGGCCGACGCCCGCAGTCGCCGCCGAACTTTCGGCAGGCTCTGGGGCGTGGTTCTTGCGGAACCCAAGCACGAGCGCGCGGACTGGCTCGGTGAGGCCCCAGATCGCGAACTGGAGCATGCCGCGCAGCAGGCCGATGGGTTTGTGACGACGCGCGAGAAAGCGGCTGATCGCCTCCGTGTCCCCATACATCAGCTCGGCGAGCGTCTGGTAGTGTTGCGGTTGCAGATCGTCGAACGCCAGATCGAGGCCAGCGTCCGAGGCTTTCGTGCAGCGCACGGCAACGGGCGCATGGGGCGCGCCGCCATGGACCGGAACGACCGTCAGCCAGCCGGTGGCGACTTCTTCCACATTCGCCGGCATATCGAGCGGGCCGAGCGGCGCGACGCCGCAGGCGGACGCGGACACATGGTCGATCCGCACGCGAACCTCCGCGCCTCCCAGACTGAGGAGGCCGACGCGGCTGATGGCGAGGCGCGGATTCCGCTCCGCCTGGCGCCTTTCCGCGACCACGCCAAGGGCGACCCCGGCCACGAGCAGATTGAAGCAGCTCCAGATGCCGACCACCAGCATCGTTCCAGCGACGCCAGGTTCGTTGACATATCGCCACGTCGCCGTACCAGCAGCCACCACCAGCAACAGAAAAGTGCCGACGAAAGGCCAGGCAAGGTCGGACAGATGATCATGATCCAGCGACACGCCCTTGGACGTGACGTTGAAAGTGGGCTTGCGCGGCGACAGGGCGACGGCGCCGAGAGCCTTGATCAGAAAGAGCCCCTGCACATATTCATAAAGCTCCGACATCAAGGGCCAGCGGACATGGCCATAGACATAGCTCTGCATGAGCATGTTCACGCTCATGTAGGACAGCGTGTAGGCCATCGTCTCATCAAGGCTCGACACGAAAATCTTGATGTCGAAAAAGATGTGCAGCAGTGGCGCGATCATGAAAACGAGGCGCGGGATCGGGAAGAACCAGAACGCCATGCTCGACACATAGGCGATGCGCTGGATCGGCTTCAGGCCCCTGCGCAACATGGGATTCTTCAGAAGAAAGATCTGGAACATGCCCTGGCACCACCGCGAGCGCTGCCCGATGAAGCTCGAAAAGGTCTCGGGTTGCAGTCCCGCGATCAGCGGCTTGTCCACATAAATGCTCGTCCAGCCATGCGCGTGGAGTTCAAGCGCGGTCTCGCAGTCTTCCGTGATGGTGATGCCGGAAAAGCCGCCGACGCTCATCAGCGCCGCGCGCCGCAGCAGCGCCGCCGAGCCGCAGAAAAACGAGCCGTTCCATTTATCGAGGCCGCACTGTGTGACGCCGTAAAACATTTCGTTTTCCGACGGCATGTGTTCGAAGGTGCGCAGGTTTCGCTCGATGGGGTCGGGATTCAGGAACACATGGGGCGTCTGCACCAGAAACAGCTTCGGATCCTGACGGAAATAGCCAACGGTTTCCCGCAGAAATCCACGGAAGGGCGCATGGTCGGCATCGAAGACGACGACAACGTCGCCCGTGGAATGAGCCAGTCCATTGTTCAGGTTTCCGGCCTTGGCATGTTCATTCAAGGCGCGCGTCAGATAGGTGGCGCCAAGCGCGCGACACAGGCCCTGCAAGGACAGGCGTCGATGGCTGGCTGACGCGGCCTTGACCCGATCCTTGTCGGCGCATTTCTGGTCGGTGCCGCCATCGTCCAGAAGCCATACCTTGAGTTTCCCGGCGGGATAATCCATGCCCTTGGCGGCGCAGATCGTCATCGCCAGAATGCTCTCGTCTTCGTTGTAGCTTGGGATGAAGACGTCGACGCTCGGCAGGTCGGCGTTGTCGCCGCGCGCCAGAGACTTGCGGCGCAGGGGATCCACATTGATCAGCAGGCTGACCGCCATGATGAAGGCGCAAAACATTTCAGCAGCGAGCACGATGCAGCCGAAGCCGAAGCCCGCCACATCCGAAACCGGCGGCAGCGTGCTGGACAAGCGCCAGTAGAGATAGCGCAACAGCACGGTGCTCCCGAGCGCGAGAAAGAGCTGTTGCACCCATCTCCAGCGCGGCAGAAACGACAGGACGACGAGACCGCAAACCACCGTGACGCTTAAAGCCGTTTGCGCCTGAACGCTCACCGGCTGGGTCAGCAGGAGAAGCGTCAGCCCCCCGAAGAGGCCCCAGCCAACCCAGCGCAAGCGGTGCAGGAGGCCGCTCAAAACAGCACCCGAAGGTCCGCAGAACCGTAGAGGCCGGACTTCTGGTCTCGGTCCTGCTGGTAACCGATGGACAGCCCGCCCTGGACCGGACCGAATTGCGCGCCTGTCAGGAAGGCGCCGACCTGCCAGAGCGCATAAGTATTATTGCCCATGAAGGCCGACTCAGGCCCAATGTAGACGCCTCCCGGAAGCATGTAGCCGACCCTCAGACGCGTAAAGAACTGGCTGTCATTGGTCGCGAAAGCGCCAAAGGCGGAGACCATGGTCCGCTCCGAGGGCCGCGCGTAATAGTCGACGGCGCCCTTGAGGCCAAGGCTCGCGCCATTCGCCGAATTGTGGGGATCGGGCCTTGAGAGCGCGGTGTTGAGCGCCATGCCGCCAAGATAGACCGCGAACTTCGAACGTGGCCCGACCCATTCATAACCACCCAGAACCGCGGCTTCGATCTGCTGGCCGTGGATCTGCATGTTGGTGGCGGAGAGATACTCATAAGTTCCCGCAAGCGCTTCCACCCGCAGCCTTGCGCCGCTGGTGGACAAGGAGCCGGGGATGGCGGCGGTCGCACCTGCCTCCGTGAAATAGGATTTCGACGAGGAGCCGGTCGTCGACGCGTCGACGCTGACGATCCAGTCATCGATGATTTGGGGCGACGGCGTCGCGGGAGACCAATCGGCCGAACGGGCAGGGCCGATCATCAAGGCCGCGATGAAGGCGAACAGTATGCTTTTGGATACAGAAAAACCCACACGCAACATCTACCGACCTCTTGACGAGCGCCCTATCGCTAACTGGCGACAGACCAATGCGGTCGATGCAGTATTGAATTTCGATGGTAAAGTTTTGATTACTTAAAATAACGTCTTTACGCGAAATTTTCATTACTATACGTAAGAATTACGTGGGCTTTAAAATATATGTATGAAAATACATTTATAGCGCCGCTATAGCTGTTATTTATAATGCAAATTTAATTCAGGAATGATGGCGCAAGTCGGCCCCGCATCCATGTCTCGCGGCGGACACGGGATTGCGCTTGTCGCATACGGTGAAAAGCCGAACCTGTGCGGCGATGGATGGCCCGCATGCACAATGCACGGCGATCTCGAAGGCGATCCGCAAGGCAGACCCATGCGGCCGCAGCGCTCCGGGCGTAAAAGCCCGAAGCGTCAGCGTGCATGCGTTCAGAGGCAGGCCGCGTCCCTGCCCTTGATCTCGCAGCGTGCGATTGATTTGCCGTGGATGTCGTATCCGGTCAGCACCCAGTTCAGGCCCGTGTCGTCCCCCGGGACGCGTTCGAGCATGGAGAAGCCGAATATGCCGGGCCGACCGAGGCCGTCCTTCACCGTGACGCCGTTGATCTCCAGACCCTTCACAATGGTGGGGGCCGATATCGAAAGGTCGTCGCCGCCGTGACCGGAAACGATCTGCAAGGGCAAATCCTCCACATAGGTCATGAGCTCGAATGTATGGTGATGGCCCGAGATGAGCGCCTGCACGTTGGATGGCAACGAATTGCGGGCGGCTGCGGCCAGCGTGCGGTTGTCGCCGGCGGGCTCGCCCTTCTTTTGCGAATCCAGGGCCCAGATCGGACGATGGAACGTCAGCCACACGGGCCCTTCGATCTTCGCCGCCATTTCGAACTGCGGCTTGAACCAGGCGACCTGTTTCTCGCTTACTTTTTCCGCCGCGGTCGAAACGTCCATGACGACGATGGTCACGCCGCCAATATCGACCGTGTAGGGCTTTGCCGGCCCCAGACAACCGGAGGCTCCCGCCGAGGCGTCGAAGGGATAGGGATCCAGAGCGCGCGCCCAGCCCTTGCCGCCGCGCTCGCATTCCTCATGGTTGCCGCGATCCATGATCCAGGGCGCCGCCGCAAGCAGCGTCTCTCCCGGTTTGAAAAAATCTTCCTTCCACACATCCCAGCGATCGCCGAAGGGGGTGCCCGCGCAGCCGAGCCGCTCCGCAGGACAATCGCTCTCCCGATAATGCATGTCGCCCACATGCAGCACGAGATCGGGCTTCAGCTCAGCGCTGATGTCGGCACCCGTCCGGAAGGGCCATTGGCCGATGTCATTGCAGTCCTGAACCTGATCGCCCTTGAGGCGGCAACCAGTGTCGCCGATCAGCAAGATCCGGTCCGGACGCGCCTTGGGCAAGGGCATGGGCTTGCGGTCAATGGTGACGAGCGTCGCCCCTTTGGGAATCGCAAGCGCACAGGCGCGGACCGGATAGTTTTCGCCCGGCGCCGACCGCTCGATCATGGTGGCGGCGGCGCCGTCGATCATGGCGGGCGGACAGGCGGGGGCGTCCGTGACCGCACGGGCTTCGATGCCGCCCGGCACAAATTGAACCCAGCGATAAAGGTCGCGGGCATGGGCGCCGCTGGCGCCGAAAACAAGCAACAGCGCACCAAACACATGGGGCAGGAACCGCGCGCCGACGCGGTGAAAACCAGACGTCTCAATAGTCATGATGAACGCTTTCCGATCCAGGGTTTCATTCAAACTTGATGGCGATCTCAGCCGGGAAAATTCCGCCGGGCGGCGGGGGGAGCTGGACGGCCGCGATGATGCTGCGCGCCGCATCGTCGAGCGCCGGATTGGCCGACTTCGACACTTCGATCCGCTCCGCACGACCCGTTGGCCCGATGACGAAGGTGAGGCTCACCGTTCCGCGCGTTTCGCCAGCCGGGCGACGTTTGTTTTTGGCGATCTCTTTCTTCACGGCGGCCGCATAGGCGGCCTTCGTGACGCCGCCCCCTGAGCGAAGGCCGCTCTCGACGCCAACCGCGCGCTGGGCGAAGGTTTCTTCCGCCGCCGCCGTTTGCTGCGCGTTGGCCGACGGTTGCGGCGGCTGCTCCTGCACGGGCTCCTGCGGCGCTTCAGGCGCATCTGGCCTTGGTTGCAGATCAGGCTCCTTCACAGCCGCCATCATGACTTGCGCCTGCGCGTCCTCGACCTTCGCCGCCTCGGCGAGATCGGGCGCGTCCGGCGGGGGCGTTTCGACCTTCTGAACGGCGGCGACGGCCTCCGCCTGGGCGGCGCTGTCCACCGCGTCCTTCTCCTCGACAAGCGCCTCGCCCTGCGGCGGGGCGATGCTCAATTCAAGCCCATCGACGGGGGCCTCCTGATCATCGACGCGCGGCAGAAGCGAAGCGAAGGCGAGGCCGTGCAAGCCGATGGAGGCGACCAGAAAGACGCCCCGCAAGACCATGGCTGAACCACCATGGGCGCTGGCGAGACGGAACAGGTTTTTGCCGTTCATGGGGTTGAAGCTCCCGCGCGGCGCGCCTTGGGATCCGAGACGAGCGCGATATGGGTGAAACCATTGGTCACAAGTTTGTCGATGAGCTCATAGACCGCGCCATAACTGCCACTGCGGTCGCCGCGAATCTGGATGACCCGCGTGAGGTCGCCCTCCATGCGCGCCTGTATGCCGGGAAGAAGATCATCGAAGGACAGCTCATCCATATCCAGCGCGAATTTGCCCTCCTTCGTCACGGAGATGACGAGCGGGGGTTTGGGCTTCAGCGTCACCGCGCTGCGCGCCTGCGGAAGATCCATTTTAAGTCCGGTGGTCAACATTGGCGCTGTGATCATGAAGACGATCAATAACACCAGCATGACATCGACCAGCGGCGTCACGTTGATGTCGGCCAGCGGACGATGCAGCCCCGGACCGGGCTTGTTGGCGGTGAAAGCCATCAGTGGCCCCCGCGTCTTGCGTTGGCGCGCAAAAGCGACAGCGATTTTTCTTCGATGAAGTTCGCCAGATCCTGCCCCTTCGCCGCGAAGGACGCGCCAAGGCGGCTATAGGCGATGGAGGCCGGAATGGCCGCCACGAGGCCAAAGGCGGTCGTGGCGAGGGCTTCTGCGATGCCGGGCGCGACCACCGCGAGGCTTGTGTCGTTGCTGTCGGCGATGGCTGTGAAGGCGACCATGATGCCCCAGACCGTGCCGAACAAGCCGACGAAGGGCGCAACCGAGGCGATGACCGCCAGATTGGGGAGCCCGCCTTCAAGCCGGGACATGAGCATGCGACCCTCGCGGCTCATGGCTTCCATCATCAACTGGCGAAGGTCGCCGGTCGATTCATCGGTGAACCGCTCCTGATGCATTTCCTCGATTCCGGCGCCAATCACCACGTCGAGGAGATTTCCCTCCTCGTTGCGTCTGGCGTGCTTCAGGGAGCCGCCAAGGCGCACAATCCCCAGCAGGCCGTCGAACACCTGATACCAGCACCAGACCGACGCGACGCCGAGCAAGATGATAACAGTTTTGCCAACTGGCCCCGCCTGCGCGAAAAGGCCCATCGGCGAGAGACTGACGCTTTCCATTTTCAATCCCATGTTCAAACAAAAGGGGGCCGGAAAAATCCGCCCCCCGATTGCTTTATTGTAGTTTTGTGACGTTCAGATTTCAGAGCGCGTCAGAAGTCGATCTTGGCGGACACATAGTAGGTGCGGCCAGCCTGGAACGTGTAGGTCAGCGACGACGCCGCCCAGTTCGCATCCGTCACCTTGGCGGGGCTGCCGCCAATTTCGGTGATGTCCTGATGATTGAAGATGTTGTTCACGCCAATCTTCAATTGGGCCTTTTCGCCGAAGCCCATCTTCTTGAGAACATCGGTGCGAACGCCCGCGACGATGTCGGTCGAGTTCCAGCTGGAGACCTTGTTCAACGAAACGTCAGCGGTTGGCGTTGACGGATCGGCCACAACCTGGCCGGTGCTGCCGTAATAGCTGCCGTATATGCGGTGAATGGCCGAAGCGAAGTAGGTTTGATCATCATAGATCAAGCCGCCCGCCAGCGTGTAGGACGGCGCGTCGCCAACCCGCAGACCCTTGCTTGCGCCATCGACATATTTGGCGCTGATCAAGGCGCCGCTGCCATAAGCGGCGAAGTTGTCGATGACCTTGTAGGTGCCTTCAAGCTCCAGACCCTGATATTGGGCTGTGCCGTTGTTGGCGTAGGTCGTCAAACCATTGACCGTGGTGGTCAAAGGAAAGTTCGTCGCCGTGACGCGATACACATCGGCGGAGACGGTGAGATCCGCAGTCTTGTAAACGGTGCCGAACTGGAAGTTCGTCGTCGACTGCGGCGCGATCGTGTTGCTGTTGAACGCCGAGTCATAGACGTAATAGGCCGACACGGTGGGAGCCAGGAAGCCCTTCGACGCCTGCCCATAAATGGACCAGTTATCCGTCAGGCGATAGTTGGTGGCCAGGAACGGAAGGTTCGCCGTGTAGGTCTTCTGGAAATCAGCAGGCTGCAAGGTCGTCTGATTGACCGCAGCCAGATGATTGCGCGAGAAGCTCTCATATTTATAGCCGGGCGTGATCGTCCAGTCCTTGTTCGGATGCCATTCATATTCAATGAAGGGCTGGATGTTGCTGATCTGGGAGTTCAACAGAAGTTTGTAAGACTGGGCGGCGGTGGCGGGCGTCGTCACGCCGCCTGCCGTAGCCGTCATGGTGGGGAAAAGCGCCCCGGTCGTATAATCTATATATTCTTGTTTGCGATCATTGCTGATGCTTTCGAACCAGACGCCCGCCTTCAGAGCGCCCGTAGTACCGGCCAGGTTCAGATCGTGCTGAAGGTTGAGGATGTCGCCAAACGCGCGGTAGTTGTTATTCTTGACATACCCCACAACGTCGGCAGGCCCGACACCGTTCATCGTATAGGTCGTCGATCCCCAGACGCCCAGATTGCTCAACGTGGGAACCTTCACAGTGTTGAGGCCCAGGCCGGCGGCGCCCTCCTTGGTTTGGTCGGCGCCATTGTTCTGCAAGTTGGGATACCAATAGGCGTAGGTGTAAGCCTTGTTATCCACCTTGATCCCGGCCATATCCGTCTCAAGCCGGATATATTCCATATCCGTCGCTTTTTGCGAATTGTTATAGCCGACATATTGCTGCGAGGCGGGATTGCCGTTCACCTGACCATAAGACTTGCCGAAGGCAAGCCACTGCGCCGGCGTAATCGCATTGATGTTATTATAATTTTCCGTACCGCCGGTCGCCAGAGCGGTGACCTTGACGTCGCCCATCTGCTTTTCGACCTTGATGAGGGCCTGATTGATCTTGTATTCGCCAAACTGCACGGCGCCGTCGGTGCCAGCATGGGACACAGCGATCAAGGCGCGCGTGTCGCCGGGCTTGTCGCCGCCCGATTGGGCCTGAACATTGGTCGTGAAAGTACCCAGGTTGCCAACGGATTGTTCAACCGAGGCGCTCTTCTTGTCGCTCAGTTCCAGCGAATTCAGCGACAGCGTGCCGCCGAAGGTCGCGTAGCCAACCTGCGAGGCCGAACCCGGACCGCGGTCAACGACGACGCGGCTCAGGAAAGACGCGGGGAAATAGGCCGCCGAGTGATGGGTCGGATCATTCGCGTCGCCGAAGGGGACGCCATCAAAGGTGATGTTGAACTGACCATCGACATAGCCGCGCCAGCCGCTCTTCGAGTCGCCCACAGCGCCATTGGCGTTGTTGGACAGGAAGCCGGGGGTGGCCTTGACGGTCTCGTTATAATCCGCGCCGACCGGCACGACGTCGCGCAGGATCTTGTCGCTGACGACGGAGCCGGGCTGAGACGCGCTCAAGGAGCCCTGAGAGAAGGCGAGCGCCGGGGCGCTGCCCGCAGGAGCGTGGCTGCCGATGGCGGCGTTGCTGGTGATCGCGACCGCCGCAGGCGCGGCGGCCTGCGCAGGCTGACGCTGCGCGTTGGCGCGCGCGGCGCGCGGCGCCTGCTTGACCTTCTTGCGGGGCGCCGGCTTGGCGCCGCCCGTCACAGTCATCGAGCCCAGATCCTGGCTTTGCGCATAGGCGGCGTCCGCCATGCTATCAATGGCGAAAGGAAAAGCGACCGCCATCATCAGAGCCGCCCGAATTATTCTATGACTGCGCATTTCATTACCCCATCCACATCAAGATGAGGCACTTGGTATATGGCGCAGTTGAAGCTTTTATGACATCGGAAGATTTCGTTAACAGCTTCCCCAACTGTAACTTCTCTTTTATTTGACCGTGCCACCGTTTTGGGCGCCCCCAGTTACGGAAAGCGCGCATATCGAGCACTTCCGCTCCTCCGCCATTTGAAAATAGACTCCATCACAACGACGACTGGAACGACCCGGTTTTCCGGGAATAGGCCCTCAAATCAGGGCTGGTCTTGCGCGGCTGGTCGCGTCCTGTAGCGGCTTTGCGGGCGCGGGAGGCCAAGGTGCTCGCGCAGGGTCGTGCCGGTGTATTCCGTGCGGAACAGCCCGCGCTTTTGCAATTCCGGCACCACCATCTCGCAGAAATCGACGTGCTGTCCGGGCATGTAGGGCGGCAGAACGCAAAAGCCGTCGCAAGCGCGGTTGGTGAACCATTCCTCCATATAATCGGCGACCTTCTTCGGGCTGCCGTGAATCGAATTCTTGCCGCGCGCGCCAGCGCAGCGGGCGCCAAGTTCGCGGATGGTCAGGTTTTCGCGGCGGGCCATGCCGACGATGGAATCATAATGTCCCTTGCTGATGTTCGTCCCCGGCAACGGATCGGGCAAAGGCTCATCGAGCGGATAGGCGGACAGATCGAGGCCGCCCAGCATGGTCGCGAGAATTTCGCGCCCGACGATGGGGTGGATGAGGTTTTGCAACCGGTCAAAATCCTCCGCCGCCTGGTCGTCGCTCTGAGCGACGACGACGCTCAGGCCGGGCAGAATTTTCAAATGGTCGGGGTCGCGGTTGTAACGGGTCCGCATGCGCCCCTTCACGTCGTCATAATAGGCTTTCGCCTCGGGAATGTTCAAATGCGGCGAGAAGACCGCCTCGGCGAATTCAGCCGCAAGCTCACGCCCCTCATCGGATGCGCCAGCCTGCACCTGCACCGGATAGCCTTGAACGGGACGAGGCACGTTCAGCGGTCCGCGCACCTTGTAATGGGCGCCTTCATGGTTGAGGTAATGCATTTTCTCAGGGTCGAAATAAAGACCGCTTTCCACATCGCGAACGAAGGCGTCGTCGTCCCAGCTGTCCCAGAGGCCATAGACAATTTGTGCGAATTCACGGGCGCGGCCATAGCGTTCCGCATGATCGCCAACCCTGTCGCGGCCGAAGTTGAGCGCTTCGGCCGGTTGCGCGGAGGTCACCAGATTCCACCCCGCGCGGCCGTGGCTGATGTGATCGAGCGAAGCGAATTTACGCGCCAGATTATAGGGCTCCTGATAGGTGGTGGACGCAGTCGCCGTCAGCCCAATGCGCGTCGTCACCATCGCCAGCGCCGAGAGCAGCGTCAAAGGCTCGAAATGCGCGACGAATTGCACGGAACGTGAAATGGCGTCGATATGCGCGTGACGCACGGCGTTGCTATCGGCGAGAAAAATCATATCAAATTTGGCGCGTTCCGCCGCCTGCGCCATTTCGACATAATGTTCGATGCTGACATTGGCGTAGGGTTCGGCGCGCGGATGGCGCCACGACGCGACATGATGCCCTGTCGGATTGAAATAGGCGGCGAGGGTCATCTGCCTGGTCATGGTCGGTCTCCATCCCTTTCGTCACGCATGAGCCCTTTGGACTCTGCGGCGACAATACAGCCAAACCATGGGGAGACAAGGCGACGCCGGTCGCCGCCCCCTAGCGATCCCTCAATGGGCTTGCTTGACAGGCTTCTGTGGCGCGGCTGGCTTGGGATCGTGCGCAAGGCCTGCGGTGAGGGTCATGCGCGCGGGCTCCCAATTGAGCTTGGCGAGCTCGCTGCGCGCCATCTTCGAATATTCGCCAGTGATGACGAGGATCTTGTCCTTCTTCGCAGGCGCGGACGGCGGGCGCTTGTCGGGCGCCGAGCCTGATCCCAATGCGGTGAAATCCTGCTGGTTTTTTGAGGTCCAGAAAAGCTGGTCGGCGGGCAGCGCCAAAAGGTGGCGCTGATCCTTGAGTTCCAGCAGGACGAAGCCGTCCTTCGCCGCGAAATGATCGAAGGGGAACGAGCGGCGCAGGCCCGCATACATCTCCGCCTGTTGGCGGTTGAGATAGGCGGTGGCGCGATCCTCCGCGGCGGAGGCTTGCGCCACGAAAAGGGCGGTGTCCCGCGCGCCAACCCGCTCCAGCGCCGTGGCGATTACCAGCAAATCGGCGGGCGTATAGTTCTTGTTGTCGACAAGCGCCTCGACCGCGTCGGTGTCGGGGGCGAGGGCGGCCAGCCGCAGCCGACAGTCGCGCAAGATCTGCCCCGCTGTCTTGGTGCGCAAGGCGTCCTGCAAGCCCTGCGCGGCGCCAACGGATGAAGCGCTGAACGCGACCGTGCGGGTGGTGGACGCGGTGAGGGAGGGAAGCGCCGCCCCGCCGGGGATCGCCATCATGGCGCCGCTGACGGAAAGGCCGCCAACGCCCCGGGCGGCGGCCAGCTCTTGCAGCCGCCGGGCGAGGGGTGGAAAATCCGTGTAGGGGTCTATCTGCGCTTGGGCGGCCAGCTCCCGCCGCGCACGGTCGGTGCCCAGCACGCTTCCCATGAAACTGCCCCGCTCCGCGTCCTTGTTCTCCGAGGAGGCGGACATGGAATCAAAGAAATTCCCGATTCCCTCGGCGGACTGTTTCGCGGTTTCGACCGGACTGATGATCAACTGGCCGCCAAATTTGAGCGGCGCGATCACGGACGAGCCAAACGAGCCCATGAATTGCGAAAAGCCCGAATCCTCGCTCAGTTGCTCATAGATGGCGTATTCTTTCAGCCGCAAAGCCATGAGGGCGTCGCCTTCGATGGTGAAGGAGCCCTCGGGCGTTTCCAGAACATAGGTCCGATTGAGCCCATCGCTCGTCACGTCATCGGCGATGCGATAGGTTTTGCCTTGGGCGCGCTCGCCCCAGATGATGCTGGCGGCAGGACTGGTAGGCGTTTCGACAGCCAGCGCGGCCGATCCCGCGCCCAGCTGCGCTGCCAAGAAGAAGGAGACCAGAAGGACGGCTGATGGGACGTTCATCGTCGCTGATTTTCTTTTCTCACGTGGCCCCAAGCCTCACGCCGCGCAGGAGGACAATATGTCATGAAGCCCGTAAAGCTCAATGACAGGCGACAAGGCGCGTGGCAAGGGCTGCAGGACCACCCGCATTTTCTGGGCGCGCGCGCCGCGCACCAGCGCCGTGACCAGCGCGAGGGCGCTGGAATCAGCCTTCGTCACGCCGCTCACATCAAGCGTCAATCTTGCGCCCGCCTCGAAGGGCCGGAGATTGCGGTACATCGCCCCGACGTTGTCCATGGTGAGGACGCCGCTCAGCGCAATGTGCTGAGCGCCAGGCTTGACCTCATGGACCAGCGCGCCGGACGCGCCCGTCATTTCGCGTTTTTTTGCTTGAGCACGGAAATCAGGCCCGCGACGCCTGACGAACTGACCACGCCGTTGAACTCGTCGCGATAAGCGGTGACCAGACTGACGCCCTCCACGGTGACGTCATAGACCCGCCATCCGCCCGTGGCGCTCGACAGGCTGTAGTCAATCTCCACGGGCTTCGCACGGCCGATCATCTGGGTGCGAACCGTCACGTCCGATCCGCCGTTGGCGCGCGTATCGCGGACCTGAACGTCGAGATCCTTGAGGCTGGCGAGGGCGTTGGAATAGGTGCGGACCAGCAACTTGCTGAATTCGGTCACAACCTGCTGCTGCTCGCCGCCCGACGCGCGGGGCCAGTTGCGGCCCATGGCCACCTGTGTGATGCGGTTGAAATCGAAACGCGGCATGAGACGCTGTTCGACGAGCGCGGCCAGCTGCGTTTGGGAATTGACCAACTCGGGATTCTTGCGAACCTGAGCCGTCACATCCGCCGCCATATGGCGCACAAGCTCTTCAGCGCTTGCGTTTTGCGCCTGGGCGGGAGCCATGCAGGCGAACAGGAGGCCGAGCGAAAATACGAAGCGCAACATGGAGATAGCCTGAATTGAGAGATTAGTGGGCGCCGGCCGCATCCCGGCCCGACTGCACGATGGCGGCGCGACGCTGGAGATAGAGGTTGCGGGTGAAGGCGTATTTATCGAGACTCGAGCTGTCGATCAGATTGGCGTTGCCGACGTTGTCGGCCTTAACCTGGACGAATTCGAGGCCGGTGGAGCTATAGGACCACACGGGGGCGAAATAGGTTCGCGGATCGGAGGCCACGCGCGCCACGCGGCCGACCGTATCGCGCGCGGTGGACGGGCCAAGCAATGGCAGCACCACATAGAAGCCCGGCTCCGCGCCCCAGACGCCAAGCGTCTGGCCGAAATCGCCTTCGCCCTTCTGGAGATCCTGTGTCGAGGCCACGTCGATCAGACCGGCGAGGCCGACCGTCGAATTGATCAATACGCGCGAAAAATCAGTCATCGCGTCCTTGCCACGCCCTTGCAGCACATGGTTGGCGCCGATGAACACATCGTCGAGATTGCCGAACACATTGCTCACCCCGGTTCGCACCGGCTCGGGCAGGACCGTGTTCCAGATCGTCGAGAGCGGCTTGAAAGCGACGGTGTCGAGCACTTCGTTGAAGCCGAAAACGCCGCGGTTGAAGGGCTCGATCGGATCGTGATGCTCGGCATTCTGGGCGATCGCCGCTGAGGAGAGGCTCAAACCGGCGAGAAGGATAGCCCCCGCCAGGGCCGAGCGCGCTACGTAAGTCATTTACGGTCTCCAGAGGTTTCTGCGGCCTTGTTATACAAAAATTGCCCGATCAGCTTCTCAAGGACCATCGCTGACTGAGTTTTGATAATGCGTTCACCATCTACAAGATAGCGCGAATCTCCGCCTGCGTCTAAGCTTAAGTATTGCTCGCCCAGAAGTCCGGACGTCACAATGGCGGCGATTGTGTCACTTGAGAACCGGTATTCCGGGCGGATGCGCAGATCGGCGACCGCTTCATAGGTGTCCTTGTCCAGATGGATCGCTTCCACGCGGCCCACCACGACGCCCGCGCTCTTGACCGGCGCGCGCACCCGCAGACCCCCGATATTGTCGAACCGGGCCTCGAGCCTGTAGCCCACGCCGCTGTCAAAACTGACGAGATTGCCAACTTTGAGGGCCATGAATGCGATTGCGACCATCCCGAGCGCCACGAAGGCGCCGACGGCGACGTTGGTTTTGGAGCGGCTCATCAGTTCAGACCCCTAAACATCAGGACGGTCAGGATAAAATCAAGCGTCAGCACGCTCAGGGACGAGATCACCACCGTGCGGGTGGTGGCGCCGGCGACCCCCTCGGCGGTCGGCGCGGCATGGTAGCCTTCGAACACGGAAATCAGGCCCACCGCAACGCCAAAAACCAGCGCCTTGAACAGGCCATTGAGCACATCGAGGCGAAAATCGACGCTTGCGCTCATCTGGGACCAGAAAGCGCCCGAATCGATCCCGATCAGCTCAACGCCCACCAGATAGGCGCCGATGACGCCCGCGCTCGAAAAAATGACCGCCAGAATCGGCAGCGATGCGACAGCGGCCAAAAAGCGGGGGGCGACGACCCGGGTGATCGGATCGACCGCCATCATATCCATGGCCGCCAATTGCTCGGTGGCGCGCATCAGACCGATTTCCGCCGTCACGGCCGACCCCGCGCGGCCTGCGAACAGAAGCGCGGCGACAACGGGCCCCAGTTCGCGCACAAGGGACAGGGCGACTAGGGAGCCGAGCGCGTCCGCCGAGCCAAAGCGCTGCAAGACCTCATAGCCCTGCACCGCCAAAACCATGCCGACGAACAGGCCTGATACGACAATGATCGCGAGCGAGCGCACGCCAGAGAAGTAGACCTCCCGCACCAGCAGACCGAACCGCTTCGCACTACCAGGCGCCCGCGCCAGAACAGCCTGAAAGAATCCTGTGGCCAGGCCCAGACGCGCCAGGACGCGCAGGGCGGCGGCTCCGAGCCCTTCGAGAAAATCAAGCATGAACGTCATGGTCCCCTAGCAGTTGCCCGGCATAGGGAGACGCGGGATAATGAAAGGGCACGGGGCCATCGGGCAGGCCGTCGGCGAACTGGCGGATGAAGCGATCATCGCTCGAACGCAGCTCTTGCGGCGTCATGTCACGGACGATCCTGCCCTCCGAAATGACCACGATCCGGTCGGCGATCCGCAGCGTTTCGTTGACGTCATGGGTCACAAGGAGCGACGTCATGCCGAAAGCCACGTTCAAGCGCTGGATCAGACGCCCGATGATGCCCGCCGAAATCGGGTCGAGACCCGTAAAGGGCTCGTCATAGAACATCAACATCGGATCAAGCGCGATCGCCCTCGCCAGCGCCACCCGGCGCGCCATGCCGCCGGACAGTTGCGAGGGGGCCAAATCGGCCGCGCCGCGCAGGCCAACCGCTTCCAGCTTCAGGAGCACGAGATCCCGAATCACGGCCTCCGGCAAATCCGTCTGCTCACGATAGGGAAAAGCGACATTTTCGAAAACGCTGAGATCGGTGAACAGCGCGCCGAACTGGAACAGCATGCCCATGCGCCGACGCAGCGCGTAAAGTTTGGCGCCATTGAGGCTCCCGACCTCGTTCCCATCGACTTTCACACTGCCGGACAAGGCGATGTTGCGTCCGCCCAGAAGGCCCAACAGCGAGGTCTTGCCACTCCCTGACCCGCCCATGACGGCGAGAATTTGCCCACGCGGCACGGTCAGATCGAGGCCATCGAGAACCAGACGCCCGCCGTAACCGAAACGAACGTCCTTCAGTTCGATGAGCGGCGCATCAAGGGGTTCTGGCACGGCGCGTGGTCCTGCGGCTGGCGACGATGGTCCGGGCGGTCACGAAAAGCATGTTCGCCTGACGACCGGACTTGTCTTGGGGCGCAATTGGAATGATCGCTGTGATCTACACCCCGATCCGCCCGAGGCGCAAACGGAAATGCTGCCCCACTCCCAATATGGGAACGGCCGGCTCCCCGATCGGGCCTTCGCCGCCAGCCCAACCTTCCGGTCAACTGATCGCCTTGCCTCGCACATCAAGCGCCCGATCTTTCATGCCTGGTCCGGCTCGCCGTAGCGGCGCTCGAATTCCCAGACGTCGCGAAAGCCGATCAACTCATTGAAGGCTTCGAAGTCGAACAGGGGGGCGGCGCCGGTGCAGCCGCCGGTGTCCAGCACGTCCTGATAAACCGTCGTGAGCGCCTGCGCCGCGGCTAGAAAACCCACGACGGGAAAAATGGCGAGCGCATAGCCAAGCTCCGCCAGACGCGGCGCTTTCAACATGGGCGTGCGTCCGCCATTGACCATGTTGGCCAGCAGCGGCTTGTCGATGCGTCGGCTAATTTCCGCCATCTCCGCCTCGCTCTCCGGCGACTCGATAAAGATGATGTCGGCTCCTGCGGCGCCATAGGCTTCGCCACGGCGAATAGCTTCGTCCAGCCCAAGGCCCGTGCGCGCGTCGGTTCGCGCGATGATGAGAAAGTCGCTGCTTGAGCGGCTGTCGGAAGCCACCCTGATTTTCCGCACCATGTCGTCGAGCGGTATCACGCGGCGATTGGGCGTGTGGCCACATTTTTTGGGAAATTCCTGGTCTTCAAGCTGGATGGCCGTGACGCCCGCCTTTTCATAGCCGCGCACCGTGTGCCGCACATTGAGCAAGCCGCCATAGCCCGTGTCGGCGTCGGCGATGACAGGGGTTTTCGTCATCTCCGTGATGCGGCCGATGCGGTCGATCATTTGCGAATAGGTCGCAAGTCCGGCGTCCGGCAAGCCAAGCGACGAGGCGACCGCGCCATAGCCCGTGACATAGAGCGCCGGAAAGCCCATGCGGTCGGCGATCAGCGCCGAAATGAGGTCGTAGACGCCTGGGGCGCAAAGGAAGCTGCGAGCCTCAAGAGTCTGGCGCAAACGCGGATCAGCCATGGCAGGCCCTTTCATCGTCATATGAACGGCTGTCGCCAAGCCGCAGGTCAAAGCGATAGTGACCATCAGCGAACCGTTTGGAAAGTTGTCTGGCCTGACTTTTTATGCAAGCCTGATGGCTGATTGTGGTGAAAGTGGTGGAACCGTTGTCCGAGCTCGACATCTATGCCCGTCAGGGCTTCGCCCAGCCCATCGGCATCGGCGAACGAGTGGCCCTCGTGGTCGTCGATTTCGTCGTGGGCTTCACCGATCCTGCGCATTTTGGCGGCGGCAACATCCCGCAGTCCATCGCTCGCACGCAAGCGCTGCTGGCCCATGCGCGCGCCAACGGCTGGCCTGTCGCCCACACGCGGGTGGTCTATGCGGCGGATGGATCGGACGCGGGGGCCTTCACTCGCAAGGCGCCGGGGCTATTGAAGCTGACCGAGGACAGTCCGCTCAGCCAGATTGTGCCGGAACTGACGCCCGCCCCCGGCGAACTGCTCATTCGCAAGCGGCAGCCCTCGGCCTTCTTCGCCACGGAGCTTGCGGCCTGGCTGCTGTGGAAGCGCGTGGATACGCTGTTCGTGACCGGCTGCACGACGTCGGGCTGCGTGCGCGCCACCGTCATCGACGCCATGTCCAACAATCTGCGCACCATCGTCGTCACCGATTGCGTGGGCGACCGCGCCATCGGGCCTCACGAGGCCAATCTGTTCGATATGGGCCAGAAATATGCGGACCTGATGAGCTGCGATGACGTGATCGCAGCGACGCAGAACCGTCGCCACAATTGACAGCTGCTTTCCATCCACGGCCGGAGCGCGAAAAAGCGCGCTTTTGACGCCCGATCCGTGTATGACGGACGCAAGCAAGGCCCGCCCGGGCGAAGCGTCAAGGACGCCGCGGGTTGGCCGGTTCTGGCGAAAACTAGCCAAGCCCATGGAATTGAAGGCTTTTTTCTTGACAAAGCAAGAGTGGGATGTGTCGGTTGCGTTCCTTCCGGCACGCCTTTCGCCGACACGTCAAACCCATCCCACATCCGCATCAGCGCCTGCGCCCTCGTTGGCGCGCGTCCCGACACCTCCCATCCTCATAGTCAGGCCCCTCGCCTCATGCCGTTTCCTTCTACCAATCCCAGCCTTGAACGCGCCCTCGAAGCGCGCGGTTACGCCGAACCCACCCCCGTCCAGGCCGCCGTCTTGCAGCCCGACGCAGCCGAACGCGATCTGCTCGTCTCCGCCCAGACCGGCTCCGGCAAGACCGTGGCCTATGGCCTCGCGCTCGCCTCCACCTTGCTGGTGGGCGAGGAGCGCGTCGGCCCCCCCGGCGCCCCGATGGCGCTCGTCGTCGCGCCCACGCGCGAACTCGCCATGCAGGTGCAGCGCGAGCTGGTCTGGCTCTATGGCCCCTCGGGCGCCCGCGTCACCGCCTGCATCGGCGGCATGGATGTGCGCCGCGAGGCGCGCGCGCTGGAAGACGGCTGCCATATCGTGGTGGGCACCCCCGGCCGCCTGCGCGATCATCTGGAGCGCGGCCGTCTCGATGTGAGCGAGCTGCGCGCGGTTGTGCTCGACGAGGCCGACGAGATGCTCGATCTGGGCTTTCGCGAGGACATGGAGTTCATCCTCGACGCCACCCCCACCGAGCGCCGCACCCTGCTCTTCTCCGCCACCATTCCGCGCGACATCGCGACCCTGGCGCGCCGCTACCAGCGCAACGCCTTCCGCATCGACACGGTGGACCAGACCCAGTCCCATGGCGACATCGAATATCGCGCCCTTTTGATCGCCCCCAACGAGATCGAGCACGCGGTCGTCAATGTGCTGCGCTATTTCGAGCCGCCGGGCGCGCTGATCTTCTGCCAGACCCGCGAGGCCGTGCGCCATCTGCACGCCAGCCTTGTGGAGCGCGGCTTCGCCGCCGTCGCCCTGTCCGGCGAATTCTCGCAGAACGAGCGCACCCATGCGTTGCAGAGCCTGCGCGACGGACGCGCGCGGGTCTGCGTGGCGACCGACGTGGCGGCGCGCGGCATCGATCTGCCGGGCCTCGAACTCGTCATCCACGCCGAATTGCCCAACGACCGCGACACCCTCCTGCATCGCAGCGGACGCACGGGCCGCGCGGGCCGCAAGGGCATCTGCATTTTGCTCGCCCCCTATACCCGCCGCCGCAAGGCCGAAGGCCTCATCGCGCAGGCGCGCATCGACGTGCTCTGGGCCGGTCCGCCCACTGCCGAAGAGATTCGCCGCGCCGACCAGCAGCGCATGCAGAACGATCCGATCTTCGCCGAGGCGAACACCGAGGAAGATGCGGAAATGGCCAGGATGCTCATGGCCGAGCGCACGCCCGAGGATATCGCTGGCGCCTTGGTGCGCCTGCACCGCGCCCGCCTGCCCGCGCCCGAAGACGTGTTCGCGGCGGGCGCCCAGACCGGCAAGCCCCCGCGCGACCGCAGCCAGCGCCCCGAACGTCCGGACAAGCGCGAGCGCGAGCAGCGCAAGACCTTCGGCCCCACCCCCGAGGGCGAAGACGCCACCACCGACAAGTCCTTCCAGCGCCGCTCCGCCGAGCCGATGGTCTGGTTCCGCATGAATGTGGGCCGCACCAACAACGCCGACCCCAAGTGGATCGTGCCGGTGATCTGCCGCCTCGGCCACATCACGAAGAACGAGATCGGGATCATCAAGATCTTCGACAAGGAAACCAAGTTCGAGATTCTGGAAGAAGCGGCGGCGAAATTCGCCAGCAGCGTGCGCAAGAACTCCGGCGAGGAAAACGTCAACATCCAGCCCGCCGCAGGCACCTTGCAGGAACTGCGCAAGTTCGTCCCCAAGCCCTATGGGTCGAACAAGGACAGCGCGGGCTACAAGGGCGGCGCCGACGGCAAGCCCCGCAACTTCGACAAGCCCGGCGATCAAGGCGAGCGCAAGGGCCTGTTCAAGAAGGACTTCTCCGGTCCTAAGAAGGAGTTCTCTGGTCCCAAGAAGGAGTTCTCGGGTCCGAAGAAGGAGTTTTCCGCGCCCAAGAAGGACTTCTCCGGCGAGCGCCCGGCCTATGCGGGCAAGCCCGCTGGCGACAACCCGGCAGGCCCGAAGAAATTCGGCAAGAAGCACCGCCCCAAGGCTGATTGATCGGCGGGGACGCGGCTCCAAGGGCCTGAATTATCGAAGCGAAACGCCTGCCGATTCCCCTCCCCTGTGGGGAGGGGTGAGGGATGGGGCCGCTCGATATTGGGAATTAGCGCCTTTGGCGACCGCGCCACCGATCAGCATCGCGCGACCCCCACCCCGTCCGCTGGCGCTGTGCAACCGGATGTGTCCTTGACAGATCAGACCGATTACATGGGTGACACTCCAGCCATCGGTTTCGCCATCTGTCTGGCTTTGGTCCGCCCCGGCCGAGGCGGACCAAAGCCACGAAACGTCTTTGTCGCCCGATCAAT
>CAIUWR010000032.1 GCA_903902915.1 uncultured Hyphomicrobiales bacterium | reverse complement strand
GCGTATGCCCGATTTCGTGGATCACCGTTTCCCATCCGTATGTCCCGGAAGCAAAGCTGTTGTTGGTTGTCGCATTGGAGGCGAGGAACATATATTGCTGGTGCGAGCCGCTCTGGTTGGGCGGGTTCGCATATCCTGCGCTGCTGGCCTGCACGTTGTCGCCGAACATGATAGTGGCTTTCGTTGCGTCGGTCGTAGGCGCGAATGTCAGGTTGGCGATGCTGGATATATATTGAAAGGCCTTGGTGACTGCGGCTTTTTGCGCAGCGGTCATTGCGGTGGCCTGGTTCGCATCGACGCCAGTCAGATTGCTCGCGATGTAGTTCGCATCCATAAAGTCGTAGTAGATTGTTCCGCCTACCACGTTGTTTAAGGAATTGAGCCCGGCGTGAATGACGTTCGACGACGAGGTTGCGCTGGTTCCCAACGCATGCTGCCATGAATTCGTGGCGCCCTGTAAGAGCGTGTCGACATTTGTGTCGCCGCTTGTTTTCGGCAAAGTGCTGAGTGGTTGACCGACATTGATCGAATAAGATGAGTAAAGGTTGGTCGTGGACGACGCCTTCGGGATGGCGAGACCCGTCAATCGAATGCTATAAGTGCCGCTGGTTGCCGGCGTAAATGTTATCGAAGCGGATGTCTTTCCGGCGGCGGCGGTTATCGTTTTCACGACATTGCCGGAGGCGTCCAGAACGTCGAGCTTCATCTGACCGCGTTTGTCCGATAAACCAAATGATGCGGAGACTGTGTAGCTGCTTCCGGCGGAGAGGCCTACGGTCTGCGTCGCGCTGTTGGTTGACGTGCCGGTAATTGATTGCGTGACGGACCCTGCAAATTCATATGCAGGGTAGCCCTTGGTCATCGTGATGCTGGGTGTGGTGGTCCCGGAGCTTTGGGCGACCAAAGGATTGAGCGCCGCTGCTGCGGTGGCGCTGGCGACTGGAGATATTGATACAACGACGGCGCCGGCTCGCGCCACGCTCTTGACGGCGGGAGCCTTCAATGGCGGCGTCGTGGCTTTGGTCAACCGCGCCAAGGCGGTGAGAGAATGACTGGACAGGCCGCTGACGCTCATAAAACCTCCGACGTTCGGGAGGTATTTCGTTAAAAAACGGTTAATGAAGGCGGAGCTTTAATCGGAAACGTTCTTTTTTGTCTTGAGCTTGAGAAAACGCCTCTTTTTGAAGGTTCGCCATTCTTGCCAGGCTCCGGCCGTCATTCGCCGCAGTCCTTTGGCCACCCACACAAGCGCAACTTTCCCGTGCCGTGGCGCTTATCCCGAACATCCACCTGGACGTTCGCGATGTCGCCAAAGTCATATGGTTTCCATCTGGCCTCGCGCGGGGCCATCATTTTGCTGGCCGCCGCGCTTCTCATGGCCGCGCCCGCGCCCGCCATGGCGCAGAATTTCTTTGAAATGTTGTTCGGGGCCCGCCCCCAGCCGCAGGTGGCCGCTTATGCGCCCCCACGCGGCGCCTCCCGCAGTTGGCCCCGGCGCGAACAGCGGTTGTCGCGCCCCGGGGAAGCGGAGCGGTCCGCTACGCGCGGCCTTGAGGAGAGCAGCAAGCCTGAAAAGGTCGAGCCGCCGCCTGTCGGCCCCGGACCGCTCGGCCCGTTCCTGCACGATCCCACGCTGCGCTCCGGCGATGTGGTGGTGACCACGCAGGGGCTGATGGTCTATCGGGGCGGGGGCGGCTCCAACCATTCCCCGCGCGATTTCGCCAGCATCGCCAACGCCGGCTCCAAAACCAGCCAACTCGCGGCCATAGATCGCGCCAACCGCCGGGGCAATTCGCCGCTTCTGGTGCTCCAGACCGCGCCTGCGGCCCAGCCCGAGCCGAAACGCTAGCGCCGGGAGGGGCGACGTCCCGTCGCCCGGACGACGGGACGTCGTCCTTCCAGGGCTCCGCAGCAACCCCATAACGCCAAGGCTTCGCAGCCTGCCCAGCCCGTGCTAGCACTGGCCCATGCCAGCGCCTCACCGCCTCTTTCTCGATGTTCAAGCTTCCGTCACGGGGCGTCCCTGGCGGGATCGCCTTGATCTTGAAGCTCAAGGCCGCGCGCAGGCCATGTCCCAGCTCTACGGCCATTCCGATCTGCTGGCGCGCGTGCTGGCCGGGCGGGGCGTGGCGCCCGATGACGTGGCGGCGTTCCTCGACCCCACCGTGCGCGCCCTGATGCCTGATCCCCATGTGATGCAGGATATGGAGGCGGCGCTGGATCGGCTCGCCCACGCCATCGAAAAGGGCGAGACCGTCGCCGTCTTCGGCGACTACGATGTGGACGGCGCCTGTTCCAGCGCCCTTGTGGCGGGCTATCTGGAAGCCTGCGGCGTCCCCTTCATCATCCATATTCCCGACCGCATCTTCGAGGGCTACGGCCCCAATGCGGAGGCCATCAAGGCGCTGGCCGGGCAGGGCGCGACGCTGCTGGTGACGGTGGATTGCGGCACGACCAGTTTCGAGCCATTCGCGGAAGCGGCGAAGCTTTCCATGGATGTCGTGGTGCTCGATCACCACCAGGCCCCCGAAGAGTTGCCCCCGGTGGCGGCGCTGGTCAATCCGAACCGGCAGGACGATCTGTCGGGCCTGGGCTCCCTCTGCGCCACCGGCGTGGCCTTCATGACGCTGGTCGGCCTTAACCGGCGCCTGCGCCGCTCCGGCTTCTGGACGAAGACTCGCCCCGAGCCCGATCTGCTGTCCCGCCTCGATCTGGTGGCGCTGGCCACCGTGGCCGATGTGGTGCCCCTCAAGGGCCTCAACCGCGCCTTCGTCGCCAAGGGCCTCGCGGTCATGCGCGGGCGCGGCAGGGTGGGGCTGCGCGCCCTGTTCGATTGCGCGGGCGCTTCCGGCCCGCCAAGCTGCTACCATCTGGGCTTCGTCATCGGCCCGCGCATCAATGCGGGCGGGCGCATCGGCGACGCGGCGCTGGGCGCGAAATTGCTCATGTTGCAGGACGAGACCGAAGCGGGCCGCGTCGCCGCCGAACTCGACCGCCTCAACCGCGAGCGCCAGGCCATCGAATTGGTGGCGGTGGAGGAGGCGCAGGCGGAAGCCCTCGCCAGCCTTGGGCTTGAAGAACATGGCGCTGTGGTGGTCACGGCGCAGGAAGGCTGGCACCCCGGCGTGGTCGGGCTGGTGGCCTCGCGCCTGAAAGAACGCTTCAAGCGGCCCGCTTTCGCCATCGCCTTGAATGGGAAAATGGGGACCGGCTCCGGTCGCTCCATCCCCGGCGTCGATCTTGGCCGCGCCGTGCGCGCCGCCGTCGAGGAGGGGATTCTGGTCAAGGGCGGCGGCCACGCCATGGCGGCGGGCATCACCATCGCGCGCGAGCGTTTGGGCGATTTTCGCGCCTTTCTGGAACAGCGACTGACCCTTTATGTGGACAGCGCGCGGGCGGATGAGGCCTTGCTCATCGACGCCGCCCTGACGGCGGGCGGGGCGCGGCCGCAGGTCATCGAGGCGATTGAACAGGCGGGGCCGTTCGGCTCGGGCAATCCCGAACCCATTTTCGCCTTTCCCGCCCATCGAATCATCGACGCGGGCGAGGTCGGGCAGGGCCATCTGCGGGTGCGGGCGAAATCGGGGGACGGGGCGATTCTCAACGCCATCGCCTTCCGGAAGGCCGCCGAGCCGCTGGGCCAAGCGATCATGGCCGCGCGGGGCGAGCCCTTGCACCTTGCGGGCAGCCTTTCCATCGACCGCTGGGGCGGGGGCGAGCGCGTGCAACTGCGCCTGCTGGACGCCGCCAAGCCGCGCGACACGCGCCTTTGAGGTCAAAAGCGGAGCAACGCCTTGCGCGGGGCGTGGTTTTCCTTTATGCACCGCGCCATTCCACAGGTGGGGTTTATCGCTGCTGATCCAAGCAGCGTTCCGGTGCGGCGAATGCCGCCACGCTCCCCGCCGAGGTCGAACCGGAGAATAGTACAATGGCGCTTCCTGACTTCAACATGCGTAGCCTCCTCGAGGCTGGCGCTCACTTCGGCCACCAGTCGCATCGCTGGAACCCCAAGATGGGCCCCTATATTTTCGGCGCGCGCAACAACATCCACATCATCGACCTCGCCCAGACCGTGCCGCTGCTGCACCAGGCGCTGAAGGTCGTGTCCGACACCGTCGCCAAGGGTGGCCGCGTGCTGTTCGTCGGCACCAAGCGCCAGGCCGCCGAGCCGATTGCGGAAGCCGCGCGTCGCTCGGCCCAGTACTACATCAACTCCCGCTGGCTCGGCGGCATGCTGACCAACTGGAAGACCATTTCGGCCTCCATCGCTCGCCTGCGCAAGCTCGACGAGCAGCTGAACACCGGCGGCGTCGGCCTCACCAAGAAGGAGCGTCTGGTCCTGTCGCGCGAGCGCGACAAGCTGGAGAAGGCTCTGGGCGGCATCAAGGACATGGGCGGCACCCCCGACCTGATCTTCGTGATCGACACGAACAAGGAGCAGCTGGCGATTAAGGAGGCCAACCGCCTTCACATCCCCGTCGCCGCCATCGTCGACACGAACTGCGATCCGGACGGCATCCAGTATCCGGTCCCCGGCAATGACGACGCGGGCCGCGCCATCGCGCTTTATTGCGACCTGATCGCTCGCGCCGCCATCGACGGCATCTCGCGCAGCCAGGGCTCTTCGGGCATGGATCTGGGCGCTCTTGAGGCCCCCATCGAGGAGGCCATCGTCGCCGCCCCGGTCGAGGCGACCCCCATCGACGCCTTCGTGCCTTCGGCGGAAGTGTTCGAGCTGCTGACCGCTCCGCGCGGCGCGCCGGACGATCTGGCCAAGCTTCAGGGCGTCGGCCCGCAGATCGTGAAGAAGCTGAACGAAGCTGGCGTCTTCCATTACTGGCAGATCGCCGCCATGACGCATGACGAGATGGTCAAGCTTGATGGCGACCTGAAGTTCAACGGCCGCATCGAGCGTGACGGCTGGGTCGCTCAGGCGCGCTCGCTGATGGCTTGATCCGGGCTTTCGCCTGTCTTGACTAAATTTGCGGCGGGCCTTGGGCCTGCCGCATCCGCTTCATAGAACCACAATACGAATCGATCATCGTTGCGACGCGCAACTGTCGCATCCGAACCTGAAGGAACATTTCATGGCGAACATTACCGCCGCGATGGTGAAGGAGCTTCGCGAGAAGACCGGCTCCGGCATGATGGACTGCAAGAACGCACTCAACGAAGTCGCCGGCGACATCGAAGCCGCGATCGACTGGCTGCGCAAGAAGGGCCTTTCGAAGGCCGCCAAGAAGTCCGACCGCGTGGCCGCCGAAGGCCTCGTCGCTCTGGCCGTGTCCGGCGCCAAGGGCGTCGCCATCGAGCTGAACTCTGAGACCGACTTCGTGGCCCGCAACGAAGACTTCCAGAAGCTGGCCCGCACCATCGCTGGCGTGGCGCTGGCGGCCCACACCACGGATGTGGAAGCCATCAAGAGCGCAGCCTATCCGGCTGGCGGCTCTGTGGCCGAGGCCATCGGCAACGCCATCGCGACCATCGGCGAGAACATGACCCTGCGCCGCGTGGCGGAAGTGTCCGTGTCCGCTGGCGTCGTGGGCAGCTACATCCACAACGCGGTGGGCGATGGCCTTGGCAAGATCGGCGTTCTCGTCGGTCTCGAGTCCACGGGCGATGCTGCTGCTCTGGGTGAAGTGGCCCGCAAGATCGCCATGCATGTGGCGGCGGCCGCCCCCATCGCGCTGGACTCCTCGACCATCGATCTTGCCGTCGTCGAGCGCGAGAAGAACGTGCTGCGCGACAAGAATGCTGGCAAGCCCGCCAATGTGCTTGAGAAGATCGTCGAGTCCGGCCTCAAGACCTACTTCAAGGAAGTCTGCCTGATCGACCAGCCTTTCGTGCATGATCCCGCCAAGACCATTGCGCAGGTTGTGGCCGAGGCGGCGAAGGCCGCTGGCGCGCCTGTCGTGCTCAAGGGCTTCGTGCGCTATGCGCTGGGCGAGGGCATCGAGAAGCAGGAAAGCGACTTCGCGGCGGAAGTCGCGGCGGCCGCTGGCGGCCAGGCCTGAGCCTTTCGGCGTCAATTTCGGAAAAGGCGGCTTCCGGGCCGCCTTTTTCTTGGGCCTTGCAGCGATGCGTCGCCCTGTTGCAGGCTGTGGGCGCAGGGCCCCGTCGCAAGCCGTCCACTGGTTTCGGGTTTCGAATCGCGCTAGACCCTCGATAGTGCGTCGAGCGTCCGGTTTCGCCTGGACGATCGCCATCGAATGGCGCGAAGCTGTCGCGTTGCGCTGGAAACGTTCGGTCCGGACCCGCCGGGCGGTCCGGCTGGTTCCTGTCTGGGTCGGGGTCGCCATGTCTTCCTTGTGGAAACGCGTCGTCGTGAAACTTTCGGGCGAAGCTCTGATGGGGCCGCTGACCCATGGGCTTCATGAACCGACGCTGAAGCGGGTCGCTCAGGATCTGGCCGCCTCCGCCGCGCTTGGCGTCGAGATTGCGGTCGTCGTCGGCGGCGGCAATTTTTTCCGCGGCATTCAGGGCGCCGACAAGGGCATCGACCGCGCCCGCGCCGATTCCATCGGCATGCTTGCGACCGTAATGAATGGTCTGGCGCTGGAACACGCCATCGAGAAAGAGGGGCAGTCCGCCCGCGCCCTCTCGGCTGTTCCCATGCCCTTCGTCTGTCAGCCCTATTCACGCCAGGCGGCGCTCAATCATCTGGGCAAGGGCCGCGTCACGGTTCTGGCCGGGGGGACGGGCAACCCCTTCTTCACCACCGACACCGGGGCGGCGCTTCGCGGGGCGGAGCTGTCCTGCGATGCGATTTTGAAGGCGACGCAGGTCGATGGCGTCTATACCGCCGACCCGAAGAAAGACCCCGCCGCCACCCGCTACGAGCGGTTGACCCATGATGAGGCCATCGCCCGCAACATCGAAGTCATGGATACGGCCGCCTTCGCACTTGCCCGCGACAACCGGATTCCGATAATTGTCTTCTCCATTCAGGAGGCCGGCGCCATCACGGCGGCCCTCGAAGGTCGCGGACGGTGCACAATCGTGACGCCGTAACGGCGCTTCCCCGTCTGGAGCCATAGCAGGACGTCCATCATGAGCAGCAGTTTCGATCTCGCCGACATCAAGCGACGCATGCAGGCCTCCATCGGGTCATTGCGTCACGACCTCAATGGTTTGCGCACGGGGCGCGCCACTGCGAGCATCCTCGATCCCGTGCAGGTCAACGCCTACGGGCAGAACATGCCGATCACCCAGGTGGCCACCGTCTCGATTCCCGAGCCGCGCCTCATTGCGGTGCAGGTCTGGGACAAGGCCATGGTCGGCGCGGTTGAACGGGCGATCCGCGATTCCAATCTCGGCCTCAGCCCGACCACGGAAGGGCAGGTGCTGCGCATCCGCATTCCCGAATTGAACGAGCAGCGCCGCAAGGATCTGGTCAAGGTCGCGCACAAATATACCGAGGAGGCGCGCGTCGCCGTGCGCCATGTGCGCCGCGACGGCATCGACATTTTGAAGAAACTCCTGAAAGATAAGGCCATCAGCGAGGACGACGAGAAGCGTCACGCGGGCGAAGTCCAGAAGGCGACCGATCAGGCGATCGTTGAAGTTGATCAGGTGCTCGCGCTGAAAGAAAAAGAGATTATGCAGGTATAGTTTTTTCAGGCGATTGCGGGGAAGCGCGAGCGGATATGCATGACAAGGTCGAAACAGTGACCGCCATTCCCCCCGCCACCGGCTGGAGCATGGCTGCGCCGCGCCATGTGGGCATCATCATGGACGGTAACGGGCGCTGGGCCGCCGCGCGTGGCCTGCCCCGCATGGAGGGGCATCGGCGCGGCGTGGAGTCCGTGCGCCGGACAGTGCGCGCCGCAATCGAACTGGGCGTGTCCTGGCTGACGATCTACAGTTTCTCGACCGAGAACTGGAGCCGCCCACCCCAGGAGGTCAGCTTCCTCATGGGGTTGCTGAAGCGCTTCATCCGCAATGACCTCGCCGATCTGCATCGCAATGGCGTCCGCGTCCGCGTGATTGGCTCGCGCGTCGGCCTCGAGCCCGAGATCGCGTCCCTGCTGAGCGAGGCGGAGGCGCTGACCCGCGACAATGACAAGCTCACGCTCGTGGTCGCGTTCAATTATGGCGGGCGGCAGGAGATCGCCGACGCCGCGCGCCGCCTCGCCATGCGCGCCGTGGCGGGCGAGATCGACGCCGCCAGCATATGCCCCGAGATGATCCGCGCCGAGCTGGATACGGCGGGCATGCCCGACCCCGATCTGATAATCCGCACCTCCGGCGAGCAGCGCCTGTCGAATTTCCTTCCCTGGCAATCGGCCTATGCGGAATTCGTGTTTCTGCCGCTGCACTGGCCCGATTTTGACCGTGCGGCCTTCGAATCCGCGCTGGCGGTCTATGCCGGTCGCGAGCGCCGTTTTGGCGGCTTGACGGCCGAAGCTGAAAAGATGGGCTCATGATCAGCCCGGATGATGCCGGGGGAGGCGCTCCGACGCCTCAGGCCCGACTGTCGAGCGACATTGGCCCCCGCGCCGCCTCCGCCATCGTGATGATCGCCGCCGCCCTGACGACCCTATGGCTGGGCGGGGACGTGTTCATCCTGTTCTGGCTGGGCTGCGCGCTGGCGTTGCACTGGGAGTGGCAGCGGATCATCGAGGCGCCGCAGGGCAGGGCGCGCTTCTGGGCGGGCGCCGCTTTTCTTGTGCTGGCGGTCGCGCTTGTGCGCTGGGCCATGGTGGAAAGCGGTTTCGCGGCAGTGGCTCTGGGCGCCGCAGCCCTCGCCTGGCTTGGCGGGCCGGGCAAGCGTATTTGGGCGGCCTCCGGGCTTGTCTACGCCGCCTCCGTCGTGATCTCGGTCACCCTGCTGCGCGTTTTGTCGCGCATTGACGGGACGCAGGCCATTCTTTGGCTCTTCGCGGTGGTCTGGGGCACCGACGTCATGGCCTATTTCGGCGGTCGGCTGATTGGCGGCCCGAAGCTGTGGCCGCGCCTGTCGCCATCCAAGACTTGGGCCGGTTTTATCGTCGGGGTCTTCAGCGGGGGTGTGCTGGGCCTCCTGTGCCTCATGGTGAGCGCGGAATATGAGAATGTGCCGGTTGGTCCGCTCTTCCTGTTGGGCTTGCTGGCGGGCGCAGTCGCCCAGGCTGGCGATTTTTTTGAGTCCGCCGTGAAGCGCCGCTTCGGCGTCAAGGATTCCAGCCACCTCATTCCCGGGCACGGCGGCTTCATGGACCGGCTTGATGGCTTCATCGCTGCGGCCGCTTTCGCCGGTCTGGTCGGCTGGCTGAAATCAGCCGGACCCGGATTTGTGGCGATTGGTCTTTTGCGATGGTAATTCGTCCCGCCCCGCCTATGTGTTGCTTATGACCAATTGCGAACCAGCTTCCATTCCGGGGCGCTTGCGCGCCTCTCCCCGCAGGCTCGTGCTGCTTGGCGCCACCGGCTCCATCGGCCGCTCCACGGCTGACGTGATCGCCCATGCGCCCGAAGGCGCCTTCGAGGTGGCTTCCGTCGCGGGCGGGCGGGATGCGCAGGCGCTTGCGCAAATGGCGATCAGGCTCAAGGCTTCCTTCGCCGCTCTGGCGGACCCTGACGGCGCCGGCGCGCTGCGTGAGGCGCTGGCCGGCACGGGCGTTCGGAGCGGGGCAGGGCCGGAGGCGGTGCGCGAAGCCGCGTTGCAGGAGTGCGATCTGGTGGTCGGCGCCATCGCCGGGGCGGCGGGCGTCGAGCCCACCCATGCGGCGCTGGAGGCCGGACGCACCATCGCGCTCGCCAACAAGGAATGCCTTGTCTGCGCGGGCGGGCCCTTCATGCGCACTGCGGCCCGCGTTGGCGCGCGGCTGCTGCCCATGGATTCCGAGCACAACGCCATTTTTCAGGCGCTGGGCGGGGCGGATCCTGCCACCATCGAGCAGATGATCCTGACCGCTTCGGGCGGTCCCTTCCGCACCTGGAGCGCTGCGGCCATCGCCGCCGCCACGCCCGCGCAGGCGCTCGCCCATCCCAACTGGTCGATGGGGCCGAAGGTGACCATCGACTCCGCAAGTTTGATGAACAAAGGTCTTGAACTTATTGAAGCATTTCATATTTTTTCTGTTGAGGCCATGCGTCTCGATGTGCTCGTCCATCCTCAGTCCATCGTCCATGGCCTTGTGACTTTCGCGGATGGATCGGTGACGGCGGGCATGGCTGTGCCGGATATGCGCACCCCCATCGCCCATTGTCTGGCCTGGCCCGAGCGGGTGGAGACGAAGGTGCCTCGGCTTGATCTTGCCGCCATCGGCGCGCTGACCTTCGAGCGGCCGGACTTTGAGCGCTTCCCCGCGCTCCGGGTGGCGATGGATTGCATGAAGGCGAGCGGCAGTCTGCCCACCGTGCTGAACGCCGCCAATGAGATCGCAGTCGAGGCGTTCCTCGCCGGGCGCATCGGCTTCCACCAGATCGCCAGCATGGTGGAGCAGATTTGCGAGGCGGCGGTGCGCCGTGGCGACGATGGCGAGCCCGCCACTGTGGCCGAGGCCCTCGAAATTGACAGAATGACAAGGCGCAGGGCGCGTGAAGCCCTTATGTAATGATCGGACCTGACCGGTCCTGGAGGCGTGATGTCTGTTTTTTCGAACCTTTGGTCCTTCCTGCTGGTGTTGGGCATCCTGGTCTTTTTTCATGAGCTTGGCCATTTCATGGTCGCGCGCTGGTGTGGGGTGAAGGCGGATGTCTTCTCGCTGGGCTTCGGACCCGAAATCGTGGGGCGCGTCGATCGCCACGGCACGCGCTGGCGGCTCGCCCTGATCCCGCTGGGCGGCTATGTGAAATTCCATGGCGACGCCAATGCGGCCTCGGCCGGGGCGGGTCTGGCCGGTCTTTCCGACGAGGAGCGCCGGATCAGCTTCCCCACCCAGCCGGTCTGGAAACGCGCGCTGATCGTCGCGGCCGGTCCGGTGGCGAACTTCATCCTGTCCATCGTCATTTTCGCCGGGGTCGCATTTTTTCTGGGGCAGGGCGTTCTGGCGCCGCGCGTCGAGTCCCTGCGGCCGGGCGAAGCAGCCGAGGCGGCCGGGTTCAAGCCGGGCGATTTGATCCGCGCGATCAATGGCAAGCCCATTGCGACCTGGAGCGAGGTGCAGCGCATCGTTCAGGTCTCGGCTGAAGTCCCCTTGACCGTCGTGGTGGAGCGTGACGGCCAGGAGGCGACGCTCAGCGTCACGCCCAAGCTGCGCGTTCTGGAAACGCCCTTTGGCAAAAATCGCGTCGGGCTGATCGGCCTGAACGGTTCCGCCAGGCCCGAGGACTGGACGATTCAGCATTTCAACCCACTCGAGTCGGTGGAGCAGGGCGTTCTCGAGACCTGGTACATCGGCGAACGCACGGTGTCGATGATCGCCGGATTGATCGCCGGCTCGGAGCCTTTGGATCAGGTTTCCGGACCCATCGGCACCGGCTATCTGGCGGGCAAGGTGGCGGCCTTCGGCTTTGCGGCCCTGATGAATCTGGCGGCGGTCTTGTCGGTTTCCGTGGGCCTTCTCAACCTCTTGCCAATTCCCATGCTCGATGGCGGGCATCTGCTTTTTCAGGCGATCGAGGCCCTGAAAGGCCGTCCGCTGAGCGAAAGAGTGCAGGAATACGGGTTCCGGCTGGGGTTCGTTTTCGTGCTCGCGCTGATGCTGTTTACCACGATTAACGACCTTCAGAAGCTTTTGCGGGGATAATTGACGCGTCCGGAAGCAAATTGTGTCGAAATTACAGATGTTTAGAAAAATACCTGAGCGTGGCTTATCCGCCACGATTGGTTAAAATTCGGCCAGCGGCGCAAAACGGGATTTGCACGGGCGGGCAAACTCTGTAGAAACAAACTTAACGGTGAGGGCTGGCTTCCAGGAGCCAGATTCGCCTTGGCGTCGGGCGCAAGCTCGTGACATTTATTTTGACGGGGACCGTGTTCCATATGCACTCCATCAGGGCATCCATGAAACGGCTCGTTTTGACGACATCGCTTGTGTCTCTTGCGTCCATTTTCCCGACCGGGGCTTTCGCCCAGTCAGTCGAAGTGCGTGGCAGTCAGCGTGTCGACGCCGAGACCATCCGCAATTATTTCAGCGGCACCGATCCGGCCCGCGTCAACACGGCCGTGAAAGAACTTTACGCCACTGGCCTGTTCTCAGCCGTCCGCACCGAGCGGGCAGGCGGCAAGATCATCGTCTATGTGACGGAAAACCAGCTCATCAACCGCGTCGCCTTCGAGGGCAACAGCAAGCTCAAGAGCGAAGTGATCTCCGCCGAGATCCAGTCCAAGTCGCGCGGCGCCTATAGCCCGTCCACCGTTCAGGCGGATATCGAGCGCATTCTTGACCTGTATCGTCGTGGCGGTCGGTCCGACGCTTCCGTGACCGCGCGCACCGTCGATCTGCCGAATGGTCGCGTGGATGTGGTCTTCACCGTCAATGAAGGCGGCAAGACCGGCGTTCGCTCGATTGATTTTGTGGGCAACAACGAGTTCTCCACCTCGCGTCTGCGCAATCTGATGCAGACCACGGAGATGAACTGGCTGTCCTTCTTCAAGTCCACCGACGTCTATGATCCGGACAAGATCGCCTCCGATCAGGAGCTGATCCGCCGCTTCTACCTGAAGAACGGCTACGCCGACTTCCGCATCGTGGGCTCGGATGTCCGCTATAACGCGGATGGCAAGGGCTACGACATCGTCGTCACCGTCGATGAAGGCCGCCAGTATCGCGTCGGCTCCATCAATGTCGAGACGCAAATCCCCGATCTTGACCGCACTGTGCTCGCCAGCACGGTGAAACTGGCTGTCGGCGACGTCTATAATGGCGACCTTGTGGACAAGTCCGTCGAGGCCATGACCCGCGAAGTCGCCCGCAAGGGCTACGCCTTCTCGTCTGCCCGTCCGCGCGGCGAGCGCGATCCGGCGACCGGCCTGATCAACCTGACTTTCGTGATCGAGGAAGGTCCGCGCGTTTATGTCGAGCGCATCAATGTGCGCGGCAACACCCGCACCCGCGATTATGTCATTCGCCGCGAGTTCCCGCTCGGCGAGGGCGACGCCTATAACCGCGTGCTCGTGGACAAGGCCGAGAAGCGCCTGAACGCTCTTGGTTATTTCAAGAAGGTTCACATCACCAACGAGCCGGGCTCCGCGCCTGACCGCATCGTGCTGAATGTGGACGTGGAAGATCAGTCCACCGGGTCGTTCTCGATCTCCGGCGGCTATTCCACGGTCGATGGCATCATCGCGGAACTGGCTGTGAGCGAGTCCAACCTGCTCGGCCGTGGGCAATATGCCCGCGTGGCCGTGACCGGCGGTCAGCGCACGCGCGGCGTGGAGTTCAACTTCACCGAGCCTTACTTCATGGACTATCGCGTCGCGGCCGGTTTCGACCTTTTCGCGAAGCAGAACAAGAACAGCCTCTATTCCGTCTATGACAGCTCCACAGTGGGCGGCACCCTGCGTCTGGGCGTGCCGGTGACCGACGAGATCACCTTCTCGCCGCGTTACTCGCTGTTCACCTCGACGGTGACGATCCCGAACGACGTCTCGCGGCCTTATAACGACTGCGCGGTTCCTGTCGCGGGCGTCACGCCGGGTCAGCCAGGCGTTGTCAACCCTGATGGCACGACTGGCCCAACGGCTACTTACAATTGCTTGAGCAATGGCGAAGCGTCGCTTGCGATCAAGGAAATCGCCGGCACCCGCATCGTCTCGCAGGTCGGCTATTCGTTCACCTACAACACCCTCGACAATCCGCGTAACCCGACCGAGGGCATTTACTCGGAGTTCAAGCAGGACATCGCGGGCGCTGGCGGCGATGCGCGTTACGTTCGCACGACTGCGGAAGCCCGCTACTTCCATCCGATCTGGGATGATGTGGTCGGCTTTGTGAAGGTGCAGGGCGGCAATGTTACGGGCTTTGGCGGCGGCACGCTGCGCGTGACCGACAACTTCAACCTCGGCCCCAGCCTGGTGCGCGGTTTCGCGCCGGGCGGCATCGGCCCGCGCGATATTTCGCCCGGCTTGCCCACCAACACGAATTCGCTCGGCGGCACCAATTACGTCGGCGGTTCGGTTGAGTTGCAGTTCCCGCTCTTCGGCATGCCGAAGGATCTGGGTCTGAAGGGCGCGCTCTTCGCCGATGCCGGCACCCTGTTCGACTATAAGGGCACGACCAACTTCGGTCCGTTGTTCAACCTGCCAGCCAACGCGCCCTGCGTGGCGGGCAATGTTGCTCCCAACTATACACAGGGATCTTGCATCACCCTGGACGACTCCAAGAAGATCCGTTCGTCGGTCGGCGCTTCGCTTCTCTGGGCTTCGCCCCTTGGTCCGATCCGCTTCGACTACGCCTTCGTGCTCTCGAAGGCCCAGAACGACGTGGGTCAGGCCTTCCGCTTCTCCGGCGGCGGCAACTTCTGATCGCATTCGCCGGATCGCCATTCGGTTTGACTTCCCGCCCATGGGCGTTGATGAAGGGGCTCGATATGAGCCCCTTTTTCATGTCAGCAAAGCGCAGGGCCTCCAGTCCCTCGCCTCAACTCCTCTTGCAGCGGTCGCCATGGCGCGCGATCACGGAGCGAGCCGCATGAACGAACCCGTCTTTTTCCGCAAAGCTCCAGCCCCCACGCTCGCCGACATCATCGCGCAGACTGGCGCGAGGGCGCCGGAGGGCGCGGATCTGTCCCTCGTGATCACAGGCGTCGGCCCGCTCGATGCGGCCGGGCCGGGGGAGCTGAGCTTTCTCGACAATCCCAAATATGTGGAACAACTCGCCGCGACTCGCGCCACGGCGGTCTTCGTTGGCGAGCGCTACGCCGGGCGGACGCCGGACGGCGTCGTGCCGTTGATCGTAGCCGATCCCTATCGCGCCTTCGCCAAATTCGTCGGCGCTCTGTACCCGGATTCCCTGCGGCCGGGATCGTTCTTCGGCGGCAGCGGCGTTTCGCCCATGTCCTTCGTCCATCCCGAAGCGCGGTTGGAGCCCGGCGTGATCGTCGATCCCGGCGCGGTCATCGGTCCGCGCGCCGCCATTGGCTCCGGCGCCGTCATCGGCCCCCATGCGGTGATCGGCCCCGATGTGCGCATCGGCCGCGATTGCACGGTGGGCGCGGGCGCCACAGTGCAACACGCGCTGATCGGCGACCGGGTGATCCTGCATCCGGGCGTGCGCATCGGTCAGGATGGTTTCGGTTTCGCCATGAGCCCCAAGGGCCATCTCAAGGCGCCGCAGATCGGCCGCGTGATCATCCAGAACGATGTGGAGATTGGCGCCAATACCACCGTGGATCGCGGCGCCAATCGCGATACGGTGATCGGCGAGGGCACGAAGATCGACAATCTCGTGCAAATCGCCCATAATGTAACGATTGGTCGCCATTGTGTGATCGTCTCGCAGGTGGGCATAGCCGGTTCGACCAGCCTTGCCGATTTCGCCGTGCTGGGCGGTCAGGTCGGGCTCGCTGGCCATCTCAAGATCGGCATGGGCGCGCAGATCGCCGCCCAATCGGGCGTGATGACCGATGTGCCGCACGGGCAGAAATGGGGCGGCTCGCCCGCCGTTCCGATGCGAGAATGGTTGAAGTCTATCGTCCTTTTGCAAAAACTGGGCAAAAAGGACACTGGAGACGGCGCTGGCTGAGACCGAACAGGAAAGCCGTCGCACGTAACGATAACTGGGCTCCGCCCGCGTAGATCCGGGGATGCAATGATGAACGAAATGGCCGCCAAGTCTCTGGAAACAGTTGATATTCTTCAGTTGATGAAGTCTTTGCCCCACCGGTATCCCTTTTTGCTCGTGGACCGCATCATCAATTGCGTGGGCGACGAGAGCTGCGTGGGCATCAAGAACGTCACTTTCAACGAGCCGCAGTTCCAGGGCCATTTTCCAGACATGCCGGTCATGCCGGGCGTTCTGCTGATCGAGGGCATGGCCCAGACGGCGGGGGCGCTTTGCGTCAATTCGGGCATCATCAAGAAGCCGAAGCTCGTTTACTTCATGACGATCAACAATGCGAAGTTCCGCAAGCCCGTCGTGCCGGGGGATCGCGTCGAATATCACATGACGCGCACCAATCAGCGCCGCAACATGTGGTGGTACAAGGGCGTCGCCAAGGTGGACGGCGCGGTGGTCTGCGAGGCCGAGGTCAGCGCCATGCTCGTCGCCGACGAAACGGCGGCTTCCTGACGTGGCGGATCTTCGCGTCACCAAGGTTGGCGTTCACCCCTCCGCCGTGATCGAGGACGGCGCGCGGCTTGGCGCGGATGTGGCCATCGGCCCCTTCTGTCATGTGGGTCCGGATGTGGTCCTGGGCGATGGGGTGGAGCTTGTCTCCCATGTCGCGCTGCATGGGCGCACAAGCGTGGGCGCGCGCTCACGCATCTTCCCCTTCGCCTCCATCGGCCACCAGCCGCAGGATCTGAAGTTCCACGGCGAGCCCTCCGTGCTCGAAATTGGCGAGGGTTGCCTGATCCGCGAAGGCGTGACCATGAATCCGGGAACGCAGGGCGGCGGCCTGAAGACGATTGTGGGCGATGGCTGCACGTTCCTCGCCAACAGCCATGTCGCCCATGACTGCCAAGTGGGCAGCCATGTCATCTTGTCCAACAATGTGATGCTCGCAGGCCATACCCGCGTGGGCGATTATGTGATCATGGGCGGCGGCTCCGCGCTGCATCAGTTCGTGCGCGTCGGCTCCCATGCGTTCATCGGCGGCCTCGCGGCGGTCGAGAACGACGTCATTCCCTATGGCATGGCCATGGGCAACCGCGCCTATCTGGCGGGCCTCAATCTGGTGGGCCTGAAGCGGCGCGGCTTCTCGCGCGAGTCCATCCACGATCTGCGCCGCGCCTATCGGCTGCTGTTCGCGGCGGAAGGCACGTTGAAGGAGCGGGTGGAAGATGTGGCGGGCGAATTCGCCAGCCATCCGCAGGTGCACGAGATCCTCGACTTCATCCGCGAGGCCGCAGACCGCTCGGTGCTGACCCCGCGCGAGGCCAAGGACTCCACCGCGTGACAGGCGCCGCGCCGCGCGACGTCTTTCTGGTCGCAGGCGAAACATCCGGCGACGAGCTTGGCTACAAGCTCATGCGCGCCCTGCGCGAGGCTGCGGGCGGCGAGCTTCGTCTGCGAGGCGTCGGCGGCGAGGCCATGGAGCGGGAGGGGCTGGTGAGCCTGTTTCCGCAATCCGACATCGCCGTGATGGGATTCCTGCCGGTCGTCGCGCGCCTGCCCACCCTGTTGCGCCGCATCCGCGAGACGGCCGAGGCGGTGATCGCCGACCCGCCGGACGTGCTTGTCATCATCGACAGTCCCGATTTCACCCACCGGGTGGCGAAGCGCGTGCGGGCGCGGCTGCCCCATCTGCCCATCGTCAATTATGTGAGCCCGACGGTCTGGGCCTGGCGGCCGGGCAGGGCGCGTAAGATGCGGGCCTATGTGGATCATCTGCTGGCTTTGCTGCCCTTCGAGCCCGCCGTTCACGCGCGCCTCGGCGGGCCGCTCACGACCTATGTGGGCCATCCCCTGATCGAGCGATTGAGCGATTTTCGCCCAAGCGTCGAGGAGGCGGCCCAGCGCGCTGCGACCCCGCCCACGGTGTTGCTGCTGCCCGGCTCGCGGCGCTCCGAGATCGGGCGTTTGCTGGAATTGTTTGGCGAGACGGCTTTGCGGATCGAGGCGCTGGCGGGTCCGGTGGATTTCGTGCTGCCTGCGGTCACCCATCTGGAGGGCGCGATCCGCGAGGGCGTGGCGAAGTGGGCGAAGCCGCCGCGCGTGGCGATGGGCGAGGCGGCCAAGCTCGCCGCCTTCCGCAGCGCCCGGGCGGCGCTGGCGGCGTCGGGCACCGTCTCGCTTGAGCTGGCGTTGGCGGGCGTGCCCATGGTGGTGGCCTATCGTGTGTCGAAGATCGAGGAGACCATCGTGCGCGCGCTGGCGACGGCGCCCTCGGTGGTGCTGCCGAACCTGATTCTGGGCGAGAATGTCGTGCCGGAGTTCTTGCAGGAGGCGGCGTCGCCCGAGGCGCTGGCGCAGGCCGTTGCGGCGCTTCTGCCCGAGGGGGCCGCGCGCCAAGCGCAGGTTGTCGCTCTGGCGAAGCTTGACGGGCTGATGCGCTTGCCGAATGGCGATACGCCCAGCGCGCGCGCTGCGCGGATCGTGCTGGTGGCGGCGAGCCGGGGCCGGAGCGGTATTTGAGCTGGCCGCCGGAAAGCGCAAACAAACAGGCGGCTTCAAGATCAGAACCGCCGCCGCGCTTGCGCCGCCTTGCGCAGCTCTCTATGCAGGGAACCCTTGCCGAGGAACTGAATCATGGCCGAACCGCGCCGCACTTTGCCAACCTATTCCGCCCCGGGCGCCCGCTTCCTCATCGTGGAGGCGCGCTATTATGACGAGATCGGCGCCATGCTCCATGCGGGCGCCGTGCGCGCCCTCGAGGCTGCCGGCGCGACGCATGACACGATCAACGTGCCGGGCGCGCTGGAAATTCCCGCCGCCATCAAGATCGCGCTTGCGGGCGGCGCCTATGCGGGGGCGTTGGCGCTTGGCTGCGTCATTCGCGGCGAGACCTATCATTTCGAGATCGTGGCTGGCGAAAGTTCGCGCGCCATCATGGACCTGACGGTGCATGAGGGTTACGCCATCGGCAACGGCGTCCTCACCGTCGAGGATGAGGAACAGGCCATCGTGCGCGCCGATCCCGCGCAGGGCGACAAGGGGGGCGACGCCGCCCGCGCCGCGCTCTGCCTCCATGCGCTCAAACAACAGCACAAGGCCCACTGATGTCCCGCGAACACCGCGCCAACGCCCGTCTCGCCGCCGTGCAGGCGCTCTATCAGATGGAAGTCGCCAGCAAGGGCCTCAATGAGATCCTCGCCGAATTCGAGACCTATTGGATTGGCCGCGAGGTCGAGGGCGATCAGTACAAGCCCGCCGAGATCGAGTTCTTTCGCGATGTGCTCAATGGCGTTCTGGGCGACCAGCGCGCCCTTGATCTGGAAATTGATGCGACCTTGCAGGATGGCTGGCCGTTGCGCCGGGTCGAGGCGGTGATGCGCGCCGTGCTGCGTGCGGGCTCCTACGAGCTGAAGAAACGCAAGGACATTCCCGCCCGCGTGGTCATCACCGAATATGTGGACGTGGCCGCCGCCTTCCTCGCCCGCGACGAAGTGGGCATGACCAACGCCGTGCTCGACGCGCTCGCCCGCAAGCTGCGCGCCGCCGATTTTCAGGAATAGGCCGAGGCTGGACATGGGAGCGATCAGCGAAGACGATCTCATCTCCCGTTTCTTCGCTCCCATCGCAGGGCCGGGCGCGCTGGGCCTCAAGGACGACGCCGCCTGTCTGACGCCGCCGCCCGGTTGCGACCTCATCCTCACCAAGGATGCGCTGGTGGCGGGCGTGCATTTCTTCCCCGACGATCCGCCAGAGGCCATCGCGCGCAAGGCGCTGCGGGTGAACCTCTCCGACCTCGCGGCCAAGGGCGCCGACCCGCTCGGCTTCCTGCTGGCGCTGGCGCTGCCGCTCGGCGTCGAGACAGGCTGGATCGAGGCCTTCGCGCGGGGGCTGGGCGCGGACGCCGCGCGTTGGGGCGCGCCGCTGCTGGGCGGGGATACGGTCAAGACGCCGGGGCCAGCCATGGTCAGCCTGACGGCGCTGGGCGCGGTTCCCACAGGGCAGATGGTTCCCCGCACAGGCGTCAGGGCCGGGGATCTGATCTTCGTGTCGGGGACCATTGGGGATTCTGCGCTGGGGCTACAGGCGCGCCTCGCGCCGTCTCGGTTCGCCGCGCTTGCGCCAGGCGCCCGCGATCATCTGCTGGCGCGCTATCTCGACCCCCAGCCGCGACTCGCGCTGGCCCATGTTCTGCGCCATCACGCCAGTGCGGGCATGGATGTTTCGGACGGGCTGGTTGGCGATCTGACGAAAATGCTGAAGGCGTCCGGCGTCAGCGGCGCCATTCGGTTGCATGACGCGCCGCTCTCGCCCGCCGCGCGTCAAGCCATAGCTTTGGAGCCCGCTCTGTTCGAGACAGCCATGACAGGCGGCGACGATTACGAGCTGCTGATCGCTGTCGAACCGCGAAACGCCACGGTTCTGCAAGAGGATGCGCGGGCCGTTGGGGCGCCGCTGACCTTGATCGGCGAGGCCTTGGCGGGGACCGGGCCGCCGCGTTTCATGGGCCTTGACGGCTCCGATGTCGTCTTCGCGCGGGGCAGCTTCAGTCATTTCTGAGCAGCCCGGAACCATGATCTCCACCAGACATTCCCGCCCTGCATCCTCAAAGGTTGTTGTGGACGCGCATTTGTGGCAGGAACTGCACCTCAACCCAATCGAATGGACCGCAATGCCTCCGTTACCCGGACAGAATTACCAAGACCGTCAAGCTACCGCCGCCAAGGCTCGTCAGGCTCTCGTCGAGAAATTCCGCGCCCGGCCGCCCGCCGATGATCCGGCCGTGCAGCAGCGCGAAGCCGAGCGCAAGGCTGTGATCGAGGCCCGCAAGATTCGCGAAGCCGAACGCGCCGAGGCCCGCCGTCTCGAAGAGATCGAGACCCAGAAGCGTCTGGCCGCTGAAGCCGCCGCCGCGAAGGAGGCGAAGGCTCGCGAGGACGCAGCCCGCAGTGAAGCCGAGATTCGCGAAGCGGCCGAGCGCGAGCGTCTCGCCGCCGAGGAGATCGAGCTCAAGGCGATGCTCGAAGTCGAGAAAAAGGCTGAGCGCGACGCGCGCTACGCCGCCCGCAAGGCCCGCAAGGTCGAGCGCAAGGGCGCGATCGACCGTTACCGGTAAGCAATCTGCGCCGCGGCCGCGTTGCAAAACGTGGCCGCATGGCGCACGGTTATGTTCATGTCCGGCGCCGCCCCACACCCCGATCCCGCCTTGATGGCTGAAGCCGCCGAAGATCTCGGCGGCCGCAATCGTCGCGCGTGGTTCCTGGAGGGCGCATGGCAAGCCTTGGCTGGCCCCATGCTGGTCGTGGCGGTGAGCCTGCTCAGCGTCGGCGGCCTCGCCCGCGATGCGGGCTTCTCCATCGAAGTGGCTGTCGCTTCAACCCTTGTTCTGTGGGCGGGGCCAGCGCAGGTGTTGTTTTTCGGCGCGGTCGCCGCCAAGGCGAGCTGGCCCGCCATTGCTTTCACGATCTCGCTGTCGTCGGTGCGCTTCGTGCCCATGGTCGTCTCGCTGCTGCCCACGCTGCGCACAAAACGCACCCGACTGCCCACGCTGCTGCTGGCGGCCCATTGCATCGCCGTCACCGTCTGGGCCGAAGGGATGCGGCGCATCCCATCGGTGCCGCGCGACGGCAGGCTCGCGTTTTTCTTCGGATTTTCCTTGATCTGTATCCTTGGCACGTCGATCTCGACGGCCGTGGGCTTTGTGCTGATCGGCGAGCTGCCGCTCCCCTTTGTGGCGGGGCTATTGTTCATGACGCCGATTTATTTCGTCGCGACCCTGACCCGCAGCGCCAGCCGTCCCATTGATCGTTGGGCGCTGATCCTTGGCCTGGCGGCGGCGCCGGTCACGGAAGCCCTTGCGCCGCGCGGGCTTGACCTGTTGGTGCTGGGCTTTTCGGCGGGCACTGGCGCCTGGTTGATCCAGCGGGCTCTCGATGCGAGGGCGCGCATATGACGGACGCACTCGATCATGGGCTCTGGCCCTGGGTCGCGCTGATCTGCTTCGGTTTTCTGCCCAGCGAGGTCTGGCGGATGGTTTCCGTCTTCCTGGCCCGAGGCATCGACGAATCGTCTCCCTGGCTGTCCTGGGTGCGCGCGGTCGCCACCGCCCTGCTGGCGGGGGTGGTTGGCAAGTTGCTGCTCTCGCCCAATGGCGCGCTGGCGACTTTGCCGCTCTGGGGCCGGGTGGGGCCGCTGGCGGTCGGCATGATCGCCTTTTTCCTGATCCGCCGCTCGATCTTCGCCGCCATCGTGGCGGGGGAGGCGGCGATCATCGCGATTGGATATTGGGTGGGGTAGGGGGCGGCAGGAATTTGCGGATAGCGTCAGGGGTCGGACGCAGCCCGAGTTGCAGCCAGGCAACGGCGTCAATAGGGTGCGCTATGATGACTTGAACTCCATCATTCCGCTCATATATCAACGCGTAGAGTCGTCTCGGTGGCTGGCCGGGAATGGTGATCAAGCGTGTTTCAATACGCTCGCAATCCTTGTGCGCGAAATCTATCAGATTATTTGTGATCAGTAGGTCCGCGCGGGTCGCTATGGAGGAAGCGAGTACGCCTGCATCTTCGGTGTCTCTCAGGGGTAGGCTTTTGCCGCCGTCCGGTAGCATGGAGGGAGCAAATTGCTCCGGTCCCGATTTCATCAACCCGATAAGATCGGCGATGATATTGGCGACATGCTGGTGATGGAAATGCAGGCGTCCGAGCACGTCCTCCAAAGTGGCGAGCATTTCCCATGAGAGCACAAGCTGCACTGGCCCGGCGTCGCATTTCATATCGCCCACGATGTTGACGATGGTAGTCGCGCTTCCGCCCTGCCGCCTTTTCTGGACAGCCAGAAAATGGGCTATCCAGACGTTCACATCGAGGCAGATACGAAGGACCGTCCCCGCCAATCAGCGATTCCTGCAAAGGCGTGATGCATGATCCAGCAATTCAAGATCGGTCGCATCGTCGCAAATGTCAGGAATAAGCTTCTGGTCCGCCAGACGTTGAACCGCCATGTCAAATTTGGCCCGAGCGACGAGCGCCGAAATCTCCCGGGTGACCCTTTGAAATGTCGAAGGGTCTTCGTCTACCCGCAATTCAAGGAGAGAGTCTCTCAGCTCCTTGGGGAGGTCTGCGTAAACCGCCACAGCATTGGCGATGAAGTTCGAAACGGACCGGTGCTCATTGTCGGCAAGCAGCCGAAGTCGCTTGGCGTCAGCCTCGTCGAGGCTCGTGGAAACCGAGATTGCAGCCATGGCGCATTCCTTTGAATTCACCGGCGCGTATTATTCGCCATTCGGAGGCTGGAAGCAAGAATCGCCACCCGAAATAGTAGGCTCAAACCGGGAAGCGGGAGACCCGCCGTCAAAACCGCTCCAGCAACCACCCGCGCCCGTAGAACTTGTCATTGATCCCCTGCGCCCGCAGGGCGTGCCAGATGGTGGCGACATTGATCGGAATGAGCGGCTTGCCGAGCTGCTTTTCCAGCGTGGGAAAAATGTCGAGGGTGGACAGATTGGTGCCGGCCTGGACGATGACGTCCACATCCTCGCCGTCCAGCTCGTTCAGCACGACGTCGATCACCTCGGAGGGGGGCGTATGGGCGATGGAAGTGGCCGTGTCGCATTTCAGGCCCACCACCTTGGTGACCTCATAGCCGGATTCTTCCAGAAACCGCCGCACCTGTTCGTCGCCCACGCTCTGATAGGGGGTGAGGGCGGCGACCCGCTTGCCCCCGAAGGCGTCGATGGCGGCCGTAAGCGCTGCTGCGCCGCTGGTGAGCCCCATATCGTGGCCGATGCCCGCGCGCAGGCGCGCCTCGAACTCCACATTGCCTTCGAGCCCGCCCCAGAAGGTCTCGGCGGACATGCCCATCATGATATAGCTGGGCTCGCAGGTCATGATGTCGCGGATGGCGTCGGGGATCGTCTCGCGAATGGCGTCGATGAAGGCGAGGAACATGTTGTCGCTGGACAGGTCGGGCTGGCCCACGAAGAAGCGGCCGAAGTGCCATGTCACGCCTTCGGGAATGATCCGCTGGCAATCATATTCGACGCCGATGTTGGTTGATGGCAGCACGACGCCGATGCGTCCGCGCGCGCCGATCCATGGCGCCTGCGCCTTGAGAAGTTTCGTTGTCGTCTCAGTCATGGTCAGCGCTCCTGTCGGCCCATTATGTGCAAGTTGTGCGCCTGCCGCAACGCATTGACTGTACTTGCAGGCTGCTGTTAGCTGCCCTGCGGATGGAGTATGTAATGTCTGAGAAGAACAGAGTTCTGATCGCTGGCGCCGGTCCGGTCGGCTTCACGCTTGCGTATAATCTGGCGAGGCGCGGCGTTCCTTGCACCATTCTTGAAGGAAGCGACCGTATTTTCGACGATCCACGCGCCGGAACCATCCATCCGCCGACGCTGGAAATGTTCGACGAGATCGGCGTGACCCCGACCATGATGGAGCGCGGCTACAAGGTCACGCACTATCAGTATCGCGACCGCAAGCAGGGCGTGATCGCCGATTTCGAACTCGGCGTTCTCGAAAGCGAAACAAAGTTCCCCTTCCGCCTGATGCTGGAGCAACACAAGATCTGCTACATTTTGCGGGATCTGCTCAAAGGCTACGCAGACTGTGAAGTTCTGATGCAGCACCGGGTTATGGATGTGGCGCAAGACAGCGACGGCGTCACCGTCAACGTCGAGGCCCCGGATGGACGCAAGACTTTTCGCGGCGCCTATCTGGTTGGTTGCGATGGCGGGCGCAGCGCGGTGCGCAAGTCGATGGACGTCACCTTCGATGGTTTCACCTATGAAGAGCGCTTCCTTGTGCTCAGCACGCGCTACGACTTCGGACAGTTCGGTTATGCGCTGACCAATTACATCGCCGACCCGCAAGAATGGTGCGCCCTGTTCAAGGTGCCGGGTCAGGATGAAAAGGGCATGTGGCGCGTGGTGTTTCCGGCGGACGCCAAAGCGGACCCGAAGGACATTTTCGAAGAAAGCCTCGTGCAGCGCCGCGTGCAAGGCTTCCACAAAATCGAGGGCGATTACGACATCGTGCATCGCAATCTTTATGACGTGCATCAGCGCGTCGCCTCGCGCTATCGCGACGGGCGCTTGCTGGTGGCGGGGGACGCCGCCCATATCAACAATCCGCTCGGCGGCATGGGCATGAACTTCGGCCTCCACGACGCTTTCAATCTGGCGGACAAGCTGGAGCGGGTGCTGGATGGCGCGAGCGAAGATCTGTTCGATCTTTATGATCGTCAGCGGCGCACGGTGGCGCAGGAATATCTCCAGCGCCAGACCATCGAGAACAAGCGCAACATTGAGCAGAAGGACAGCGTCGCGCAGGAAGCCTTCTACAACGAGTTGCGCGCCATCAACGCGGACAAGGGCAAGCTGCTCCCCTATCTCATGCGCGTCGCCATGATCGAGGGCATTCGCCGCGCCAATTCCATCGTCTGATCACACAGGTCTCGACAAACGTTTGCAGGAGCCAGCATGAAAATCGCCATTCCCGATATGATCTCCAATTCCTATTTCCCGGTCGCGGCCGCCGTGGAGCTTGGCTTCTTCGCGAAAGAAGGCCTCGACATGGAGCTGGAGCTGATCTTCCCGGTCAACCGCAGCCTCGAAGTTCTGCGCGATGGCGACATTCAGTTCGTCGGCGGTTCGGCCCACAGCACGCCCTTCGCTTTTCCTGGCTGGAATGGCGCCAAGCTGATCGCGGCGCAGGCGCAGAACACTTACTGGTTCCTGATCCTGCGCTCTGATCTGGGCGCGAAGAAGGGCGACATCAACGCCATCAAGGGTCTGAAGATCGGCGCGGCGCCGCTGGTGGATCTTGGCCTCAAGCGGCTCATCGTCGAGTCCGGACTTGATGAAGAGCGCGACAATATCCAGATCGTTCCGGTGCCCGGCGCATTCCTCGGCGACAAGAAGAACTTCGGCGTCGCCGCCGCCAAGGCGCTTGAAGCGGGGCTCATCGACGGCTTCTGGGCCAATGGCATGGGCGCGGAAGTGGCAGTGCGCAGCGGCGCGGGCACGCTGGTGATCGACGCCCGGCGCGGCGATGGTCCGCCCAAGGCTTTGCACTATACGATGTCGGCGCTGATCACCTCTGACGACATGATCAAAGAACATCCCGACGCAGTGGCCGGCGCCGTGCGCGCACTGGTCAAGACCCAGCAGGCGCTGAAGGCCGACGTGTCGCTCGCCACCAAGGTGGGGCGCAAACTGTTCCCCGCCGAAGAGGCGGAATTGATCGCCGACGTGGTGGCGCGCGATCTGCCCTATTATGACGCCTCGATCTCGCGTGAGTTCGTGCATGGCATGGTGGAGTTCCAGATGCACATGGGCTTGCTGGAAAAGCAGGTGAGCTACGAGCAGGTGGTCGCCACCCAGTTCAGCCAGTATTGGAAGCCCTGATCAAAGGGGCGGGGCCTGTCAGGCCTCGCCCATCAATTCGCGTTTGACGAAAGCGGCGAAGGTCGTCGGCTCGCGGCCCAGCAACCAGCGCAGCGCATTCGCATTGCCGCTCAGTCCATGCGCCGTGTAATGGGCGTTCATCACCGACATGGTTTCGATGCGCGTGGCGGGCATGCCCGCAGCTTGCGCGTCGCGCCGGAACTCTTCATCGCTGCGCGCAATCGCCGTCACTTCGCGGCCCAGCAAGTCCGTCAAGGTCGAGGCGCAGTCCTCCATGGAGAGACGCGCGGGGCCTGCGAGTTGATAGGTCGCGTAATCGTGGCCTGGCTCCACCAATACGCGCGCCGTCGCTTCAGCCAGATCATGCAGATCAACAAGGCTGAACCGCGCCGTGCTGCTGAAGGGCATGGCGTGTCGTCCGGCGTCGCGCACCTGCGGCCATATGGCGTTCAGATGCTGCATATAGCGGCAGGGTTGCAGGATCGTATAAGCCAGACTTGAGTTGATCAGCGCATGTTCGGCTGCGAGTTTGCGGCGATGGTGGGGCACGTCCGCCAGCGGATGCAGCACGGAATAAAGCACGAAACGCTCCACGCCCTGCGCCTCGCAAAGGGCGATCATGGCGGCGGCGATCTTGTCCTCGTCCGGGTGCATGGGCGGACATATATGCAGCACGCCGCTGACGTCCCTCAGCGCGCTGCGCAAGTCGTCGTCCCGCTCAAGGTTCCCCAGAAAACAGTCGTTGACGCCCATGGCCAACAGTTCTTGCGCCGCTTCCGGCCGACGCACGAAAGCCCGTATCCTTTGACGGCGCGCAATCAATTGCGAAATGACTCTGCGGCCTGTACGCCCGGATGCGCCGGTGACGAGAATGATGCTCATTTCAGCTCTCCTGTGCAGCTTCACCTTGCCCCAATGGGCGGCCGAGCAAAAGCGATTATCTGAATAATGGGCGCTGTGGCATATCGCTTGCTTTACGCCATGAGGTTGCTGCGCAAGCTTTCGTGGCGCGATGTGCGGGCCTTGTTGAAAAGGTCTGCGAATTATGATCGCTTGTTTGCGTTCATTTGGAGAAAAGACATGCCCAAGGGCTACATCATCGCGCGGGTCACGGTTGAAGATGCGGAGCGCTATGCGCAATACGCACAAGGATCTGGCGCCGCGATGGAGAAATATGGCGCCCGCGTGCTTGTGCGCGCAGGCCGTTATGAGGCTCTGGAGGGCGATGCGCGGGCGCGCAACGTCGTGCTCGAGTTTGAGAGCTTTGAGGCTGCGCGCGCCTATTATCATTCGCCCGAATATCAGGCCGCGCGCGAACATCGCGTCGGGGCCGCGCAGGGCGAGTTTCTGCTGGTGGAAGGCTTCGATCCGGCTTGAGTTTAACAGTTACGGGACGGCGGGTTTCCGCCCGCAATGGAGATGCAGAATGACGAAGGCCCACTTCCCCGACCGGCGCTCGTTTGGCGCCCTTTGTCTCGCCGGCCTGCTCGCGCTTGGCTTAGCGCCGATGGCGCAGGCGCAAACCTGGCCCGACCATCCTGTGACGATCCTCGTGCCGTTCCCGGCGGGCGGCAATACGGACACGATGGCGCGGCTTCTGGCGGATCGGTTGCAGACGAAGCTCGGCCAGCCTTTCGTGGTGGAGAACCGGCCCGCAGGTGGCGGCATCGTTGCGGCCGGGCAGGTCGCGCGCGCCAAGCCCGACGGCTACACGCTGACCTTCGCCTCGGCCGGTCAGAACATCATTCTGCCCATGCTCTACAAGGTGAACTATGACCCGGTGAAGGATCTCGTCCCCATCAGCATTTTCGGCACCGGCGCATTCATTCTGGGCGCAAAGAAGGATTCGCCCTTCAACACCATGCCCGAGCTGATCGCCTATGCGAAGGCGCATCCGGGCAAGCTGAATGTGGCCTCCGCAGGCAATGGCTCCATCGGCCATCTGACTGCGGCGCTCTTCGCCAAGCGCGCGGGCATCGACATCGTGCCGATCCCCTATAAGGGTGGCGGACCGGCCATCGCCGCGCTGGTGGCGGGGGAGACGGATATTTATTTCGGCAACGCCTCCGAACTGCTTCAGTTCGTCACCACGGACCGCATTAAACTAATCGCGGTGTCGACCCCCGAGCGGCTTGCGCAGATCCCGGACGTGCCGCCAGTCGCCTCGATATTCCCCGGCTTCTCCACCTCGTCGTGGAACGGCCTGCTCGGGCCGGTGGGCTTGCCCGCCGAGGTCACCGACAAAATCGTCAAGGTGACGGCAGAAGCCGCCCGCGATCCTGTTCTGGCGGAGCGACTGAATTCGCTGGGCATCAAGCCCATCGGCTCGACGCCGGAGGACTTCGCGGCCATCGTCGCGGCCGAACGGCCGGTCTATCGCGAGGCGGTGGATGCGGCGGGTCTGAAGATGGAAGAGTGATCCGGGCGCTCGCCCCGCGCGTGTCTATGCTGCGGGGCGGGCCTCATCATCTAATTCCACGAACAGGGAGCGCGGCATGACCAGCGTCCACGATTTTTCGGCGAAGTCCCTGTCCGGTGAAAACGTGCCCTTGTCCGATTATCGCGGCAAGGTTCTGCTGATCGTGAACACCGCCAGCAAGTGCGGCTTCACGCCTCAATATGCCGGGCTGGAAAAGCTGCACGAAGAATTGTCGCCGCGCGGTTTCGCTGTGCTGGGTTTTCCCTGCAACCAGTTCGGTCAGCAGGAACCAGGCGATGCGCAGGAGATCCAGAGTTTCTGTACGCTCAATTACAATGTGAGCTTCCCGATGTTCGCCAAGATCGAGGTCAATGGCGCGGGCGCGCATCCGCTTTATGATTTTCTGAAAAGTCAGAAGTCGGGCCTGCTCGGCATCGAGGCGATCAAGTGGAATTTCTCCAAGTTCCTCGTCGATCAGGAGGGCAGGGTGGTGGAACGCTACGCCCCAACGACGACGCCCGCGAGTTTGAAGGCCGATATTGAAGCGCTGCTGGCGGGGTGAGGGTTAACGCCGCCGGTGGGCGCGCTGTGGCGCCGCATCAACCGATTCTTGGCGCCGCGTCGGCTTCGCTGTAGTGTTTTCTTACGATCACGACCCGCGCCAGCGGTATGGAAGCTCCACGCGCGGACCTTCCAGTTCAACGTTGGCCAAAGCGGGCGCATGAACCCAAGGGAAGCAAACGCCATGCGTGTCTTCATTTTCGATCTTCTGGCCTATGACAGTCATTTCGATTTCGCCAAGCCGGATCGTTATTTGCCCTATCCCCTGGCGGGCGAACATTTCGACCCCGAGGTGGCGGCGCGCACCTATGAGGAGCATTTCGAGATTTGGGACGAGATGGAGCGGCTGGGCTTCGATGGTCTGGGCCTCAATGAGCACCACACCACGCCCCACGGCCTGATGAACTCGCCCAACATGTTCGCCGCGCTTGCGGCCCAGCGCACGAAGAACCTCAAGCTCCTGATGCTGGGCAACCTGCTGCCGCTGCACAATCCGCTGCGCATCGCCGAAGAGCTGGCCGTGGTGGACTGCATCTCGCGCGGGCGCGTCATGGCGGGTTTCGCGCGCGGCGTGCCGCGTGAATACAAGGTCTACAATGTCCCCATGTCGGAATCGCGCGAGCGGTTCGAGGAGGGCATGGACGTCGTGCGTGGCGCCTGGACGCAGAACCTCTTCAATTACGAAGGCAAGTTCTGGAACCACAAGGACATCTCGATCTGGCCGCGACCCTATCAGCAGCCCCATCCCTCGATCTGGCTGCCATTCAGCGGCTCGAAGGAGACCATCGAATATGCGGGCAAGCATAATTTCAACGCGGTGATCGCCTCCAACCATCAGGGCGTTGTCGAGGATGTGGTCGCCTACTTCGCCAAGTGTCTCGCCGAACATGGCCACCAGATCACGCCGGACCATACGTGCTTCTTCACCGACGCCTATGTGGCGCCCAGCAAGGCGCAGGCGCGGGAGGAATATTCGCCCTATTTCCTCTATTTCAACCAGACGCTCTGGCATCACGGCAGCCTGCCGTCGGCCCATCCCGCAGCTCCCTCGGTGGGGGCTGATCAGGCGGGCTCCACCTTCGATTATGTACGCCCCCAGAACCGTCCCTTCGCAGCCATGGACCGCACCAAGATCCGCGCCATGAACCAGAGCGACATCGACGACAATCTCGCGTCGGGCGCCTATGCCTGGGGCGAGCCGGAGGAGGTCGCGGCCAAGCTGATCGCGCGCGCTGAAGCGACGGGTTCGAACAATCTGCTGATCAACATGAATGTCGGCGCCATGCCCAACAAGATGTTCCTGGAGCAGGTGCGGCGCTTCGGGCGCGAGGTGCTGCCCATCCTGCAGGCGCATGAGGTCAAGCGCGTGCCCGTGCGCGAAATGGCGTGACGGTCCGGACCGCCCTTTTGGGCGGTCCTTTCGCCTCGGCGTCGCGACCGGCGGCTGGCCGCGATCTTAGCCTGCGGATCAGCCATCATGGAAGGTGACGCGCTGGACCTTCATGCGCTTGTCGGGACCCAAGCCGCTGGCGTCGCCATTGGCCGCCCGCGCCGGATGTCGCTCTAACTTGTTGTCAATTCGTTATTTTTAAAGCGTAACCACTTTTGGACGCCCTTGAGCGGACTCGCTTCGGGGCGCTGGGAAATGATAGATAAGCTTCAGGTTGCCTGATTGATTCCACTGTGCATGGAGCAGTTGATGTCCGACGTCATTGAAGAAGTTACGCACGAGGCCACGCACGAAGCCGCGCATAGCAGCAACAGAGGCGCGAAACTCATTGGCCTTCTGATCTCGGTGCTGGCCCTGTTTCTCGCCGTGTCTGAAATGCTGGGCAAATCGGCGCAGACTCATGCGTTGGGGCTGACCATAGAAGCCAGCGACACCTGGAATTTCTTTCAGGCCAAGTCCATTCGCCAGACCGTCCTGCGCACCACCCTCGAGGGGACGAAGTTGCAGGCCGACGCATCCAACCCCGATGTCGCCAAGCAGTTCTCCGCCTGGCAAACCAATATCGACAGGTGGGAAAGCGACCCGACCACCAATGAAGGCCGCAAGGAGCTGATGAAGAAAGCCCTGAATATTCAGGAGCAGCGCGACGGCTATCTTGAGCAGTACCACGCCTACGAATTCGCGTCCCTGTTGATCCAGCTTGGCATCGTGTTGTCGTCCGTGACCCTGCTGACCTCGATCATGTGGTTCGCCGCAGGCTCCATTGGGCTCGGCGTCGCCGGGCTTGGCGTGTTGGCCGGCGCCTATACCAAGGCGCATGTCATTTTAGCTTTGCTGCATTGAAAACGGTTGGCGCGAGGGAGGTGGCGCGTGGGGCCGACCTTGAGGGGTGAGCTTTTCGGGCTCACCCCTTGTCGGCCTTGTGGCCACTATCCCATCGCCGCCCGGATCTTCGCCGCATGGGCCGCGAGAATTTCGGGTTTTTCCATCGCTCCCGAGTGGGGCTTCAGCGCCACGCCGTCCCAGCGGGGCAGTATGTGGAAATGGATGTGGAAGACCACCTGGCCGCCCGAGGTCTCGTTGAACTGCTGAAGCGTGAGGCCCTCGGCGCCCATGCCCTTTTTCACGGCGGCGGCGACGGTCTGGACCCGCTGCATATAGGGGCCTAGCGCGTCCGGGGGCATGTCGAGGATGCCGCGCGCCGGGACTTTGGGGATCACCAGCACATGGCCGTCGCCGCGTGGCATGATATCCATGAAGGCCAGCGCGACCTCGTCTTCATAGACCTTGGTGGCGGGCATTTCGCCGCGCAGGATCTTGGCGAAGATATTGTTCGGATCGTAGCTTTGCATGATACTCTGTCTCCGCGCTGGCGTTGGCGAAGGGTTAGCAGACCCTGCGCCTACCGGAAATATTCATCATATATCTTTGTCCAGGACGCGATGGAGTCCGCCAGCTTTTCCGGCGGCAGATAAATGGCGCGGAATGTGTCGGGGCCGGGGCGCAGGGCTGCGACCTTGGGCGGCACGCTTGGGAGCACCGGCAGTTCGCCCGAATCCGCCATCAGCTTCTGGCCCTCTTCGGAGAGGATGAAATCAAACAGCAGCTTGCCCGCATTGGGATGCGGCGAGTTCTTCAGCACCGACATGGGCAGCACGACGCCCATGCCCGGCTCCGTCGTCAGAAAATAGACCGGCGCCCCGCGCGCCTGGCTGATGGTGGTGTGGTTGTGGAAGATCTGGAGCGCGATGGCGTATTCGCCCGCCACCACCTGATCGAGCACCTGCCGCGCGGCCGCCTTCATGCCCACAATGTCCTGTTTCGCCAATTTTTCGAGATAGGCGCGGCCCTTTTCCTCGCCCATCTCCATCAGAACAAGGCCCACAAAGCCTTGCCCTGCGGAGCTGGAGGGGGTGGTGTTCCAGACCATCTTGCCCTTCCACTTCGGGTCGAGCAGATCCTGCAAGCTCTTTGGCTCCGAGCCCTTGGGGATCATGTCCGTATTGTGGCCGGGCAGAAGGACATATTCCTGTGAGGCCATCCAGTAGCCGTCCGGATCCTTGTCGCGCTCCGGCAGATCGACCTTGGGCGTCCATTTCTCCAGCAGGTTGAGCTTTTTGAGCGTGACCGAGGTGGTCGTGCCGTCCACAAGGTCCGCCTGAATGCGTCCGGCTCGCGACTCGTTGACGACCCGCAGCTCGATTTCAATGGCGTTGGAACGGACGAAATTGACTTTGACCCCGTATTTCTTCTCGAAGGCCAGCGCGGCCGGGCGCACGAACTGGTCCACGATCGAGGTCGTGTACCAGGTGACTTCGCCCTCCTTTTTCGCGGCGTCGATGAGCCCCTGATCGGCGGCCAGCGCGCTGAACGGCGTGAGCGTGGCGGCGATGAGCGCGGCTGCGATGAGCGCGGCTGCGATGATGCGCATGGAATCCCTCCCGATTGGTTGGCGCCAGATTGGCCGGATTAGCGAGCGGAAGCAACCGGGGGGTGGTCACGATGGCGCCGGGGCTCTGGCGACGGAGCCGATTTCTGCTATCTTGCCGCCATGACGGCGAAACGCGCAGCTTCTCGTGCACAAACCAAAGGCTTGACCCTGGGGCTGGACGGCTTCGCCTGGATCAGCGCGGTCGAGGGGATCAAGCTGTCGCGCGAGAGCCTTGAAATGTTCGCCGAGTTTGACCGGCTGGGGTTGTCGGACGAGGAGCAGGACAAAGCCATTTTCGAAAAGTTCAAGAAGAAGGCGTGATCCCACTATGTATCAGGCCGTTAGCGACCCTTATTGCTACAAGGGAACAACGGTCCTGAAGAACCGCCTGCGCACGCGAAAGCAGGACGTGCTGGATGAGTTCGAGGCCGCATCAACCGCCCGGCGGTTGCGGGCGCCTCTGCCTGAAGGTCGCTTTACCCCCAGCCATTTCTGTGCGGTTCATCGCCACCTTTTTGGCGGAATATACTCTTGGGCGGGCCGCTTCCGCGTCACCCGCATCAGCAAGGGCGGCAGCGCCTTCTGTTATCCCGAAAACATCCCGGCCCAGATGCGCGCGTTGTTCGCAGCCCTGAAGGCGGAAAGGTGTTTTTCAGGGCGCGACCCTGATGCATTTTCGGCAAGCTCCGCCCATTTTCTTGCAGAACTGAACGCGATTCACGCCTTTCGCGAGGGAAATGGGCGAACCCAACTGGCGTTTTTCACACTGCTGGCCGACCGCGCGGGACATCCCGTGCGAAGGACCACCCTGCGGCCCGAGGCCATCCTCGACGCCATGATCGTCAGCTTCAAGGGCGACGAAGCGCCGCTTGTGCGCGTCATCCGGACATTGATCACGCCCGCCTGAGTTTTACCCTCGCCCCGCCTTCATAGCGGCCTCTCAATCCGGCGTAAGCCCTTTGCTTTTCAGCACAGCCGCGCCAGCCTCGCTCTTAAACAGCGCGATCAGGTCGCGCGCGCCCTCGGGATTTGGGCCATCTTTGAGGGGAAGCGCCGCCACAACAGGCACAGCTTGCTTCAGGGGTGCGGGCAAGGGGGCAACAAGCTCAATCCCTTGCGCTCCTATGATGACATTGATCGGGAGGATCGTGATCTCGATGTCGCCTGCGGCCAGATCGCGAATGACCTCATCGACAATGCCGCGATTAACAAGCTTGGCCTTCATCGCCTGCCCGATCTCAAGCTTATCAAATAACTGTGCCACCTGACTGCCGACGGCGGCTGAGGGGACGATGCCGAATGTGCGCGCTTTCAAAAGGGTCTGCTTCAATGCTTCCGGCGTGCCGACCTCGGGTTTCGCCGCGCTGGCGCGAACGGTGACGCCCAGTTCCGTGCTGCCAATGGCGACCACCGAGCCGACGCGGAACACAGCTGCGGCCTCAGGCTCTTTCAGAATGAGGGGCGGCACGAATGCGATGTCAAAAGGGGAGGCGATCGCCATCTTGAGCACGTCATACCCGGACGCAACCCGCATATCCAGTTTTTGACCAGAGGCCGCCTCCAATTTTCTAGCTACCTCCGAAAGCGAATCCTTAATGGGAGGGACTGCGATCACTTTGAGGTCAGCAGCGCTGGCGCCCGTGGATGATAGTCCTGGAAGACCCCACGCCAGGAACGCCACAATGCTGGCGGTTATAAATTTGCGCATCAAATTTCGCTCCGGTTAAGATCGGAACACAGAATAGCAAGGCGCGAATATATTGCGCAGTTTATGTTTGCGTATATTTATCGTGTGCAGGGTTCGCCCGCCTGACCGCTCACTCCCGCTCTTGCTGCAACGCGCCCTTTCGAAACGGCGTATGCTCCGCATAGGCCTCGATAACCTCCGCCATTTCGAGGCGCTCGTGACGCAGGAAGTCGGCGACGGCTTTTCCCAATCGCGGATCGGCGATGGCGTGGGCCGAAAAAGTCTCGATGGGCTCATAGCCGCGCAGCAATTTATGCTCGCCCTGCGCGCCCGCCTCGACGCGCTTGAGGCCGCGCGACAGGGCGAAGTCGATGGCTTGATAGTAGCAAACCTCGAAATGCAGGAAGGGATGCTCCTCGATGCAGCCCCAGTTGCGGCCATAAAGCGCGTCGTCGCCAATGAGGTTCAAGGCGCCCGCAATATAGCGTCCCTCGCGTTTGGCCATGATGAGCAGTACGCGCTCGGCCATGGTCTCGTGCAGCAGGGTGAAGAACTTGCGGGTCAGATAGGGCGTGCCCCATTTGCGCGAGCCGGTGTCCATGTAGAAGGCGTAGAAGGCGTCCCAATGAGCGTCCGTCAGATTCTCGCCCGTCGCCCATTCGATCTCGACGCCAGCGGCCAGCGCATCCTTGCGCTCGCGGCGGATGGCCTTGCGCTTGCGCGAGGCGAGGGAATTGAGGAAGCCCTCGAAGTCGCCATAGCCCTTGTCGAAGAAGTGGAACTGCTTGTTGGTGCGCTGAAGGAAGCCAGCCGCGCCCAGCGCCTCCCACTCGCTCCTGGTCAGAAAGGTCACATGGGTCGAGGAGGCCTTGGTCGTCGTCATCACCGCGCGCAGCCCGGCGATCAGCGTCGCGCGGGCCTCGTCGGCGCGCGGGCCTGCGGCCACAAGCAGCCGCCTCCCGGGGGCGGGGGTGAAGGGCACGCAGACTTGCAGCTTGGGATAATAGCGCCCGCCCGCCCGTTCATAGGCGTCCGCCCAGCCCTGATCGAAGACATATTCGCCCATGCTGTGGGACTTCAGATAGCAGGGCGCGGCGGCCAGAAGCCTCCCTTCGCCATCCTCCACCAACACATGCGCGCCGCCCCAGCCGGTGCGCGGCGTCGCCGAGCCGGAGGCTTCGCAGGCATGAAGAAAAGCGTGGGTGATGAAAGGGTTGAAGCGCTCTTCCTGAGATTTTGCATCCTCAGGGACGGAAGCGCCCGACGCTGGCGGATTGGCGCAAGCGTTCCAAGCCGCCGGATCGACGTCTGCGAAGGAGCGCGCAATGCGGATGGTGAGGTCGGTTTCAGCCATGGGACCGTTCTTGAGGGAGCAGGCCTAACCTAGTGCTTGGCGTGGATTGGGCAAGCGCAACCATGCCGCAGGTTAAAAGCGCCCCGACGCCGATGGGTGCCGCGCGAAAAGCCGCGAGCCCACGACACCGGTCGCGGCCAGCAGAGCCATATTGAGGATCAACCATCCGCGTCCCACCTGATGCAGGCCGAAGCCGAAGATGATCGGGCCGATGGCCTGTCCCAGAAAGAAGGAGCACGAATGCATGGAAAAGGCGGACGCGCGCGCGGAAGGCGCCAGTTCCGCCACCTCGGCCTGTATGGAATTGTGCAGCATCATGAAGCCGAAGCCCGTGACCGTGAAGCACAGGCACATGAGCGGCCAGGGCAGGGCCAGCGCCATGCCCAGCAGGCCCACGCTCGCGAAACATCCGCCAATCGCCATCATCTGCGTGCGCCGGAAGAGGCGCAGCGTGACGGGCAAGGTGATGGAATAGGTGAGGCCGCCAAGCCCTATGCCGGCCAGTACGAAGCCTGCCTCGCGCGCCGTGCCCAGACCATTGGTCTCGATCAGTTCGCCGATGAAGGGGGTGCAGCCGTAAAGCGCCAAGGCCTCCAGGAAGACCGTCCCAAAGCAAAGCCACGATTTTGGATTGCTGAAGACGCTGCCATAGCTCGTCACCGCATCGGAGATGCGGATATGTCCGACCGGCTTTGCCGCTTCATGCAGCAGTAGGGTCGCGCCAATGGCGGCCGTGAAGGCGAAGCCTGCGGTGAAGTAAAGGAAGCTGCGCCAGCCAAAGCTCATGGCCATGATTCCCGCGAGGCTCGCCCCAAGGATCATGCCCGTCAGTCCGGCCGTTAGAAAGCGCCCGATGGCGAGCTGGCGGACCGCTGGCGGATATTTGTCGCCGATGGACGCCATGGCGACGGGCATGATGCCGCCCGCCGCGACGCCGCCCAGCAGGCGGAAGATGAGCAGAATTTCGAAGGTCGGCGCGAAGATGCAGCCGAGCGTGCAAAAGCCCAACAGCCAGAGGCAGGCCTTCAACACGCGTGTCTTGCCGTAGAAATCGCCGACAGGGCCAAGCACGGGCTGGCTCAGCGCATAGGGAAAGGCGTAGGCGGAGGAGAGCAGGGCGGCGGTGGTGACGGGAATCGAAAAATCCCGCGCGATCATGGTGAGCAGCGGGTCCATGGATCGATTGGAGAGCGCGCTCGCAAAACCGCAGAGGATGAAGACGAAAAACATCATCCTTCTGTTTAGGGCGATGCGACTGGCGTGTCCAGAAGCAGCCGGGGCGGGGCGCAGCGTGGGCGAAGACTGCCCACGCCGCTTATTGGCCGCCCACGCCGGCTTGCCCATGAAAGGGTTTTTTCCCACTTCGCCGCACGTTGGAAAAGCGCTTGCGGGCATCGACTTGTCAGCAAGAATTGCGCTTCCCTCGCGACCCGCGAGCGCGTATTTGCAACCATCAATCAGTTGTCGCTGTGATGAGGCACGCATGTCCGCTCCCCGCACCTTTCCCCTGAACGCCTGGTATGCCGCGACCTGGGACGCCGAGCTTCGCCATGAGCTTTTGTCCCGCACCATCACCGGCATCAAGATGGTGCTCTACCGCACCGAGAACGGCGACCCCGTCGCCTTGCAGGACGCCTGCTGGCATCGTCTGGTGCCGCTCTCCATGGGCAAGCTGCTGGGCGACAATATCCAGTGCGCCTATCATGGCATTCGCTACAATGCGCAGGGCCGCTGCGTCTTCATGCCTTCGCAGGAGACGATCAATCCCTCCGCCGCCGTGCGCAGCTTCCCCGTGGTCGAGCGTCACCGCTTCGTCTGGGTCTGGCCGGGCGATCCGGCCCTGGCTGATCCGGCGCTGGTGCCCGATCTCCACTGGAACCACGATCCGGCCTGGGCTGGCGATGGCAAGACCATCCATGCGGCCTGCGACTACCGTTTGATCGTCGACAATCTCATGGACCTCACTCACGAGACCTTCATCCACTCGTCCAGCATCGGCAATGACGCGGTGGCGGAGGCCCCCTTCGATGTGACGCACGGCGACCGCACCACCACCGTCACCCGCTGGATGGTCGATATCGAGCCGCCGCCATTCTGGCGCAAGCAGCTCGGCAAGCCGGGCAATGTGGACCGCTGGCAGATCATCCAGTTCCAGGCGCCCTGCACGGTGGCCATTGATGTTGGCGTCGCCCCCACGGGCACGGGCGCGCCGCAGGGCGACCGCTCTCAGGCCGTGAGCATGGTGGTGATCAACACGATCACCCCCGCCACGGAAAAGACCTGCCATTATTTCTGGGGCAACATGCGTGACTACAGCATCCACGAGCAGCGCCTCACCACCGAGATCCGCGACGCCATCACCCGCGTCTTCGGCGAGGACGAGCGGATCGTGGAGGCGCAGCAGCGCGCCATCGACGAGAATCCCGATCACGTTTTCTACAATCTCAACATCGACTCTGGCGCCATGTGGGCGCGCCGACAGATCGACGCCATGCTGGACGCCGAGGCGCAGATGAAGCGCGGCGTGCGGCTGGCGGTCTGAGCGGGGAGGGATCATGCGTTCGGACCGCAACTGGACCACCGCCGTCATCGCCGGCGCCCGCGAGGCCGCCGATGGCGTTCGCGAAATCCTCCTGAAGCCGGAGGGAGGCGCAGGCCCCTTTCCCGGCGGCGCCCATCTGGCCATGCGCGTCATCATAGATGGCAAGACGGACCTGCGGTATTATTCACTGGTGGGCGAAGCGCCGGTCGATGGCTGCTGGCGCATCGCGGTCAAACGCGAGGAGCCCGGCCGCGGCGGCTCGCGCTACATGTGGTCGCTGCCCGTGGGGGCGCGGCTGGAAGTGGCCGAGCCCGACACCCATTTCGAACTGACCCGGCAAGCGCCCGAATATCTGCTCATCGCAGGCGGCATCGGCATCACGCCGCTGATCGGCATGGCGGGGCGGCTCGCCCGTTCCGGCCGCAAGGTGCGGATGCTCTATGCGGGCCGCTCCCGCGCCTCCATGCCCTTCCTTGACGATCTGGCGGCCATGCTGGGCGATCGGCTGGAGGTCTTCGCGGGGGACGAGGGCCGCCGCATGGATCTGGCCGCCGAATTTGCGAAACTCGATCCGTTGGGCGAGGCTTATGTTTGCGGCCCCATCGGATTGCTGGAGGGGGCGCGCAGCCTCTGGCAGACCAGCGGGCGCAGGCCTGAACGGTTCATCTACGAGACCTTCGGCTCCAGCGGACGTTTCGCTTCGGAGGCCTTCAAGGTTCACGCGCCGCGTCTGGGCGTGAGCGTCGATGTGCAGCCGGGCCAGTCCATGCTCGATGCGCTGGAAGCGGCGGGCGTCGGCGTTGTGGCTGATTGCAGGCGCGGGGAATGCGGGCTCTGCGTGGTGGACATCGTCTCCCACACTGGGACCATCGACCATCGCGACGTCTTCTTCAGCAAGGCGCAGCATGAGGAAAACAAGAAGATCTGCGTCTGCGTTTCGCGCGTGTCGGGCGGCGAGATCACGATCGACGCCTCTTATCGCGGGGACGAGCCTCTGCGTTCGGGGCCGGAGATCAGGCGCGCCTGACCCCCTCTCCTTCGAACACGATCTGGTCGCCATGGCTTGACGCCATGGCGCGGTCCGCCTCGCTCCGCACGGTCCAGAGCGTGACCGGCAGGCCCAGCCCTGCGCGGCACAGATGTGGCACGGCGTGCGGCATGTCGCGCAGGCTGTAGGAGAGAAAGTCCGGGCGTGTCGCCGTAAAGTGGAGGAACTGCGCCAGCGCGCGTTTATCCCCTGCGTCCAGATGCGACCATTCGCAATCCTGCGCGCCATAGTCGGCCTGCGCCACCATGCCCAGCGGAACATGCTCGATGCCCAATGGCGTGCGGCGGGCGCGCAGATGCGCCATCACTTGCGGGTCGAAGCTCTCGATGCAGATCGGCCCGTCATAGGCCGCCGCGCAAGCCGCCACGCGCTCCGCCAGCCGAAGATCGCCATCGAAGCGGCTCTTGATCTCGCAGACCAGCGGCGTCACGGAACCGATCAGCGACAGGAACTCGGGCAGGGTGACGATGAGATCGCCGCCGCGCAACCGCATGCTCCGCAATTCTTTCGCCGTGAAGGCGTCGATGCGGCCGGTATGACCGGTCAGCCGCTCCAGCGTGAAATCGTGGAAGACGATGGCCTCGCCATCTTTCGACAGTTGCACGTCGCATTCGATGGCGAAGGCCTGCGCGATGGCCGCGCGGGCGGCGCTGACGCTGTTCTCGACTGCCCGCCCGGCCCCGCAATCATGCAGGCCGCGATGGGCGATGGGGCGCGCGGTGAGCCAGTCGGGCGCGTTGATCATTCGAATTCGAACATGGCTTCCACCTCGACCGAAGCGTCGAGGGGCAGTTCCGCCACGCCGACCGTGGTGCGCGCATGACGGCCATGGTCGCCAAAAACCTGCACCATCAAATCGGACGCGCCGTTCATCACCGCCGCCAGCGCGGTGAAACCGGGCGTGGCGTTGATGAAGCCGCCGAGGCGCACCACGCGCCGCACGCGCTCGAGATCGCCCAGCGCCACCTGCGCCTGCGCCAGCACATTGATCGCCGAAAGCCGCGCCGCCTGCTGGCCCGCCTCGTTGAAGACGTCCTTGCCCAGCTTGCCCTTGAAGCGATCAGGAAGCTTGCCGTTGTCGAGGGGCAACTGGCCGGAGACGATGAGCAGAGAGCCAGTCCGCACAAACGGAACGTAATTGGCGATGGGGGCCACGGCTGCGGGCAGATCTATGCCCAGCTCCAACAGCCGCGCTTGGATGGTCCTGGCTTGACTGGGCATGGCGTTTCTCCGGCCTGCAAAATGCAGATCGTCAGTTTGAAGGCTTGTCGGCCGTTCGCCAAATCGTATTTTTGCCACGGGGAGTCCCTATGGGATAGTCTGTTCGCGCCAGCAACCGGAGCCGTGCTTCCATGATAAGCCGCAAGACAGTTTCCCACGGGCTGATCCCCGCCCTGGCCTCGGGCCTGTTGGGGCTTTTCGCCTCGACGCAGGGCTCGGCGGCCTCGTCGTCCGCCTCCTTCATTTCCCATCGGGCGGTCTATGATCTGAGCCTGGGCAAAACCTCGGGCAGCTCGGCGCCGTCGTCGGCGCGCGGTCGCATTGTTTATGAATTCACCGGCTCGGCCTGCGAAGGCTATGTCACGAATTTCCGCCAGATCACCGAAATCCAGTCGGACGAGGGCGGCTCGCGCACGTCCGACATGCGCTCCACCACCTTCGAGGAGGCTGATGGCTCGGGCTTCCGTTTCAAGACGGACAGTTACGTCGATGGCAAGCTGGTCGAGAGCATAGATGGCAAGGCCAGCAAATCCGCCGATGGCGGCCTGTCGGTGGCCTTGACGAAACCCACCCGCGCCAAATCCGATTTCGAGCCCGGCCCGCTGTTTCCCACAGCCCAGATGTTTCAGGTCGTGGATGTCGCCCGCAAGGGCGGCAACACGGATGAGGTCAAGATTTTTGACGGGTCCGACGGCGGCATGAAGCTTTTCGATACGATGAGCGTCATCGGCCACGAAACGAAGGAGCCGCCAGCCGATCCGGTGGCCGCCAATGCCGAGGGGCTCAAGGGCGTGCGCCGTTGGCCCGTGACCATCAGCTACTTCGACCCTGGCAAGCCCGATGGCGAGCCGAACTATGTGCTCGCATTCGACCTTTACGAGAATGGCGTCTCGGGCGGGCTCAACATCAATTATGGCTCCTATGCGCTGAACGGCCAGATGAGCAAGTTCGAGCTTCTGCCGCAAAAGGTCTGCACCAAATAGGGGGCCAGTCAGCGAGGCTTGCGCGGCGGGCCGAAGGCGATGCCCTTCATGACCGCCGCGCCGCCAAACTTGGCGCGCAGCGAATCGACGGCGGCCTCCGTCGCCTTGTCGCGCGCGGCCCTTGTGTCCACGAGATCGCCATGATCGGCGTCGGCCGCCTCGCACAAGTCGCTCACGCCAACCCCGATCAGGCGAAAGCGCTCGCCCTTCGCCTCCTTGTTCAGCAATTCCCGCGCGGCCTCGAAAATGCGGACCGCCAGCTGCGTGGGCTGGGGCAGGGCGCGGGCGCGGGTGCGCAGGCGAAAGTCATGGGTCTTGAGCTTCAAGGCGACGGTGCGCCCGGCGATCTCGCCTTTCTTGAGGCGGGCCGAGACCTTCTCGCTCAGCAGGAACAGGCTCCGCGTCAGGGTTTCAGGATCGGATATGTCGGCGTCGAACGTGGTTTCCGCCGAGGCGCTCTTGGCCTCGCGCTCGGGCTCCACCGTGCGGTCGTCGAGGCCACGGGCGAGGCGCCACAGCCGCCCGCCCTCCGCGCCATAGCGGCGGAACAGGTCCGTCTGGTCCGCCCGTTGCAGGTCGCCGATGGTGACATAGCCATCCTGGCGCAGGCGTTCTTCCGCCACCTTGCCCACGCCCCAGATCGCGCCCACGGATTTGGGCTCCAGGACCGCCATAGCCTCCGCTCTGCCGATCACGGCGAAGCCGCGGGGCTTGTCGAGGTCGGAGGCCATTTTCGCCAGAAATTTGCAGTAACTCAGGCCCACGGACACGGAGATGCCCACCTCCGTCTCGACGCATTTGGCGAAACGCGCCAGAGTGACGGCGGGAGAGGCGCCATGCAGCCGCTCGGTGCCCGAAAGATCGAGGAAGGCCTCGTCGATGGACAGCGGCTCCACCAGCGGGGTCAGATCGTGCATCATGGCGCGGACCTGTCGCCCTACGGCCCCATATTTCGCCATGTCGGGCAAGATCACCACAGCGTCGGGACACAGATCCAGCGCCTTGAACATGGGCATGGCGGAGCGCACGCCATTGATTCGGGCGATGTAGCAGCAGGTCGAGACCACCCCCCGCTTGCCGCCGCCGATGATCACCGCCTTGTCGCGCAGGCTGGGGTCGTCGCGCTTTTCGACGGCGGCGTAGAAGGCGTCGCAATCAATATGGGCGAGTTGCAGCTCGTTCATCTCCGCATGGGCGAGAAGGCGCGGGGAGCCGCAGGCCTTGCAGCGGCGCTGGCCGCTGGCGGCGGGGGTGAGGCAGTCGCGGCAGAGGGCTGGCAGGGCGGGGGTCACGCGCCCCAGTCCGGCATGGGGCCGGCCAGCGCGTGGCGCGCCCGCTCGACGTCGGCGGGATTGTGGCCTCCATTGGCCGCGAAGGCCAGCAACAGGCTCTCGTCGCCCGCCAGATGGTCGAGGACGGCCACCAGGAACGAGGGTTCCGCAGCCACCCGGCGCAGATTTCCGGGGTCGATGCCGGTGAGGCTCAGGAAGGGCTCAAGCCGCTCCATATCGGCGGCCAGAAAGCCGAGCGCCTCGATTGCGAGGGTCTGCGCCCATTCTGTGGCCTTGTCGTCGCGGCTGGAACGCATGAAGGGAACCTCCGGGATTCTCTTTTCGTCAAGGAAGGTCTGGTAGACAGTCTATCGAGAGGGGCTCGCAGGTTTCGCAGGCCGATTGGATGCAGGATGAGCAAGACCGTTCTAATCGTGGAAGACAACGAGCTCAACATGAAGCTCTTCAACGATCTTCTCGAGGCGCATGGCTATGTGACCGTGCAGACCCGCAATGGCATGGAGGCGATCGAGCTTGCGCGCCTGCACAGGCCCGATCTCATCCTCATGGACATTCAGTTGCCGGAGGTTTCGGGCCTCGAGGTGACCAAATGGATCAAGACCGACGAAGAGCTGAAACACATTCCCGTGATCGCCATCACCGCTTTCGCCATGAAGGGCGATGAGGAAAAGATGCGGCAAGGGGGCTGCGAGGCCTATCTCTCGAAGCCCATTTCCGTGGTGAAATTCCTGGAAACGGTGAAAAGCTTCCTTGGCGGCCGGTAAATGGCCCGCGTTAACCCAAACCATTTAGGTAAACGGTGCATGATTCGGCGCAATGGCGTTTCGCCGATTGCAATTGTGCGCGCAGCCTATAGCTTCTGAGCCGTCCGGTCCCGAAAGGATCAGGCGCAACCTTCGAATACCCTGCGGAGTGCTCAGGTCCGCCGCATCTCCTGGGTCCGTGGGGTTGGCTGGTCGGCAGAGGCAGGAGTGGCCTCCTCGAAACACCTCTGTCGACCGGCCACCTATTTTCCCGCAGTCGCAAACGAAAAAAGGCGCTCCTGTCGGGGCGCCTTTTTCGTGTCGGATCCCGATCAAGCTTACTTGATCTTGGTTTCCTTGAAGTCGACATGCTTCCTGGCGACGGGATCGTACTTCTTCATCGACATTTTGTCGGTCTTCGTACGAGCGTTTTTCGACGTCACATAGAAGTAACCGGTGTCGGCGCTCGAGAGCAGCTTGATCTTGATATTGGCGGCCTTGGCCATGGTCGTCGTCCCGAATAGGCCCCGGAGCGGGGCGCAGATGAAGCAGGGTCTTGAAGCGGCGGTCTCATACAGGAAAAACCGCGAGCGAGCCCACCCCGGCTGGATTGGCCGCACCATACGGATGGAACGGCGTAAGTCAAGATGATCAAGCCTCCTGTCGCAACCAGCCCTTGCGTCCCGTGCGATAGATCGGGACCGGCAGGAAGCGGCTCATGCCTTTTGCGAGCCGGATTTCCAGTTCTTTCAAAATCACGTTGGTGATCAAGGGCATGCCAAGGCTCTGGGCTTCCTTGATCGTGACCCAGGCGAGCTCCACCAATTCGCTGCCCTCGCCCACCACGCCGTCCAGCTTGGCGGCGATCCCGGATGCGTCGGCGGCGAAAAAGAATGCGTCAAAGCGTTTTTTGAGTCGGGGCGGGGTGATGGCGCGGCCAATGAAATGCAGGTCATCCAGCGTCGGATAGACGCCAAGCGCCGCGAAAGCCGTCCAGCCGCCGGGCGGAGGGTTGTCCGGGGCGCCATAGTCCGCGCTGCCCAGCGCCAGTCCTGTCTCCTCGAAAGTCTCGCGAATCGCCGCCAGCGCCAGCGCCCGCGCGCCGCCAGGCGTCGGGCGGTCGAGGCAGGCCATCAGTTTCGCCTCGGTGACGGGATCCAGCGCGCCCGCCACCGCCATCTGGCGATCGCCGGGCTCCACGCCTCCACCGGGGAAGACGAAGACGCCCGGCATGAAGGCGTGGCCTTCATGGCGCTTGCCCATGAGAATGCGAACCTGTGGGCCGCTATGGTTCAGAAGAATCAGGGTGGCCGCCTTGCGGGGGCGCGCTTTGGTGGGGGCGCCGGCGCGCACCTGCGCCCACAGGCCCTGCGTCAGGACATCGGCGAGATCTTCGTCGTGGCTGTGCAAGTCGGTCACGGCGGGTTGCTCAGGTCGGGCTCGCGGCCGTGATGGGGAGGGTGGCGTCGTCGCTCGGCGCCATCGGGTCGAAGCCGTGCATTTTCAGCGCCCATTGCAAGCCGATCAGCCCGCCCTTGATGCGCGGCAGCAGCGCCAGACAAAGCACGAGGGTCAGGATGGGCCAGACGGTGGCGTGAATCCAGATCGGCAGGGCGTCGTTATGTTCCTCCACAATGAGCATGCCCGCGCCAATGATATGACCCACGACGAAGATGGTCATATAGGGCGGCGCGTCGTCGGCCCGATGGTGGTGCAGCGCCTCGCCGCAAGCCGGGCAGGCGTCGGAGACCTTCAGATAGGCGTGAAACATCTTGCCTTCGCCGCAGCGTGGGCATTTGCCCATGAAACCGCGCTTGACCGCCTGCCACTTGTCCCGGGGGGAAACCGTTTGCGATTGCGTCGTCATTTGCGTGTCCGTTTCGACTTCGCGCCCCCACGTGGGGGGAACGGAGGCTTCTTACCACGCCCCGGGGCGTTTTCGTGCGCCTTGGTGTCGCGGTGTTTCGTTTTCCGTGATTTCAGCCCCGCGTCGCCCGCCGCGCGCCGATTGCGGCCTTCGCTGAGCAGTTCGAAACGCATGGCCCCTGCGAAGGGCGAAACCTCGACCAGCCGAACCTCCACGATGTCGCCCAGCCGGTGCATTTCGCCGGTGCGGTTGCCGATCAAGGCGTGCAGGGTCTCGTCGTAGCGGAAATAATCGGCGCCCAGCGTTGCGGCGGGGATGAAGCCGTCCGCCCCTGTCTCCGCCAGCTTCACGAAGAGCCCGACCTTGGTCACGCCGCCGATGCGCGCCTGAAAGGTGGCGCCGACCTTGTCGGCCAGATGGGTGGCGATGAGCCGGTCCACGGTCTCGCGCTCCGCAGCCATGGCGCGCCGCTCGGCCACCGAAATGCGCTCGGCGATCTCGGCGAGCTCGTCGGGCGTCATGTCGGGCAGGCCGTCCGGGCCCAGCCCCAGCGCCCGGATCAGCGCGCGATGGACGATGAGGTCCGCATAGCGGCGGATCGGCGAGGTGAAATGGGCGTAGCGCTTCAGATGCAGGCCGAAATGTCCGTAATTCTCGGACGTATATTCCGCCTGCGCCTGCGAGCGCAGCACGATCTCGTTCACCACATGCATGTGCTCGGTGTCGCGCACCTTGTCGAGGATGCGGTTGAAATGATGGGGCCGCATGGCCTCGCCCTTGGCGAGCTTGATGCCGATGGTGGAAAGAAATTCCGCCAGCGCGTTGATCTTCTCCTGGCTCGGCTCGTCATGGGCGCGGTAGATCAGCTGTTGCTGCTTCTGCTCCAGCGTCTCCGCCGCCGCCACATTGGCGAGGATCATGAATTCCTCGATCAGCTTGTGGGCGTCGAGGCGGGCGGGCACGATCACCCGGTCCACGGAGCCGTCGGGCTTGAGCAGGATCTTGCGCTCAGGCAGATCAAGATCAAGCGGCGAGCGTTGCGCCCGCTCGATCTTCAAGGCCTCATAAGCGGTCCACAGGGGACGAAGGACGCTCTCGACGATGGGGGCCGTCACGTCGTCCACATGGCCGTCGATGGCGGCCTGCGCCTGCGGATAGGCGAGCTTGGCGGCGGAGCGCATCATGATGCGGTGGAACGTGTGTCCGCGCTTGCGGCCATCCTTGCCGATGACCATGCGCACCGCCAGCGCAGGCCTGTCCACGAGGGGCTTCAGCGAGCACAGGTCGTTGGAGATGCGCTCTGGCAGCATGGGCACGACGCGGTCGGGGAAATAGACCGAGTTGCCGCGATCCAGCGCTTCGCGGTCGAGCGGGCGATGGGGCCGCACATAGGCCGCCACATCGGCGATGGCGACGGTGAGGACAAAGCCGCCTTCGTTGGCTGGGTCGGGGTCGGGCTCCGCATGGATCGCATCGTCGTGATCCTTGGCGTCGGCGGGGTCGATGGTGACGAGTGGCAGATCGCGCCAATCTTCGCGCAGGTCCATCGTCGCTTCGCGCGCGCTTTCGGCCTCGGCGATGGTGTCCGTGCGGAATTCGTTGGGGATGTTGTGGGTGTGGATGGCGATGAGGCTGATGGCCTTCTCGCTCTTCACGGACCCCAGCTTCTCGCGCACCTTCGCAAGCGGCAGGCCGAAGCGTTTGTCGCGTTGCAGATCGACCGAAACCAGATCGCCGTCGACGGCGCCCGCTTCCGAACCAGCGGGAATGTCGAGTTCGCTCGGCTGGCCCTTCTTGGTGATGGGAATCAACCGCCCGCCGCCATTGGGCAGGGCGCGGAACACGCCGAGGATCTGCGTCCGCGCCTTCGAGATGAGCTTGATGACGCGCCCCACATAGGGCGGCGCGCCCCGCTCGGGATGGCGCACGGGCTCGACGCGCAGCAAGGCGCGGTCATTCAGGCCCGGAATCGGCTCGCCGGGGCGGGGCTTGCGGGAGACCCGCACGAGAATGCGCGGGGCGGCGCCATATTCCGCCACGTCCCATTCGACAGGTTCTGCGATGAGGTCGCCATCCCTGTCGCGCGTCGTCACATCCGCCAGCACCACGTCGGGCAGGGCGCCGGTCTTTTGCAGGGTGCGGCCTTTGCGCTCGATCTCGCCTTCGGATTCGAGCTCCTTGAGGATCTGTTTCAGGCCGATGCGGTCCGAGCCGGTGATGCCGAAGGCGCGGGCGATTTCACGCTTGCCGATCTTGGCGGGAACAGCGCCAGCGGCTGCCTTCACCGCAGCGCGTTCGCGGGCGATGAAGGCGAGCACCTCATCGCGCGTGGGCAGGGGCCTTGTCGTTGCGACGGGCTTTGCTTTGGGGGGGAGGGCTTTTCTGGACAATCGTTCTTCCACGCCGAGGGGGAGATTCGCCCTCGACGTTACACCATGTGGTCGTGGAGTCCCGGATTTTCCAGAACAGGACGCCTCAAGCCTTCTTCTTCGCAGGCGCCTTCCTCTTGGCGGCGCTCTTCTTCACGGCCGCCTTGGCGGGCGCCTTGCGGGCTGCGACCTTGGCCTTGGGCGCAGCATCGTCCAGATCGAACGGCGGCGCGTCGTCGTCATCCACCGTCACAGCGGCCTTGCCTGCGGGCTTTTTGGCGGTTGGCTTTTTCGCAGCCGTCGTCTTCTTCGCGGGCGCCTTTTTCGGGGCCTTGCGGGTCATCTTCTTGTCGGGGCCGCCCTTGTCGTCGATCCAGCCGATGGCGTCCTGAAGGGTCACAGCATCAGCCGGGGTCCCCTTGGGAATGGTGGCGTTGACCTTGCCGTGGCTGACATAGGCGCCGTAGCGCCCGTCGCGCAGCGAGATCACGCCGCCCTCGGGATGTTCGCCCAGCACGCGCCCGCCGGGGGGCGCCCCGGCCGCTTTCGCCGCCAGAAGCGCGATGGCCTCCGGCATGGTCAGGGCCTCGGCGTCGGTCCCCTTGGGGATCGTGGCGTTGATCTTGCCGTGGTTCACGAAGGAGCCGAACTTGCCGGACTTGACGCTCACCACGCCGCCCTCGGGATGGTCGCCCAAGACGCGGCCCGGACCCGCAGAGCCAAAGCGGCCGCCGCCGCCCTGTTCCTTGGTCCGGATCAGATCAATCGCCCTGTTGGCGCCGATGGTGAGCACGTCATCATCGCGCGTCAGGCTGGCGTAGGTCTTGGCGTGCTGCACATAGGGGCCGAAGCGCCCGAGGCCCGCCATGATGGGGTCTTGCGTGTCGGGATGTTTGGCCACTTCGCGCGGCAGCGAGAGCAGGGCGATGGCCTGTTCGAGGGTGGTCTCCGACACATTCATCCCCTTGGGGATGGACGAGCGCTTCGGCTTCTCGCCCTCGCCGATCTGGAGGTAAGGCCCGAAGCGGCCGTCGCGGGCTGTGATCTCCTCGCCTGTCGCCGGGTCCACGCCCAGCACGCGCACGCCCGGCCGCTCGCCAGCAGCTGGCGTCTCGCCGGAAGCGGCCTGCGCGAGGGTGCGGGTGAACTTGCACTCGGGATAGTTCGAACAGCCGATGAAGGCGCCGAATTTGCCCAGCTTGAGCGATAGCTGTCCCGCCGCGCAGGAGGGGCAACCGCGCGGGTTCGAGCCATCTTCCTTGGCGGGGAAAATATGCGAGCCGAGCACTTCGTTGAGGCTGTCGAGCACCTGCGTCGTGCGCAGATCCTTGGTGCCTTCGATGGCGACGATGAAGTCGCGCCAGAAGTCGCGCAGCACTTCCTTGTAGTCTTTTTCGTGGTTGGAGACTTCGTCCAGCTTCTCTTCGAGATCGGCTGTGAAATTATACTCCACATAGCGGGTGAAGAAGCTCTCCAGAAAGGCGGTTAGCAGACGGCCCTTGTCCTCGGGCACGAGGCGCTTTTTCTCGATGCGCACATATTCGCGGTCGCGCAGCACGGCCAGCGTGGAGGCGTAGGTCGAGGGACGGCCGATGCCGAGTTCTTCCATCCGCTTGACCAGCGTCGCTTCGGTGAAGCGCGGCGGCGGCTCGGTGAAATGCTGCACGGCCTCGATGCGGTCCTTGGCGAGGGCGTCGCCCTGGGCCATGGGCGGCAGGCGTCCGCCTTCCTCATCGTCCTCGTCGTCCTTGCCTTCCTGATAGAGCTTCAGGAAACCGTCAAAACGCACGACCTGGCCGGTGGCGCGCAGATCCAGTTTGCGGATGGCGGAAGGCGCGCCAACATCCGCCGCGATTTCGACGGTTGTGCGCTCCAGCTCCGCGGATTCCATCTGGCTCGCGACGGTGCGGGTCCAGATAAGTTCGTAGAGCGCCAGTTGATCGCGCTCCAGATATTTGGCCATCTGTTTGGGCAGACGCGCCGCGTCCGTGGGGCGCACCGCCTCATGGGCTTCCTGCGCATTTTTCTGCTTGGACGTGTAGCGGCGCGGAACCTTTGGCACATAGCGGTCGCCATATTGCTCGCCGATGACCCGGCGGGCGGCGGCCACCGCCTCAGGCGCCATGTCGACGCCATCGGTACGCATGTAAGTGATGAGACCAACGGTCTCGCCGCCAAGGTTTATGCCTTCATAGAGACGCTGGGCGAGCTGCATGGTGCGGGCGGGAGCGAGGCCCAGCTTGCGCGAAGCTTCCTGCTGCAAGGTCGAGGTGGTGAAGGGCGGCCAGGGATGGCGCCGCGCGGGCTTGGCCTCGACCGAAGTCACCGTGAACTTCGCCTGATTGAGCCCCGCCTCGAAGGCGCGCGCCTCGGGCTCCGCGCCAATGTCGAGACGGGTGATCTTCTTGCCGTCGGCCCCCACCAGACGGGCGATGAACGGCGCCTTGTCCTTGGTCATGAGGTGAGCGGCCAGCGACCAATATTCGCGCTTGACGAATTTCTCGATCTCCATCTCGCGGTCGCAGACCAGACGCAGGGACACCGACTGCACGCGGCCCGCCGACCTGGCGCCGGGCAGCTTGCGCCACAGGACCGGCGAGAGCGTGAAGCCGACCAGATAATCGAGGGCGCGGCGGGCGAGATAGGCGTCCACGAGCGCGCCGTCGATCTCGCGCGGGTTCTGCATGGCCTCCAGAATGGCGCTCTTGGTGATCGCGTTGAAGACGACGCGCTCGATCTTCTTGTCCTTGAGCACCTTCTTGCCGCGCAGAATTTCCAGCACATGCCATGAGATGGCCTCGCCCTCGCGATCCGGATCGGTCGCCAGGATGACCTTGCTGGCGCCCTTCACGGCGGCGGCGATGGCGGTCATGCGTTTGGAGGCCTTGGGGTCCATCTCCCAGCGCATGGCGAAGTCAGCGTCGGGATCGACGGAGCCGTCCTTGGCGGGCAGATCGCGGACATGGCCGAAGGAGGCGAAGACTTCGTAGTCCTTGCCGAGATATTTGTTGATCGTCTGCGCCTTGGCAGGAGATTCGACGATGACGACATTCATTCCGGTGCGCCTTTTCAGACGCCAGCCCGGCGCAAGTCATCAGATATGGAGGGGCGTTTCGCAGAGGCTGCGAGGCCGTCCTGATGGCTCGGCGAGGGTGGCTAAATTGGCCGGGAACATGGGGGAGGGCCGGTCACCTGTCAAATCGACCCCTTTGCGAGGGCGCCCCGGACTGTCCTCGAGGAGGGCGGGCCGACCTGTGGACAAGCCGTTCGCTGCGGCGGCGGCGCGGCTGTTGGCATTGATGCGGCACATGAACCTGACTTTGGGCTGCGTCTTCATCCACGATGAACGCTTGACGCCGGACAGTTCGGCTGCTTTGCCGATCACCGAGGACTTCCGGGCTGATCCCATGGGCGGGCTGGCTTTCGGCTGTCGCTTCGTTCAGCACTGGTTCCGATGGCTCCCATCCCCTCGCAAAAGTTTGATCGCCTCTTCCCCCTGTGGATGCGCGCCTTCGTGCGCTCCCGAGAGCTCGGGCTTGTCCTTGTGGGCGTGCTGGTCGGGCTGCTGTCTGGACTGCTGGTGTCGGCGCTATCCTGGGCCTCCCAACTTGTGCATGAAGTCCTGTTCGGCCTTGAGCGTGGCCGCCACCTCTCCATCGCCACGGATTTGAGCTGGTGGCGGGTGGTGGCGGCGCCTGTGCTGGGCGCTTTCATGCTGGCTGCGCTCACCTTGTGGGCGGGCAAGCGGTTCAATGGACGGATGGCCGACGCCATCGAAGCCAACGCGCTCAACGGCGGGCGCATGTCCATGGGGGGCAGCTTCTACATCACGCTGCAGACCTTCGTCTCCAACGCCTGCGGCGCCTCGGTTGGGTTGGAGGCGGCCTATACGCAGATCTCGGCCGCCGTGGCGTCCCTGCTCGGGCGAGGGCTCGCGGCGAGGCGCAGCGATTTGCGCTTGCTGGTCGGATGCGGAGCGGCGGGGGCCATAGCGGCGGCTTTCGGCGCGCCGCTGGCGGGGGCGTTCTATGCGTTCGAGGTGGTTTTGGGCGCCTATAGCGTTGGCTCGCTGATGCCGGTGGCGGCCAGCGCCATCGTGGCGGCCCTGATCTCCAAGCCCCTGGTTGGGCATGACCTTTTGTTCATTCCGGGGCCTATGTCTCCAATCCAGGGCGTGGGTTTCGTCCACCTGCTCGTGCTGGCCGCCAGCATGGCGCTGGCGAGCATCGCCTTGATGCGCGGCGTCGCCATTGTCGATGGTCTGTTCAACCGCAGCCGTTTTCCGGCCGCTTTCCGGCCCGTGCTGGGAGGGCTCGTGGTGGGCGCCATGGCGCTGATCAGCCCGCAGGTCATGGGCTCGGGCCACGGCGCCTTGCAGGCCAATCTGGTCCATTCCCTGCCGCTGGGGCTGCTGGTGGGGCTGGCGTTGCTGAAATGCTGCGCCTCGGCGGTGTCGCTGGGAGCGGGCTATCGCGGCGGCCTCTTCTTCGCCTCGCTGTTGATCGGCAGCATGTTCGGACGCTTCTATGGGGAAGGCGTCGCCCTGTGGATTCCCCTCTCCATGTCGCCGGGCACGGCGGCGGTGGCTGGCATGGCCGCCTTCACGACCGGCGTGCTTGGCTCGCCCATCACCATGACCGTTCTGGCGCTGGAGATGACCGGCGATTTCGACGTCACGGCGGCCTGTTTCATGGCTTGCGCCATATCCGCGCTCATCGTGCGCACCGGCTTTGGCTATTCCTTCGCCACCTGGCGCTTCCATCTGCGCGGCGAAACCATCCGCGGTCCAACGGATATCGGCTGGTTGCGCGATCTCACCGTGGCGCGGCTGATGCGCAAGGATGCGCGCACCTTGCCCCATGACGTGACCATCGAGGCGGCGCGGATCCTGTTTCCGCCCGGTGGCGAGCGTCAGGCGTTCCTCCTTGACAAGGACGGCTGCTACGCCGGGACGGTGCTCACCACTGATCTCCACACGACGCTCGAGAAACCGGAGGCGCTGGTGACCACGCTCGCCTTGCCCGATGGCGCCTTGCTCCTGCCGCAGATGACCATCCGCGAGGCCATGGATATTTTCGAGAAGACGGAGACCGATGTGCTGCCAGTGCTGGACAATGCGGAGAAGGGCCACGTGCTGGGCCTTCTGACCGAGGCCCATACCCTGCGGCGCTATGGCGAAGAGCTGGAGCGCCGCCATAGGGCCATCACGCGAGGTTGAACCGGGCTGGGGATGCGAGCCCCCGCCGTCTTGCATCCCTTGACCCTGCGGCCCTATAGGATGCGCTTCATGGCAGACACACGCTCCCCCATCGTCTTTCCGCACCGCCACCTCCTCGGCATCGAGGCTTTGTCGGCTCCCGACATCCTGCATCTGCTCGACATGGCGGAGGAGGCGGTCGCCCTTTCCCGTCAGGTGGAGAAGAAGCGCAGCGTTCTGCGCGGGCGTACCCAGATCAATCTGTTCTTCGAGAACTCGACCCGGACGCAGGCTTCCTTCGAGATCGCGGGCAAGCGGCTGGGCGCCGACGTCATGAACATGTCCGTCGCCAATTCGAGCGTGAAGAAGGGCGAGACGCTGATCGACACGGCGGTGACGCTCAACGCCATGCGGCCCGACATCATCATCGTGCGCCATCAGGAATCGGGCGCGGTGGATCTGCTGGCGCGCAAGGTCGATTGTTCCGTTGTGAACGCTGGCGACGGCGCCCACCAACATCCCACCCAAGCCCTGCTCGACGCGCTGACCATTCGCCGCAACAAGGGCAGGATCGAGGGGCTGACGGTCGCCATCTGCGGCGACGTCGCCCATTCGCGCGTGGCGCGCTCCAACATGCTGCTGCTGGCCAAGCTTGGCGCGCGCGTGCGGGTCGTGGCGCCTTCCACCTTGCTGCCTGCGGGCGTCGAGCGCCTTGGCGTCGAGGTTCACCGCAACATGCGCGATGGCCTCAAGGACGCGGATATCGTGATGATGTTGCGGCTGCAACTGGAGCGCATGAGCGGCGCCTTCGTGCCGAGCCTGCGCGAATATGCGCGCTTCTACGGCCTCGACGAAGAGAAGCTCGCCTATGCGAAGCCCGACGCGCTCGTGATGCATCCCGGCCCCATGAACCGTGGCGTCGAGATCGACTCGGCGGTGGCGGATGGGCCGCGCTCGCTGATTACCGAGCAGGTCGAGATGGGCGTCGCCGTGCGCATGGCGGTGCTGGAAGCCCTCGCGCAAAACCTGCCGAACCTGTGAGGGGCGCGATCATGACCAACAGACCCATCGCCCTCTTGAACGCGCGCCTGATCGACCCTTCTGCGGGAACGGAAATGCGGGGCGGTCTGCTGATCGTCGATGGCGTCATCGCCGACCTCGGCGGCGCCGTCACGCGCGACAGCGTGCCCGCTGGCGCCCAGATCATCGACTGCGGCGGCGACGTGGTCGCGCCGGGCCTCATCGACATGCGCGCCTTCGTGGGCGAGCCGGGGGCCGAACACCGCGAGACCATGGCCTCCGCCAGCGCGGCTGCGGCGGCGGGCGGCGTGACGACCATGGTCGCCATGCCCGACACCCATCCGGTGGTGGACGATCCGGCGGTGGTGGATTTCATCAAGCGCCGCGCGCGCGACACGGCGCGGGTGCGGGTGTTGCCCTCGGCCGCCATCACCAAGGGCCTCAAGGGCAAGGAGATAGCCGAAATCGGTCTGTTGCTGGAGAGCGGCGCCGTGGCCTTCACAGATGGCATGCGCTCGATCCGCAATGCGCAGGTGATGCGCCGCGCCATGACCTATGGGCGCGATTTCGACGCGCTGATCATGCATTTCGCGCAGGACGAGGATCTCGCCGGTTCGGGCGTGATGAATGCGGGCGAATTCGCCTCGCGTCTCGGGCTCGGCGGCATTCCGGTTGAAGCGGAGACCATCGCGCTGGATCGCGACCTGCGTCTCGTGAACATGATCAAGGGGCGCTATCACGCCTCGCTCATCAGCGCGGCGCCCTCGCTCGAGATCATCGCGCGCGCCAAGGACGCGGGGCTCACCGTCACCTGCGCGACCTCGATCAACCATCTCACGCTGAACGAGAACGACATCGGCGCCTATCGCAGCTTCTTCAAGCTTTCGCCGCCGCTGCGTCAGGAGGCGGATCGTCTCGCCATGGTCGAGGCTTTGGCCTCCGGCCTCGTCGACGTCATCGTGTCCGATCACAATCCACAGGATGTTGAAACCAAGCGTCTGCCTTTCGGCGAGGCGGAGCCCGGCGCCATCGGCCTTGAAACGCTTCTGTCCGCTGGCCTGCGTCTGGTGCATGCGGGGCAGGTGACTTTATCGCGTTTGTTGCAGGCGCTCTCCACCCGCCCGGCCGAAATTCTGGGCCTTCCGCAGGGCCGTCTGCAACGAGGCGCGCCTGCGGACGTGATCAGCTTCGACCCCGAAGAACCCTATGTTCTTGATCCCGCTCAGCTTCATTCACGCAGCCGGAATACGCCTTTCGACGGCGCGCGAATGGAAGGTCGGGTGAAGCTCACTGTGGTTGCGGGCGAGATCGTGTGGGGCTAGGCTCACGAGCGCGCGCCGGGGGGCGCAAGTCTCATTGGGCCTTGATTTGTTCACTTCAGAAACCCTTCTTGCGCTGCTGTTCGGCTATCTGCTCGGCTCGGTTCCGTTCGGCCTGCTGATCACCAAAGCCGCAGGCACGCAGGACATTCGCACCATCGGTTCGCAAAACATCGGCGCGACCAATGTGCTGCGCACCGGCCGCAAGGATCTGGCCGCTGCGACCTTGCTGTGCGACGCGCTGAAGGGAACCATCGCGATCCTCATCGCCGCCCGCTGGGGCGAGGCGCCCGCCATGGCGGCGGCGCTTGGCGCGTTCAGCGGACACATCTTTCCAGTCTGGTTGAAATTCAAAGGCGGCAAGGGCGTCGCGACCTTTCTTGGCTGCCTGCTCGGCCTCTATTGGCCCGCTGGCGTCGTCTTTGCGCTGGTCTGGCTCGCGGTCGCCAAGGTGACGCGCTATTCCTCCCTCGCGGCGCTTGTCGCCAGCGCCGTTGCGCCCACCGCTTTCTTTGCGAGCGGGCAGGGCGCGCAGGGGCTGATGGGCCTCGTCCTCGCCGCCATGATCTTCTTCACCCACCGGGCCAATATCGCGCGCCTTCTCGCGGGCGCCGAGAGCAGGATTGGCGATCGCTCATGAGCGCAGCGGAGGGATCGGGCGCGCGATTGACGGACGCTCAGCGTCTCGATTGGCTTCGCCTCATTCGGACCGAAAGCATCGGTCCGCAGACCTTCCGCGCCCTGATCAATCGCCACGGCGGCGCCGCCGCCGCGCTCGACGCTTTGCCGCGCCTCGCCGCGCGAAAAGGCCGTTCCATCGCCGTCGCTGACGCAGACGCCTGCCGCCGCGAAATGGACGAACTGTCCGCGCGCGGCGCGCGCCTCGTGGCGCTTGGCGACCCGGAGTATCCCAAGGCGCTGCGCTCCATCCATTCGCCGCCGCCGCTGATCGCGGTGCAGGGCGATCTCGCCGTGTTCGCGCGGCCCATGGTGGCGGTCATCGGTTCGCGCAACGCCTCGGCGGCGGGGCTGGCCTTCACCGAGCGGGTGGTGCGCGATCTGGCGGCGGCGGGCTTCGTCATCGCGTCCGGCCTCGCGCGCGGCGTTGACGCCCGCGCTCACCAGGCGAGCATCGGCATGGGCACGGTGGCCGCGCTGGCGGGCGGTCTCGACAAGATCTATCCGCCCGAACATGTCGGACTGGCGCAGAACATTTGCGCGCGCGGCGCCCTCATCAGCGAGATGCCGCTCGGCTGGGAGCCGCGTGGACGCGATTTCCCAAGGCGCAACCGCATTGTGGCGGGAATGGCGCTGGGCACGCTGGTGATCGAGGCTTCGCGCGGATCAGGCTCGCTGATCACCGCCAAATTCGCCGCCGACGAGGGGCGCGAGATTTTCGCCGTGCCGGGCTCCCCGCTCGATCCGCGCGCCGAGGGGACCAACCAGTTGCTGCGCGACGGCGCGACCCTGTGCACCCGCGCGGAGGATGTGCTGAACGTGCTCCTGCCCATGGCGGGCGGCGGCGAGCCGCAACTGCCGCTGTTCCGCGAAGATGAAAGGCGGGCGCCAGCCGAACCGCTGTGGGACGAGTTCAATCTTCTCTACGACGAGGTTGCTGCGCCCACGACTGTGGCGGGGCTCGCCTTCGACGAGCCGGTGCGCGCCGCGCCCTCGCCAGCCTTCGCTGATGCGCCGCGCGCGGCCCATCAGGGGCTGGCGTTGCGCGCGCAAGTCGAGAGCCTGCTCGGCCCCTCGCCAGTGGCGCTGGATGATCTTGTGCGCGCGTCGGGCGCGCCGGTCGCGCAGGTGCGTTCGGCGCTGCTCGATCTCGAACTGGAAGGACGCCTGGAGCGTCATGGCGGCGGGCTGGTTTCGCTGCTGCCGCAGCGTTGATGGCTTCAGGCGGCGCGTTCGGCGACGTCCTGCGCCTCCGCCTGCGCCATGGCGAGGAAATGGGCGACGAGACCAAGGCTGACGCCATTCGCCATTGCGGCCAATTCCCCTGACATCGCTGCGATATAGCGGGCGGCTTCCGCCTGTCTCTGGTCATTGGCCCGGTCCGGTTCGCACCTGTTCTTCAAGCGCGATGGGGGCTTGCGGCCGTGCTGGCTAGGAGGCTGTTCGGTAGTTTTCGCGCCATTGCGAAGTTTCGCGACCATATGTCAACGAGAGCGAGATGATGTAGCGTTCAATGCTACAAAGATCGCCCTCCTCCTTTTGTTCATACGACAACTCTATTTCTTGCCGATTCCAGTCGACGTTGCAAATAATAATTATAAGAAAATGTAGAACTGATCGTTAATAGTGGCTCTCAATTGAACTGAAGTATTATCATCTAAATCAATAAAAAATAAAATATTGTTTATTTTCAATATATTAGAATTATTATTTATCATGCTGTTTATTTTAAAACGCTTCTCGCCAATTGGTCTAATCACGCCTGATCTTTCGCCAGGTAGTTGAGCCGGTCCAGCACGCCCTGCAAGATATAGGCGGCCGCCATACGGTCCACGATTTCGGCGCGTTTCGCGCGCGAGGCGTCCTGCTCGATGAGGGAGCGGGTGACGGCGGCGGTCGACAGGCGCTCGTCCTGGAAGATGAAGGGGATCGGCGTGAGGGGGGCGCAGTTGCGGATGAAGGCGTGGGTCGACTGGGCGCGCGGGCCCTCGCTGCCATCCATGTTGAGCGGCAGGCCGATGACATAGGCGACGACTTCATGCTTCGTCGCCAGCTCCACCATGCGCGCCACATCTTTCGTGAACTTGGTGCGCTGGACCGTCTCCAGCGGCGTCGCGATGCGGCGCTCCACGTCGGACAGGGCGAGTCCGATCGTCTTTGTGCCGAGGTCTATGCCCATCAGCCTGCCATAGCGGGAGAGGCGGGGAAGCAGCGTTTCGATGGTGAGAAGATTGTCGGCCATGCGCCGCCCTATCATGTGCGGGCGCGCTTGACCATGGTTCCAGTTTGCGTCGTCAAAGCGTGCGATGATATAGGGCAGGCGCAGGCGCTTGTTTTGCGCCGCCTTTCGTCTCGCCATTTGTTTGGAGCAAGCATGTCCGTTGACCAGGCGACCGTCCGCCGCATCGCGCATCTGGCGCGCATCGCCGTGAGCGAGGAGGAGGTTCCCCATCTCCAGCAAGAGCTCAACGCGATCCTCTCATTCATTGAAGAGTTGAGCGCGGTTGACGTGGAGGGCGTCGAGCCCATGACTTCCGTGGTGCCCATGAAGATGGTCTGGCGCAAGGACGCCGTGACCGACCATGCGGGCGCCGACGTCGTCGTGGCCAATGCGCCCGACAGCGAAGACGGCTTCTTCACCGTGCCCAAGGTCGTGGAATAGGCGTCCAGCCCCGCACCTCATCCCCTCATCCTGTTCGCCGCCCTCGGCCAGAGTGACCCATATGACCGACGTGACCCGCCTCACCCTTGCGCAAGCGCGCGACGCTTTGCAGGCCAAGACCCTCTCCGCCGTCGAACTGACGCAGGCCCATCTGGACGCCATGGCGAAGGCGCGCGGGCTCAACGCCTATGTGCTGGAGACGCCCGATCAGGCGCTCGCCATGGCGGCCGTTTCCGACGCGCGCATCGCCAGCGGAACGGCTGGCCCGCTTGAAGGCTTGCCGCTGGGCGTCAAGGATCTCTACGCGACCAAGGGCGTCCATACGCAGGCTTGCAGCCATATCCTCGATGGGTTCAAGCCGGACTACGAGTCCACCGTCACCTCCCATCTGTGGCGCGACGGCGCGGTCATGCTGGGCAAGCTCAACATGGACGAATTCGCCATGGGCTCGTCCAACGAGACCTCGTTCTTCGGGCCCGTCGCCTCGCCCTGGCTGCCCCCGCACCGCGACGGCGCCTGGGCGCGCGAGGCGCTGGCTGGCGACAAGAAGGGCCTGCTGGTGCCCGGCGGCTCGTCGGGTGGTTCGGCCTCCGCGGTGGCCGCGCATCTGTGCCTCGGCGCCACCGCCAGCGACACCGGCGGCTCGATCCGCCAGCCCGCCGCCTTCACCGGCACGGTCGGCATCAAGCCCACCTATGGCCGCTGCTCGCGCTGGGGCATGGTGGCTTTCGCCTCCTCGCTCGATCAGGCCGGCCCCATCGCCCGCACGGTGCGCGATTGCGCGATCATGCTGCGCTCCATGGCCGGCCACGACGCCAAGGACGCCACCTGCATCGACGCGCCCGTGCCCGATTACGAGGCCTCCATCGGGCGCTCCATCAAGGGCAAGAAGATCGGCATTCCCAAGGAATACCGCATCGAGGGCATGCCCGCCGAGATCGAGAAGCTCTGGGCCGACGGCGTCGCCTTCCTGAAGGCTGCGGGCGCGGAGATCGTCGACATCTCACTGCCGCACACCAAGACCGCGCTGCCCGCCTATTACATCGTGGCGCCCGCCGAGGCTTCGTCCAACCTCGCGCGCTACGATGGCGTGCGCTACGGATTGCGCGTGCCGGGCAAGGACATCTCGGCCATGTACGAGAATACGCGCCGCGCGGGCTTCGGCCCCGAGGTGCGCCGCCGCATCATGATCGGCGCCTATGTGCTCTCCGCTGGCTATTACGACGCTTATTATGTGCGCGCGCAGAAGATCCGCACGCTCATCAAGCAGGATTTCGAAAAGGCCTATGCGCAGGGCGTGGACGCGATCCTGACCCCCGCCACTCCTTCCGCCGCCTTCGGCATTGGCGAAAAGGGCTCGACGGATCCGGTGGAAATGTATCTCAACGACGTGTTCACCGTGACGGTGAACATGGCGGGCCTTCCCGGCATCGCTGTGCCTGCGGGCCTCTCCGCCGACGGTCTGCCGCTGGGCCTGCAACTGATCGGACGTCCCTTCGACGAAGAGACGCTGTTCTCGGTCGCGTCGGTGATCGAGGAATCTGCGGGTCGCGTGGCCCTGCCGCAGCCCTGGTGGTGAGGGCGGGCGCGCGCGCCTTCTCGATCCTCTTTGCGCTCCCTTTGCGGAACCATCGGGAGGGCGATACGTTGCCGCCGGGCGCGGCGACCTGCGCTGCGCAAACGCAGGATCCTGCATGACCATCAGCGCACAAGCGGCGGAGACGCAACTGGAGCGGCGGCTTTTTTCCACGCGGCGTCGGTCGGTGGAACTGGCGGAACCGTTGACGCCAGAGGACCAGACGGTCCAGTCGATGGACGACGCCAGCCCCACCAAGTGGCACCTCGCCCATACGACCTGGTTCTTCGAGACCTTCATCCTCGCGCGTTGCGACGGCTATCGCGTCTTTGATGAGCGGTTCGCCTATCTGTTCAACTCCTATTACGAATCCGCAGGCCCGCGTCATCCGCGTCCCTGGCGCGGCTTGCTGACCCGGCCCACATGCGAAGAGGTGCTCGCCTATCGCGCCCATGTGGACGCGGGCTTGCGCGAACTCTTCGCCGCTGGCGGCGATGGCGACCGCGCGCTCGCAGACCTCATCGAGCTTGGCGTGCAGCATGAGCAACAGCATCAGGAATTGCTGCTGACCGACATCCTGAATCTCTTCGCGCTCAACCCTCTGCGCCCGCGCTATCGCGCCACCCATGACGAACCTGCAGGAAGCGCCGCGCCCGCGCTTGGCTTCGTCAGTTTCGCCGCCAGCCTGCATGAGGTCGGCCACGCAGGCGAGGGTTTCTGCTTCGATAACGAGACGCCGCGTCAGCGGGTCTTCGTGGACGATTTCCGCCTCGCCACGCGCGCCGTGACCAATGAGGAATGGCTGGCCTTCATGACCGACGGCGGCTATCGCGCGCCCGCCCTGTGGCTCTCCGACGGCTGGTCATGGCTCCAGAACGAGGGGATCAGGGCGCCGCTCTATTGCGAAGAACGCGATGGCCAGTGGATGCAGATGACGCTCGACGGTTTGCGCCCGCTCGATCCTGCCGCGCCGGTCTGTCATGTGAGCTTCTATGAAGCCGACGCTTACGCGCGCTGGGCGGGCAAGCGTCTGCCAAGCGAGTTCGAATGGGAGGTCGCCGCGCTGGGCCTGCCGGTTGAAGGCGCCGGCGCCTTGCGGCCAAGGCCTGCGCCAGCGGGGCAGGGGCTGACGCAAATGTTCGGCGACGTCTGGCAATGGACGTCATCGGCCTATCTGCCCTATCGGGGCTTCCGCGCGGCGCCGGGCGCCGTGGGCGAATACAACGGGAAATTCATGATCAACCAACATGTGCTCAGAGGCTCTTCCTGCGTGACCCCGCAAGGCCACGCGCGGACGACCTACCGCAATTTCTTCCACCCTCATCAGCGCTGGCAGTTCACCGGCCTGCGCCTTGCAGATGACGGCGCATGAACGAGGTTCAGCCGCCGCAGAGCGCTCTCGCGCCGCTCGACGAAGAATTCGCCGCCGCCGTGATCGAGGGCCTTTCTCACGCTCAAAAGAGCCTGCCTTGCCGCTATTTTTACGATGCGCGCGGCAGCGAGCTTTTCGAGGAGATCACGGACCTCGACGAATATTACCCCACCCGCACCGAGCTTGCTATCCTGCGCGAACATGCGGGCGAATTGGCGCGGCGCGTGGCGCCCGGCGGCGTGTTGGTGGAGTTCGGCTCCGGCTCCAGCCGGAAGACGGAAATCCTGCTCGACGCCATGCCCGATCTCGCCGCCTATGTCGCCATCGACGTGTCGGAATCAGCGCTCGAGGGCGCGAGGGAGCGGCTTGCGGCGTGCTATCCGAACTTGCGCGTCATCACGCGGGTGGGGGATTTCCGCATGCCGCTCGACCTGCCGACTGAGTTGGCGGATGCGCCACGGCTCGGCTTTTTTCCCGGCTCGACCATCGGCAACCTCGTGCGCGAGGAGGCCGTCGGCCTCATGCGCGACATGGCGTCGACCCTTGGGGCGCAAGCGCGCCTCGTGATCGGCGTCGACCTGCGCAAGGACGTCGCGCGCCTGCTCGCGGCCTATGACGACGCCAAGGGCGTCACAGCGGCTTTCAATCTCAATCTGCTCACGCGCATCAATCGCGAGCTGGGCGCAGACTTCGATCTGTCCGGTTTCGCGCATGAGGCGCATTTCGATCCCGACGAAAGTCGTATCGAAATGCGGCTCGTGAGCCTGTGGCCGCAGCAGGTGCGGATACTTGGGCGCAGCTTTCGTTTTGCGCCGCAGGAGCGCATCCATACGGAGAACTCCCACAAATATACGGTGGAAGATTTTCTGGCGTTGGCGCGTAGAGCGGGTTGGTCGCCTGTCGCGCTCTGGCGCGATCCCGCGCATTTGTTCAGCGTGCATGAGCTGATTGCGTCCTGAGCGCGCCAGCGGTCTTGTTCGCGAGGCTTTGTCCTTCTAGAAGAAGCGGGAACCCGCGCGGGCGCCTGCCGTCCGCGCCAACCTTGCGGACAGGTCCATGAACGCTCCCGCCAACGCATCCAAGCTCATCAAGGGCGCCACCGGCGATTGGGAAATCGTCGTCGGCATGGAAATCCATGCCCAGGTGTCCTCCCATTCGAAGCTGTTCTCCGGCGCCTCGACCGAGTTCGGCGGCGAGCCCAACAGCCATGTGTCGCTGGTGGACGCAGCGATGCCGGGCATGTTGCCAGTGATCAACGAGGAATGCGTCAAGCAGGCGGTGCGCACCGGCATCGGCCTCAAGGCGCAGATCAACCATCGCTCGACCTTCGACCGCAAGAACTATTTCTATCCCGATCTGCCGCAGGGCTATCAGATCTCGCAGTACAAGAGCCCCATCGTGGGCGAGGGCGAAGTGATCGTGGATGTGACCGCGAGCGAACAGATCGTCGTCGGCATCGAGCGGTTGCATCTGGAGCAGGACGCAGGCAAGTCGCTGCATGACCAGTCGCCAACGGAAAGCTTCGTCGATCTCAATCGGTCGGGCGTCGCGCTGATGGAGATCGTGTCCAAGCCCGACATTCGCTCCGCCGAAGAGGCGCGCGCCTATGTGACCAAGCTGCGCACCATCCTGCGCTACCTTGGCACTTGCGACGGCAACATGGAGCAGGGCAGCCTGCGCGCCGACGTCAACGTCTCCGTGCGCCGTCCGGGCGAGCCGCTCGGCACGCGCTGCGAAATCAAGAACGTGAATTCGATCCGCTTCATCGGTCAGGCTGTGGACGTCGAAGCGCGTCGGCAGATCGGCATTCTGGAAGATGGCGGCAAGATTGATCAGGAGACGCGCCTGTTCGATCCGGCGCGCGGGGAAACGCGCTCCATGCGCTCGAAGGAAGAGGCGCATGATTATCGCTACTTCCCGGACCCCGATCTGCTTCCGCTCGAGTTCGATGAAACTTTCGTCGAAGAGCTCGCGCGTCATCTGCCCGAATTGCCGGATGCGAAAAAGGCCCGTTTCATGCGCGATTACGGCATCGCCTCCTATGATGCTGGCGTGCTGGTGATGGAGCGCGCGTCGGCTGATTTTTATGAGGCCGTGGCCAAGGGGCGCGACGCCAAAGCCGCCGCCAACTGGGTCATCAACGAGCTGTTCGGGCGCCTCAACAAGGAAGGCCTGGACATCGCGTCGTCGCCCGTCGGCGCCGATCAGCTCGGCGCCATCGTGGACCTCATTTCCGAAGGCGTCATTTCGGGCAAGATCGCGAAGGATCTGTTCGAAATCGTCTGGACGGAAGGCGGCGATCCGCGCGCGCTCGTCGAAACGCGCGGCATGAAACAGGTCACTGACACAGGCGCCATCGAGGCTGCCGTGGATGCGATCATCGCCGCCAATCCTGACAAGGTCGCGCAGGCGCAGGCCAAGCCCACCATGCTCGGTTGGTTCGTTGGACAAGTGATGAAAGAGACGGGCGGCAAGGCCAATCCGCAGTCAGTGAATGAACTGTTGAAGCGCAAACTCGGCATCTGAACGCATGCGCCGACGAGCCGTTCCGAGCGGCTTGTCGGCGCTTCATCCATCTCGAATCAAGATCGTCGAATCCGGTTTTTGCGCGATTTCGATCACCGGGTCGCGTTTTGACGGGCGCGGCGAGCGCGGAATCGGCGCCACATCGAAATTTTTTTTCCACTTTTTTGAATCCCTGCGCAGCCCTTTGCTGACGCGTTGCGCAAGCCTCCGGACCAACTGCGGAACACATGTTTAAATCGGCTCCTCAGCCCTCGTTCGGTCGCTCGTGAAGGTGCGGCGCGACGCCGGACGCCGGGCGTCGGCTTTGTCGCGACGTTCGGAGGCGGCTCGCCTGAATTGCAATTTAAGCCAATAAAAATAGATATTTTCAGCATTTCGCACCGCGTGGACGATACGGCGCACATGCTAAACTCACCCCCAAGTCGGCGCCAGTCTTGCGGCCGCAGCGCAGGCATGGTCTGCTGATGCATCGACATGCGATTCCATTGCTTTGATCTCCCGACGAAATGACGTCCGGCGCCTTGTTGGCGTGCTGAGGCGAAGCGGCGGTTGCTTGCTTGCGCATGAATCCTGTTCTTGCACACTTGCATGAGTAATGAACCGCGCTACGGTAGTAGAGCCTGTTGTCGACTTCCATATCGACGCGTCGACTGTCAAATCAGAGGGGACCTCAGATGGCCAAGGCAACGACTAAGCGTAAACCGGCGAAGAAAACCGCCGCGAAAAAGACCGCCGTTAAGAAGACTGCCCGCAAGGCCGCTGTGAAGAAGACCGCAGCGAAGAAGACCGCCCGCAAGGCCGCTGTGAAGAAGACCGCAGTGAAGACGACCGCCCGCAAGGGCGTGGCGAAGAAGACCGCCGCGAAGAAGACCGTCCGCAAGGGCGTGGCGAAGGCGACCGCCGTCAAGAAGACAGCCGTCAAGGCGACCGCCCGCAAGGGCGCCGTCAAGAAGGCCGCTGTCAAAAAGACGGCCGTCAAGAAGGCCGCCGTGAAGAAGACGGCTGTCAAGAAGACCGCTGTCAAGAAGACCGCCGTCAAGAAGGCTGCCGTCAAGAAGACCGCCGCCAAGAAGTCCGTCGGCAAGGCTGCTGTGACGAAGGCCGCCGTCGCGAAGCCCGGTCGCAAGGCTGCGGTGAAGACGGTGGCGCGCAAGTCGTCTCCGCGCAAGCCGCGCGAAGTGGCGCCGGCTCCGGTCACCACGACCGAGAACGAAGCCTGATCGAGGCTTGATGATGGTCCCGCGCCGCGCAGCGCGGGATCTTCAAAAGGTCAATCAAGGTTACCCATGCCGCCCTTCGGTCTTCGAGGGGCGGCATTTTATTGCCGCTTGCGGCAGGTCTCGAAGAAATCGGACCACAGGAGTCCGGTTGTCCGCCCGGATTTCTTCATCCCTCGCCATTCTTCCCCACAGATGCGGCGAAGGGATCGCCATTCCTGACGTGATTGAGGCGCGTCCGTCGTCGAGGGTTGCGCATCTGGTTCGGGCTGTGGCTGCGGCGCCTGTTCAACAGGCTCGGGCGGCGCCTGCCGCAGTTCGCGCGGGCGACTGGGGGGCAGGGGAGGGAGCTTGGGTTGCGCCAGGGCGCTCGTGACCGTAGCCCAACCCATCGCTGCGAGAACGAGCGCTGCGACGCGAAGCGGGCGCGCACAGGCGCGCGACGTCGCCGACGTCTGGTCGTCGATCCTGAAGACGCTTTTCCTCACGTCATGTCGAACGGTTGGTTTCAGTTGCGCGTCCTGGCTCGCTGCGCGCGCGGACTCGCTCCGCACGCATCATTTCTGCGATGGTTGTGTGTCCTGCCGGAGCCCGCTGGTCAAGCCGCCGGGTCGCTCAGCTTTGCTATGGCCGCAAATGCGCCAAAGAATTGCGGAACAAGGCCCTCGTCCGCCGGTCCACCGGTCCTTTGAGCATCTGACAGGAGAAGACATGGGCGCTCGTAGCCTCGCAATTTTCGCTAGCACAATCGCAGTGTTGTCCATCACGCCCCTTCAGGCGGGCAATTACGACGGCCCCTGGTCGGTGGAATTGTCCACTGAACAAGGCCAATGCGGATTGAACTACAAAGGCCAAGTGAACGTCTCAGGCGGGCATATCGCCGAGAGCGGCCTTTTCGTGCAGACATCGGGCGCCGTCGATCCGTCTGGTCGCGTGGCCATCCGCATGATTCACGGGTCGGATCAGTTGGCCGCAGGCGGGCGGTTGCAAGGGGCCTCCGGCGGCGGGCAATGGCACTCGCCCACGCAACAATGTTCTGGCCGCTGGCGCGCCGCGCGCCTGTGAGGTCGCATGGCGGGGCGCGGCGGGAAAATTCTCCCGTCGCGCTCTGGCGAGCGTTAGCGCGAGTGGTTATGATCTCCCCAATGAGATGACGCCGCCTTCAGGCCGCATCAGGGAGATTCAAATGACCAACCGTCGTTCATTCATGGCAGGCGCCCTCGGGAGCGCGGCCCTCGTCGGTTCTTCCCGTTTCAGTTTCGCTCAGGGAGCGTCCACCGGCTATCCCGCCGACTATGCCGACCTCATCGCCAAAGCGAAGAAGGAAGGGCGTGTCGCGATCTACACCTCCACTGACGAAGCCCAGGGCCAGCCGCTTGTTGAAGCATTCAAGCAAGCCTACGGAATCGCCGTCGATTACAATGGTCTTGGCACCACGGATGTTTACAATCGGGTGATCAGTGAAGGCGCCGCCGGGCAGGTGGGCGCGGACATTTCCTGGACGAGCTCCATGGACCTGCAAATGGTGCTCGCCGCCAAGGGGCTGCTGGATGTCTATGTGTCGCCCGAGGCGGCGCAACTGCCGCCGACGGCCATCTACAAGGACATGGTCTACGGCACGTCCATCGAGCCCGTGGCGATGATCTACAACAAGAACCTCCTGAAGCCCGAGTGGATCCCCAAGACCCGCGCCGACCTCGTGAAGCTGCTCCAGGAGCACGGCAAGGAACTGACTGGCAAGGTCGCCTCCTTCGATCCCGAGAAGAGCGGCATCGGCTTTCTGCTGGCGCAGACCGATTTGCAGAATACCTCGTCCTTCTGGGATCTCGCCAAGGCCTTTGGCGCTGCGGAAGGCAAGGTCTATGGCAGCTCGGGCGCCATGCGCGAGAAGGTGGTCTCGGGCGAGCAGATCCTCGCCTTCAACGTCATCGGCTCCTATGCGCTTCAGTGGCGCAAGGAATCCGACGTCATCGGCGTGTCCTTCGCCAGCGATTACACATCCGCCTTCCAGCGCGTCGCCAGCGTGACGAAGAACGCGCCGCATCCAGCCGCCGCGCGCCTCTTCCTCGATTTCATGCTCTCGGAAAAGGGACAGGCCATTCTGGCCGACAAGGGCGTGCCGCCGCTTCGCAAGGGGTACAAAGGCCCGCTTGACGCCGAGGAGATCGGCAAACTCACCGGCGGCAACATGAAGGTGATTCCCATCGACGAGAAGCTTGTGGGCAACATGAACCCCAAGATGCGCGCTGAATTCTTCCAGATCTGGAAAAAAGCCATGCGCGGCGAAGGCTGATGGCGACCGGGGGGATCGCGCGCCGCAGCGAAGGGCAGGTCTACCGGGTCGCGGTCATCGCAGCCCTCGTGCTTGTCGTGATGACGCCCGTGGGCCTCATCCTTTATCAGAGTTTCCTCGACGCGCCTTTTTTCGACAAGACGGCGCGGCTGAGCCTCGAAGCCTATGACTATGTGCTCACCGATCCCGACTTCTGGACCGCGTTGGGCTCCACGGCGCTGTTCGCTGTCGGGCTCGTCGCGGTGGCTGTGCCGCTGGGGGCCATGCTGGCCTTTCTCCTTGCGCGCACCGATCTTGTGGGCAAGCGGTGGCTGGAGCCGGTGGCGCTTGTGCCGATGTTCCTCTCGTCCATCGTGCTGGCATTCGGCTACACGGTCGCGATAGGCCCGTCAGGATTTGTCTCGCTGTGGATGAAGGAGACCTTCGGCTTCAAGCCATGGAGCATATACAGCCTGGGGGGCATGATCCTCATCGGCGGCTTGAGCCATGTGCCGAATGTCTATCTCTATGTTTCCTCGGCCATGCGCAGCCTGCCCTCCGACCTTGAAGAGGCGGCGCGCGCTGCGGGCGCGAACATCTGGCGCGTGTCGCTCGACGTCACCTTGCCCATGGTGCTGCCCTCGCTGATCTTCGCGGCGGCGCTCAATCTGCTGCTGGGCTTCGAGACCTTCGGGATTCCCCTGGTGCTGGGCGATCCGAGCGGCATCGTGGTGCTCACCACCTATATCTACAAGGTCAACGGAATCTTCGGCACGCCGACCTATCATGTGATGGCGGTGGTGGCCGTGTGCCTGATCCTCATCACGCTGCCGCTCGTCTATTTCCAGCGCCTGCTTTTGCGCAATAGCCGACGCTATGCGGCGGTGGGCGGCAAGGGCGCGCGGGCGACGCCGCTGCGTCTGGGGCCGAGCGGGCAGGTGATCGCCTGGGGTTTGATAGCGCTCTGGCTCGTGGTCTCCGTGGCGCTGCCCATCGGCGGCATCACGGTGCGCGCTTTCGTGGACTCATGGGGCGAGGGGGTGCGCCTGCGCGATCATCTGACGCTCGCCCATTTCGCGCATCTGCTGGATACGCCGAGCCTCTATCGCGGCATCGTCAATACGCTGGTTCTGTCGGTGGTGGGCGGCGCGCTGGCGGTGGCGATCTATCTCGCGATTGGCCTGGCGGGCCATCGCAACAAGGGCGCGAGCGGCGCGGTGCTGGATTACATGGTGCTGCTGCCGCGCGCGCTGCCGGGCATCATCATCGGCCTCGCCTTCTTCTGGGTGTTCCTCTTCGTGCCCTTCCTGACGCCGTTCCGGCCGACGCTGGTGAGCCTCTTCGTCGCTTACACTGTGGTGGGCCTGTCCTATGGGCTGCGCATCATTCAGGCGACCCTGATGCAGGTGGCGCCGGAGCTGGAAGAATCCTCGCGCACCACCGGCGCCAGTCGTGGACGCACCTGGCGCGACACGGTGATCCCCATCATCAGGCCGGGGCTCGTCGGCGCATGGTCGCTGATCATGATCGTCTTCCTGCGCGAATATGCGACGGGCGTCTATCTGATGGGCGTGGGCACGGAGGTCGTCGGCACCTTGATGGTCTCGCTGCTCACCTCAGGCTCGATGGACCAGATCGCGGCCCTCGCTTTCCTCAGCATTCTCTTCACCGCCCTGGGGCTTGGCTTCGCCCTGCGGCTCGGAGCCCGCATCCATGACTGACCTCAGCGTCTCCAGCGTCGAGAAATGGCTCGGCGGAAACCACATCTTGCGCGGCGCCTCCTTCGAGGCGAACAAGGGCACCATCGTCGCGCTGCTGGGCGCGTCAGGCAGCGGCAAGACCACGCTGCTGCGCTGCATCGCCGGCCTGGAACAGCCAGAGGGCGGCCGCATCGAGATCGGCGGAAATGTGGTGCTGAACGCGGAGCAGGGGATCGCTCTGCCGCCCGAGAAGCGCAACATCGGCCTCGTGTTCCAATCCTACGCCCTGTGGCCCCATCGCAATGTCTTCGACAATGTCGCCTATGGCCTCAAGCTGCGCGGCGTGGTGGGGGAGGAGGCGCGAGTGCGCGTCATGGCGATCCTCGAAAAGTTGGGATTGGGCCATCTGTCCGAGCGCTTTCCTGACCAGCTCTCGGGCGGTCAGCAACAGCGCGTCGCCATCTGCCGCGCGCTGGTCTATGAGCCGCGCGTGCTGCTGATGGACGAGCCCTTGTCCAACCTCGACGCCAAGCTGCGCGAGGACGCCCGCTACTGGATCCGCAAGCTGATTCTGGAACTGGGCATCTGCGCCATCATGGTGACCCATGATCAGGCCGAGGCTCTGGCCATGGCGGATCATGTGCTGCTGCTGGAGAGCGGCGTCATCATCCAGTCCGGCTCGCCCATCGAGATCTATTCGCAACCCGCGACTTTCTATGCAGCGGATTTTCTGGGCGCCAACAATGTGCTGCGCGGCAAACTCACGGGCGCTGGCGCCATCGGCGGCGAGGGCTGGTCGCTGGAAGGCGTGGTGCGCGAGACGCGCCCGCTTGCGCTGGGCGACGAGGCCCGCGCCGTGGTCCGCACCGAGCGCATCAGCATCGTCGACGGCCCCGGCGAGAACCACGTGCAGATGCAGCTCGACGCCTGCCTCTATCTCGGCAGCGCATGGGAATATCGCCTGACGCGCGGCGGCCTCGCCATGAAGGCGCATGGCGTGCAGCAACTGGCGCCCGGAGAAGTGTGGTGCGCCGTGCCGCGTGACGCGGTTTGGATTTTTGGATTATGATCATCTGCCGTATCGCCCATGACGCCCCCGGAAAGGACGAACAACGCAAAGCCCTTTTCGAGGCCCATCGCGCCCATCTGCGTTCGGGCATGGCGCGCATCGTGCAGTCTGGTCCGCTGTTCGATACGGATGCGCCGGGGGCCAAGTGCGGCGCGCTGGTGGTCTTTGAGGTTGAAGACATCAGAGAAGTCGAGCGGTTCAATGTTGCGGACCCCTATGTGGTCAACGGCGTCTATGACCGCATCGAGCTGCTGCGTTGGGACAGGACCATCGGCTGAGGGTGGCCGGTTTGCGGCGCAAGCTCCTCTGCCTTAAGGACAATGGATCATCAGGGAGGTTCCATGTCCGTCGCCGCACGCTCCGCCGCCGCCTTGTTCGGCCTCGCCATGACTGCTGCGCTCACCGCGCCTTGCGCCGCCCAATCGGTGGCCGACTTTTATCGGGGCCGCACGATCAGCCTCTACATCGGTTTCCCTTCAGGCGGCGGTTACGACATTTACGGGCGGCTCGCGGCGCGGCATCTGGGTAAATATATTCCCGGCAATCCCAATGTCGTGGCGCAGAACATGATCGGGGCCGGGGGCCTGAAGGCGGCGAATTATCTGTTCTCCGTCGCGCCGAAAGATGGCACGGCGCTGGGCGTGATCCCCGATACGTCCATCGCCGAAGAGCTGCTGGGCACGCAGGGCGTCGCCTATGTGTCGAAGGAGTTCAACTGGATTGGCCGCATCTCGGCCTCGGTGAATGTCGAAGCCATCTGGCATACGGCCGGCGTCGCCAGCATCGACGATATCCGTTCGCGCGAGATCGTGGTCGGCGGTTCGGGGCCAACCGCTGCGGCCACCGTCTATCCGCGCGTGCTGAACGCATTCGCGGGCACGCAATTCAAGGTCATCACCGGCTATGGGGGCGCGCCTGAGTCCTGCCTCGCCATGGAGAAGGGCGAGCTGCAAGGTTGCCTCACCGCCTGGAGCACGGTGAAAGCCGCCAAGCCTGAATGGCTCGATCAGAAACTGGCCAGGATCGTCATCCAATGGGGCTCGCGCCGCCATCCCGAATTGCCTGACACGCCCACCATGGTGGAGCTGGGCAAGACCGAGGAAGATCGGCAAGCGCTGCTGCTCTACGCCAGCGCCACCGATGTCGGCAAGGCGGTGCTCGCGCCTCCCGGCGTGCCCGCTGAGCGCGTGCAGGCCCTGCGCGACGCCTTCATGGCCATGCTGCAAGACCCGGAGCTTCTGGCGGAAGTGAAACAGGCTCGGCTCGATTTTGATCCGCAGAGCGGAGCGGAGTTGCAGGCTTTCGTCACCTCTGTGAGCGACGTGCCGCAGGCGGTCGTCGAGCGCGCGCGGCAAGTGCGCTGATAAAGCGCCCGCCCCGAGGGGAGCGGGCGCCTTTGATCAAGCCGCCAGGCGGTTGATCTGGCTTTCGGCCATGGTGGTGAGTTTCTTGTCCATGGCTTTTTCTTCCTGCAACGTCTTTTCAAGAAGATCGACGATCTGTTGGCGGCCGAGCTGACGCGCCCAGGCGATCAACGTGCCGTAGCAGGTGATCTCGTAATGTTCGACGCCTTGAACGGCGGCGACCAGCGCTGCGTCGAGCAGATGCTTGTCGGTGAGATTGTTCACCACATCGCCAGCTTCTTTGCTGAGCCCGTCGATGGTGGCGCAGCCCACGGCCTGCGGCGGTTTGCCCAGCATCTTGAACACCTGTTCCAGCCGTGCAATCTGCGTGTCGCCCTCCTTCATGTGGCTTTCTATGGCCGTGCGCAGAGAAGTGTCCGATGTCTTGCCCACCATTTTCGGCATGGCCTTATGGATCTCCTTCTCCGCGTAATACATGGCCTGAAGCTGGTGAACGAAGAGATCTTCCAGATTATGGATGTCTTTGCTGGTGATCGTCATGGCACGCCTCCGTTGGGGTAGGTGACGCCGGACAACCGATACGCACGGGCTTCGTTCCAGCGTTGCTGAAGCTATCGGACGCCCACCGGGCTGGTCCCGCCGCCCTCCAAAAAGACGCGCCGCATGAAATTCGCGCTTGCGCGCAAGCGGAGCGCTTGTCACCCTCGCCATAACGAAAGGGAAATGCGATGCGTGAATGGATCAAATCGCCGCTCGCCATATTGGCGCAGGGGGCGGAAGGCGGGATCGTCGTCGATCACGGTGTGATCGTGGAGCTGGTGCCCTCCGGCGGCCATCCCTCAGCGCCTGTGGACGCCACCTTCGACGCCTCGCGCCATGTGGTGCTGCCGGGTCTGGTGAACACCCATCACCACATGTTCCAGACGATGACGCGCGCCCATCCGCAGGCGATCAACAAGGAGCTGTTTCCCTGGTTGCAGGCGCTGTTCCCGATCTGGTCGCGCCATGTGAATCCGCACAACTTCCGCCTCGCCACGCGCCTCGCGCTGACGGAATTGCTGATGTCGGGCTGCACCTGCGTGTCCGACCATCAGTATTTCTTCCCGCCGGGCCTTGAGTCCGCCATGGACATTCAGGCGGAGGAGGCGGCGGCGCTGGGCATGCGCATGACCCTGACGCGCGGCTCCCTCAATCTGACGGTGGACGATGGCGGCAATGCGCCTTCGGGCGGCGTGCAGGATGTGGACGCCATTTTGGCCGATTGCGAGCGGGTAATTGGACTCTATCACGACCGCTCGCCCGGCGCGATGACGCAGGTGGCGCTGGCGCCCTGCGCGCCCTTCAACGTCACCAAGCGCCTGATGGTGGAAAGCGCCGCGTTGGCGCAGAAGCACGACTGCCGCCTGCACACCCATCTGGCCGAAACGCGCGACGAGGTCGATTATTGTCAGAGCAAGTTCCAGTGCCGTCCGGTGGACTATCTGGAGGAGGTCGGCTGGATGAATGACCGGGTCTGGCTGGCCCATGGCATCCATTTCAACGACGACGAGGTGAAGCGGCTGGGCCGGGCGCGGGTCGGCGTCTGCCACTGCCCGACGTCCAACATGGTGCTGGCGTCCGGCCAGTGCCGCACCCGCGAGCTTGAAGCGGCCGGGTCTCCGGTGGGGCTGGGCGTGGACGGCTCGGCCTCCAACGACAATTCGAACCTCATGGAGGGCGTCCGTCACGCCATGATGATCAACCGCCTGACCTATGACGCCACCGTCACCCATTTCGACGCCCTGCGCTGGGCGACGGAAGGCTCGGCCAAATGTCTGGGCCGCGACGACATCGGCGCCATCGCGCTGGGCAAGCAGGCGGACCTGGCCTTCTTCACGCTCGACGAGCTGCGCTTCTCCGGTGCGGGCGATCCTTTGGCGGCCCTCGTACTCTGCGGCGCCCATTCGGCGGACCGGGTCATGGTGAAGGGCGCCTGGCGCGTCGTGGACGCGCTGCCGGTGGGCGTCGATCTCGCCCGTTTGCGGCGCGAACACGGGGAAGCGGCGAAGGCCTTTCTGGAGATTCTCTGATCTTTTCGCCGTCCGCGCGGCCCGATAGACGCTTCTTTTGCGAGAAGCGTCTATTTTTGTTGGCCTTTTTGCGTTGCAAATAGGTCACATTCCACAATCCGTTTGCTGACCGTTCAATTTGCCTGCCTGAATTTTCATCATGATTTTAAAGCTCTGCATATGCTGACCAAACGTCAACTTAACGACGCCAAACCGGGCCCCTTGGCTCCACTTTGATAATGAAGACTTCGTGCTGAAGCGATTACGGCGCCTAAATCCCATCATGTGCGACGCGAAATTGATCACATGTGAACAAACTTGAAGCTTCACAAGCTTTAACGCGACCGCAATTCTGGCTGGGACGTAACCAGTCATTCGGAGGTCGCATTCCATGTTTCGTAAAATCGCTCTCGTCGCCGCGGCGGCGACCATCACAGCTTCCGGCGCCGCCTTGGCCGCCGATCTGCCCAGCAAGAAGTCCGTCCCGGCTCTCGTCGCCGACGAGGCCAGCGCCATTCATGGCTTCATGGATTTCGGATATGCCAGTGGCCGCCTGACAGGCGGCGGCATGCCGGTTTACAAGAGCGGTGCTTCGCTGTTCCAGAGCGACGCTGGCGTCGCCATCGACCTGTACAAGAGCAAATCCGGCCTGATCAACAGCGTCTCCGTCTTCGCCGGCGGCTGGGCGGAATCCTGGAGCAACGCTCCCGCGAGCCAGCCGCATATGCAGGAATATGATTGGTGGGCTGGCGCCAGCGTCGGATTTGCTGACTATTACAAGTTGACCGTTCAAAGCCTTCAGTTCCAGCTTCCGGGCGCGGGCGTAATCGAAAACGGCACCGCTACGCTGGCCTATGACGATGCGCATCTGGGTCTTCCGGTCGCCCTCAATCCCTCCGTTACGGTGTTCTATAATTTCAACGGCGGCCTGTCCGCCATGCCGCTTGGCAAGACGAACACCTACCGTGTGGATCTGGCCATTGCGCCTGGCTACAGCTTCCAGAAGTCGACAGGCGTTCCTGTGTCCGTCTCGGTCCCGACGACCCTCTCGCTGGCGCCGAAGAACTTCTATTATGCCGCCGGAAGCAAGGACTGTGGCGCGACCCTTCAGTTGACCTGTTCGACCAGCACAGCTGAATTGTTCTCGACGGGCCTGCAGGCGAAGTACGACCTTGGGCAGTTCGTCCCCAAGAAGTTCGGTTCGTGGTCCCTCAAGGCTGGCGTGCAATATTACCACCTGATGAGCGACGCCGTGGTCGCGAACGGGGTTTCGCATCTGGGCTATTCGAAGTTCTCGCAAGGGAAGGCCAACTTCGCCGTCTTCTCGACCGGCCTCGGCGTCAGCTTCTGATCTGCTTGATCCCATCGCATATGGAAACGCCGCTCTCCGGAGCGGCGTTTTTCGTTAGCGGAGGTTCCTGTGGCGAATCTTCACCTCGATGATCGGCATTTTGGTCATCGTGGGTTTCGCGGACCTTTCTTCGCGCGTTTCCGGGCGTTTTGAGTGTTGCAAAAACGTCGCATCATTTTCATAAATACTGGCTCTCAAGGCTCAATGCCTATTTTGAAGGCGAGCCGGGAGCCGTTCCTCGGCCTCTTTTTTATTTTTCGGTCGCCTTCTAACATTCGGAAATTTGGGGTTTTTTTGGTCTTTTCCATGATGTCGGTTCAAAGCGGCGGCGCCTTGAACCTCGCCACTGCCGACTTTGGACGCCCTTGGGTGAGCAAATTTCCAGCTTCACAAGCTTTGTCAGGACAGTAATTGTAGCTGGGACGAAACCATTCAACTGAAGGTTCCCCCATGCTTCGCAAGTCCCTCCTGGCCGCCGCTGCGGTCTCCTTCGCCACCGCCGGCCTCGCCGCCGATCTGCCGAGCAAGAAGGCTCCCGCTCCGGCCGCCGCAGCCGCGCCCTTTTTCTTCGTGAACGACAATAGCCTCAGCTATTCCTACCAGTTCAATGCGACCGACCCTGGCATCAAGGGCAAGTTCGGCAAGAACGTGTTCTCCTTCACGCATTTCGACGTGTGGGCGATGGGCACCAACTTCTTCAACGTCGACCTGCTGAAGTCGCCGACCATTGATCCCGCCAATGGTGGCGGCACGGGCGCGACCGAAATCTATGGCCTGTTCCGCAGCACCCTCGGCCTGAACCAGGTGCTGGGCACGAAGTCCTTCTCGATGGGCCCCCTGAGCAATGTGTCCCTCGAGGTTGGCGCTGACGCGAATTCCGAGAACAACGCTCTCGCCCCCGCCAAGAAGAGCCTCGTGGCTGGTCTGGAATTCTCCTTCGACCTTCCCTACAAGGGCTTCTTCAACCTCTCCCCCTTGTTCTACAAGGAGTGGAACCACAACTCGAATTACGCCCTCAACGGTGGTTCGACGGAGTTCAACGGCACCTGGGCTGTCGAGACCGTCTATTCTCTTCCCCTCGCTTTCCTGCCTGAGTCCGTGCCGCTTACCTTCAGCGGCCGCGCAGCTTTCTACGGCCCGAAGGGCACTGGCACTGCGGCTGAGCCGGTCAAGACCGCCACTGAATTCAACAGCGAGCAGCGCCTGACCCTTGATGTCGGCAAGATGATGTTCGGTTCGGCGCGCGCTGGTACGATCAACACCTTCGTCGCCTATCGTTACTGGACCAACAAGTTCGGTCTCGATAACGCGAAGAGCCCCGTCTGCACGACCTTTGGTCCCGGCTCCTGCAAAGAGAATACCGCGTCTGTCGGCCTGAGCGTCAAGTTCTGATCTTCTGATCTGAGCCCATCTGGAAGCGCCGCTCGAAAGGGCGGCGCTTTTTTATGCCCTACCGGCGCCGAACCCTTTTCCGGCGCATGCGTTCCCCGCAAGGTTCGTGGAGGGAGCGTCATGTCGAAAGCCGTCATTGGTCCTGTGGTGGCTGCATTCGTGGCCCTCTGCTTCGCAAGCCCGGCCGGGGCGACGGATCTTGCGACCTCCAAACACCATCGCAAGCCTGTCAATGCGCGCCACCATCACCACTGGCGCCGGGCGCACAGCGGCCTTCCAGGACCGGTCCTGTCGATGAGCGTGATCCGCTCGCCCACATGCAGCGCCATGTTCCCCACCTATCCCAATTATGCGAAGGCCAGTTGCCGCGACTACGACGGCTTCCTGACGGCCTATGACGCACGTCCGCCGACCGGCTTCGGACTCTACACATTCCGCGCTCGCTATGGACTGCGCTGAATACGGCTTCGCCGCAGCGTCCATCCCTCGAAAGGGGTGCGGCCGCCCGTGCGGCGTCATCCGCATGTGTTACCCGGCCATCCTGTTTGGCGCTGGATTCCCGGGGCGATGCGGCCATAATCCGGCCGCTGTTCAGAGGGCTTTTCCGGAGGTGATGCTTGGTTCGGGCCGCGCGGAATTTGCATGAGCGTGAATCTTTGAAGGGCGCCGTGGAGGATGCGTGGAGCGCCCTGCGGTTCGCTTTCGATTCGCCTGATCAGGAGGGCGCGGCTGCGGTGCGGACCCGTCTCGCGCGGGCGGTGCTCGCCGGGCGGGCGCAGGGGCGCCGTCATCGACACGACCTCGTGAACTATGCGCTCGCGCAGCTCGATCCCTTGCCCGCAAAATGGTCGAGGCCGAACGGCGCCCGCCCTTGGGAATGGTGAGCGACCCGGAAGGCCCCTTCGCCGTCGCCTGACCGCCTGCGCGCCGCGCCCGACGCCCCTTGCCGTTTGCGCAAAAACCCGCAACAAGAAAAGCGCTGCGACGCTTGGACAGGTTGAGCCTCATGGGTTCAGGTCAGCTGCGGCGATGGTCGAAAGATCACGATAACGAGGGGGGAGACATAATGCGCACGGCTCTGGCCATGCTTGGCCTGATTTGGGGAATGTCCCCTGCGGTGGCGGTTGATGATGATGTTGCGGCCTTCTACCGGGGCAAGCAGATCCACCTCATCGTGGGCAGCGGCGTGGGATCTGGCTACGATCTCAACGCCAGGGCGGTCGCTCGTTATCTTGGCGGCCATATCCCCGGCAACCCGACCATCGTGGTTCAGAACCAGCCCGGCGCGGGCAGCCTGATCACCGTCAATACGCTGGCCAATTCGTCGCCGCGAGACGGAACCTTCATCGGCGCCGTCATCAACGGCGTGCCGACGGCGCCGCTGCTTCAGCCCGACGCCGCCCGCTTCGATCCGGGCAAACTCAACTGGATCGGCAGCACCAACCGCGACACGCAGGTCATCTACGCCTGGCATAGTTCGCCCGTGCTGGAGCTGCGGGATCTGCTGACGAAAGAGCTGATCATCGGCGCTACGTCCTCCGGAACGACGCAAGTGGATTTTCCCGTCGTCGCCAACGCTATTCTCGGCACGAAATTCAAGGTCGTCAGCGGCTATGAGGGCACGGCCCAGATCCACAAGGCCATGGAGGCGGGAGAGGTGCAGGGGCTCGGCTCACTGGCCTGGTCCAGCCTCAAGGCGTTGAACGCGGACTGGATCGCCAGTGGCAAAATTCGCATTCTCGGCCAGTGGAGTTCGCCCTCGCATCCTGACCTGACGGCCTATCCTCTGGTCGAGAGCCTCGCCAACAGCGACGAGGACCGGCTGGCCTTGAAACTTCTGACATCCAGACTGGAGGCTGGTCGTCCCTTCGTGGCGCCGCCCGGCGTGCCGCCAGCCCGGCTTGCGGCCCTGCGGCAGGGCTTCGATGAAACAATGAAGGATCCCGCCTTTCTGGCTGACGCCAAAAGGCTTTTGCTCGATGTCGAGCCGATGACCGGCGATGAGGTGGCGGCGCTCGTCAAGGGTGTGCTGGCGACGCCGCCCGCCGTGGTGGCGCGGGTGCGGGGAGCGTTGGATGCAAAATAAGCCATCCGACGCCGCGGCGGGGGGAACTGCCATGCAAGAGCCTGCCGCTGATCGCAGCAAGTCCCGTCAGATGAAGCTGGGGTTGATGTTGCAGCAATCCGGGCATCACATCGCCTGCTGGCTGCATCCCGAGGCCTGGGTGGACACCGAGCTCGATTTTTCGAAATTCATCCGCATCGCCAAGCTGGCGGAGCAGGGGCTGTTCGATTTTGTCTTTGAGGCGGATTCTCTTTCGGGCGAAAAGTTCACCCCTGAAACCCTGCCGCGCACGTCAATCGGCGTGCGCATCGAGCCCATGACCCTGCTGACGGCGCTCGCCGCCTGCACGGAGCAGATCGGCCTCGTCTGCACGGCGACCACAACCTACGACCAGCCTTATCTTGTCGCCCGCAGATTCGCCTCGCTCGATCATGTGAGCGGTGGGCGCGCGGGCTGGAACGTCGTCACGTCCGCCCATGCGCCCGAGGCGCGCAACTTCGGCGGCGGCGTTCATCCGGCCAAGGAGACGCGCTATCGCCGCGCCCGCGAATTCGTTCAGGTGGTCAATGGCCTATGGGACAGTTTCGACGCAGGCGCCCTGACCTTTGATCGCGAGAAGGCGCAATACTACGATCCGGCCAAACTGCATGTGCTCAATCACGACGGCGAGTTCTTCCGGGTGCGCGGGCCGTTGATGGTCCCCAAATCCCCGCAGGGCCGCCCCATCGTGGTGCAGGCCGGTGCTTCGGACGACGGGCGGCAACTTGCGGCGGAAACAGCCGAGGTGGTCTTCACCGCCCAGCAGACGCTTGAGGAAGCGCAGGTCTTCTATGGCGATGTGAAACGCCGGGCAGGCGAGGCGGGGCGCGACCCCGACACGATCCTCATCATGCCGGGCTTCGGGATTCTCGTGCGCGAGACGCAAGAAGAAGCGGAGGAGGTCTTTCAGCAGCTACAGGATTTGATCAATCCTGATGTCGGCGTCTCGCTGCTGTCGCGCTATCTGGCGACCGACATGAGCATCTACGACATCGACGGCCCCGTGCCCGAACTGCCTTCGGGTGGCGATGTGTTCTCGCGCGCGGGGCTCTTGCTGGCGGCGGCGCGGCGCGATGGGCTGACGATTCGCCAGCTCTATCAGAAGATCGCAGGCGGGCGCGGGCACTTCCAGCTGATAGGCTCGACGACCCATGTGGCCGATGTGATGGAGAGCTGGTTCCACGGCGGCGCGGCGGACGGGTTCAACGTGATTCCGCCCATCTTCCCGACCGGCGTCGAACAGATCGTCCAGCATCTGGTTCCGGAGTTGCAGCGCAGGGGCCTGTTCCGGACGGCCTATGAAGGCCGGACGCTGCGCCAGAAGCTTGGGCTTCCGACGCCGCTGTCCGTCAGGGGCTGAATGTCACCAACGGCGATAATAGCCGTCGCGATAATAGGGGCGCGGATAGACATAAACCGGCTCCGGACGCTCATAGACGACCACAGTCTCGCGCGGAGCTGGCTGGCTGACGACCTGGTGGCCCCGGCTCTGCATGCACTGGCCATAGACGGTGTCAAAGCGCACTTGAACCGAGCCCCCCTCGATGGCGGCGTTGTTGGCGCCGATGGCGCTGCCCGCAAGGAGGCCCGTGCCCGCGCCGATGGCGGCGCCTGCGCCAGCCCGTCCGGTCGCCGCGCCGATGGCTGCGCCCGCAAGGGCGCCGATGGCGGTGCCCGCCACCGCAGTGGAAACGGCTGCATCATTGGCGGCCTCGCCGGGAGACTGTCCGCCAACCGCGCGCTGCGCCGCAGCGTTGCAAAGGTCCGCGTCGCGCTCATAGACCGCTTGCGACTTGTTGGGGCCTGGAATGACCGCGAAAGAGGGGGCCGCGGGCCGTGTGGAGGCGCAGCCTGAAAGCGTCATCGCCAGAACGCCAACCGAGGCGATAATAATTTTTGAATTCAGCATCTGCCCACCATGTCTTCGATCACGAACAGTTAAGCTTGATTTTCGGTTTTTTTGCGGCGGCGAGCCGCCCACCCGACCTTGCTTAAGGGAAAGCTGGTTAAAGATCGGTGACGTGATCGCGCCGCTTGAGATCAGCGCGATTTGAGGCCCATGAGGTTGGCGAGCAGATTGCGCTGCGTCTGAGACGTGCCCGCCGCGATGGTGGCGGAGCGCGAATCGCGGAAATGGCGCTGCATGTCGAACTCTTCGTTGAGCCCATAGCCGCCCATGATCTGCACGCCCATATTGGCGTGTTTCGCATACATTTCAGAGGTGTAGAGTTTGGCTTGCGTGATCTCGCGCAGGGCGTCGCGGTTCTGGGCGGCGAGCCATGCGGCGCGCCAGGTCAGCAGTTTGCCCGCCTCCAGCTCGCTCTGCATGTCGGCAAGCATGTGGCCGATGGCCTGAAACGATCCGATGGGCTGGCCGAACTGCACGCGCTCCCCGGCATAGGTCGCCGCCAGATCCAGCACCGCCTGCGCGCCGCCGCAATTGCCAGCGGCGGAGACCGCGCGCTCATATTGCAGCCCGCCCATCAGGCAATCCCAGCCGCCGCCTTCGCCGCCGATGACGCGGTCAGCGGCGACAGGCGCATCGCGCAGGAACACTTCGTAAGTGCCGACGGAGCGGCGGCCGAGCATGCCCAGCTTGCGCAGCTCGACGCCCGGCGCGTCATTGTCGATGAGGATATGCGTGACGCCCTTGCGGTAATGCACGGATTTGTCGGTTTTCACATAGGCGCAGATGACGCTGTTCTTCAGCCCGGCGCCGGTGGTCCAGAGCTTCTGTCCGTTGACGACGTAGCGGTCGCCGTCGCGCGCCGCCATCGTGTGGATATTGCCGACGTCCGAGCCTGCGTCCGGCTCCGAAATGCCGATGGCGAATTTCACCTTTCCATCGAGCAGACGCGGCAGCCAATGGGCGCGTTGTTCAGGCGTGCCCTTGCGCATGATATTGAGGCCGCAAAAGACGCTGCCCGCAAAGGCCATGGTTAGATCGGTCGAGACGCGCGACAGTTCATAGACGACCAGCGCCAGATCAAGCGCGTCGCCGCCGAGCCCGCCGACTTCCGCGGGGAAGGGCAGGCGCAGCAGGCCCGCCTCTACCCAGGCCTGATAGAGGTCTTCGGGAAAGCTGCGGTCGCGGTCCCATTTGCGCACGGATTCCGCTGGCGCATGGCGCGCCATGAGCTTGATGACGCTCTCGCGCAGCATCTCCTGCTCTTCGGTGAAGTCGAAATTCATGGCGCCCTCACGTCATGATGATGAGCGCGTCAAGGGCCAGCGCGCCCTCGCCCTGCGCATAGACATTCACCGGATTCACATCGATCTCGACGATGCGCGGATCGGCCTGCATTAGCGCGCCGACCGAGGCGGCGATCTCAGCCACCGCGTCCACGTCGCGCGGGGCCGCGCCGCGCAGCCCGCTCAGCAGGGCCGCGCCCTTGAGCTGGCCCAGCGCCGCGACGATCTCGTGCTTGCCCGCTTGCGCAGGCAAGAGGCGCGCGTCATGCAAAGCCTCGGTCCAGACGCCGCCAAGGCCGACGACGATCACCGGGCCCCAGAGCGGATCGCGGCGGGCGCCGACGATCATCTCCAGCCCCCCGCGCGGCGCCATGCGCTCGATGAGCACGCCGTCAAGCGCGAGCGCTGGGTCATAGGCGCGGACATTGGCGAGCAGCCTGCCATGGGCCTCCACCAACGCCGCCTCATCGGCGACGCCGACGATGACGCCGCCCGCCTCGCTCTTGTGGGCCAAGGCGTCCGCCTGCGCCTTGATGACGACGGGATAACCGATGCGCGCGGCGATGGCGCGGGCCTCTTCGAGATTGCGCGCAAGGTCGCCCTGGGGCGTCGCCACGCCCAGCGCGTTGAGGATTTTCTTGCCGCGCCATTCCGCCACGGGGCCGCGTGTGTCGAGGGCGAGAGGTTCGAGAGGCTTCGCGGGCGGGCTCGCTTGCGGCTGCGCGCGCCCATGGGCCGCCAGCCGCGCCAGCGCCCGCAGGGCGCGGTCGGGGGAGCGGAAGAAGGGGATGGCGCTGTCGCGGATCTCCTGCATGAATTGGGCGTCCAGCGGATAGTCGTCGCCCAGATAGGCCACGGCGACGGGCTTTTGCGCCGCCACGAGCACAGGTTGCAGGGCGCGCCATTTGTTGAGTTGCTGCGGCTTGCCCCCGCCCATGGCCGCGACCAGCAGAAACCCTATGCGCGGATCGTCGAGCATGATCGCCGCGCTGTCGCCGAACAGGCTCGGCTTCTGCATGCCCGCCGCCGTGATGTCGAGCGGGTTGTCGATGGCGGCGAAAGAGGGAAGCGCCTTGCGCAGCGCCTCATGGGCGCCGGGCGAGAGCTCCGGCAGATCGAGGCCGACCTCCTCGCAGAAATCCAGCGAGAAGCCGCGCAGGGCGCCTGAATTGCTGAGCACGCCCACGCCGCCGGTCACGGGCGTGGGATAGCGCGCGACGAGGGTCGTCACATCGAACAGCTCGTCGATGCCGCCGACCATGATGACGCCTTCGCGCTCCACGCAGGCGCGCATGATGGCGTGGTCGCCCGCCAGCGCGCCGGTATGCGACTTCGCCGCCTCGCGGGCGCGCGAGCTCTGACCGGGATGCAGCAGCACGATGGGCTTTGCGGCGGCGCGGGCGCGGCGGGCGAGGGACAGAAAGCGTTGAGGATCGCGGATCTGCTCGACGAAGAGCGAGAAGGCGCTGATGGAGGGATCCTCGATCAGCAGATCGAGGTAATCCTCGGCGCTGAGCACCGCTTCATTGCCGGTGGAGATGGATTGCGCCACCGGCACGCCGCGCGCCATCAGGGCGTAGCGCACATTGCCCTGCATGGCGCCGCTTTGTGCGATGACGCAGACGCCCGGGCGATTGGTGGGGCGGGGCTCGACGGGTTCGAAGGTGAGCGGCACGCCATCGGCGTAATTCACGCAGCCGATGCAATTGGGGCCGAGCACGGCCATGCCCGCATCGCGTGCGGTCTTTGCGAAGGTGGTCTGCGCCAGCGCGCCCGCCTCGTCCTGCTCGCTGAAGCCCGAGGCGAAGACAACGACGCCGCCAACCCCGCGCCGCGCGCAGGCCTCGATGGATTCGGGCACGGCTTGCGCGGGCACGATCAGCACCAGCGCGTCCACGCCCATCGGCAGGTCGTCGATGGTCGGCACGCAGGGCGCCCCGTCGATCTCGGCCCTGCTGCGGCTGACGAAATGCAGATCCCCTGCGAAGCCGAAGCTCCGCAGGTTCACGAGCACATTGTTGCCCACGGAAAGCGGCTCGGTGGAAGCGCCGACGACCGCGATGGATCGCGGGCGCAGGAACCGCGCGAGGGCGGGACGCAGATCTGACATGATCAATCCCTGCGATAGGCGCCGAGGCCTGGGCGATAGGATTTCTCGTCGAGGAACTGGTTCATGCCCTTGGATGCGCCCTTTTCAGGATCGCGGAAGGCGGTCTGGTCGTTCTTGGAGGCGAGATATTCCGCCGCCGCATCCCACGACATGTCGCGGGTGTAGTGATAGGCCGTCTTGGCGGCGCGCAGAACCTGCGGGTTCTTCTCGATCAGCTTCTTCGCGATGGCGGTGGTGCGAGCGACCAACTGGTCCTTCGGCACGGCGAAATTCACCAGGCCGATATCCTCCGCCGTGCGGCCGTTGAAGGTCTCGCCGGTGAGGATGTAATAGAGCGCCTTGCGCTGGGAGAGCGCCATGGCGACCGATTTCGTCACGATGCCGGCGGGGATGATGCCCCAGTTGATTTCCGACAGGCCGAAGGTCGCCTCTTCGTCGGCCACCGCCAGATCGCAGGCGAGCAGCACCTGGAAGGCGCCGCCGAAGCACCAGCCGTTGACCATGGCGATCGTCGGCTTGGAATAGAACATCATGCGGCGCCACTGCCATGCGGCGTTGGCCCGATGCAGCCGCTCGCGGGCGATGGGATGGCCAGCGTCCGGCTCGCGGAAATATTCCTTCAGATCCTGCCCAGCGGAGAAAGCGTCGCCCGCGCCGGTGATGACGACGCAGCGCGCGCTGTCCTCCATCTCCAGCACATCCATCACCTGCACCATTTCGAAGACGATGCCCGGATTGATCGCGTTGCGTTTGGACGGACGATTGAGCGTCACCCAGGCGATCCCGTCCTCGACCTTCACGAGGACGTTCTGCTGGGGCAGGGACGCGAGTCCCAAAGTGGCGTCGGTCATGGGTGTCTCCTCCTGAAATGATTGCCTCTGTTATGCCGGGCGGCGTGTGTGGGGCCAAGCGCTTTTTTCGGGTGGCGGAACGCAAATGCTCAGCCGCAAGTTATCGGACATGGACATCAGGCGATGACATGCTGCCTCCCGTTCTGAAAGATGCGGACCTGCCCACGATCAGCCGTCTGGAACCGGCGGAGGCCTGTGTTCGGATCGGGTCATCGCCGCAAGGCCTGTCCCGCGCAGAGGCGCAAGCGCGGCTGGCGTCCTTCGGGCCCAATCGTGTCAGCAAGGAGCACAAAGCCTCGATCGCCGAAGAGCTCTGGGGGCGGTTGCGCAATCCCTTGAACGGCCTTTTGCTGACCTTGGCCGTGATTTCGCTTTTTCTGGGAGACGTTCGGGCGGCGGTCGTCATCCTCATCATGGTGGTTCTCGCCGTCGTCACCGCTTTCGTTCAGGAGCACCGCTCCAACGAAGCCGCCGCCCGGCTGCGGGCCATGGTTCATACGCGCGCGAGCGTGAGGCGCACGCCGACCCCCGCAGGCGACCCCTTCGAAGAAGTGACGCTGGACAGCCTCGCGCCCGGCGACGTGGTTCGGCTGTCGGCGGGGGACATGATCCCCGCCGATCTTCGCCTGCTGGAAGCCAAGGATCTCTTCATCAATCAGTCGGCGCTGACCGGCGAGGCCATGCCCGCCGAGAAACAGGCTCAGGCTGGCGAGGGGCGCGGCGACGATCCGTTTGATTTGCCGAACCTGTGTTTCATGGGCGCCAATGTCGTGTCCGGTTACGCCACTGGCGTGATCCTGCGCACAGGAAGCGCGACCTTTTTCGGACAGCTCGCGAAGGATCTTGCGGGCAAGGAGGTTCCCACAGCCTTTGATCGCGGGATCGAGAAATTCGCCTGGTTGATGATCCGCTTCATTCTGGTGATGGCGCCGACCGTCTTCCTCATCAACGGGCTGACCAAGCATGACTGGCTGGAGGCCTTGCTGTTCGCCGTCGCGGTCGCCGTCGGGCTGACCCCCGAAATGCTGCCCATGATCGTCACCGTCAATCTTGCGCGGGGCGCGGTCGCCATGTCGCGTGAAAAGGTGATCGTCAAGCGGCTCAGCGCCATCCAGAACATCGGCGCCATGGATGTCCTTTGCACCGACAAGACCGGAACGCTGACCCAGGACCGCATCATCCTCAAGCGCCACCTCGACATTCGCGGCGAGGAGTCGGACGAAGTTCTGCGTTACGCCTTTCTCAATAGTCACTTCCAGTCAGGCTTGCGCAATCTGCTTGATGACGCCGTCCTTGCGCATGTGGAGCTGCACAAGGAATTAGGAAGCGACGGCGGTTACGCGAAGGTGGACGAACTTCCCTTCGATTTTTCGCGGCGTCGCCTTTCCGTCGTTGTCGCTTCGGCGAATGGAAAGCACGTTCTGATTTGCAAGGGCGCCGTCGAGGAGATCTTCGCGGTCTGCACCAGCTACAAGGTTGGCGAGGAAACCGGCGTGCTCGACGCCAGTCACTTCCAGACGGCGAAGCAGGAAATGGAGGCGCTGAATGCGGACGGTTTCCGTGTCGTCGCCGTCGCGTTCAAGACCATCGAACAACCGAAAGCAGATTATAAGCTGGAGGATGAATCTGGCCTCACGCTGCTCGGGTACATCGCCTTCCTCGATCCGCCGAAGGACAGCGCGGGCGAAGCGATCGCGGCGCTGGCGGCGAAGGGCGTGCGCATCAAAATTCTCACAGGAGACAATGAGATCATCACGCGCAAGGTCTGTGCGGAAGTGAAATTGGACGTCGGAACCGTCCTTCTGGGAAGCGTGATCGCCACTATGAGCGACGACGATCTCTCTGAGGCCGCCAGCAAAACCACCGTCTTCGCCAAACTAACGCCCGCGCAAAAGGAAAGGGTGATCGGCGCCCTGCATCGACGGGGACATGTGGTCGGCTTTCTTGGGGACGGCATCAACGACAGTCCCGCGCTGAAGGCTGCGGACGTTGGCGTTTCAGTCGATACGGCGGTGGATATCGCGAAGGAATCCGCCGACATCATTCTGCTGGAAAAGAACTTGCTGGTGCTGCGAACAGGCGTGGTCGAAGGTCGGCGGACCTTCGCGAACATCACAAAATATATTCGCATGGGCGCAAGTTCCAACTTCGGGAACATGTTCAGCGTGCTCGGCGCCAGCATCTTTCTGCCGTTCCTGCCGATGGCGCCGATTCAGGTGCTCACGAACAACCTCCTCTACGACTTCTCCCAATCGACCATTCCCACCGACAATGTCGATGAAGATTATCTCTCGGCGCCGCGACGTTGGGACATCAGCAACATTTTCAAATTCATGGTCTGCATCGGCCCGATCAGCTCGATCTTCGACTACGCCACTTTCGCGATGATGCTCTACGTCTTCGGCGCATGGACCAATCCGCCGCTCTTTCAAACAGGGTGGTTCGTGGAGTCGCTTCTGACGCAGACGCTGATTGTACATATCATCAGAACCGCCAGAATTCCCTTCATTGAAAGCCGCGCGAGCCCGGCGCTCATAGCCACGACCGTCATCATCTGCACCATAGGAATCAGCCTGCCGTTCACATGGGCTGGTTCAGCGCTGGGTTTCGTAGCGTTGCCCTGGCACTATTGGCCGCTGGTCGCCATCATGATGCTGACCTACGCAGTGATGACCCATCTGGCGAAGGTATGGTTCGTGCGGCGATGGGGATTTTGAGCGAAGCCTGCGCCTTAACCTTGGCGCACTGCTAACCGCTACTGCGGCGAAGGTTCGGAAACGAATGGCTCCCCGAGCAGGACTCGAACCTGCGACAATTCGATTAACAGTCGAATGCTCTACCAACTGAGCTATCGGGGAACACGCCTTGGCGTGACGGGCTTCTAGCAACTGATGACGGAATTGCAAAGCGATTTATTCGTCCGCCCCTCTAATTTTGAACGCAGGGAAGAAATCGTCCCGCAGCGCAGGTTCGCCTTGCCGGGGAGGTTGTTTCCTTGCTATGAGGGCCTCGCTCCGGGCCGTGGCCCGCAGCGGCCTCGTGGCGGAGTGGCTACGCAGAGGACTGCAAATCCTTGCACCCCGGTTCGATTCCGGGCGAGGCCTCCAAATCACCTGCGGTGATTGACTATTCATTTTCCATTTTTGTTGAAAACGTCCGTTGGTTGTCGCGGAATCGCTTGGTTGTATCTTTTTGGCAACGTATTTGGTTTCCGTGGCGTCATTATTCGTAACGAAAACAATAATATTTCTCTGGAAAGCCGGGTTCGGCTATTGACGCAACGTCCGCTTTCCTTGCATTTTCCGCAACAGACGCCTTTATGTATCTGATGGAGAAACGCTCTTTACGTAAATTCATGTAATGGCGCGTGTCTTCCGAGAGCAGATTTGGATTTCGCCTGTGACGATCATTCTCTCCATTAAAGTGCAGGACGGCGTGGTGATGGCCAGCGACAGCGCCGTGCTGCATCGCGGGCATCTCTATATGAACGCCGACAAGAACATCCAGCTTGTCCGGGGCTTGCCGATCGGCGTTCTGATCAGCGGCGATGGCGCGGTGGGCACGCGCGCACTGACCTCCGTGATGCAGGATTTCAGCATACGCGCCGCGTTGCGCGGCGCATCCTGCTTCATCGAGAAGGATTCCTACACGCTTGCGGATGTTGCGACGAAGCTTCGGGACTTCATTCTCGAGGCGTCCATGGCCAGCCTGTCGCCAATTCGCAGCACGTTGATTCTCAGCGGATATTCAGCTCGCGCCAATTTGCCCGAAACCTGGTCCATCCGATTCGACGGCATGGAGCGAATCGAGCCGGAGCTTGTCTGGGGCGAGGATGAATATGGTTTGAGCTGGGAAGGCCAGGCTGGCTGCATCAATCGGTTGCTCGGCGATTTGCCGCAGGCGGGCTTCAATATGGCCGAAGCGGAACTCGCGGAGGTGGCGCTGTTCAATCACGACTCAGGCGATCTGTCGGACGACAGCACCGACAGCCCCATGCTCGTTACGCCGGGCATGCCATTGCTCGACGCTGTGGAGGTGGCCCGTTTCCTCATGGACACATCGCTCGCCTTCGAGCGGCTGAGGGCGGACCGGCGCCTCAAGACCATCGGCGGCCCGGTGGATCTGGCCATCATCACCCGCCATGACGGGTTCCGCTGGCTTCAGCGCAAGCGCATTCCCACGGTCCGGCGCAAGTCTGCGGGTTTCAAGCTCGACTTTGGCCGTCGCGCTGGCCTCAAGGCGTCGCTAAACGGATGATCCGGCACGGATCGCCCGCCTTCGCGGCGGGGGCGTGGGGTGGGCGCACCACAAGGCAATGCGAACGCGCCAGCACCCGCAGCATGGACGAATCCTGCCGTCCGAACGGCGTCGCCACCGGCAGGCCCTCGGTCCCCACAAGCGTCGCCCGCAGATAATCTTGCCGCGAATCATTGGGCGGCAGATCGCCGCCCAGCACAGCCGATTCCGTCTGATCCGCCCCGGCGAGCGGGTCGCCAGCCAGCGCGCGGATGAGGGGAATCAGAAACAGCACGCCGCAAACAATGGCCGAGACCGGATTGCCTGGCAGGCCGAGGATCCGCATGTCGCCGATTCGCCCGTGCATGAGCGGCTTGCCGGGGCGCATGGCGATTTTCCAGAAGCCGAGCTCCATGCCTTCATTGGCCAGCGCCGTTTGCACGAGGTCATGGTCGCCGACCGAGGCGCCGCCCAGCGTCACCAGCACATCGGCCTCCGCCGCGCGCGCGGCGCGGATGCCCGCTTCGATGGCGGCGAATGTGTCGCCCGTGATTCCAAGATCAATGACCTCCGCCCCCGCCGCTTCCGCATAGGCGCCGACCGCATAGGTGTTGGAGGTGACGATCTGGTCAGGGCCGAGCGCGTCGCCGGGCTTCACCAGTTCGTCGCCGGTGGCCAGCAGGGCGATTCGCGGGCGGCGGGTGACGGGAACCGTTGCGTGATTCATCGCGGCCGCCAAAGCCAGCTCGCAGGGGCCGAGCCGCAGGCCGCGCGTCAGCAGCGCGTCCCCCTCGTTGAAATCGAGCCCGGTCAGGCGAATGTTGCGCCCCCTGGCCTCCGCCTCGAGAATCGTCACCTGGTCGCCGTCTGCGGTGGTGTTTTCCTGAATGATCACGGTGTCGGCGCCCGGGGGCACGGGGGCTCCGGTGAAGATGCGCACAGCCTCGCCAGCAGCGAGGGCGCCGCTGAAGCCGTGACCGGCCGCGCTCGCGCCGATCACCCTCAGACGCCTCGGGACCGTCGCAAGATCGTCCGCCCGCAGGGCGTAGCCATCCATGGCCGAGGCGTTGAATGGCGGCTGGGTGCGCAGGGCGGCGAGATCGCGCGCAAGGGTGCGGCCGCGCGCGGCGGCCAGCGGCACGGTTTCGGTGGCGAGAGGCTCTGGGGCGGAAGCCAGCACCTGGACGAGGGCTTGCGCGACGGGGAGGAGGGGAGAGGCTGCGTTCATGTCGCCACTATCGCATATGGGCCGCGGCTTTCCAGCCCCCGTCGCGGCATTACCGACCCTGCATGTAGATGGCGCGTAGTCGGGCGACCACGGGCGCTGGCATGGCGTAGGCTTGCTTCACCAGCGCCTCGATCTTCTCGCCCGGCACGGGCGCGATGTTCAGCGTCGCCCGCTCGGCGTCCGCCAGAAATGTCGGATCGGCGAAGACGTCCATGAAGGCCTTGCGCATGGCCAGCACCCGCTCCCTTGGCACGTTTGGCCCCATCATGAAGGAATAGCCGGTCTTGAGCGACCCCAGCGCCAGCTCCCAGAGCATGCGGTCCTCGGGCGCGGTGACAAGGTCGGTGACGAGGGGCGCGTCGGGAAAGTCGGGCGATTTTTCGGCGGCGAACTGAAGCACCACGCGATATTTCCCCTCGGCGAATTTCTGCGCATAGACGCGCTTGATCGCGTCATAGGGAACGGTGGGGTAGCCGTCGATCTCGCCCCGATCCACCGCCAGCAGTGAGCTGGCGAGGTCGGGGTGGCCGTTGATGGATTTGATTTTGGTGCCCAGAGTGGCGTTGGTCGTGGCGGCGAGGACGGCTGGCAGCATGCCGGGCGAAATGGTCGCCATGGTGGTCTCGCGCTGCTTCATGTCGGCGACGCCATGGGCGGGGAAATCGCCGCGCACGAGCATCACGACGCCATAAGAGGCGGGCGATGGCAGCCAGTTGACCTTCACCGGATCAAGTTTTTGCGCTGCGACAGGGTCAATCAATGGCTGGAAGGGCAGGGTGGAGGCCAGCCCCGCCAGGGCGGTCCCGTCCTGCGGCGCGACATTGTAGACATGGCCCGCCGCCACAAGGCTCGCCGCGCCCGGCATGTTCTGCACGATGACCGTGGGCGCCCCGGGGATATGGGCGCTGAGATGTCTGGCGATGGTGCGCGCATAGAGATCGTAGGTGCCGCCCGCCGTGTTGCCGATGAAGACGGTGACGGTTTTGCCGCGATAGAAGTCCGCCACCGGATCGGCGAGGGCTGGCGTCGCCAGGCTGATGGCGGTCGCGCCAATGGCGGTCCAAAGCGTTCTCAAAAGCGCGCGCATGATCTCTCCCCAAGGCGGTCGCTTTTAAGGCTGCGTCCGCTCAAGGTGGATCATCGGAAGGTTTTGCCCATCTGGCAACCCGGAACTACGCTTCGGGCCGTTTCCAGTCGCCCGACTTGCCGCCGGATTTCTCCATCATGCCGACGCCTTCGATCCGCATGAAACGGTCCACCGCCTTGGCCATGTCATAGATCGTCAGGCAGGCGACCGTCACGGCGGTCAGCGCCTCCATCTCGACGCCCGTCTGGCCCGCCACTTTCGCCATGGCCCGCACGCGCACGCCGGGCAGGCTGGCGTCGGGGGTGAGGTCGATGGTGACTTTCGACAGGAGCAGGGCGTGGCACAGGGGGATCAGCTCATGGGTGCGCTTGGCGGCCATGATGCCGGCGATTCGCGCCGTGCCCAGCACGTCGCCCTTCTTGGCGTTCCCCGAAACGATCAGCTCCAGGGTCTCCGGCTGCATGACGATGCAGCCCTCCGCCACCGCGACGCGGGCGGTCACGTCCTTTTCCGACACATCCACCATGCTCGCCTCGCCGGAGGCGGATATATGGGTCAGGCCGCTCATGCGTGGCTGGGTCCGTGCAAAAGATCGTGGGTGGCTTTGGTGACGTCGGCCTGACGCATCAGGCTTTCGCCGACCAGATAGGTGAAGATGTCGCAACCGGCCAGCCGCAGCACATCCTCGCGCGAGCCGATGCCGCTTTCCGAGACGATGATGCGGTTGTTGGGCGCGATTTTCGCCAGACGCTCGGTCACCTCCAGCGAGGTCACAAAGGTGTGGAGGTCGCGGTTGTTGATGCCGATGAGGCGGGTTTCCAGCGGCAGCGCGCGCTTCAGCTCCGCCTCATTATGTACTTCGACCAGGACGTCCATGCGCAGGTCATGGGCGGCCTTGTTGAGGTCGCTGGCTTCCCTGTCGGTGACCGCGGCCATGATGATCAGGATGCAGTCGGCGCCCCAGGCCCGCGCTTCATGGACCTGATAGGTGTCGAAGAGGAAATCCTTGCGCAGAACCGGCAGGGATACGGCGTCGCGCGCCTGCGTCAGATATTCAGGCTTGCCCTGAAAGGAGGGACCGTCGGTCAGGACCGACAGACAGGCCGCGCCGCCCTTTTCATAGGCTTTCGCCAGCGCAGGGGGATCGAAATCGGGACGGATGAGGCCCTTGGAGGGGCTCGCCTTCTTGATCTCGGCGATGAGCGCGTATTGGCCCGCCGAAAGCTTGTTCTCGATGGCGTGGACGAAGCCGCGCGGCGGCGCCTGCGTCGCGATCTGCCGTTCCAGCGCATGGAGCGGCATGCGCACCTTGGCCTCGGCGATTTCCCGGCGCTTGTAGGCCTCGATGGTTTGCAGAATGTCGGCCATGACTCAGCCCCTGTTCGAGACGGCGATGAGGCGTTCCAGAACCGCGCGGGCGCGCCCGCTGTCGATCGCCTCCGCGGCCATGGCGGCGCCGTCCTTGAGGCCCGGCGCCTTGTCCGCGACGACGAGCGCGGCGGCGGCGTTGAACACGGCGATGTCCCGATAGGCGGATCTGCCGCCGTCCAGCACAGCCCGCAGCGCGGCGGCGTTGTGGGCCGGATCGCCCCCCTTGAGGTCGGCCGGGTTGGCGCGGGGCAGGCCCGCTTCCTCCGGCGTCACCTCGAAACTGCGGACCTTGCCCGCCTCCAGCGCGCTTACATGGGTGGCGCCGGTGGTGGTCATCTCGTCGAGGCCGTCCGAGCCGTGCACCAGCCAGACCTTTTGCGAGCCCAGGTTGTGGAACACATGGGCGAGGGGCTCCAGCAGCGCGCGGGAGAAGACGCCAACCACTTGCCGCTTCACATTGGCGGGGTTCGACAGGGGGCCGAGGATGTTGAAAATGGTCCGCGTGCCCAGCTCCACCCGCACCGGCGCCACATGGCGGGTGGCGGCGTGATGGGCGGGGGCGGCCATGAAGCCGATGCCCGCATCGCGAATGCAGGCCTCGACCTGCGCGGGCGTCACGCCCACCGCCACGCCCAGCGCGCTCAGCACATCGCTGGCGCCGGACTTTGAAGAGGCGGCGCGGTTGCCGTGTTTGGCGACTGGCACGCCGCAGGCCGCCGTGATCAGCGAAGCCAGCGTCGAGACATTGTAGGAGCCCGAACTGTCGCCCCCCGTGCCCACGATGTCGATCGCGTCGGCGGGCGCGTTGACGCTCAGCATCTTGGCGCGCATGGCCCGCACTGCGCCGGTGATCTCATCGACGGTTTCGCCACGCACGCGCAGCGCCATGAGGAACCCGCCCATCTGCGCTGGCGTCACCTCGCCCGAAAGCATATGGTTGAAGGCCATCTCGGCCTCGGCGCGCGTGAGGCTTGCGCCAGTCGCGGCCTTGCCAAGGAGCGGTTTGAACGAGTCCATGGGTCTCTCCTTAAGCCCGCGCCCGGCGCGGACCCTCGTTCCAGGCCTGCGCCAGATCGAGGAAATTCTTCAACATGAGGTGGCCGTGCTCGGAAAGGATGCTCTCCGGGTGAAACTGGACGCCATGCACGGGGCGGCTGCGATGGGACAGGCCCATCACCAGTCCGTCGGCGGTCTGGGCCGTCACCATGAGGTCGGCGGGCAGGGTGGCGCGCTCCACCACCAGAGAATGGTAGCGAGTCGCCATGAAGGGGCCTTCGATGCCCCTAAAGATCGTTTGTCCCTGATGTTCGATCTGCGCCAGCTTGCCATGGATCGGCTCGGGCGCGCGGATCACCTTGCCCCCATAGGCGTCGCCGATGGCCTGATGGCCGAGGCACACGCCGAACAGGGGCGTCTCGTCGCCAGCGGCATGGATCAGGTCGAGGCAGACGCCCGCTTCTTTGGGGGTGCAGGGACCGGGAGACAGAACGATGGCGTCCGGCTGCGCCGCCATGACCTGCGCCACGGTGATCTCGTCATTGCGGTGGACGCTCACCTGCGCGCCAAGGGAGCCCAGGTAGTGCACCAGGTTCCAGGTGAAGCTGTCATAGTTGTCGATGAGGGTGACGCGGGCCATACCGGATCCATGCGCCGCCACCGGGCGGCTATGTCCTTTTCCGATGATGGGAGCCGGGCGTCAAGGCGGCTGCAACCTCAATGCGGCAGGGATTCGCCGCGGAGGCGCGCGACGATGCTGGCGATGCTTTCCTGTGGGCTGTTTTTCTCCTGAAAGGACGCTGAATCTTGTGGCTGGGTCTTGATTCTGTGGTTTTCAAAGGTCATGCGCATGGGCGTTGGGACCGCTTCTCCGAAAGCGAGCGCCTCCCGATCCACCATCGAGGACAAGACGTCGGAAAGGCTCGCCGAATATGCGGGCAGGCACTCCCGGATGATTTCCTTGTCAGCCTCGTTGGGCAGGCGCATGGCGAATATGGTGGAACATTGGGAAAGCAAGGTCGGATCGATCTCGGCGGGACGTTGTGAGATCACGCCGAGCGACACGCCATATTTGCGCCCCTCCTTCGCGATGCGGCCCAGCGCCAGTCGGGTGGGACGGAAGCCCAGCGAATGGTCTCGCGGGACATAACGGTGCCCCTCTTCGCAGATCAGCGTGATCTCCTGAGCGCCGCCGCTCATGAACGAGATATCGAATGCAAGGCGCCCGATCACGGAGACGAGCGCGTTGACCACCTCGTTGGGGAGCCCCCCCAGCTCCAGGATCGTCACCGGGCGTCCATTTTGCGGAATTCGGAAGAGGGTGGAGATCACCTCCACCATATTATCCGACACCATGGTCTTGCCGAACAAGCTCCGATAGCGGGGATCATGAACGAGGGAGTCGAGGCGGGTGCGCAGGGCGCGAAGAGTATTCACAGGATAGCGTCGCTCAAGCAGGCCGAGCCAGTCGTCGATGACCTTTTGTATGTCGCTGATCCTATACGGCGTCGGCGTGTCGGCGCTTATATTGGCGTTGGCGTTTTCATTGGTTTTCGGACGGCGGAGCAAGCCCCCTTGCGCGTTGGTCCGCGGCTGGGTTGCGTAAGCAATGCGCGCGAAGGTCATGGCTTCGAAAAGCGCGTCGGCTTCGTCCGGCGATGGCGTCCTGCCGGGATATACGATGTCGGCCAGTTCTTCATAGCGCAGGATCCAGAAAGGAAGATCGAGATTTTCTGAATTGAGGACCACGGCCTCATCCTTGAAATGCGCCCGATATTCATTGTGTGGATCAAGGATCAACATATGCAGACGTTTGTTTTCTTGCAGGCATTTCTTCATGAGCAAAGCGACGGCCGTCGTCTTGCCGACGCCCGTCGATCCGACGATCGCGAAATGGCGACTCACAAGCTTCTTGACGCTGACCATGGCGGGAATGTCGTCGCGCAACGTGAGCGAGCCTACGCTCACGCCATCATCGACATTCGATGTGTATATCGCAGCAAGATCCCGCAATTCTATCAGAGCAGCCGAAGAGCCCATCTCGGGATAACTGCGCACCCCCCGATAAAATATGGGGCGTCCCTCGTCATTGTCCCGGATCTCGCCAATCAGTTCGATTTGCAGATTGACGTGGTTTGAGCTCAGCATGTTCCATTCATGTGGATTGACGTTGACTTCCAGCACAAGGCCGACGGTGCGAGTGGCGCCTTGTTTGATCGCGACAATGTTGCCAATGGAACACCGCGCTTGTTCGCCGCCCTGGCCAATGTGACCGGACAGCGTGGCCTGTGCGCCTTTTACAGCGACGAGCACGCCGATCTGATCGTCTGCGGAACCAAACGCCACCGGGACGTCGTCCATCACGGCATTTTCCGCTGTCATTAAATAACTCCGTCGTGAGGAAATGATGCTAAGTGGCCGAAGCGCGCTATACATGAGCCTTGCAATGAAAAAGCATATTCATACGCAGTAAGTTTGTAAATTCAGAAGATGGCGATGATCCGGGAAAATTATTGCCCGCGCTTGGCGCTGGTGGCGAAACGGATGGCCTCCTCGGCCGCGCGGAACAGAGCCTGCGCCTTGTTCACACACTCCTTGTGCTCAGCGGCGGGAACAGAATCATAAACGATTCCAGCGCCAGCCTGGGCATGCATCTGACCATCCTTGATGATGGCGGTGCGCAGCACGATGCAGGTGTCCATTTCGCCCGAGGCGCCGAAATAGCCGATGCAGCCGCCATAGAGGCCGCGCCTATCCGTCTCCAGCTCGTCGATGATCTCCATGGCCCGCACCTTGGGCGCGCCCGAGACGGTGCCGGCGGGAAAGCCCGCGCAAAGCGCGTCGATTTCGTCGTGGGCGGGATCAAGCTGGCCCACGACGTTCGAAACGATATGCATCACATGGCTGTAGCGCTCGATGAAGAATTTGGCCGTGACGTCCACCGTGCCGATCTTTGACACGCGCCCCACATCATTGCGCCCAAGATCCAGCAACATGAGATGTTCCGAGCGCTCCTTTGGATCTGCGAGCAGTTCGGCCGCCAAGGCGTCGTCTTCGGCGGGCGTCTTGCCGCGCCAGCGGGTGCCCGCGATGGGACGGATGGTGACCTCGCCCTCGCGAACGCGCACCAGAATCTCGGGGCTGGAGGTGACAATCTGGAAACCGCCAAAATCGAGATAGCACAAATAGGGCGAAGGATTGACGCGGCGCAGCGCGCGATAGAGCGAGAAGGCGGGCAGGGCGAAAGGCGCCGTGAACCGCTGCGACAACACGACCTGAAAGATGTCGCCCGCGCGGATATAATCCTTGGCGCGCGCCACCATTTCAAGAAAGCGCGGCTCGGAGGTGTTCGATACGCTGGCGCCCGCCAGCAGATGCGGGTCGACTGCGGGCGTCGCGTGCGAGAGCGGCCCTTCCAGCACACGCACCACAGCGTCAAGCCGCGCGCAGGCGCTCTCCCAGGCGGCGCGCGCCGATTGGCCCGCCACGGGTCGCACGGGGGTCACGACGCTGAGTTCATCCTTCACGGAATCGAAGACGACCATGACGGTCGGGCGGATCATCACCGCTTCGGGGACGCCGATAGGGTCGGGCTTGGGCAGTGCGAGCCGCTCCATCTGGCGCACCATCTCGTAGCCGAGATAGCCGAAGACGCCTGCCGCCATCGGCGGCAATTCGCCGTCGGAGGGAATGGCGCTCTCCGCGATCAGGCTGCGCAGCGAGGCGAGCGGGGGCAGGGCGCAAGGCTCGAAAGCCTCCGCGTCCCGCAGGGCGTCGCGGTTGATTTCCGCCTGCCCCTCGCGCGTCCGCCAGATCACGTCCGGGTCGAGGCCAATCATGGAATAACGGCCGCGCGCGGCGCCGCCCTCGACCGATTCCAGCAGGAACACATTGCCCTGGCGTCCGCCCGAGAGCTTCAGGAAAGCGGATACGGGCGTTTCCAGATCCGCGACAAGGCGCGTCGAAACGAGGCAGGGCCCGCCTGCCGCATAGGTCGGCGCGAAAGCTTCGAAGGCGGGCTTGAACATCGTCACGCTCAGAATTCGCCCGGATCGCCGCCGCCGACGGCGGCCCGAACTGCGGCCTCGTTGATCTGCACGCTGGTCTGGCTCTGCAACGCAGCGAGATATTGGGTGATGAGGTCTTCCGTCAGGGCGGTGCGCAGTTGCTCGCCCAGCCCCTTCATCACGTCGCTGTCCGCCTCCAGGGGCGGGACCACGCTGTCGAGTATCTTGAATATGATACGCGACTGGCCTTCGCCTGCGGCGGAGGCGACTTCGCCGACCGGCAGGCCAAAGACCCGCGCCACGGCGCCCTGCGGCAGGGTCGAGGGCTCGATGCGCCGCACCTTGTCGTCGTGTTTCACCTCGACGCCAGCAGCTTTCGCCGCATCCTCGAAGCTCTGCCCGCCCTTGATGGCGGCGACGATTTCGGTGGCTTTGTCGGACAGGAGTCTGGCGATCTCGTCGTCCTTCCAGGCCGCGACCACCTGATCCTTCACCTCGTCGAAACTGCGCTCGCGGGCTGGGTCGATGGAGACGATCTCGAACCAGACGAAGCCGCCATCGCGGGAGGCGATCACGTCGTTGTCCGCGCCCACGTCCGAAGCGAAGACCGCTTTCAGCAGCGGCTCGCGCTCTGGCAAGACGACTGTCGCCCCGGCGCGATCCAGGCCTGTCGCGTCCACGGATTCGATCACAGTTGTCGCCAGGCCTGCGTCTTTGGCGGCGTCGGCCAGAGCCTTGCCGGAGGTGCGCGCGTCTTCGATCTTTTCGCGCAGTTCCATGGCGGTTTTGCGCGCCCGCTCAACCGCGATGTCGCGCTTCAGGTCGCCAGCAACCTCTGCAAACGATTTGACGCTCCCCCGGGAGATGGCGCCTGCGCGCACCAGCGCCCAGCCGAACTGGCCCTTGACGGGCTCGCTCACGCCGCCTTGCGGCAGGGAAAATCCCGCCTCGGCGATGGCCGCGTCGAATAGGTCGGCTTTGGCGACCGTGCCGAGTTCTGCGACCTGCAAATTGGTTTCCTTGGCCACATCGGCGAGGCTTGCGCCTGCCTTGACCTTGGCGAGCGCATCGCTCGCAGCTGTCTCATCGGGGAAAACAAGCTGCGACAGCTCGCGCTTTTCGGACGTGCCGAAGCGTTGCCCCTTGACGCGCTCGTAAACCGCCTGCGCATCCGCGTCGGAGACGGAATCAGGCTTGGCGAGGGCTGCGGGCGTGATCGCCAGATAGGCGAACTTTCGGAATTCGGGCGCGCGATAGGACGCTTTGCGGGCCTCGAAGACAGTCTGCAAGTCCTGATTGGATGGGGTGGGGAGGGCGCCCGCCGCGCTGGCCGGCAGGTCGAAATATTCGACGCTGCGCGTCTCTGCGCGATAACGGTTCACGGCTTCGAGCAGGGCGGTCGGCGTGTTGAGCTTGCCCGCCAAAGCCTCGACGATCTCCTGTCGCAGATAAACGTTGCGCTGCTCGCGTGCGAAGCTCTGCTCCGTATAGCCATTGTTGCGCAGGAGTTCGCCGAACCGGCCGCCGTCGAATTTGCCGTCCGGGCCAGCGAAGGTCTGATCGTTCAGGATGGTCCGGGCGATCTCTTCGTTGGAAAGCGCCAGCCCCAGCGCATGCGCGCGGTCATCCAGAATGGCTTCAGAGATCAGGCGGTTCAGCACCTGACGGTCGAGGCCCATGGCGCGGGCCTGATCATTCGTGATGGCGCGCTTGGCCTCCCGTTGCATGGCCTGCAACTGGGTTTGATACGCGTAGCGATAGGCGTCGGCCGTAATCTCCGCGCCGCCTACCTGGGCGACCTTGCCGGATCCAAAGCCGCGGAAAATGTCGCCGACGCCCCAGACCACGAAGCTCAGGCTGATGAACAGCATGATCATCGCCATGAAAACGCGCCCAACCCATCCCTGGGAGACTTTACGCATGCCATCGAGCATGACGACCCTTCCGCCGTAGAGGCCGCTTCGGCCCTGAAAATCGCGCGGACTATAGGGAGACGCAGGCTTGCGCGCAACGCATGCTGTGCGCCCGGCGCAACTTATGCCGCTGAAGGCGGACTTTCTGCCATGCGGAAGAAGTGGTAACCAGACCGAAACAGAGGATCCACCATGAACAATCGACCCCATCCCCTCGTCGCTGGCAACTGGAAGATGAATGGCTTGCGCTCTTCGTTGGGCGAATTGGGCGCCATGGCGCAAGCTTATGATTCGGCGCTCCGGGCGAAGGTCGATCTCCTGATCTGTCCGCCCGCCACGCTCGTTCACGCTGCGTCCATTGCGGCGGCCGGGTCAGGCATTGGCGTCGGCGCGCAGGATTGCCATGCGCATGTTTCAGGGGCGCATACGGGCGACCTCTCGGCTGAAATGTTCGCGGACGCGGGCGCGAGCGCCATCATCGTGGGGCATTCCGAGCGCCGGGCCGACCATGGCGAGAGCGACGCCGCAGTGCGCGCCAAGGCGCTGGCAGCCGTCCGCGCGGGGCTCGTGGCCATCGTCTGCGTGGGCGAGACAGAGGCGCAGCGGCGCGGCGGGCAGACGCTCGGGGTTGTGGGGAACCAGCTCGACGGCTCGATTCCCACCGAATTGACCAGCGCGCAGCTCGTGGTCGCCTATGAGCCCGTCTGGGCCATCGGCACCGGCCTCACGCCGACCGCCGCCGATGTGGCCGAGGTACACGCCTTCATTCGCGAGCGGCTCGCTTTCTTGCTGGGCGCGGATGGGGCGGGGGTGCGCATTCTCTATGGCGGCTCGGTGAAGCCCTCCAATGCTGCGGAATTGATGGCGGTTCCCAATGTGGATGGGGCGCTGGTGGGCGGCGCGAGCCTGAAGGCTGTGGATTTCATGGGCATCGCCGCGGCTTATCGGTGAGCCATGCTTGTAGCCATGGCGTCTTGCATCGTGTAAGAGCGCTCTCCAGATAGTTGGGCGTCATCCGCTCGCGCCTTTTTGGATCCATCCATGCAAACCATCCTCATCACGTTCCACCTGATCGTCGTGGTCGCCCTTGTTGGCGTCGTGCTGTTGCAGCGCTCCGAAGGCGGCGCTCTGGGCATTGGCGGCGGCGGCGGCTTCATGACCGGGCGCGGCCAGGCCAACGCACTGACCCGCGCCACCGCCATTCTCGGCACGATCTTCTTCATCACCAGTCTCGCGCTGACCGTGATGGCCAATCTGGGCCGCGCGCCCAAGTCGATCTTCGAAGGCGTCGCGCCTCCCGCCCAGACGGCGCCCGCCGACAATATGCTGGATCAGCTCAAGCAGATCGAACAGCGCCAGCCGCAGGCTCCCGCGACTCCGTCGGCTCCCGAGCCGCCGCGCCAGTAAAGCCTTGATCATTACCGAGGGGCCGGCTCGTCCGGCCCCTTTCGTTTGGGCGCGTCCCGCCGCCACGCAAGCCGATTCTTGTGGATTGCGTCTCGCCCCGGCTGATTTCGCTCGCCGAATCGCTTCTTCAGGAATAGGTCTGTAACCCCATGGCGCGGTACATTTTCATCACCGGCGGCGTGGTCTCTTCGCTTGGCAAAGGCTTGGCGTCGGCGGCTCTCGGCGCCCTCCTTCAGGCGCGTGGCTACACAGTCCGCCTGCGCAAACTCGACCCCTATCTCAACGTCGATCCGGGCACCATGAGCCCGACTCAGCACGGCGAGGTCTTCGTGACCGACGACGGCGCCGAGACTGACCTTGATCTGGGCCATTACGAGCGCTTCACCGGGCGTCCCGCCACCAAGCAGGACAATATCACCACCGGGCGCATCTATCAGGAGATCATCACCAAGGAGCGCCGGGGCGATTATCTCGGCGGCACCGTGCAGGTGATCCCCCATGTGACCAATCACATCAAGGAATTCGTCCTCGACGGCAACGAGCATATCGACTTCGTGCTGGTGGAAATTGGCGGCACGGTGGGCGACATCGAGGGGCTGCCCTTCTTCGAGGCGATCCGCCAGCTGGGCAACGATCTGCCGCGCGGCCATGCGGTCTATGTGCATCTGACCCTGCTGCCTTACATCCCGACCGCTGGCGAGTTGAAGACCAAGCCCACCCAGCATTCGGTGAAGGAGCTACGCTCCATCGGCATCCAGCCCAATATCCTGCTGTGCCGCTCCGACCGCGAAATTCCCCGCGACGAGCGCCGCAAGCTCGCGCTGTTCTGCAATGTGCGCGAGGGCGCCGTCATCGAGGCCCGCGACGTGGGTTCGATCTATGACGTGCCGCGCGCCTATCACGAGGCGGGTCTCGACCGCGAAGTGCTCGCCGCTTTCGGCATCGAGCCCGCGCCCAAGCCCGACATGACCCGCTGGAACGCCGTGTCGGAGGCCGTGCACACGCCGGAAGGCGAAGTCACCATCGCGGTGGTGGGCAAATATACGGGCCTCAAGGACGCTTATAAATCGCTGATCGAGGCTTTGGCCCATGGCGGCATGGCGAACAAGGTGCGCGTGAAGCTCGACTGGATCGAGAGCGAATTGTTCGAAGGCGGCGATCCCGCGCCGCATCTGGAACATGTGCACGGCATCATGGTGCCCGGCGGCTTCGGCCAGCGCGGCGCCGAGGGCAAGATTCTGGCGGCGCGGTTCGCGCGGGAACGCAAGGTGCCTTACTTCGGCATCTGCTTTGGAATGCAGATGGCGGTGATCGAGGCGGCGCGTTCGCTTGCGGGCATCGCGGACGCCAATTCAACGGAATTCGGTCCTACGGCACAGCCGGTCGTCGGCCTGATGACCGAATGGATGCGCGGCAACGAGCAGGAGACCCGGCGCGCAGGCGGGGATCTGGGCGGCACCATGCGTCTGGGCGCTTTCCGCGCCAAGCTGAAGCCCGACTCGAAGATCGCCGCCATTTACAAAAGCGAAAACATCTCCGAGCGCCACCGCCACCGCTACGAGGTCAACACCGCCTATCGCGACCAGCTTGAGGCCAAGGGCCTGAGCTTCGCAGGAACCTCGCCCGACGGACTGCTGCCCGAGACGGTTGAGCTTGTGGACCATCCCTGGTTCATCGGCGTGCAATACCATCCCGAGCTGAAATCCCGCCCCTTCGAACCGCATCCGCTTTTCGCCAGCTTCATCGCAGCGGCCAAGGCGCAGAGCCGGTTGGTGTGAGGGGGCCTCGAATTTGTGGGGTTGGGGCGGGCTGGAGATTCCAGACGGAAACCGAAACGAGATGACAGACATGCGTGGAATCAACATTATCGCCTTGACCTTGAGGGCGGCTTTCATCGGCGGGTTGCTTGTCTCAGGCGCAGCCATGGCTGGCGCAGAGACCCCGGATGAGGCGCAGGCTCCTGCAAGCGCCAGCGCATCCAAAGCAAAGCCCGTCAAGCAGCGAGGGTTGGAGGCGCGTCATCAGGAATGCCTCGCTTTCATCGAGCGTCACGGTCTTTCTTGCGACCCGTGGCAGAGCCCGACCTGCGGCTATGATATTGGTTATGCGCGGCCCTTGAGCTGTGTGGCGCCCTGACGCCTTCTGCCGGTCGCGCTCGACATGATGAACGCAAAGCCGCTCGCGAGGGCGGCTTTCGTTCTTCGGGTCGAAGTCGTTCGGCGGGAAACAATCTTCGGTCAGCCCAGCGGGGGAATGTTCGCCAGTTTGACATAGTCGGCCCAGGCCTTGATGTCCCTGTCGAGCAACTGGCGCACCAGTTTCGCGTCGCCAGGATAAGGGTCGCATCCGATGGTCGCCAGCCACTTGGCGGTTTCCTGTTCCCGGGCGATCTTGTTGAACCAGACTTCGAGTTGATCGACGATTGGTTTTGGCGTCCCCTTTGGCACATGGACCGACCACCAGGCCACGAGATCGAGATCCTTGATGCCCGCCTCGGATGCGCTCGGCACATCGGGCAGGGCGCTGATGCGCTGGGTGGATGAGGTCGAAATCGCGCGCACGCTGCCGTCCTGGAGTTGGCCCAGCACGCTGGTGGGGTCTATGTGGCAGAACTCGATGTTCCCTTTCAGGAGATCGACGAGCATGCTCTGCACTTCCTTGTATTTTACCTCGACGGTCGAGAGTCCGAGGGCTTTTTTGTAAAGCTCGCTGCTCACCAGTCCCGTGTTCGCGACCGAGCCATAGGAGCCCTTGTCGCCCTTGTCCTTGAGCGCCTTCGTCAGGTCGGCCACAGTCTTGTAGGGGCTGTCACCCGCGACGATCTGAATGAAGGTCACCTTGAAGAGCGTGGTGATATGTTCAAAATCATTCACCGGATCATAGCTCAACGTTCTGAACAGGGACGGCGCGGCGGCGAGGACCGAACTGCCGGGCGCAATATAGATCGTGTAGCCATCCGGCTTTGAACGCGCCACAAAGGACGTGGCTATATTGCCGAAGGTGCCCCCCTTATTGTCGACGATGACGGGCTTGCCGGTCATCTCCGCAAGTCTGTTTGAAAAAAAGCGCACCATGACGTCTGCGCCCGAGCCCGCCGGAAACATGCCGATGGAATGAATCTCACGGTCCGGATAGGTTTCTGCGAATGCGCCAGAAGGCAGGATCGGCGTAAGCGCCGTCGCCGCAGTGGCCGCTTTCATGAATTGTCGGCGATCATACATGCGAAATCTCCCTGGTGGACGGCCCTGTTTGCGGGCCTTGCCTTATTGATATTCCACCTTCGGCTTCCGCGCTAGGCGCCTCGAAGCGCCGCCGCCGCGACGAAAAAAGGGCGCGCCATGTGGCCCGCCCCTTTGAAATTCACGGAGTCAACGGATCGTCTGATGCGAGAGCCGCCGATGTCAGTCGCGGTTGCAGAACATGATCCGGCAAACCGCGCGCCGGGGCGTCCGAACGGCGCATTCGCGCAGGGCGATGCGGCGGGCTTGACCTGGGTTGGAGGAGCGGCCCCAACCTGAAGCGCCCGTCGTGCCGCGCGCTTCACAATAGAAAGCGCTGGCCTGATTGGCTTCAAGAGCCACGAAACCCAACGTCAAAGAAAGAAGAACCATTGCCTTTTTCATGCGATTTCCGTTGTTTATCTGCAAAGGTTTGAGAAATAAAGCAGACCGTCGGTTTGGCGTCAAATTCGTCCCAGCCTCATCCAAAGGCGGCCGGCAGGTCCATCGTGTCGCACATGCCGATGTTCTCGTAGTTGGCGGCGAGCCATGCCTTCGCCGCCGTCCGCCCGATGTCGCGGATCGCGGTGAGGGACGACCAGGAGGCGTCAAGTTTGGAGGCTGCGGAGAAAAGCTTCAAAGGGTTGGCGCCGTCGATCCGGTGCATGAAAGGGCGCACATATTCATCGGGCGGCAGCTTGCCCTGATCGGACAATCGCTGAACGAATTCAATGGCCCGCAATTCGCGCAGCAGGGTGCCGTTGAAGGTGATCTCATTCAGTCGATTTTGGATGTCGAGCGCGGTGCGCGGCGTCTCGTCCCGCTCGATAGGGTTGATTTGCACGATCAGCACATCGGGGGAAGCGGTCTCATAAAAGAGCGGAAACAAAGGCGGATTGCCTGAATAGCCGCCATCCCAATAGGGAACGCCGTTGATCTCCACGGCCTTGTAGATGGTCGGCAGGCAGGCGGACGCCATGATGTGGTCCGCTGTCAGCTCCTCGCGTTTGAAGATCGCGACCTTGCCCGTTTGCACATTGGTGGCGCCGATGAAAAGCTTGATCTCCTGGCAGGCCTGAACCTTGCTGAAATCAATCGCGCTGGTCAGAAGATCGCGCAGGGGGTTGATGTCGAGCGGGTTGAAATCATAGGGACTCGTGTAATGGGTCATGAAGTCCAGCGCCCAAAAGGCGGGCGAGCTTTCAAAGCCGAAAGGTCTGAAATAGGCGTCAAACAATTTGCGTTGGATTGGCCCCATCGAGTCCTTGTCGCTGACGCGCGACCAGAATGTTTCCAGCGCCGCGCGCGCGCCGTTCCGACCGCCGTCGAGATAGCCCTGGGCGAAGACGACGGCGTTCATGGCCCCGGCGCTCGTGCCGGTGATGCCCTCCACGTCCAGCCGCCCATCCTCCAGAATGGCGTCCAGCACGCCCCAGGTGAAGGCGCCATGGGCGCCGCCGCCTTGCAGGGCGAGGTTGACCTTTTTCTTGCCGGTCCAGTCGATGACGGGGGCGTCCATCAGCGCGCCTCAGGCCGCCGTCCAGCCGCCATCCATGGAAATGTTGGCGCCTGTGATCTGGGAGGCGGCGTCCGAGCACAAGAACACCGCCAGCGCGGCCACCTGATCGGACGTCACGAACTGCTTCGTGGGCTGGGCGGTCAACAGCACGTCGTTGATGACCTGTTCGCGGGTCAGATGACGCGCCGCCATCGTGTCGGGAATCTGCTTTTCGACGAGTGGGGTCCAGACATAGCCCGGCGAAATGCAATTTGACGTGACGCCGAAGGTCGCCAGTTCCAGCGCCACGGTCTTGTTCAGGCCCGCCACGCCATGCTTGGCCGTCACATAGGCGGATTTGAAGGGAGACGCGACCAGCGAATGGGCGGAAGCCGTGTTGATGATGCGGCCCCATTTGCGCGCCTTCATGCCAGGAACGGCGGCGCGGATGGCGTGGAAGACCGAAGACATGTTGATCGCGATGATCTGGTCCCATTTCTCGACCGGGAAGTCCTCGATGGGGGAGACGAACTGGATCCCGGCGTTGTTGACCAGAATGTCAACGGATCCCAGCGTCTGCTCGGCCTCGTGAACCATGGCGGCGATCTGGTCGCCTTTCGACATGTCAGCGCCGCTGTAGATACATTTGACGCCGAATTCGCTTTCAATGCCCGCGCGCTCGGTCTCGATGGCCCCGGCCTCGCCGAAGCCGTTGATCATGATGTTGGCGCCTTCCTTGGCGAGGGCGCGGGCGATGGCCAGGCCAATTCCGCTGGTGGAGCCGGTGACGATAGCGTTGCGGGATGCGAGGGACATGCAACTCTCCGTATGCTGGGATGGATGACTACCTGTTATTGCGTCGCACAATAAAGCGCGGGTGGGTCTGACGCGCAACCCTGCCTATGGTAGGAATAAAGCTGAATCTCGAAGAGGGTTTCCACATGCTCACGCTTTTTCATTCCCCCGGCACTTGCAGCCTTGGCATCCACTGCCTGCTTGAGGAGGTCGGCGCGCCCTATGAGCTGCGGCTCGTGGACGTCACCAAGGGCCAGCAACACAGCCCGGACTTCGTTGCGGTGAACCCCAAGTCCAAGGTTCCGGCGCTCAACCGCGAGCAGGGCGGGTTGCTGACCGAATGGCCCGCCATCGCCACCTTTCTGGCGCTGACCCATCCAGAGAGCCACCTTCTGCCGTCCGATCCCGAGGGCGTCGCGCGGGCGCTGGAATCGGTCGATTATGTTGTGGCTTCGCTGCACATGCAGGGATTCACGCGCATCTTCAAACCTGACCATTTCTCGCCGAATGAGGCGGATCACCCGGCGATCCGCGAGAAGGGGCGTCAGATCTTCGAAAAGGGCCTCGCCAGCTTCGATGAGAAGCTCGGCGCCCATGCCTACCTTGGCGGGGATCAGCCGACCATCGCTGATTTTGCTCTGTTTTACATCGAGTTCTGGCGCGTCATGCGCATGAAGATCGAGCTTCCCGCAAACCTTGCGGGACATTTCGCGCGCATGAAGCAACGCCCCGCCGTCGCCCGCGCCCTGTCGCAGGAAGGCTTCGCCTAGCCGCGCGTCCAAGGCCACGAAGGCGGGCTTTGGTTGGCTGCGTCAACCATTCCCCGCCAATTCGTTTCGGCCCGCTGGCGCCGCCTTCCGCTTGCCGGTATAGTCTGCGCCCGCAGGGAGGCGCGTCACGCTCGTCGAGAATGTCTCGATTCGCCTCTGAATTTCGATCCTCAAGCATAGATTTTCCATGACCGGTCTGCCCCGTCGCACTCTCCTCGGCGCTCTGTTTGCGGCTACGGCCAGCCTCACGCTCAGGCTGCCAGCCTTCGGCCAGGGCGCGCCCGGCAAGTCCGCTCCGGAGAGGTCCGGCTCCGATAAATCCCCCATTGAGAAGCCTGCGGCCTTTGGCTTCGAGGATGTGCTGAAGCGCGCCCGCGAACTTTCGCTCAAGGAATACAACGCCGCCACGACGCCGCTCCCCGAGGAACTTGCGAAGCTTGATTTCGACAAGTGGCGCGAGATCCGCTTTCGGGCGAGCAAGGCTTTGCTCGGCGACAAGGGCGGTCGATTCCGGCTGCAACTTTTCCATCCGGGTCATCTGTTCCAGCGTCCCGTGACGATCAATATCGTGCAGGACGGGCGAGCGGAGCCGATCGCCAATGTGTCGAAGCTGTTCGACTATGGCTCCGTCAAATTCACCAAACCGCTGCCGGCCGACCTCGGCGTGGCGGGGTTTCGCATCCACTATCCGCTGAACGATCCGCGTCGCTCCGACGAATTCGTCTCGTTCCTCGGCGCCAGCTATTTTCGCTGGCTTGGCCGTGATCAGAAATATGGGCTCTCCGTGCGCGGCCTGTCCATCGGCACCGGCCTGCTCGACAACAAGGAAGAGTTCCCCTTCTTCCGCGAATTCTGGATCGAGACGCCTGCGGGGGAGGCGCGTTCCATCACCGTCAGCGCGCTGCTCGATAGCCCCTCGCTGTCGGGCGCTTACAATTTCACCTTCGAGCCCGGGCCTGAATCGCCGGTCGCGGTGGAAGTGACCCTGTTTCCGCGCAAGACCGTCTCGCGCATCGGCCTGGCGCCGCTCACCTCCATGTATTTCCTGGGCGAGAACGACCGCCATCTGAACGACCGCAACAAATACGACGAGTTCCGCCCCGAGCTGCATGATTCCGACGGATTGCTCATGCACACCAATGAAGGCGAGTGGATCTGGCGCCCCCTGCACAATCCGCTCGTGCAGGAAGTGCACAATTTTCCCATGACCAATGTGCGCGGCTATGGGCTGATCCAGCGTGATCGCCAGTTCGCCCATTATCAGGATATCGAGCTCAATTACGAAGAGCGTCCCAGCTATTGGATCGAGCCCGAGGACGATTGGGGCGAGGGCCGCATCGAGCTGATCGAACTCGCCACCAAGGACGAGACGTTCGACAATATCATCGTCGCTTTCGTGCCCAATGAGCCTGCGGAGGCGAATACGCCTTTCAGCTTCTCCTATCGCATGCGCTCCCTGACCGATGGCCTGCAACTTCATTCGCTTGGCTATACGTTGAACACGTTCACCGCGCCCGCTTATGCGCTTGGCGCAGGCGAGGCGGTGGGCAGGAACACCCGCCGGTTCATGATTGATTTCACGGGCGGTGATCTGGCCTGGCATCTGGGCAAGCCGTCGGCGGTCGAGATTGTCGCCGACGCGACGAACGGCAAGATCTTCCGTCAGTTCCTTGTGCCCAATCCCGCCGTCGGGGGATTTCGCGTCATGCTGGATGTCGAGGTCCATCCCACAGACGTGACCAACATCACCTGCAAGTTGCGCACGGGCGCGCGGGCGCTCACCGAGACTTGGGCCTACGCCTGGAAGATCTATAATTTTTGACCCGGGACGGCGGCCAAACGCCGCCCTTCCCGAGGAATGGCGCCGACGAGGACGTCGGCGCTCGGCGGCGTTTCAGATCGCCGGGCCGGTGGAGCGCGGCGTGCTGATGACGCCGGTCAGTTTCGTCTGATCAAGCGCCATGATCGCAGGCTCGTTGAACAGGTCGCCCATCTGGGAGGGGACGCCGGTCTCCTTGATCGCCTCCAGCCATTTGCGATGGATGCGCGGATCCTGATCCTCATATTCGATTTGCCGTCCGCCCTGCTGGATCGAAATCGAGCCGCCGCCTTCGGCGCTGCGCCGACGCAGCGCGATGAAGGGATAGCGGCGGCTGCCGAGGCTGCACGCGAGGTAGCGCGCGGGCGTCTCGCAGGTGTTGAAGTGCTGGTGGAACATCCAGAAGGGCGGCGTGTACATCACGCCATGGCGCCACGGCAGTTCCTTGAACTCGCTGTCGCCCTCATGCCAGAGCAGCGTATAGCCCGTGCCGTCCACTGCATGCACATGGGTGCCCGCCGCATGGCGATGCGCCTTCTTGTAGCGGCCCGCCGGAATTTCCGACGTGTGCGAATGCATGGTCCCATCCGCCAGCACGAAAGAGACGTTTTTCGAGCCCTTGCCGCGCTCGTTCAGCTCATAGAGCTTGAAGCTGGTGAGATCGTGGACGAAATTCGTCTCCCAGACATTCAGCGTGGCGATATTCATGCCGCGATGCACCGGCGTATGCTCGCCCTCGCCCTCGTAATGCTTGGCCAGCCCCGCGCGCTCGGGAAAGCTGAAAGGGTTGTCGAAGACGAAATCGACGTTGTGATAGAGGTTGAGCGTCAATGGCGCGTCATTGGTGCAGGACAGGCGCACCCGATCCCGGCCTGAATGGTTGAAGATCTGGTAGAGGCAGTTCAGCGGCACCGCGAAAAGCGCCTTCGGCCCCCATTCGAAGGAGCGTTTCTCCCCATTGGGCAGCCAGACCATCGTCGAGCCATAGCCTTCCAGCACATAGAAGAAGGCCTCGTAGAGATGTTTCACGGGGCGTGTCTTGGCGGCCGGATCCACCTCGATCACATAATTGGCCATGAAGTCGCCCCGGCCATGGGTATGGGCGAAGCAGCCGCGCGCGCCGTAGCGGTCCCAGGGGGCGGTCTCCAAGGCGAGCAGATCGTGGCCGAAATCCAGATGCACGGGCACGCCTTCGCCATTCGCCCATTCCAGATAGGGATCGAGCAGGAATTTTCCGGCGATGGATTCAGCGTTGAAGGGCGTTTCCTCGGTCATTTTGGCTCCAATGGGAGGGGCGGCGATTCCGCCTGTTCGGATGCACTCTAGTCTGCGCCAGCCCGCCTGTCATGCGGTTGTCGCCTTGGCCAAGGTTGAAGTCTGGCTGCGCCGTGACGAGATAAGGCCGATGAACCAGACCCCCATCGACAACGCCCTCGCCGGACCGCTCACGGGCGGCTCCCATGAGCCGACTTTTGCGGGCGCGCAATCTTTCATGCGGCGGCGGTTCAGCAAAGACATTGGCGCGGCGGATGTGGTGGTCTGGGGCGTGGCCTTCGATTGCGCCACCTCAAACCGACCGGGCGCGCGCTTTGGCCCCGCCGCCATCCGCCGGGCGTCGATGATCTTCGATGGCGATCCGCAATATCCCTCCCGTCGCGACCCATTCGAAAAGGTCAAAGTCATCGACGCCGGGGACTGCTTCTTCGAATATGAGCGCCTTTTTCACGCCCCCGGCGAAATCGAGGAACAGGCCCGGCAGATCGTGCGCGCGGGGGCGCATCTCATCACCCTGGGCGGCGATCATTTCGTGACCCTGCCTTTGTTGCGCGCCCATGCGGACGTCCATGGGCCGTTGGCGCTGGTGCAGTTCGACGCCCACCAGGACACATGGGATGACGACGGGACGAAAATCTCGCACGGCACCTTCGTCACCCGCGCGGTGCGCGAGGGGTTGATCGACGTCGCCCGCTCCATCCAGATCGGCGTGCGCACCGTGGCCCCGCAGGATTATGGAATCGACATTCTGGACGCGGACGCCTGCCATGCTTTGGGCGCAGGCGGCATGGCGGCGCGCATCAAGGCGCGGGTGGGGCCGGGGCCCGCCTATCTGACTTTCGACATCGACGCGCTTGACCCCGCTTTCGCGCCCGGCACCGGCACCCCCGTGGCGGGCGGGCTCACCTCCGCACAGGCGCTTGGCGCCATCTGGGACTGCCGCGAACTGGATTGGCGGGGCATGGACGTGATGGAAGTGTGCCCCGCCTATGACCATGGCGAGATCACCGCCATAGCGGCGGCGAGCGTGGCGCAACGCTATTTGCAGGCGCTGGCGGCGAAGATGACGCAACGGAGCGGCTGAGGCTTGTTGACAGGCGTCGCGTGGCGCGCCATCGAAGCGCTCTCATAAGGAGCAGGACGATGGCGAAGGTGTTCATAGACGGCGAGGCGGGCACGACGGGCCTTGGCATCCGCGATAGGCTCGCCGCCATGCCCGCCATCGAGATGGTGAGCATAGATCCCGACAAGCGCAAGGATCCGCAGGCCAAGCGCGCGTTGCTGGCGCAGGTGGATGTGGCGGTGCTCTGCCTGCCCGATGACGCGGCGATGGAGACGGCGGCCATGGTGGCGGGGCTTGGCGCTGACGGCCCGCGTCTGCTCGACGCCTCCACCGCGCACCGGATCGCGGCTGGCTGGACCTATGGCTTTGCGGAACTCGCCAAAGGGCAGGCGGACGCCATCGCGGCGGCAAAATATGTCGCCAATCCCGGTTGCTACGCCACGGGGGCCATCGCGCTGCTGCGCCCCCTCACTGACGCTGGCCTGATCCCGCAGGATTTCCCGATCACGATCAACGCAGTCTCCGGCTATTCGGGCGGCGGCAAGGCGATGATCGAGGCCTATGAGGCGCGCAATGCGCCCGATTTCGAACTTTACGCGCTGAGCCTCGCACACAAGCATATACCTGAAATTCTCACCTATGGCCGCCTGACCCGCCGCGCGATCTTCGTGCCGTCAGTGGCGGATTTCCGGCAGGGCATGCTGGTGAGCATTCCGTTGCATATGGATATGCTGAAAGGCGCAAAGGCGGCGGATTTCGAAGCGGCGCTGCGGGCCCATTACGAGGGCGTGCGCCATGTGCGTGTCGCGGGGGCGCCCGCCTCGGGCAAGCTGGAGCCGCAGGCTTTGAACGACACCAATGACATGGAGCTGTTTGTTCTCGCCAACGAGACCTACGGCCACATGGTGCTGGTGGCCCGCCTCGACAATCTGGGCAAAGGCGCGTCTGGCGCGGCGGTGCAGAATCTGGAGCTGATGCTTGGGATTTAGGCAGTCGGCAGTCGGCAGTCGGCGTAGGGATTCTACTGCCGACTGCCTGATGCCTACCGCCTCAAACGTCTTTCTTCCACGCCACCACGCGGCTGGCCTGCGTACCAAGGCCGTCGATGCCGCAGGAGATCGTGTCGCCCGCGCGCAAGTAGTTCGGGGGCTTGCGGCCCAGCGCCACGCCGGGCGGGGTGCCGGTGGTGATCACGTCGCCGGGCTCCAACTGCATGAAGCGCGACACATAGGACACGAGATGCTTCACGCCGAATATCATCGTGGCTGTGTTGCCGGTTTGCTGGCGCGCGCCATTCACGTCGAGCCAGAGGTCCAGCTTCTGCACATTGGCGATTTCGTCGGGCGTCACCAGCCAGGGGCCGAGGGGTCCGAAGGTGGGGCAGCCCTTGCCCTTGTCCCATTGGCCGCCCGCGCGCTCGATCTGATATTCGCGCTCGGACACGTCGTTGCAGATGCAGAAGCCCGCCACATGCTCTAGCGCGTTCTTTTCCGCGATATGGGTTCCGCCCGTGCCGATGACGATGGCGAGTTCGACTTCCCAGTCGGTCTTCGTCGATCCCTTGGGGATCACGATGTCGTCGTTGGGGCCGACGACGCAGTTCGTCGCCTTCATGAAAACGATGGGCTCGGCGGGAATTTGGGCGCCAGCCTCTGCGGCGTGGTCGGCGTAATTGAGGCCGATGGCGATGAAATTGCCGGGCCGCGACACGCAGGATCCCAGACGCGGCTTGCCGCGCACCAGCGGCAGATTGCCCGGGCGCTGACGCGCGATCTTGCGGAGCGACTTTGGCGAGAGCGTCTCGCCGCCAATGTCGCCGACGACTTCGCTCAAATCGCGGATGCGTCCATCCATGTCGATGAGGCCCGGCTTCTCCTTGCCCGGCTTGCCATAACGTACCAGCTTCATTGTGATCCCCCTAAGCGCCTTGCTGTCTTTGATGAAAGTCCTATGCGATGCAGCGGCGCGCCCGCAAGAAGATATTGGCCGCGCGTGACTGTCCGCGTCACATGCCGCTGAGTTTTCTCAAACTGTCCCGGGTCTCCGGCGGCATGCGCCAGACTTCGTCAATCGTCGTCTGAAGCTGTTCGCCAGTGCGAGGCGAATTCACCGGCAGGTTTTGTTGCCGCATCTCGTCCAGAAACTCCGTATCAGAAAACGTGGCGGCGAGCGCGCTGCGCAGCGCCGCGACGCGCTCCTTCGGCGTCTCCGGGGGCGCGGCGAAAGGACGTCCCAGCGCCAGCGGCGCGGCGGCGGCGCGTAGCAGTCTGAGATTTTCGGGATCCTTCACAAGATCGGCCGCGAAGGGGACGCCCTTCAAGGCTGGTTCCGCTTCGGGGCCATATTGGACGATGACCTTCACGGTCTTGTCCGCGAGCCAGTTCGGGCGCGTGGACAGGACGGACGAGTAAAACGTCAGAAAACCGTCCACTTCGCCGCGTTCCATGGCCAGAAAGATTTCATTCTGGCCCGGATAGCCCAAGACGATGTGCAGCTTCACGCCGAGCGTCTGGGCGAGAAGGCGCGCATAAAAGGTGGGCGTCGAATTCCGGCCGGGCGCGCCAATGGAGATTTCGCGCTGCTGGACGTCGGCGATGGTGGACACGGGGGTTTTGTTCCACACCACCATGATGCCGGTCTCGATGCTGGGCGATCCGAGCCAGTTGAACTTGCTCGAGTCATAGATCGCCTCCTTGTTGCCGAGCAGCGGCTCGAAGGGGAGGGTGTTTTGCAATTGGCCGAACGTCAGCCCGTCGCGTGAGGCGACATTGTAGAGGTGGTTGACGGCGACGACGCCGCCAGCGCCCGGCATGTTGCGCACAACGATGTTGGGCGCGCCCGGCACATGCTTGCCCATATGTCTGGCGACGATGCGGGAGAGCAAGTCATAGGCGCCGCCGGTCGCCGAACTCACCACGAGGGACAGGGTCTTGCCGCGATAGAAATCCTCCACCGGGTCAGCCCTCGCGGCGTTTGCTGTGAAAGACGCCAAAATCAGGGCGAAGCTGAAAAGACCAGCGCGCATATATCCTCCCGGCGCCGACCTTCTTGTTATGCAGCCCGCGTCGCGGACATGATCAGCCTCCCAATCATGCGCAATCGCGGGCGTCTGTCCAGTCCGGGGGCGGACGAAGCCTAATTCGCCGGCTTGTAAGGCCCCAACTCCTTCGCGGCCGCTCTGGCGAAACTGAGATCGACGATCTTGTCGGCTGTAATGGTCTGGCTGGTCACATCGCCGCTTTCCTTGAAGAAGGCGAGGTCCATGCGCAGGCTCTCGACGTTGACGTCTCCATCGGCATCGGCGAATTGCGGCGTCATGCCCCGGATCACCGGTTCGGGAATGTTCACGGCGGTCGCGAAAATGCGGATCACGTCGTCGGCGACCGGCCCGCTTTTCCAGCGACCGTGATCAATGGCGTCCTTGAGGTCGCGCGCCCCGCGCAGGAAGGCCTTCATGAAACGGGTGGCGACGAGCGGGCGCTCCTTGATGAACTTGTCGCCATAGAGCAGCAGCGAGACCTCGGCGGACGGGTAATAGGCCTCCGTCGGGGTGACGTTGACAGCCGTTCCTTGTCCCACCAACTGGCTCAAATAGGGCTCGATGATGATCGTGCCGTCGATGGCGCCGTTTTGCAGCGCCGCGACCTGGGCGGCGAAGCTCAGATTGATCAGCGTCATGTCGGATAATTTCAGATCGGCTTTTTTCAGCGCTTCGTTCAGGGACGAGATGGGCGTCGATCCGGGCGAGGCGAAAGCGAACTTCAGCCCCTTGAGGTCGCCATACCCCTTGTACTTGCCGCTATCGACAAGATCCTTGCGGATCACCAATGCCTGATAGCCATAGCCCGGCGCGGTGCGCGCGCGCGACGCTACGACCCGCACATCAATCTTGCGGTCCGCCGCATTGTAAAGTCCGGCGGTCGTGGCGCCGCCGCCAACGTCCAGATCGCCCGTGCCAAGCAAGGGGATCATTTTCGCGGCGGCGTCGATATGGGTGAGCGTGACCTCGAGGCCCTCGTCGCGGAAATAGCCGCGCTCCTGGGCGATGAAGAGTCCAACGTCGCCAGCCGCGTTCAGAACGGCGACGTTGACTTTGTCAGCGGCCTCGACGGCGGCGCAGGACAGTAGGCCAAAACAGGCCGCAACGATCATACGAATGGGGTGATGGCGCACGATGTCTCCTCCCGTCACGCCTTTGCGGCGTGTTCGGGAGGAAGACTAGCGCATCCTGGTCAGAAGCTGAAGGATGGAAAAGCCGGAGCCTCTCAGTCTTCGACCGCCGCAACCTTCGCAGGCTTCAGGCGCACGGGGCGCAGCAGGAACGAGGGGATGTGATCGCCAAGGCCCACAACCGGCGCGTCATCGTCGTCATTGCGGCGACGGTCGGGGCGGCGGCGGTCGCCGGTGGGCTGAGCCTGCGCGGCGCGGGGCTGTTCGAAGCGGGGCTGCTCCTGACGGGGCTGCTCGACGTGCTCGGCGCGCGCAGGGCGCGGCGTGCGGGCGGGCCGATCCTCGCGAGGCGCTCTGGGCGCGCGCGGCTCGCGCACCTCATGCGGCTGCTCGTCGCTCGCCTGCTGGGCGGGCTGCTCTGCGCGGGCGAAGCGCTCGGCTCGTGCAGTCGACTCGGGCTGACGGTTGCGGCCGCGATCCGAGCTGCTGCGCTCGGGGCGCCCACTGCGGGAGCTGTCGTTGCGGCGGCGGCTGCGGCGCTCGTCGCTATGGCCTTCGGTCTCGACCACGTCGTCGAGCGTGCCGCCCATCCAGTTGATCTTCTCGGTGGTGAGCTTCTGGATCCCGTCGATATATTTCGTGTCCTCGCGGGTCACGATGGTCAGGGCGGTGCCGGAGCGGCCCGCGCGGCCCGTGCGGCCGATGCGGTGGACATAATCCTCCGCATGGGTGGGCACGTCGAAGTTGAAGACATGGCTCACGTCTGGAATATCGAGGCCGCGCGCCGCGACGTCGGAGCAGACGAGCAGGGCGACGTCGCCGGTCTTGAAGGCGTCGAGCGAGGCCATGCGCGCCGATTGATCCATGTCGCCATGCAGCGCGCCGGCGCTGAAGCCATGCGAGGTCAGGGATTTGTGCAGGATCGCCACATCGCGCTTGCGATTGCAGAAGATGATGGCGTTCTTGAAATTGTCGGCGCCGCGAATGAGGCGACGCAGGGTCTCGCGCTTGGCGCCGCCGCCAGCCGAGGCCACGAGGCCCTGGGTGATGGTCAGCGCGGTGGAGGCGGCGCGGGCCACTTCCACACGCACAGGATTGTGCAGGAAGGCCTCGGTGAGGCGGGTGATCTCCGGCGGCATGGTGGCGGAGAAGAACAGGGTCTGGCGCGTGAAGGGCACGAGCTTGCAGATCTTCTCGATGTCGGGAATGAAGCCCATGTCGAGCATGCGGTCCGCCTCGTCGATGACGAGGATCTCGATGCCCTGCAGCAGCAGCTTGCCGCGCTCGAAGAAGTCGAGCATGCGGCCGGGGGTGGCGATCAGCACGTCGGCGCCGCGCATGATCTTGGCCTCCTGATCGGAGAATGAAACGCCTCCGATGAGCAGCGCCACGTTGAGGCGCGTATGGGCGCCATATTTCAGGAAGCTTTCCTCGACCTGTGCGGCGAGTTCGCGGGTCGGCTCGAGGATGAGGGTGCGGGGCATGCGCGCCCGGGCGCGGCCCTGTTCGAGCCTTGAGAGCATGGGCAGCACGAAGGCGGCGGTTTTGCCGGTGCCGGTCTGGGCGATGCCGAGCACGTCCCGGCCTTGCAGGGCGTGCGGAATGGCCTGCGCCTGGTTGGGGGTGGGGGTGGTGTAGCCGGCGGCTTCGACGGCTGCGAGAACCTTCTCGCTGAGTCCTGTGTCTCTGAATGTCATTCTGGGGTGCCTGGGCGCAGCGGCGCGATTGAATGCGCTGATCGCCACTGTCCGCGTCTGCTGAGAAAACCTCGCTGCACGGTTTGCAGCGGAATTGACGAACGGGCACGCGTTGGCCTCTCGTTCGACGAAGAAGTCATACGGCCTATTGTCGGAAAGTCAATGGAATTCACAAAGTATGGCGCTCGCGCAACGGCTGTCGGCCCACTCAGCCGGGCCACATGCGCTCCATCAAGCCGTCCTTGCGGGCGAAGCGATGCCACAGGGCCGCCAGTCCATGCAGGCTCGCCAAACCAAAGAGGCCATAGGCGAGCAATGCGTGAATTTTCTCCGCCGGGCCAAAGACCAGCTTGTCCGAGGCGACGCCGAGATCCACCTTGAACAAACCGAAATCAAAGACCCGCGCATGCCAGACGAAGGCGATGAATCCGATCACGGGCAGCACGATCATCAGGGCGTAGAGCAGCATGTGAACCGGATGGGAGAGGCGCTTCGTCAGTTCAGGCGTTTCTGCTGGATAAGCAGGCGGCGCATGGCGTCGGCGCCAGGCGATGCGCATGAACGCGATGGCCAATATCGCAAGGCCGGCAATGGCGTGGATGTTGATCCAGAACATGCGCCCGCCTCTCGGAAAGAGGTCAAATGCAAGACCAAGCGCGCCGACGAAGACGATCAGCGCGAAGCTCGTCCAGTGGAAGAGGATCGCGGGCAGGGTGTAGCGGGTTGACGTGCTGGGGGTGTCCGACATGACGCGTTCCTGTCATCAAATTCTAGAGCGATATCAGATCACTAGAGCTCCCCACCGGGGAGCGGCGAGCGTTCCGCCTCTGCAATTGCGAATCTTTCCCCGATCTGTTGTCAGGCTCTAGATATCCACCAAATCCTGTTCGGCTGCAAATGCCGCCCGTTCCTGGATGAACGTGAAGCGCGCTTCGGGCTTGTTGCCCATCAGACGCTCGACCGAATCAGCTGTATCAACCTGATCTTCCGCTTTTATGACGACACGCAGCAGGGTACGGCGGCGTGGGTCCATCGTGGTTTCCTTGAGCTGGGCTGGCATCATCTCGCCAAGGCCCTTGAATCGGCTGACCTCCACCTTGCCCTTGCCGGTGAAGAATGTGCGCGTCAGTTCGGCCCGGTGGGCGTCGTCGCGGGCATAGGCGGTCTTGGCGCCTTGCGTCAGCTTGTAGAGCGGCGGCACCGCCAGATAGAGATGCCCGCCCTCGATGAGCTTGGGCATTTGCCGATAGAAGAAGGTGATCAGCAGGGAGGCGATATGGGCGCCGTCCACGTCCGCGTCTGTCATCACGATGACCTTGTCATAGCGCAGATCGGCGTCGCGATACTGGGAGCCGCCCGCGCAGCCCAGCGCCTGCGACAGGTCGGAGAGTTGCTGGTTGGCGCTCAGCTTGTCCTTGGTCGCGGAGGCGACATTGAGGATCTTGCCGCGCAGGGGCAGCACGGCCTGATTGGCGCGGTCGCGCGCCTGCTTTGCGGAGCCACCGGCGGAATCGCCTTCAACGATAAATAATTCAGAGCCTTGCGCAGAAGTGTTCGAGCAATCTGCGAGCTTGCCGGGCAGGCGAAGCTTGCGGGTCGCGGTCTTGCGCGCCACGTCTTTTTCGGCGCGGCGGCGCATGCGCTCGTCGGCCCGGTCCACGGTCCAGTCCAGAAGCTTGAGCGCCTGCGAGGGCGAGGCGGCCAGCCAATGGTCGAAGGCGTCGCGGATGGTCTGATCGACGATGCGCGCGGCGCCCGCCGACATCAGACGGCCCTTGTTCTGGCCCTGAAACTCGGGCTCGCGGTAGAAGACCGAGATCAGCGCGGCGCAGCCGGTCATCACATCGTCGCTGGTGACGATGGCGTAGCGCTTGGCCTGGCCGATGCGCTCCGCATGGTCCTTCAAGGCGCGCAGCAGGGCGGTGCGCAAACCTGATTCATGGGTGCCGCCGTCGGGCGTGGGAATGGTGTTGCAATAGGACTGAACGAAGCCATCGTCCTCGGCCAGCCACGAGACCGCCCATTCGACGGAGCCATGGCCCTCGGGCTTTTCCACCTTGCCGGTGAAGGGTTGCTCGACCACCGTGGGCTTGCCCTCGATGTCCTGCGCCAGATAGTCCTTCAAACCGCCGGGGAAGCGCAGCACCGCTTCCGTCGGCACGCTGGAATCGGTCACCAAGGACGGCGCGCAGCGCCAGCGGATTTCGACGCCGCCGAACAGATAGGCCTTGGACCGCGCCATGCGGAACAGACGCGCCGCCTTGAAATGCGCGCCCTTGCCGAAGATCTGCTCGTCGGGGCGAAAGCGCACGCGGGTGCCGCGCCGGTTCGGCGCCTTGCCCACGGTCTCCAGCTTGGTGACAGGCAGGCCGCGCTCGAAGATCTGGCGATACAGCACCTGACCGCGCGCCACTTCCACTTCCAGCCGCTCCGCCAGCGCGTTCACCACCGAGACGCCCACGCCATGCAGACCGCCGGAGGTCTGGTAGGCGCCGGAATCGAATTTGCCGCCCGCATGCAGCGTGGTCATGATGACTTCGAGGGCCGACTTTTTCGGGAATTTGGGATGGGGATCGACCGGGATGCCGCGACCATTGTCGCCCACGCAAAGCCAGCCGCCTTCCTCAAGCGACACGTCGATCCAGGTGGCGTGACCGGCCACGGCCTCGTCCATGGAATTGTCGAGCACTTCGGCGAAGAGGTGATGCAGCGCCGCTTCGTCGGTGCCGCCGATATACATGCCCGGACGACGACGCACGGGCTCCAGCCCTTCGAGCACCTCGATGGAGGCGGCCGTATAGCCCGCCTCGCCGGGGGTGCCGTTGGCGCGGGGCGCTTGCTTGGGCTCGGGCGCGGCGACCGCCGCCTTCGCGGGAGCTGGTTTGCGCGCGGCGGCTCCGCCGAAAAGATCGTTGTTGTTGGCCATGGTCCTGCCGGTCGTCGTCCTGATTCGGTCTGTCTCCATCTATGCCACGATCAGGGCGCGGATGGGAACGGAACGAAAACGATTTGTGCGTGACGCAGCGCTTCAGCCACAGGTGAGATCAGGCGCCATCCCGCCATTGGAGCAGTTCGGCGGCCACTGTCGCGGCGATCACGGCGGGGGTCTTGTCGCGCACCCGGGGGGCGCCAATGGGGCAGACGAGGCCCGCGATGCGTTCAGCCTCGACCCTCAAGTCCCTCAACCTGCTCTCGAACCGCGCCCGCTTGGTGGCCGAGCCGATGAGGCCGACATAGGGGAAATGGCCGAGTTGCAGGGCGCGCGCCACGATATCGAGATCAAGCGGGTGGGAATGGGTCATCACCGCCACGAAGGCGCCCGGCGGGGCGGCGTTCAGCTCCGCCACCGGGTCAAGCGTCGCCACGGGCTGGGCGTTGGCTGGCGTCAGCGCGGGAAACCAGTCGGCGCGCGGGTCGATCCAGCGCACGGCGAAGGGCAGGGGCGCCAGAGCCAGCACCAGCGCGCGGCCCACATGGCCCGCCCCAAAGAGCAGCAGCGGCGTGGTTGGGGGCGCGTAGCGCTCCTCCGCCTCGCCGGGGTGGAGATCGGCGGGATGGTCCGCCACCCGCCGCAAAACCGCGCCCTGCGCATCCTCGCGCATCAGCAGCCGCAGGTCCGGGTCGCGCTCAGCCTGCGCCCAGCGGGCGATGTCGGGCAGGGCCTTGCTGTCGAAACATTCGATCCGCAGCCGCACCCGGCCTCCGCAACATTGGCCAAGATCGGGCCCAAGCGACCGGCTGCGATGATGGGCGGGCGCCATGCGCGCCAGAGCCTCGCGGGCATGGGCGATGGCCTCGAATTCGAGCGCCCCGCCGCCGATGGTCCCGTGAAAGGCGCCGCTGGGCCGCACGACCATATAGGCGTCGCGCTCGCGCGGGGCGGAGCCCTCGACCTGCGCTATGGTGACGAAGGCCGCGAAGCCCTCCGCCTCGACCGCCTCATGCAATTGGCGGAACGCGGCCATCAGACGACCTTCAGCGCCTCGGCGGCTTTCAGGATCCGCTCCGGCGTGGCGGGCGCGTCAAGCTGGACCTGCTTGCCCGGGTCGATGGAATGCAGCGCGTCGAGCAAGGCGGAATAGACCGCGATGGCCAGCATCAGCGGCGGCTCGCCCACCGCCTTGGAGCGATAGATGGTCGCGGCGCGGTTGGGCTCGTCGAGCAGAGCGACGCGGAAATCGGCGGGCACGTCCGAGGCGACCGGGATCTTGTAAGTCGAGGGCGCATGGGTGGCGAGACGCCCCTTGGCGTCGAAGACCAGCTCTTCGGTGGTCAGCCAGCCCATGCCCTGCACGAAGCCGCCCTCGATCTGGCCGATGTCCAGCGCCGGGTTGAGGGAGCGTCCGGCGTCGTGGAGAATATCCACCCGCGTCACCTTGTTCTCACCAGTGAGGACGTCGATCGCCACCTCCGCGCAGGCCGCGCCATAGGCGTAATAAAGGAAGGGTCTGCCGGTGCGCGCCGCCCGGTCCCAGTGGATGTCGGGGGTCTTGTAGAAGCCCGCATGGGAGAGTTGCACACGGTTCTGGCGGCACAGTTTCGCCAATTCGGGGAAGGGCACAGTTTGGTTGCCGATCACCACCAGCCCGTCGCGGAAGCGGATCTGGTCGGGCGTTGCGTCATAACGCTCAGTGGCGAAGGCGATCATGCGGCCCTTGATCTCGCGTGCCGCCGCCTGCGCCGCCATGCCGTTGAGGTCGGAGCCCGCGCTCGCCGCCGTGGGCGAGGCGTTGGGCACTTTGGCGGTGTTGGTGGCGGTGATGCGCACCCAGTCGAGCGGAATGCCGAACTCTTCGGCCACCACCTGCGCCACTTTGGTGAAGAGGCCCTGGCCCATCTCCGTGCCGCCATGGTTCAGATGGACCGAGCCGTCCTGATAGACATGCACCAGCGCGCCCGCCTGATTGAGGTGCTGCAAGGTGAAGGAAATGCCGAACTGGACTGGCGTCAGCGCAAGCCCGCGTTTGATGATCGGGCTGGTCTCGTTCCAGGCCGCGATCTGCGCCCGGCGCGCGCGGTAGTCGCTGGAAGCCTCCAGCTTGTCGATCAGGCTGGCGAGCACGTCGGGATCTTCGACGGTCTGGCCATAGGGGGTCACATTGGCGCCCGCGGTATAGAGATTGGCCTTGCGCACATCCAGCGGATCACGGCCCGTCGCATGGGCCACCGCATCCATCACCCGCTCAATGGCCAGCATGCCCTGCGGGCCGCCGAAGCCCCGGAAGGCGGTGTTGGAAACCGTGTTGGTGAAGAGCCGGCGGCTCATGATGTTCGTGGCGGGAAGGTGATAGGCGTTGGCCGCGTGGAACATGGCGCGGTCCACCACGCCCGGAGACATATCCACCGAACAGCCGCAGCGCGCGTTCAGCGCCACGTCATAGGCGGCGATCCGCCCTTCGTCGTCGAAGCCTACGGTCCAGTCGGCGCGGAAATCGTGGCGCTTGCCGGTGATGGCGAAATCATCGTCGCGGTCGAGCCGCAACTTGCAGGGCTGTTTGGTGACATAGGCCGCCAGCGCGGCCAGCGCGCCGGTCTGGGCGGCCTGCGTCTCCTTGCCGCCAAAGGCGCCGCCCATGCGCCGCGTCTCCACGGTGACGAACGCATTGGGCATGCCGAGCACGCCCGCCACAACATTTTGCAGCTCGGTCGGATCTTGCGTCGAGGAATGCACCAGCATCTCGCCGGACTCGCCGGGGATCGCGAAGGCGGCCTGGCCTTCGAGATAGAAATGCTCCTGCCCGCCGATGCGCAGCTTGCCTTCGAGGCGATGTTGCGCCGCCGCCAGCGCCGCATGGGGATCGCCGATCTTGAAATCATAATCGGGGAGCACGGTCGCATTGGCCGCCAGCGCGTCTTCGATGGTGAGGATCGGCGTCTCTTCCTCGATCTCGACCTGGGCGAGCCTTGCGGCGCGGCGCGCTTCATCGCGGGTGCGGGCGACGACGGCGAAGGTCACCTGACCGCGAAACACCACGGCGCCATCGGCGATCAACGGATCGTCGTCAAAATGCGAGGTGTTGTTGTGGCCGGGCACGTCGGCAGGCGTCAGCACCGCCACCACGCCGGGCGCAGCGCGCACGGGATCGAGGTTCAGCGTCTTGATGCGTCCGCGCGTGGCGGGAGAGAGGCCCGGCGCCACATGCAGCGCGCCCTGCGGTTCGCGGATGTCGTCGATATAGGCGGCGGCGCCGCGCACATGCAGCGCGGCGGAATCATGCCTGACCGGGTGGCTGACGACGGCGAGCGATTCGGCGCCCAGCAAGCTGGAGTCATTCGGCGGCATGAGGAACCTCAAAGCCTGATATTCGGGTTATTTCGGCTGGTATTCCAGATATTTCCATCAATGTTTTGAGAAAAAGGTTTCGCGAGATCAATGTGCGGTAGCCAGCCGAAGCCCGCGCATCGTCAATGGGGGCGTAATCCAGCGTAATCGCCGTCAGCGCTTCGGCCCAGGTGGCGGGGGCGTCGAGGTCGATGCCTATGGCCGCCATCTCCGCCTGCGGCGCGCGCGAGGGGGTCGCCGCCATGCCGCCAAAGGCGATGCGGGCGAAGATCACATGCCGTCCCGCCAGCCCGATATGGAAGGCGCCCAGCACAGCCGAAATATCTTCATCGAAGCGCTTGCTGACCTTGAAGGCGCGGAATGCGCGGTCTGGCGCGGGACGGGGAATGATGATGCGGCGCAGATATTCGCCCGAGCGTCGGTCTTGCTGTTTGTAGGCGATGAAATAGGCTTCAAGCGGCAGGCGGCGCAAATCGCTCCCGCGCCGCAGTTCAATCTCGGCGCCCAGCGCGATGAGGCAGGGCGCGATGTCGCCGATGGGCGAGCCGTTGGCGAGACTGCCGCCAATGGTGCCGGAGGCGCGCACCTGCGCGGAGCCGAAGCGGCGCATGATCTCGGCGAAATCCGGATGGAGGGTGATGAGCGGCGCGCTTGCGTCGGCCAGCGTCAGGCCAGCGCCCAGAGAAAGCGCCTTGTCGCCCGCCTCGATCGCGGTGAAGGCGCCGCGCAACCGGCCCAGCCAGATGATCTTGGGCGGGGTCTGAAGGGCCTTGGTGATCCATAGTCCCACATCGGTCGCCCCCGACAGGATGAGCGCGTCGGGATGTTCCAGATAGAGGGCCGCCAGCGCATCTTCGCTCGCGGGAGCGGCGAAAAATTGCGTGCTCGTTCCCACGAAGACGTCGGCGCTGTCGGTCATTTCCGCAAGGGCTGCGAGGCGCAGCGCGGTGGCGGCGGCGAAACGGTCTTGCGCGGGGCCGGAACAGGATTCCATCGCCGCATCGACGATGGGTCGATAGCCGGTGCATCGACACAGATTGCCCGCCAGCGCACGCTCGACCTGCGGGCGGGTGACGGGGCCTTGCGCGCTTTGCTGCAAGGCGAAAAGGCTCATGACGATGCCCGGCGTGCAGAAGCCGCATTGCGAACCGTGATGGTCCACCATGGCCTGCTGGATGGGATGCAACGTGTTCCCCTCCGCCAGATCCTCGACGGTCAGGATCTCCGCCCCGTCCACCTGACCCATGAGCAGGATGCAGGCGTTGACGGGACGCAGATCGAGCGCACCATCGCTGGCGCGCGCCAGAACGACGGTGCAGGCGCCGCAGTCGCCTTCGCCGCAGCCTTCCTTCGTGCCGGTGGCGCGCGCGTTGAGCCGCAGCCATTCGAGAAGCGTGGCGTGGGGAGAGAAGCCTGCAAGATCGACCCGCGCGCCCCGGAAGATGAAGCTGATATGATCACGTTTCATTTGGGGCTCGCGGGTCCGTTTTGGCCTTACTTGGGCAGCTTGTCGTCAACGCCCTTCACATACCAGTTCATGCTGGTGATCTGGGCGTCCGAGAGGGCCTTGCCGTCCTTGCACTCGACCGCCTTGCCGTCCTGATCGAGGATCGGGCACTTGAAGGGGTTGAGCTTCTTCGCCTTGATGGCGGCTGCGGTCTCTTCGGCCATCTTCTTCACGTCGTCGGGCATGTTGGCGAAGGGCGCGAGATGCACCATGTCGGCGTCCATGCCACCGAATGTGTCCGTGGACTTCCAGGTTCCGTCGAGCACGGCCTTGGTGCGCTCGATATAGTAGGTGGACCAGTTGTCGACGATGGCGGTCAACTGCGCCTTCGGTGCGAAGCGGGCCTGATCGGAAGCCTGACCGAAGCCGAACTTGCCAGCCTTTTCAGCCTCTTGCAGCGGGGCTGCGGAGTCCGTGTGCTGGGTGATGATGTCGGCGCCCTGAGCCAGCAAGGCCTTGGCGGCGTCAGCTTCCTTGCCCGGATCGAACCAGGTGTTGGCCCAGACGATCTTGACCTTCACATCGGGATTGACCGACTGCGCGCCCAGGATGAAGGCGTTGATGCCAGCGACCACTTCGGGAATCGGGAAGGAGGCGACGTAGCCCAGCGTGTTCGTCTTGGTCATCTTGCCGGCGATCTGGCCGATCACGTAGCGGCCTTCATGGAACTTCGCCGTATAGGTGGAGACGTTGCCGGCGCGCTTGTAGCCGGTGGCGTGTTCGAACTTCACGCCCGGAAACTTCTTCGCCACGCGCAGGGTCGGCTCCATGAAGCCGAACGAGGTCGTGAAGATCAGCTTGTGGCCGGAGCGGGCAAGCTGCTCGATGGAGCGCTCGCTGTCGGTCTCGGGCACGTTCTCGAGGAAGGTCGTCTCGACCTTGTCGCCGAGCGCCTTCTGCATGGCGATGCGGCCCTGATCATGCTGATAGGAATAGCCGAAATCGCCGACGGGGCCGACATAGACGAAGCCGACCTTGAGCTTTTCGGCGGCGAATGAGGCGCTGGCGGCGGCGATGGCCACGGCCGACAGGAGCACCAGTTTGAACGCGGTTTTCTTCATTTTTGTTTCCCTTTCTGGATCGTTTAACCTGACTTGAACTCTACTATTGATATCGCAGGCAAGATTCGCATGCAATTTTCCTACCGGGGCGCGATGAAGGGCTGCCCGAGGGCGGCTGGCGCTGCGGCGTTCCTGCGCGCCCCGGAACTCAGAAACAGAAGTGCGACGATGGTCGCGAGATAGGGCGCCGCCGACAGCAACTGTCCGGGAAGGCCGAAGGAGGCCGCCTGTGCATGCAATTGCAGCACGGTTGCGCCGCCAAAGAGCAGCGCGCCCAAAACAATCCGCCACGGCCTCCACGAAGCGAAGACCACCAGCGCCAGCGCGATCCAGCCGCGCCCCGCCGTCATGCCCGGCGACCAGAACGGCGTGTAGGCGAGCGTGAGATAGGCGCCCGCCAGTCCAGCGCAGGCGCCGCCGAACAGTGTCGCCAGAAACCGCGTGCGGCGCACCGGCAGGCCCAGCGCATGGGCCGACTGATGATTGTCGCCCGTGGCGCGCAGAGCGAGGCCAGCGCGCGTGCGGCTCAAAAACCATGCCGTCCCGGCGACGAGCAGGATGGCGGCATAAACGAACGGATCCTCGCCGAACACAAGTTCGCCCATATAGGGCAGGTCCGACAGGCCCTGAATATGCAGTTGCGGCGCCGCATCGCGCTTGAGGCCGACGAATCCGGTGCCGAGCAGGCCCGACAGGCCGAGGCCGAAGATCGTCAAGGCGAGGCCCGACGCCACCTGATTGATCGCCAGTCCGATGGTGAGCAAGCCAAAGAGCGCGGCCATCAAGGTTCCCGCAACTATGCCGCACAGGGCGCCGATGGTCGTCGAGCCGCTTGCATAGGCGCCCGCGAAACCGAGGGCCGCGCCCATAATCATCATGCCTTCCACGCCGAGGTTCAGGACGCCCGCGCGCTCCGTCACCAGCTCGCCAATGGCCGCCAGGATCAGCGGCGTCGCCGCCGTCACCACGGTCATCAGGATGAGCTGAAACATTTCCGACGTCATGCGGCGGCTCCCAAACGCAGGCGGATGCGATAGCGCGTCGCAATGTCGGCCACGAGGACACACATCAGGAGGATGCCCTGGAAGGCGCGCGTCATGTCGCTGGGCAAGGACAATTCCACCTGCGCCGCCTCGCCACCGATATAGGTCAGCGCCAGCACCAGCGCCGCCACCAGAATGCCGACGGGCGAGAGCCGCCCGAGGAAGGCCACGATGATGGCCGTGAAACCGTAGCCGGGCGAAATCTTCGGCGTCAGTTGCCCGATCTGTCCCGCCACTTCGCAGATGCCCGCCAGCCCCGCCAGCGCGCCCGAAATGACGAAGACCGTAAGGGTCAGCTTGCGGTCGTCGAAGCCCGCGAACCGGGCCGCGCGTGGCGCCTCGCCGATCAACCGCACTTCAAAGCCGAAGAGGCTGCGGGCGAATACGAAGGCCGCGATGAGCGCGGCGATCAGCGCCAGCAGCACGCCCGCATGCAAGCGCTCGCCCTCGGCCAGAAAGGGCAGGCGCGCGATGTCGTCGAAGACGACGCTCTGGGGGAAGTTGAACCCCTCCGGATCCTTGAAGGGGCCGCGCACCAGCCAGTCGAGACCCAGTTCCGCGACATAAACCAGCATGAGGCTGGTGAGGATCTCCGAGGCGCCCAGCCAGACCCTCAGCAATGCGGGAATCAAGGCGTAGAGCGCGCCGCCAATGGCGCCAAGGACCAGCATCGAAGGCAAGATCCACCAGCCGCCGATGAGGCCCTGATATGCCTCGTTGTGGGTGAGGATGCCGAGCCAGCCGCCCAGCAGGCCGCCCGTGATGAATTGCCCCTCCGCGCCGATGTTCCACAAATTGGCGCGGTAGCAGAAGCTCAGGCCCACCGCGATGAGCACCAGCGGACAGGCTTTCACCGCCAGTTCCTGGAGCGACCATCCCTCCAGCAGCGGATTGATGAAATAGACCTCAAAGGCCAGCGTGGGAGATTTGCCCAGCAGCCAGATCACGATCCCGCCAAAGATGATGGCGGCGACCAGCGCGACGATGGGCGCCCCTATGTCGAGGGCGAGGGTGCGGGCGGGGCGAGGTTCGAGATCAATGCGCATGGGCGCTCCCTTCCGGCCCGTCGCCCGTCATCAGCAAACCGATCTCCTCCCGGGTGACGCCCCGCGCCTCGCGCGCCTTCGAAAGGCGGCCTTCGTGCATGACCGCGATGCGGTCGCAGATTTCGAACAATTCGTCGAGATCCTGACTGATCAGCAGCACGGCTGCGCCCCGCGCCGCCAGATCCACAAGCGCTTGCCGGATCGTGGCCGCCGCCGCCGCATCCACGCCCCAGGTCGGCTGATTGATCACGAGGATTTTGGGCTCGCTCAGAATCTCGCGCCCCACCACGAATTTTTGCAGATTGCCGCCCGACAGGGTGCGCGCCGCCGGGTCCTCGCCCGCCTTGCGCACGTCGAAGGTGGCGATCACCTCGGCGGTCAGCGCGCGCGCCTTGCCAAAATGGATCAGGCCGCGAGAGATGAGGCCGACGGTGGCGTGACGCGACAGGACGAAGTTCCCGGTAAGGGAAAAATCCCCTGCGGCCGCGTGGCCATTGCGCTCTTCCGGCACGAAGGCCGCGCCGCGCTTGCGCCGTTCCGTGATGTCGCTTTTGCCGACCGCAAGACGGTCGAGCCTGATCGCTTCATGGCTTTGCGCGAGACGTTCGCCCGAGAGGGCCGCGAAAAATTCCGACTGTCCGTTACCGGCGACGCCGGCGATCCCGAAAATTTCGCCACAGCGCACGCTGAGCGACACGTCGTCCAGATCAACGCCGTGGATGTCTTCGCTGGCGAGCGAAAGGTGGCTCACCGTCAGACGCTCGCTCCCAAGGTCGCGGGTCGCCGGGCTGCGTATGTCGCAGATGGCGGAACCAACCATCAGAGCGGCGAGGGAGCGAGAGCTCTCCTGACGCGGGTCGCAACTGCCCACCTTGCGCCCCAGCCGCAGGATCGTCGCCGTCTCGCACAGACGACGCACCTCTTCGAGTTTGTGGGAAATGTAGAGAAGCGCCCGCCCTTCGTCCTTCAGGCGGTCAAGGGTCTCGAACAGTGCGTAGGCTTCTTGTGGGGTAAGGACGGAGGTGGGCTCGTCCAAAATGATCAGCCGGGGATCCTGCAACAGGCAGCGCGCGATTTCGATGCGTTGACGCTCGCCCGCCGAAAGCGACCAGACCTCGCGGTCAGGATCAAGCGGCATCCTGTAACGGTCGGCCACTTCCGCAATCCGGTCGCGCAGGCCCGAGAGCGGCGTCTTGCGAGGCAGAACAAGAGCGATGTTCTCCGCTACCGTGAGGTTGTCGAAGAGGGAGAAATGCTGAAACACCATGCCCACGCCTTGCGCGCGGGCGGCCTCCGGGCCTGCGAGGCGCACCGGCTGGCCATGGAAAGCGATCACGCCCTCCGTTGGCTCCAGCAATCCATAGATGATTTTCACAAGAGTCGATTTGCCCGCGCCATTCTCGCCAATCAGCGCGTGGGCCTCGCCTTCGTGAATGTCGAGGCTGATCTGGTCATTTGCGGTGAAGGAGCCGAATCGCTTCACGATTCCACGCAGCGAAAGCAGCGGCGCCGCATGCATCTCCCGCTCGTTGATCATGAACCCCGACGCCCCTGGTGAACTCCCGCCTAAAGTCACGCCTTGGCCACGGTTACGTCAAGCGACGAAATCAGGCGCCAGCGCCTATATGCGCGTCATGCGTCAGATAACGGGGGATATCGGCCGGACGGCCAACGGGACGAATTCAACGGTTCCGCCTCGAATGGCCGGATTGGGTCTTTAGCGACCAAAAAAAAACCGGACGCTGACGCGCCCGGATCCTTGTTTCACAGCAGACGTCTGGAAGCGTGACGCCCCCGGACGGTCCGCTCAGTAGGAATAATACATGTCGAATTCGACCGGGTGAGGCGTCATTTCGAAGCGCATCACATCCTGCATCTTCAGCTCGATGTAGCTGTCGATGAAGTCGTCGTTGAACACGCCGCCGGACTTCAGGAACGAACGGTCCTTGTCGAGGTTCGAGAGCGCCTCGCGCAACGAGCCGCAAACGGTCGGGATCTTCTTGAGCTCCTTGGGGGGGAGGTCATAGAGATCCTTGTCCATGGCGGCGCCCGGATCAATCTTGTTTTGGATGCCGTCGAGGCCGGCCATCAGCATGGCCGCGAAAGCGAGATAGGGATTGGCGGTGGGATCGGGGAAGCGAACCTCGACGCGCTTGGCCTTCGGGTTGTTCGTCCACGGGATACGGCAGGAGGCCGAACGGTTGCGGGCCGAATAGGCCAGCAGCACGGGAGCTTCATAGCCGGGGACGAGGCGCTTGTAGGAGTTCGTCGACGGGTTGGTGAAGGCGTTCAAAGCCTTGGCGTGCTTGATGATGCCGCCGATGTAGTAGAGGCATTCCTGCGATAGGTCGGCGTATTTGTTGCCAGCCATAACCGGCTTGCCAGCCTTCCAGATCGACTGGTGGACATGCATGCCCGAACCATTGTCGCCGAAGATGGGCTTGGGCATGAAGGTCGCGGACTTGCCGTAGCTCTGGGCCACCTGATGGATGCAGTATTTGTAGATCTGCATGTGGTCGGCCATCGTCGTCAGCGTGCCGAACTTCAGACCGAGTTCGTGCTGGGCGGAGGCGACTTCGTGGTGATGCTTCTCGACCACGGCGCCCATCGAGGCCATGGACGCCAGCATTTCGCCGCGCATGTCCTGAGCGGAGTCGACCGGGGGAACCGGGAAGTAGCCGCCCTTGGTGCGGACGCGGTGCCCGAGGTTGCCGCCTTCATAGGCGGTGTCCATGTTGGACGGCAGTTCGGAGGAATCGAGGACGAAGCCCGTGTTGTAGGGATCGGCCTTGAAGCGCACGTCGTCGAACACGAAGAATTCGGCCTCGGGGCCGACGAAGCAGGTGTCGCCGATGCCGGTGGACTTCAGATAGGCCTCGGCCTTCTTCGCCATCGAGCGGGGATCGCGACCGTAGGGCTCGCCCGTCGAGGGCTCCAGGATGTCGCAGGTGATGACCATGGTGGACGCCGCGAAGAAGGGGTCCATGCAGGCGGAGGTCGGGTCGGGCATGAGGGTCATGTCGGACTCGTTGATCGCCTTCCAGCCAGCGATCGAGGAGCCGTCGAACATCGTGCCTTCGGAGAACATATCCTCATCGACGAGGGACTGGTCGAAGGTCACATGCTGCCACTTTCCACGCGGGTCGGTGAAGCGAAGATCGACGTATTTCACGTCATTGTCCTTGATCGCCTTCAGGACATCCTTGGCGGTCTTCATGTCAAAGCCTCTCTTGTCGGTTATGTGTTGAGGTCTGGGAGGAATGCTGTGGGCGAGGACGCTAGATGGCGTCCGTGCCGGTTTCTCCGGTTCGGATGCGGATCGCGCCTTCGATGTTCGAAACAAAAATCTTGCCATCCCCGATCCGGCCCGTCTGGGCGGCCTTGCGGATGGCCTCGACCGCACGATCAACCTGTTCGTCGGTGAGCACCACTTCGATTTTCACCTTGGGAAGAAAATCGACGACATATTCGGCGCCGCGGTAAAGCTCGGTGTGGCCCTTCTGGCGGCCAAATCCCTTCGCCTCGGTGACGGTGATGCCCTGGAGCCCCGCTTCCTGCAAAGCTTCCTTCACCTCGTCGAGTTTGAACGGCTTGATGATCGCCTCGATCTTTTTCACGGCGCAGCCTCTCTCAAGAGATCCGGCCGAGCCGCCCCAGCATGGGATAGGCTCAGGTCAGGAAACCTCTGGCTGATAGCATCTGCTGAGGCAAACCGCCACGCCGTTTTTACAAGGGGGACGGAAATTTGACGCGAATTTGCGCACGTCGTCGCGACTTTTCCCCCGGATCGGCGCTCGCCCTGATCGAAATCGCTTAAAACAGGCGGACATCATGAAACAGACGGCAATCAGCCGCCCGTCGAAGTGGGCGGCTGAAACTTTGTGGAGGGCGACGCCTCAGTCCTGTTGGCGGTCGGTTCAGGCCCGTTCGAAAGCCGAAGCGACGGGCGCGGCCACAGGCGCATTTTCAAGCATCTGGACGACCACCGCCGTGACGCCGGTGTTCAGTTGCTGCAGAGAAACGCACTTCCCGTTGGAAAAGCGCAATCCATCCCGATAGGCGCCGTGGTCAAGGCGCACGAAGGTGACTTCTTCGCTGGCCTTGATGCGCAGCGTCGTTTGCAGATGGACAGGAATATTCTCCAGCCGCAGCCGCGTGTCGTACTGAACGCAGACCGCCGTGCCGCAATCTCCCGGCGAAGCCAGGCCGATGCTGCCCGATGGAAAGCGCGTCGTCTCGTAGCGTTCGGATTCGCGGGCCGGGCGTGACCCGTACATTTCGAGTGAATAATCGCACATCGCTTCTGCTCCGTGTCTTGAGACCCCAGCATGAGTCCAGCAACGAAGAAGGCCGGGCTGTGGTTGCCCGACCTTGCGAGAGAATTGGAAGCTGATGTCCGGCGCGAGGTCAGTCGGTCGCCACAGGCAGGTCGGGCCGCCCGCCCCATTCGGTCCAGGATCCGTCATAGAGCCGTCCCACCGGCCACCCCAGCCGAGCCAGCGCAAGCGTGATGATCGCCGCCGAAACGCCCGAGCCGCAGGAGGTGATCACTGGCTTGTCGCCACGCACGCCGATGCCGGACAGAGCGGCCTCCAAATCCGCTGGCTCTTTCAGCCGCCCGCCTGAGACCATCTCCGTGCTGGGCATGTTCAGCGCGCCGGGCATATGCCCACTCGCCAGCCCCGCGCGCGGCTCGGGGGCGCGGCCAAAGAAGCGATCCGCAGAGCGGGCGTCCAGCACCTGATCGGACCCCATGTCGAGGGCCTGGCGCACCTGGGCGGCGTCCGCCACTGCGGCGGCGTTGAAATCGGGGACGAAAGTCCGCGCTTGCGGATTGACCTCGCCTGTTTCGAGCGGCCGACTTTCAGCCGTCCATTTCGGCAGACCGCCATCGAGCACGGCGACCTTGTCATGACCGAAGACGCGCAGCATCCACCACAGGCGCGGCGCGGAAAAAAGCCCCGCCGCGTCATAGACGACCACTCGCATGTCATTGCTCACCCCGAGCACGCCCATGGCGCTGGAGAAATCCTCGGGCGAGGGGAGCATGTGGGGCAGGGGGCTTGTGTGGTCGCTCACCGCATCCAGATCGAAAAAGGCGGCGCCGGGAATATGCCCGGCCAGAAACTCCTTCCGCCCGTCCCGATTGCTGGCCGGCATGTGCCAGGATGCGTCGATCACCACGAGGTCGGGATCGGCCAAATGGGCGCCGAGCCAGTCGGTCGAGACGAGAATGCCGAAACCATCCTGTGAGATCATTCTTTCAGGCCTTTGTTTTCATACGAGATCTGGATTTATCGTGGACTTGCGCAGCAGCCAACCCGGCGCCGGGAGATTCTTCGACGCCAGAAAGGCCGGATTATAGAGTTTCGAGGCGTAGCGGGCGCCCGAATCGCACAGGATCGTCGCGATCGTATGGCCTGGCCCCAGCGCTTTTGCGAGCCTGATGGCGCCAGCCACGTTGACGCCCGACGATCCGCCGAGCAGCAGGCCCTCATGTTCCGCCAGATCGAAGACGATGGGAAGGGCCTCTTCGTCCGAGATCTGGAAGGCCATGTCGATGGGCGCATCCACCAGATTGGCGGTGACGCGGCCCTGGCCGATGCCTTCGGTGATCGAGGACCCCTCGGCCTTAAGTTCGCCGCGCGAATACCAGGCGTAAAGCGCCGCCCCCATGGGATCCGCCAGCGCGATCTTGATGGCGGGATTGCGCGCCTTGAGCGCCATGCCCACACCCGCCAGCGTGCCGCCAGTGCCGACCGCGCAGGTGAAGCCGTCGATCTTGCCGCCGGTCTGGTCCCAGATTTCTGGTCCCGTGGTGGCCTGATGGCCCGCACGGTTGGCGACATTGTCGAACTGGTTCGCCCAGATGGCCCCTTCAGGACATTCGCGCGCAAGCCGCTCGGCGAGGCGCCCTGAGAGCTTCACGTAATTGTTCGGGTTGGAGTAAGGCGCAGCCGGAACTTCGATCAGCTCGGCGCCCTGCAGCCGCAGCATGTCCTTCTTTTCCTGCGACTGGGTGTCGGGAATGACGATGACCGTGCGAAAGCCCATGGCGTTGGCGACCAGCGCCAGCCCGATGCCCGTATTCCCCGCCGTACCCTCGACGATGACGCCGCCCGGCTTGAGCTGGCCGCGCGCCACAGCGTCCCGCACGATGGCGAGCGCAGCGCGATCTTTCACGGAGCCGCCGGGATTCATGAACTCGGCCTTGCCCAGAATCGTGCAGCCCGTCTCCTCCGAAGCGCGGCGGAGTTTGATCATCGGGGTGCTTCCAATGGCCCCGATGACGTCTTTTTGGTCAAACATGACACGCCTTTCGCAATTTCACAGTCAAAGTAGGGGGAAGCAGTCCAATTCGCAAGGTCGGCTTGTCTTTATGGGGGCTTCGGCGCATGAACATGATCGCGCAGGGTCGGTGATCCAATGTCGAAAGCCGTCCGTAATCTGTTCGCTTTCGTCTCACCTGAGCCGCCAAGAGCTTTCAATGTCATCTATGCACCAGCCTGCGCATCCCCAAGACACGATCAAGCCGCTCGACGCCCTTCTCGCTTCCTATTGCGTCGGCGCTCTCGACCGGGCGACCCACGCCCTCGTCGCTTCCCATCTTCTCCTCAATCCGCAAAACCGCCGGTTTGTTGCGGCGCTTGAGGATCTCGCCGCCGGAGAAGTCGCGCGCGCCGCGCCCAGTCCGCTCAGCGGCCGCGACGCTCGGCTTGCGGCGATTTTCGCCAGCGCCAGCCCTGCGGCTGCGCCCGCGCCATCCTCCATCTTGCCAGCCCCGCTTCTGCGCCTCGTCGGCTCCGACGTCTCGGACCTCAAGTGGCGCAAGAAGCTGCCGGGCGTTCGCGAATATCGCATCAGCGAGAGCGAGCGGGGGGAAGCTTCGCTTCTTTGGATTGGCGGCGGTCGCCGCATTCCCTCGCATACCCACGAGGGTTCCGAAGTGACGCTTGTTCTTCAGGGCGCCTTTTCCGATGTCACGGGCCGCTATGGCCGTGGCGACATCGCGATTGCGGAAGCTGATCTCGACCATCGTCCGATAACGGGCGAGGGGGAGGATTGCATCTGCTTCGCCGTGACGGACGCGCCGCTGCATCTCACCGGCCCGGTCGGCCGTATCCTGGACCGCTTCTTCGGCCGGGCGCACTGACGGGGCCTATAGCCCGGGGAGACCGCCATGCAGACGACCCGCACATCGCCGTCCGATGGTCTGGCATGGATCACGGGCGCGAGCTCCGGCATCGGCCGGGCGGTCGCCCTCGAGTTGGCGCGCCGTGGTTGGCGGGTCGCGGCCACCGCGCGGCGGGCTGACGAGCTGGACAAGCTCGCCGCCGAGGCGGGCGCGCAGGGGCTGACCATCCTGCCATTTGTCGGCGACGTGACCGACCGGGCGGGGCTGGCCCAGGTCGTGGCGGAGATCGAGGCGGGCGGACAGCCCATCGCCCTCGCCATGCTGAATGTGGGCACGTTCTTTCCCGATGATTCCGGCCAATGGGCGGGCGACGCCTTTCGCCAGACCTATGACGTGAACCTTGGCGGCACGCTGAACGCGCTGGAGCCGCTGCTGCCGCGCATGATCGCGCGGGGCAGGGGCCAAGTGGCCGTCGTCGCCTCGGTGGCGGGCTATGTGGGCCTGCCAAGGGCGGCCGCTTATGGGTCTTCAAAGGTGGCGCTGATCTCTATGTGCGAGTCGCTACGATTTGGGCTGGAGCCGCTGGGCGTGGGCGTTCAGGTGATCTGTCCCGGCTTTGTCCATACGCCGCTCACCGCGAAGAACGATTTCCCCATGCCCTTCGTGATCGAGGCCGACGACGCGGCAAGGCGCATCTGCGACGGGCTGGCCTCCAACCGTTTCGAAGTGGCCTTCCCCCGGCGCATGGTCTGGTTGCTGAAGGCGCTGCGGCTTTTGCCCTATCCCCTGTTCTTCCGGCTGGTCGGCAAGGGCACGGGGCGGGGCTGAAGATCAGCTCCGCGAGAAGACCATCTGCCGCACGTCGATGGTCCCCGCCCGGAACCCCGCCTCGCAATAGGCCAGATAATACTCCCACAGGCGCCGGAACCGCTCGTCGAAGCCGAGCGGCGTCAGGGTCGGCCAAGCGGCGCGGAACCGCTCGCGCCACAGCACCAGCGTCTGGGCGTAATCCAGCCCGAAGTTGCGCTCGTCATGCAGCGACAGGCCTACCTTCGCGCCAAGGTCGCGCATGATGGTCCCCGTGGGCAACATGCCGCCGGGAAAGACATAGCGGCGGATGAAATCCAGCTCGCGCCGATAGCGTGGAAACAGGCGCTCGTCGATGGTGATGACCTGAACGCCCGCAAAGCCGCCCGGCTTCAGCCGCTCGCGCAGTTGCTGGAAATAGGTCGGCCAATATTCCTCGCCCACCGCCTCGAACATTTCGATGGAGGCGATGCGGTCATAGGCGCCCTTCTCGTCGCGATAGTCCTGCAACTTCAGATCGACCTTCTCGTTCAGGCCCGCCTCGAAGATGCGCTTGCAGGCGAAATCATATTGCTCCTGACTGATCGTCAGGCCCGTGACCTTGCAGCCGATCTCGCGCGCGGCATATTCGGCGAAACCGCCCCAGCCGCAGCCGATCTCCAGCACATGATGGTCCGGCCTGATGGCGCAGGCCTGCGCCAGCGCCGCATATTTGCGCCGCTGCCCGCCGACCAGATCCTTCCCCTCGTCGAACAGGGCCGAGGAATAGGTCATCGAGTCGTCGAGCCAGGCGCCGTAGAATGCGTTGCCCAGATCATAATGGGCGTGGATGTTGCGACGCGATCCGGCCTTCGTGTTCCGGTTCATCCAGTGGCGCACCATCTGGAAGAGGCGGATCAGCGGTTTGCCCTCCATCAGTCTTTCGAGAAACGGCTGATTGACGCAGAACAATTCCAGAAACGCCGTAAGGTCGGGGCTGTCCCATTGTCCGCGCAAAAAGGCTTCGGCGATTCCAAGCTCGCCTTGCGACAACGTGCTGGCGAATTTCAGATCCCGGATCACCATCATGGCCTGCGGCCCCGGCTTGTCGCCCACAATGCGGAAGGCGCGGCCATCGGGCATGCGCACGTCAAGCTGACCAGCCTCGATATGGGTCGCCAGTTTCAACGCCTGTCGGACGGCGAAAGGATAGCGCGCGGATTCGCGCGCAACGTTGGCGCTATCAAGATCCACAGCCGGATAGGCGGCGTTATCGTCGGGCATGGCTTCTGGCGATCCTAGGGGTTCGGGCGAACGACGCTGGCGTCGTCGGGGATATATTTGGCGCCCTTCAACCAAAGCTTCAAAGCCTGCCAATGAATGGCGGCCATGACCTTGAAGGTCATGAAGGGCAGGGCGAGGCAGGCGCGGGCGAGGGTGGCTGTGGTGAGTGGCTGGCGCGCCCCCTGAAAGGTGGCGGCGAGCACAGGGTCTTGCGCGTCACGTTCCAGAATTCGGATATGCACTGTGTCGCCGGGCGGACGCATGCGGAAGAAGTAACGATGGTCCATATGCAGGAAGGGCGAGACATAGAAGAGCTTGGCCTGTTCCTGCCGCAGCCCGCGTGCGTCAAGGGCGCCTTCGCTCACCGGCAGCACATAGGGATGGATGCCGCCGAATGTATTGCGCACCTCGTAGATCAGGGCGGTGAGCCGCTCTTGCGCATCATAGCAGTAATAGACCGCGAGCGGGTTGAAGGTGAAACCCAGAACGCGCGGATAGGCCAGCAACAGAATGCGCGCGGGCGTCGCAATTCCCTGCGCCGCCAGCAGGTCCGCCACATGAGCGCGAAGGTCGCCGCCGTCTCGCGGGCCATGATCCTGGGGCGAAAACGACACGAGGTTGAAGCGCCCTACGGAAAACAACGCCGAGCGGCCCCCGGCCTCCGCCAAACGGTCAAGATCCAGCAACAGTGAGAAGACGCGATAGGTGAAGCGATGACCGAAAGGCTTCAGCCGCGCATGCATGACGTCGCCCACATAAAGCGAGGCGGCGTCGGCTGGCGGCGGAAACAGCTGTTCGTTCATAGGCTTGATCTTGTCCTCATTCTGCGGCTGTCCGCAGGGCCTCGTCCGAAGTCGCCCAAGGCGCCATGGCCCCAAGCGAAGCCGCGACGCCCAGTCCTGAAACCAGCCCGTCTTCGTGGAAGCCATGCCCGGTCCAGGCCCCGCAGAACCACGTCCTGCGGCGCCCCTGAATGTCTCCGAGTTTGTCGCGCGCCTCAAGAGCCGCAAGATCGAACTGGGGATGATCGTAGCTGAAACGCGCGAATATGAGCGCCGGATCCGGCTCGAAGGGCGGATTGAGCGTCACGAACACCGGACGGGCCGGGTCGATGCCCTGCAAAACGTTCATCCAATAGGTGACAGCGACCTTGCGCGTGTCGTCCGCGCCTTCGCGCAGGAAGTTCCACGCGGCCCAGGCGTCCTTGCGCTTTGGCATGAGGCGCGGGTCGCGATGCAGGACCACGTCATTGGCCGAATAGGAGCAGGCGCCCAGCACATCCACTTCGTTCGCGTCCGCATCCGCCAGCATGGCGAGCGCGTCCGGCGCGTGAGCGGCGATGACCGCGTGATCGAAACGCTCGCGGCGGCCATCCGCGTCCACCACTTCGACCCCGCTTGCATCGCGATGCAGTTCGGTGACGCAGGCGCCAAGGCGCAGGCTGTCGCCGAGCCGACGCATGATCGCCAGCACATAGGAGCGGCTGCCGCCCGTCACGGTTCGCCACTGCGGCCGCTTCCATTGCAGCAGGCAATGGTTGTCGAAGAAGGAGATGAAGCTGGCGGCAGGGAATTCCAGCATCTTGGCGGGCGAGGTTGACCAGATCGCGGCGCCCATGGGCACGAGATAGTCGTCGCGCAGGCGGGCGCTGAAACGATGGCGCGTCAGGTAGTCGCCAAGGCTGCCCTCGCCGATGGTCGCCTCGCGCAGATCGCCGCGCGCCTGCGTCTGGAAACGCCCGACCTCCATCAGCATATGCAGAAAGCCCGGCGAGAGCAGGTTGCTGCGTTGGGCGAAGATGGAGCGCAGCACACCCCCGCTATCGCGCCCGCACCACTCGAAGCGGCCCCGGTCGGCCGACACCGAGAAGCTCATTTCGGAGGCCTGCGTCGCCACCCCCAACCAGTCCAGCATGGGCGTGAAGTTGGGATAATTCAGCGTATTGTAGACGATGAAGCCGGTGTCGACCGCGATTTTATGGCCGGAATGCTCGATATCCACGGTGGCCGCATGGCCGCCGGGGCGCAGATCTTTCTCGAAGAGCGTGATCTCATGGCCAGCCTCGGACAGGGCCAGCGCGGCGCCCATGCCAGAAATGCCCGATCCGATGATGGCTATGCGCATGAGGTCTCGCAGGCGGAACGAAGGAGGGAATCGCAGGGGCGGTTTTCCACCCAAGTCCATGAATAGCCGCCAAGACTGAGCTTTGCGAGAGGGCGCCCGCCCCACTGTTTCGTGATCACGTGGCCGACTTCATTTCGCCGAAAGCCGCGAGCGCCCGGTCCCGGGCCTTGCCGTGATCGACGATGGGCAGGGGATAGTCGCGGGGCAGGGCGACGCCGACCGCCTTCAACACGAGCGGCGGCGCCTCCCAGGGCTTGTGGATCCATTCGTCGGGCAGCGCGGCGAGCTCGGGCACATGGGTGCGCACATAGGCCCCCGACGGATCGAACTTCAAACCTTGCAGGATCGGGTTGAAGACGCGGAAATAGGGGGCCGCGTCAGCGCCCGAGCCCGCCACCCATTGCCAGCTCGCCGCATTGCTGGCGGGGTCGGCGTCGCAGAGCGTATCCCAGAACCAGTCTTCGCCAAGGCGCCAATCCGCCATGAAATCCTTCACGAGGAAGGAGGCGGCGATCATGCGCACCCGGTTGTGCATGGTTCCGGTCCGCCATAACTCGCGCATGCCAGCGTCCACGATGGGGTAGCCGGTGCGGCCCATCCGCCACGCGGTCAGCTCCTCGCTGGAGGGGGTGCGCCAGGGGAAGGCGTCGAAGCGCGGTTGAAAGTTCTTTCGCGCCAGATCGGGGTTGTGGAACAGCAGATGGTAGGAAAATTCGCGCCAGCCGAGTTCGGCGGCGAATTTCTCCACATCGCGGGGGGGCGCTTTGCCCGAATCACCCGCATGCCGCGCCGCAGCCAGCGCCTGCCGCGCGCTGATTTCGCCAAACCGCAAATGGGGCGACAGGCGCGAGGTGGCGGGAATGTCCGGCCTGTCGCGATGGCTGGCGTAGACGGCGATCCCGTCGTCGAGGAAACCCGCCAGCCGCGCCACGGCCCCAGCTTCGCCGGGCGTCCACGCCGCGCGCAGCCCGCTCGCCCAGTCAGGCTTGGTCGGCAGCAGGCCCAACTGATCGAGATCGACGCGGGCGGGCGCATGTACCGGCCAGTCCGCGCCCATGAGCTTGCGCGGGGCGGGGGTGGGCTGGCCGGGGTCGGGCAGGGCGAGGCAGCTGCGCCAGAAGGGCGTGAAGACCCGATAATATTCGCCCATCTTGGTGCGGATGGTCCAGGGCTCGAACAGGAGCTGGCCGTTGAAGCTCTCCACACGCAGGCCGTCAGCCGCAAGCTGCGCCTTCACATCGGTGTCGATGGCGATGGTCGCGGCCTCGTAACGCCTCGTCCAGAAGGCGCAGGCGGCGCCAGCAGCGCGCGCCACCGCCGGAACCAGTTCGCCCGCGCGTCCGTGGAGAATGTCGAGCCGCCCGCCAATCGCCTCCAGCGAGGCGGCCAGAGCGGCGAGGCTGTGATGCAGCCACCAGCGCGAGGCCCCGCCAAGGGGGCGCAGCCCCGGGCTTTCCTCGTCGAAAACGTAGATGCAGAGAATCGGCGAGCCGCTGGCTGCCGCCGCCGCCAGCGCCGGTTGATCAGCGAGCCGCAGGTCGTCCCGCAACCAGACGATAGCGGGTCCACTCTGCGCAGTCGCTTTCATCACCTTCACCAGCCTCCAGGCTTGACCGAGCGTCATCGCTGTTACGGGGCCGGGAGTGTGGCGGATCACCCGCCGCGGCGAAGTGCGGACTTGGCGGCATCGTCGCTTGCCATGGCGACCCGGCTCCTTTAGCGCTTTGGACATTCACAGGAAGAGGCGGATCATGCAGACGCAATCGCGGGTGACGATCGGGACGGGCGCGGGAGCCGTGGCATTCGGCAATGATCTCCCGCTCGCATTCATCGCTGGGCCCTGCGCCCTGGAAAGTCGGGATCACGCCCTGACCATGGCGGCTGCGCTCAAGGAGATCGCGGGCAGGCTTGGGGTGGGGATCGTCTACAAGTCCTCTTTTGACAAGGCCAACCGCACCTCCCTCACCGGCCGCCGGGGCCTCGGCTTGAAGGAGGCGCTGCCGGTCTTCGCCGAAATCAAGGAAAAATTCGGCTTTCCGATCCTGACCGATGTGCATGAGAACGACCAATGCGCCATCGCCGCTGAAGTGGTGGACGTTCTCCAGATTCCCGCATTTCTCTGCCGCCAGACCGATCTGTTGCTCGCGGCGGCGGCGACGGGCAAGCCGGTGAATGTGAAGAAGGGTCAGTTTCTGGCGCCTTGGGATATGAAAAACGTGGTCGCCAAGGTCACGGGCGCCGGCAACCCGCAGGTGCTCGTCACGGAGCGCGGGGCGAGCTTTGGCTACAACACTCTGGTCTCGGACATGCGCGCGCTGCCGATCATGGCTGAGCAGACCGGCGCCCCGGTGATCTTTGACGCGACGCATTCGGTGCAGCAGCCGGGCGGACAGGGGACGTCCTCGGGTGGTCAACGCGAATTCGTGCCCGTGCTGGCCCGCGCCGCCGTGGCTGTGGGCGTCGCTGGCGTCTTCATCGAGACCCATGACAACCCGGCGGAAGCCTTCTCGGATGGCCCCAATCAAGTGCCGCTTGGGGAACTTGAGGCGCTGCTCGCCCGCCTCATGGCCTTTGATCGCCTCGCCAAGGGTTACTGACGAGCGTCGCGCGCTTGTCATATTCGCGTCGTAGTGGCTCGCAATGGACGAAAGCGCCTTCACCTACGCCGATCCCGCCGACCCGCTGCTGAAGCGGCTGGCCATCGGCGCGCTTGAGGTCGCGACGGGCCGCAACCTGATCAAGCGGCTTTACTTGCAGCATCAGGCGAGCGGATGGGCAGGCGCCAGCTTTTTCGACGTGGCGATCAAGGCCCTCTCGCTGGACTTGCAATATGACGCCAGCCGGCTGGCTGCGCTCCCTCGGGAAGGGCCGCTGGTCGTCGTCGCCAACCACCCCTTCGGCGTCCTCGACGGAATCGTCATGTGCGCCCTGATGCGCAAGGCGCGGCCGGATTTTCTGGTGCTGAGCAATGCGGTGTTGCTGCGTGCGCCTGAAATGCGCGACCATATGTTGCCCATTGATTTCACGGAGACGATGGAGGCGCAGCGCGCCAATGTGGCTTCCCGCGCGAAGGCTCTGAAACATTTGCAAAATGGCGGCTGCGTGGTGATTTTCCCCGCCGGCGCCGTCTCCACCTCGCCAGATGCGCTGGGCCGACGCCCGGCTGTCGATCCACCCTGGACGCCCTATGTCGCGCGGCTTGTCCAGAGCGCGCGTGCGCCTGTGGTTCCGATCTATTTCCCGGGGCAAAACTCCCGTCTGTTCCAGATCGTCAGCCATATCAGCGTCACGCTCAGGCTCGCGCTGTTCTTCCATGAGGTGCGTCGGCGGATCGGCGGGCGGTTCGAGGTGAAGATCGGCGAGCTGATCAGTTTTGAGCGATTGTCGCATTTTACAGATAAAAACGCTCTGGTGGAGGCGTTGCGCGCGGCCACATATTCTCTTTGATTTTCAGTATGCTTGGCGCAAGACTTGCTGCGTCTGGGCAGCGCAGCTTGAATTTTCAGGTTAAAAGTGTATTAACTTCGCCAGTGTCCGTCCATGGGGGCAGAGTTGATTTCCGCACGCTTGTTGGTCTCGATATTGGTTGTGGCGAGCAGCATGGGCGCTCGGGCGCAAGAGAGCGCTGCTGTGAGCGGCGTTTCCTCCAGCTATCTGGCGTCCGGCGTCGCGCTGCTCAGCAGCGCCTCCGGTCGCCTCGGCGCTTTCCTCGACGAGCAGACCCAACAGACCAAACTCAACGTCTATGGCTGTCTCATTGGCGCATCCGGCCCCATTTGCGGCGGTGGCGCGCGGACGGACCATATTCTCCTGCACCAAGCGCCCGGAGCCGTTGGCCTTGGCGGCGATTTGCAGGTGATGGACCGGATCAGGGTTGCTGGCGACCTTGTCTGGCGGCCCTATATGAGCTCGCTCGCCCATGACAGCAGCTGGACCATGCACAATATGTCCGGCGTTCGCGAGGCGGGCGCAGGGGGCGCAGGCTTCAGGACCGAATGGGTTCTATCCTATGACTTTACCAATGCGCTAAGCGCGGGCCTTGGCGGCAGCTATTCATTATCAAGCCCCGAAGCGGTGGACGCCAGCTACGGTGCGCTGAGTTTGCCAAAAGCCGATCAGCGCAGTTTCGGCGCCTTTTTTCATCTGAATTATCGGTTCGGCCAGAACCCCAGCGTGACAGGCCGTTAAGCTCGCCCGCCTTGTAAAGGCGGGCTCTGCATCTCAGCCGCGCCCCCGGTAAGACGGAACGCCCTGATCGGGCACCCAGAGGCCAGCGGGAACCGCGCCGCTCTGCCAGAACACGTCAATGGGAATACCGCCGCGCGGATACCAATAGCCGCCGATGCGCAGCCAGCGGGGCGCGAGCAGCCCGGCGAGGTCGCGGCCGATTCGCACGGTGCAATCTTCGTGGAACGCGCCATGATTGCGGAACGAGCCGAGATAGAGCTTCAGCGACTTCGACTCGACCAGCCATTGGTCCGGCACATAGTCGATGACGATGTGGGCGAAGTCTGGCTGGCCGGTGACGGGGCAAAGCGACGTGAACTCCGGCACGGTGAAACGCGCCAGATAATTCGTGTCGGGATGCGGGTTGGGCACACGGTCGAGCTCGGCCTCCTCGGGAGAGGCGGGGAGGGACGCGTGCTGGCCCAGAAGGTTGGGAGTGTCTGATTGCTTGACCATGAGGGTCGAGATAGAGGCGACTGCTTGCGGAATCAATGGTGGAATGACGCATGGTCGAGGCGAATTGTCCCAGCGTCCATGATTTTCGTGCGGCTCACGCAATGGCGGCGCCCCGGATTTGGCGGAACCGGCTTCCCCAGTGGCTCAAGGCGTCGTAAAAGGCGGCGACTTTTCACCGACCAGACAGAGGCTCACAATGACCGTCATCGTCGACATCCACGCTCGCGAAATTCTGGACAGCCGCGGCAACCCCACCATCGAGGTCGATGTGACTCTGGAAGACGGCGCCTTCGGCCGCGCCGCCGTACCGTCAGGCGCTTCCACCGGGGCCCATGAGGCGGTCGAACTGCGCGATGGCGACAAGAGCCGCTACGGCGGCAAGGGCGTGCTGAAAGCGGTCGAGAGCGTCAACACCGAGATCATGGAAGCCTTGGTCGGGTTCGACGCCGAGGATCAGGTGGGCATCGACGAGATCATGATCGACCTCGACGGCACGCCCAACAAGGCCAAACTTGGCGCCAACGCCATTCTGGGCGTTTCGCTCGCCACCGCCAAGGCGGCGGCTGAGGCTTCGGGCCTGCCGCTCTATCGTTATGTCGGCGGCACGCAGGCGCGCGTTCTTCCGCTGCCGATGATGAACATCGTCAATGGCGGCGCCCATGCGGACAATCCCATCGACTTCCAGGAATTCATGATCATGCCGGTCGGCGCAGGCTCCATCGCGGAAGCCGTGCGCTGGGGCGCGGAAGTCTTCCAGGTGCTGAAGGCGGGCCTCAAGAAGGCTGGCCACAACACCAATGTGGGCGACGAAGGTGGTTTCGCGCCGAATCTGCCGAGCGCCGAGGCTGCGCTGGACTTCTGCATGAAGGCCATCGAGCAGGCGGGCTTCAAGCCGGGCGTCGACATGTATCTGGGCCTTGATTGCGCCGCGACCGAGTTCTTCAAGGACGGCGCCTATCATTACCATGGCGAAGGCAAGGTGCGCTCTATCGAGGAGCAGGTGGCCTATCTCGCCCAGCTGGCCAAGGCCTATCCCATCGCCTCCATCGAAGACGGCATGTCCGAGGATGACTGGGCGGGCTGGAAGGCTCTTACGGACGCCATCGGCAAGTCCTGCCAGCTGGTCGGCGACGATCTCTTCGTCACCAATGTGACGCGCCTGTCGCAGGGCATCCAGACCCACACCGCCAATTCCATTCTCGTGAAGGTGAACCAGATCGGCTCCCTGACTGAGACCCTCGCCGCCGTCGATATGGCGCACCGCGCAGGCTATACGGCGGTCATGTCGCATCGCTCCGGCGAGACGGAAGACGCGACCATCGCGGATCTGGCGGTCGCCACCAACTGCGGGCAGATCAAGACTGGCTCGCTCGCCCGCTCCGACCGGTTGGCCAAATATAACCAGCTCATCCGCATCGAGGAGGAGCTCGGCTCGCAGGCCCGCTATGCCGGACGCTCGGCGCTGAAGGCGCTGGCCTAAGCGGGCTTGTCGGGATCGAAGGTTGCGGGGCCGGCGGAGACGTCGGCCCTTTTTCTTGGGGCTCGACGCGCCGCCTGCGCCCGCGCTACGATGTCGCCAGCCACCCTCCACAACGAGACAAACATGACAACCCTGTTCGACCCGCTGGCGCTAGGCCCCATCACGCTTCCCAACCGCCTGATCATGGCGCCCATGACCCGTTCGCGCGCCGATGACGAGGGCGTGCCGACCGACATCGTGGCGACCTATTACGCCCAGCGCGCCAGCGCGGGCCTCATCATCAGCGAAGCGACCTATGTTTCGCCTGGCGCCAAGGGCTATTCGCGCATTCCCGGTCTCCACAGCGCGGCGCAGGTCGCGGGCTGGCGCAAGGTGACGGACGCCGTTCACGCCAAGGGCGGGCGCATTTTCGCGCAACTGTTCCACATGGGCCGCGTGGCCGTGCCGCAGTTGCTGCCAGAAGGCGTGCAGCCGGTGGCGCCCTCCGCCATCGCGATCAACGGCAAGAATTACACGGATTTCGGCCCCATCGATTATGTGACGCCGCGCGCTCTGGAACTGGAGGAAATCCCTGGAATCGTCGCTGAATTCGGCGCAGCCGCGCGCAACGCCGTGGCGGCTGGCTTCGACGGCGTGGAGCTGCATGCCGCCTCCGGCTACCTGGTGCATCAATTCCTCGACGCCTCGATCAACAGCCGCACCGACGCCTACGGCGGTTCGGTCGCCAATCGCGTGCGCTTCGCCCTTGAGGTCCTCGACGCGATCATCGGCGCGGTCGGCGCCTCGCGAACCGGGATCAAGATCTCCCCGCGAATCAAATTCAACGATGTGGCGGATCCGGACGCCGAGGAGGTCTATCCGCATCTCGCCCGCGAGCTGAACGCGCGGGGAATCGCCTATCTCCATGGCGCCTTGCAGGGCGCTTACGACGTTCATGCGGCCATCCGGCCTGTTTTCAAGGGTCTTTATTTCGCGGGCGCGGGCCTCGATCAGGCCAAGGGCGCGGCCATGCTGGCCGAGGGAAGCGCCGACGCCGTTGTTTACGGCAAGCTCTTCATCAGCAATCCGGATCTTCCGCAACGTTTCGCAGATGGGGCGCCGCTCGCTGCGGACGATCCCAAGACGCATTACGCAAAGGGCCCCGAGGGATATACCGATTATCCAGCGGCTTGAGCGGCGTAACGGCGCCGCTTCATTGAAAATTAACTGCGGCGAACGACCATAAGCTCATGGTCGTTCGCACTCGTTTTCGCTCTATCCTCATCCCTGTCGTTCTGTTCCTTTTATCGGGGGCGTCCGGCGGCTATTTCGTTTGGCACGCGCTCAATGGAGACCGCGGCTTGAACGCAAAGGTCGCCTATGAGGCGAAGATCAAAGAGCTTTCCGCTGAATTGAATGAGCTTGTGGCGGCGCGGGAGCGCCTGGAGCGCCGCGTCGGCATGATGCAGACCGATCAGGTTGAACGCGATCTTCTCGACGAGGAGGCGCGCCTCGTGCTCGGTCGGGTCGGGAAGTCCGATTTGGTGATTTTGACAGCGCCAGAGTGAATTAACCTGATACTGGTTTATTTTTGTGCATAACCGCGAACCGGTTAATTCAATAAAAACGTTCATTTTCAGTGACTTGGTTTTCAAAATATCGCAACGCACACGTCTCGCCATTGGAACACTATTGAGCTAAAGTCTGATCCTCTTCTGCGCCCCGCCGGGGCGGCTCCTCAGAGGTTCAAAATGGCATCTGCCGCATCCGCCCGCACGAAATCGGCGCCCGCACGGGCCGCCGCAAAAGCTGCCCCCGCCTCCGCTCCCGCCGTTCCGTCCTTCAGCAAGGAACAGGAGCTTGAGGCCTATCGCGCCATGCTCCTGATTCGCCGCTTTGAAGAAAAAGCAGGCCAGCTGTATGGCATGGGCCTGATCGGCGGCTTCTGCCATCTCTACATCGGCCAGGAAGCCGTCGTGATCGGAATGCAGATGGCCCTCCAGCAGGGCGATCAGATCATCACCGGCTACCGCGATCATGGACATATGCTCGCCTGCGGTCTGGACCCCAAGGGCGTCATGGCCGAATTGACCGGGCGTCGCGGCGGCCTGTCGAAGGGCAAGGGCGGCTCGATGCACATGTTCTCGAAAGAGAAGCATTTCTATGGCGGCCACGGCATCGTGGGCGGTCAGGTGTCGCTGGGCACGGGCCTCGCCTTCGCCAACCAATATCGCAACAATGGCTCGGCCTCGATGATCTATTTCGGCGACGGCGCCGCGAATCAGGGTCAGGTCTACGAGAGCTTCAACATGGCGGAGCTCTGGAAGCTTCCCGCCGTCTACATCATCGAGAACAACCGCTATGCGATGGGCACCGCTGTTTCGCGCTCGTCCGCCCAGCAGGATTTCTCCAAGCGCGGCGTCTCCTTCAACATCCCCGGCGAGCAGGTGGATGGCATGGATGTGCGCGCGGTGATGGCCGCCGGCGCCAAGGCGCTGGAATGGGCGCGCAGCGGCAAGGGGCCTTACATCCTCGAGATGCAGACCTATCGCTATCGCGGCCACTCGATGTCCGATCCGGCGAAATACCGCTCCAAGGAAGAAGTGCAGAAGATGCGCGAGGAGCATGACCCCATCGAGCAGGTGCGTGGTCGTCTGCTGCGCGATAAATTCGCCACCGAGGACGAGTTGAAGGCCATCGACGCCAAGGTGCGGGCCATCGTCGCCGAGGCCGCCGAATTCGCCTCGAACGATCCCGAGCCCGACGTGTCGGAGCTCTGGACCGACATCACGCTTTAAAGCGCATGAACCCTCGGGCGCGCTTGCGGGCGCGCCTTTCGCTGGAATGAACCCGGGGTCTCGAGCCCCATCGGTGAGGACCACCATGGCCACCAATATCCTCATGCCCGCGCTGTCTCCGACCATGGAGCAGGGCAAGCTTTCGAAATGGCTGAAGAAGGAAGGCGACCGCATCAAGTCCGGCGACGTCATCGCCGAGATCGAGACCGACAAGGCGACCATGGAGGTCGAGGCGGTCGATGAGGGTCTGCTTGGCAAGATCATCGTTCCGGACGGTACGGATAATGTCGCCGTCAACACGGTGATCGGCGTGATCGTGGAAGAGGGCGAATCGGCCGACGCCGCGCCTGTGGCGGCGCCCGCTCCCGCAGCGCATGTCGAGGCGCCCGCTGCGGCTCCCCTCGTCGCCACCGTGCCCGCCACCGTCGCTTCGGCGCCCGCCGTGGCTGAAATTCCAGCCGGCACGCCGATGGTGATTACCACCGTTCGCGAGGCGCTGCGCGACGCCATGGCCGAAGAAATGCGCCGCGACGGCGATGTCTTCGTCATGGGCGAAGAGGTCGCCGAATATCAGGGCGCCTACAAGATCACCCAGGGCCTTTTGCAGGAATTCGGACCGCGCCGCGTCGTCGATACGCCGATCACCGAACATGGCTTCGCGGGCATGGCCGTCGGCGCGGCGATGACGGGCCTGCGGCCCATCGTCGAGTTCATGACCTTCAATTTCGCCATGCAGGCGATTGACCATCTCATCAACTCAGCCGCCAAGACGCTCTACATGTCCGGCGGTCAGATGGGCGCGCCCATCGTGTTCCGTGGTCCGAACGGGGCAGCGGCCCGCGTCGGCGCCCAGCACAGTCAGGACTTCGCGGCCTGGTATTCGCAGGTTCCCGGCCTCAAGGTGGTGATGCCCTACACCGCCGCCGACGCCAAGGGTCTGCTGAAGAGCGCCATTCGCGATCCCAACCCGATCATCTTCCTCGAGAACGAGATCCTCTATGGTCAGAGCTTCGAGGTTCCGAAGCTCGACGACTTCCTCGTTCCGATCGGCAAGGCGCGGGTGCATCGCACCGGCCATCACATCACTCTGGTCTCCTTCGGCATCGGCATGACCTATTGCGTCAAGGCCGCTGACGAGCTCGCCAAGGAAGGCATCGAGGCGGAGATCATCGATCTGCGCACGATCCGTCCCATGGACACCGAGACCGTGGTGAATTCGATCAAGAAGACTGGTCGCTGCGTCGCCGTGGAAGAGGGCTGGCCGCAGAGCGGCGTCACCGCCGAAATCGGCATGCGCATCATGGAAGCCGCGTTCGATTATCTCGACGCGCCCGTGGTCCGCGTGACCGGCAAGGATGTGCCGATGCCCTACGCCGCAAATCTCGAGAAGTTGGCGTTGCCCACCGTCGCAGATGTCATCCAGGCGGCGAAGGCTGTGCTCTATCGGTGATCCATGGCTGAACAGATCGTGCATGAGCTTCCTGCGCCAGAAGAGGCTGTCCGCCTCGGCGGCCAGGAAGTGTTGCGCGCCTTCATCGTGGAAGGCGAGTTGCACGTGAGTTTGACCAACGCCTTCGAGCGTCCCGCCGTATGGGGCGTTCTACTGGTCGACATCGCGCGCCACGTGGCGCGCATGTATTCCAGGGAAGGCGGCGCGCTGCGCGATCAGGCGCTCGCCGAAATTTACAAGACGATTCAGGCCGAATGGTCGATTCCCGACGATGATGGCCAAACAGACGTGATCAACTGAGGCGAGCCATGCCCATCAACATCCTCATGCCCGCGCTGTCTCCCACGATGGAAAAGGGCAATATCGCCCGCTGGCTGAAAAAAGAAGGCGACTCGATCAAGTCCGGCGACGTGATCGCCGAGATCGAGACCGACAAGGCGACCATGGAGATCGAGGCCGTCGACGAGGGCGTGCTCGCCAAGATCCTTGTGCCCGACGGCACAGCCGATGTGCCGGTCAACCAGCTGATCGGCCTCATCGCCGCCGATGGCGAGGATGTGGCGGGTGTGGCCGCTGGTGGCGGAGCGCCTGCTTCCGCGCCTGCCGCTTCCGCTCCCGCAGCAGCTGCTGCCCCCGCAGCGCCAGTTGCGGCCGCCCCGGCGCCCGTCGCCGCCGCAGCCCCAACAGCTTCGGCGCCTGCGGCTGGCGCCCGCGTATTCGCCTCGCCGCTGGCGCGCCGCATCGCCAAGGACGCAGGCCTTGACCTGACGGCCGTGAGCGGCACCGGCCCCCATGGCCGCATCGTCGAGCGCGACGTGAAGGCCGCCATCGCAGGCGGCGGCGTCAAGGCGGCTCCGGCTCCCGCCGCTGCTTCTGCTCCCGCTCCGCAGGCGCCTCGCGCCGCCGCGCCCGCCGCCATGAGCGACGAGCAGGTGAAGAAGTTCTACGTGCCGGGCAGCTATGAAGAGATCCCGCACGATTCCATGCGCAAGACCATCGCGCGCCGCCTCGTCGAGGCCAAGCAGACGATCCCGCATTTCTACCTCACGGTGGATTGCGACCTCGACAAGCTGCTGGCCCTGCGCGAGGAGATCAACAAGGCGGCCCCGTCCGTTGACGGCAAGCCCGCCTACAAGGTCTCGGTCAACGATTTCGTCATCAAGGGCATGGCGCTCGCCTTGATGCGCGTGCCCGACGCCAATGTGACCTGGACCGAAGGCGCCATGCTGAAGCATCGCACCGCCGATGTGGGCGTGGCGGTGTCGATCCCCGGCGGGCTGATCACGCCGGTCGTGCGCAGCGCGGAGAAAAAGTCGCTCTCCACCATCTCCAACGAGATGAAGGATTACGCGGCCCGCGCTCGCGCCCGCAAGCTGAAGCCCGACGAATATCAGGGCGGCACCTCGGCTGTGTCCAATCTGGGCATGTTCGGCATCAAGCATTTCTCGGCGGTCATCAACCCGCCCCACGCGACGATCCTGGCGGTTGGCACCGGCGAGCAACGCGTGGTGGTGAAGAACGGCCAGCCTGCGGTCGCCACCGTGATGAGCGTGACGCTCTCCACCGATCACCGGGCGGTTGACGGCGCGCTCGGCGCCGAACTGATCGCCGCCTTCAAGCAGCTGATCGAAAACCCGATGTCGATGCTGGTGTGAGGTTTTCTGGTGCGCCTCGCCAGTGGTGAGGCGCATTCATCCGATTGCCGAAGCCCGACTGCCGACTGCCCTTCATTGATCGAGTCTGACCATGGCCTCAACTCCCTACGACATCCTCATCATCGGCGGCGGACCGGGCGGTTATGTCGCCGCCATTCGCGCGGCCCAGCTCGGCTTCAAGACCGCGATTGTTGAGCGCGAGCATCTGGGCGGCATCTGCCTCAACTGGGGCTGCATTCCCACCAAGGCCCTGCTGCGCTCGGCTGAAATCTATCATTACGCCCAGCATCCGGAGGCCTATGGCCTCAAGATCGAAGGCAAGGTGACCTTCGACCCGGGGGCGGTGGTGAAGCGCTCGCGCGGCGTCTCCGCCCAGCTCAATGGCGGCGTGGCCTTCTTGCTGAAGAAGAACAAGGTCGATGTGATCTGGGGCGAGGCGACCATCTCCAAGGTCGGCGAAGTCACCGTCGGCGCCTCATCGAAGCCGGTGGTGCAGCCGCAGAACCCCGTGCCCAAGGGCGTGCTGGGTGCGGGAACCTATCAGGCCAAGCATATCATCGTTTCCACTGGCGCCCGCCCGCGCGTGCTGCCGGGCATCGAGCCGGACGGCAAGCTGATCTGGACCTATTTCGAGGCCATGGTCCCGACGACCTTCCCCAAGTCGTTGATCGTCATGGGCTCGGGCGCCATCGGCATCGAATTCGCCAGCTTCTACGCCACCATGGGCTGCGAAGTGACGGTCGTCGAAGTGCTGCCGCAGATCATGCCGGTGGAAGACGCTGAAATCGCCGCCGTCGCGCGCAAGCGGTTCGAGAAGGCGGGCATCAAGATCATGACCTCCACCAAGGTGGTCAAGGTCGAGAAGGGCGCCAATGACGTCACCTGCACGGTGGAGGACGACAAGGGTGTGAAGCAGAGCCTCAAGGCCGAGCGGATGATTTCCGCCGTGGGCGTGGTCTGCAACACCGAGAACCTCGGGCTTGAGACGCTCGGCGTGAAGCTGGATCGCGGCGCCATCGTCACCGACGGCCATGGCCGCACCAATGTGCCCGGCGTCTACGCCATCGGCGACGTCGCTGGCCCGCCCATGCTGGCCCACAAGGCCGAGCACGAGGGCGTGATCTGCGTGGAGACCATCAAGGGTCTGCATACGCATCCCATGGAAAAGACCATGATTCCCGGCTGCACCTATTGCCATCCGCAGGTTGCGAGCGTCGGTCTTACCGAGGCCAAGGCCAAGGAGGCGGGCCATACGGTCAAGGTCGGGCGTTTCTCCTTCGTGGGCAATGGCAAGGCGATTGCGCTGGGCGAGCCGGATGGTCTTGTGAAGACGGTCTTCGACGCCAAGACCGGCAAACTTCTGGGCGCCCATATGGTCGGCGCGGAAGTGACCGAGCTGATTCAGGGCTACGTCATCGCCATGAATTGCGAGACGACCGAAGAAGAGCTGATGCACACGGTCTTCCCGCATCCGACCCTGTCGGAAATGATGCACGAAGCGGTGCTTGACGCCTATGGCCGCGTGATCCACAGCTGAGCCACTTCGCTTCAAATGGAAGCGAGGCGGCCCAAGTCTATGTTTTAACGCGTTTTCTTAACGCGAACCGGTGGCCCCTTCGCTTGAAAACGCTTTGAAATGCAACCTTGGATCCATCTGGATAAAACGAACATTCCCGGCGGCGGGGAGCTCAAGCTGTCGCAACGCGGCGACGAGTTCTCCATCCGTCTGGCGGGCAATGAGCTGATGAACAGCCGCCTCAGCGGCTCGGAAGAGGCGCTGGCGACCTTGAGTTGCGCGCGCATCGCCGACCGCAAGCGGCCAAGGATCCTCATCGGCGGCCTCGGCATGGGCTTCACGCTACGCGCCGCGCTGGCGGTGCTGGGACCGGAGGCCAAGGTGGTTGTGGCCGAATTGCTGCCCGCCGTGATCGCTTGGGCGCGCGGCCCCATGGCGGCGCTGTTCGGCGACTGCCTTGACGATCCGCGCGTCACCATCGAACAGGTGGACGTGGCGCGGCTCATCACGCCGGGGGCAGGGGGCTGGGACGCCATCCTGCTCGACGTGGACAATGGGCCGGAGGCCATGACCCAGTCCGCCAACGACGGACTCTACGGCATGTCCGGCCTCTCCATCGCCCGCCATTCGCTGAAGTCGGGCGGCGTGCTGGCGGTCTGGTCTCAGGGGCCGGATCGCGACTTCAAGAGCCGGTTTGGCCGCAGCGGCTTTCAGGTGGAGGAAGTCACCGTGCGCGCCCATCGCGGCAAGAGCGGCGCCCGCCATGTGATCTGGCTGGGAACCGCAGGCGGCCCGCCGCGCGCGGGGCGTGACAAATAGCCAATTTGAGGGCCGCGATTGCGCGGAAATGCGCTCCGGCCTAGATACGAACGCAAGCGGCGCCGCCGCCTCTTCAGGATCAGACCATGGCTGTCGTCTTCGATATCGACAAGGATCCCCGCCGCCAGACCAGCGCTGAGGCCAAGCCGCGCCATCCCGAGAAGGCGCATCGGCCGGACCAGCCCATTTTGCGCAAGCCGGACTGGATCCGCGTGAAGGCGCCGGGCTCGCCGCAATGGGCCGAAACCAACCGCATCGTGAAGGAGAACAATCTCGTCACGGTCTGCGAAGAGGCGGGCTGCCCCAACATGGGCGAGTGCTGGGAGAAGAAGCACGCCACCTTCATGATCATGGGCGACACCTGTACGAGAGCCTGCGCCTTCTGCAATGTGCGCACGGGCATGCCCGCCCCCCTCGACGCCGCCGAGCCCGCGCATGTGGCCGACGCGGTGGCCAAGCTGGGCCTGTCCCATGTGGTCATCACTTCAGTCGATCGCGACGATCTGGCCGATGGTGGGGCGGAACATTTCGCGCAGACCATCCGCGCCATTCGGGCCCGCTCTCCCGCCACCACCATCGAGATTCTGACGCCGGATTTCCTGCGCAAGGAAGGCGCGCTGGAGGTGGTGGTGCAGGCGCGTCCGGATGTGTTCAACCACAATCTCGAAACCGTGCCCTCGAAATATCTGCATGTGCGCCCGGGCGCCCGCTACTTCCACTCCATCCGCCTGTTGCAGCGGGTGAAGGAGATGGATCCGACCATCTTCACCAAATCGGGCATCATGGTCGGGCTGGGCGAGGAGCGGAACGAAGTGCTCCAGCTCATGGACGACCTGCGTTCGGCGGAGGTCGACTTCCTCACCATCGGGCAATATCTCCAGCCCACGAAGAAGCATCATCCCGTGCTGCGCTTCGTGACGCCGGAAGAATTCAAGTCCTATGAAACCGTTGCCGGGGCCAAGGGGTTCCTGTTGGTATCGGCTTCTCCGCTGACGCGGTCTTCCCATCATGCGGGGGAGGATTTTGCGAAGCTAAAGGCGGCGAGGCAGGCGCGAACCTAGCAACCCGAGGGACCATATGGAGCATCCGCGTCGGTTTCAGGTCGATCCGCCGCGGCGCGTGCTCGTGGTCGGCAATCGCGGCTCGGGGCGGGGCCGTATCGCAAAGCTGCTCTCGGAACGGTTTTCCATTCCCCTCATTGATGTGGAACGCGAACAGGGGATGGCGCCGGTCAATGGGGAGGCGCAGGCTTGGCGAACCCATATGCGGGCGCTCGCCGAAAGGCCGGAATGGGTCATGACGGGCAATGATCTGGGGACTTTCGACTTGCGGGTCCCACGGGCCGACTGGTTCGTCTGGGTCGATTTGCCCATCTCGGCCTGCGCCTTGGCGGTGCTCAGAAACGCGATGCGCGTCCCGGTCGGCGCCAAGCCCGCCATGAGCCTGATCGACCGGCTTCGTCTGCCGCGCTTCCGCGACATTTTGAATTTCCCCAACGAGGTTGCGCCCCGCATCATGGGGACCATCGAGCGGGAGCGGCGCAACCGCACCATCTTCATTTTGCGGTCGCGCTACGAGATCGCCCAGTTCCTCTCCCGCCTTCCGGATGCTGGCGGCTTCGGGGACCATCGTGCGAAGGGCGGCGGCAGGCCCTTGACCTGACCATGACCAGCTGGATGTATCCGGGCGCGCGCCGTGCTATGAGGGCGCAGCTTTTCACCGGGTCCGTCATGCCGTCTTTTCGTTCGATCCGCCGCGTGCGCCATTCGCCTGTGGACATGTTCGACCTCGTCGCCGATGTTGAGGCCTATCCGAAGTTCCTGCCGCTGTGTCAGGGCTTGCGGGTGCGCCGCCGCGCCACTGACGACAAGGGCCTTGAGGTGATCGTCGCCGATATGGAGGTGGGCTATCGCGCCATCCGCGAGACCTTCACCAGCCGCGTGACCCTCGACCGCGCCAGCCTGTCGATCCTCGTCGAATATGTGGACGGCCCCTTTCGCCATCTGGAGAACCGCTGGACCTTCCGCGATGAGGGCAAGGAGACGCCGTCCTGTGGCGTGGAGTTCTTCATAGATTACGACTTCCGCAGCCGCACCCTTGGTCTGCTGATGGGCTCAATGTTCGACACGGCTTTCCGTAAATTCGCGGAAGCTTTCGAAAAGCGCGCGGACTTCGTTTATGGCCGCCGCAAGCTGGTTGCGACGCCCGTCAATCCCGCGCCCGCCGAAGAGGCTTGAACTCGGGTGGGCTTGACGAAAAGCTCACGCTCGCCGATTCGTTGCGCCTAGTGATTTGAAAGATCGAGGAGACAGCCCGATGTCCACCGCCGCCGCCCAGACGCCTGAACTCGCGGTCTTTTCCAAGGATATCAAATCGCTCGGGCTGAACCCGCTCTGGGAGCGCACCGTTTCTCAGAAACCAGGTTCGCCCTGTCAGCCAAACCATTGGAAGTGGCGGGATCTGAAGCCGCAGCTTCTGCGCTCCTGCGAGCTGATCGGCACCAAGGACGCGGATCGTCGCGTCTTGATGCTGGAAAATCCGCAGATGCCCGGCTCCAGCTTCATCGCCAACACCCTTTTCACGGGCCTCCAGATCATCTTGCCCGGCGAGATCGCCGCCGCTCATCGCCACACGCCCAACGCCCTGCGCTTTGTGGTCGAGGGGGAGGGCGCCTATACGGCGGTTGGCGGCGAGCGGATGATGATCAGCCCCGGCGATTTCATCGTGACGCCCAACTGGGCCTGGCACGATCACGGAAACATCGGCTCAGGCCCGGTCGTGTGGATGGACGGCCTCGATTCCGCCTTCACGAAATTCTTCGGCGCGACATTCCGCGAAGATCACCCCGACGAGATCCAGACGCTCGACCGTGCTGAGGGTCACTCCGCCGCCGCCTTCGGCTCGGCCTTGCTGCCGGTGGATTACGCCTTGGGGCAGGCCGCGTCGCCGTTGCTGAAATACCCCTACGCCCGCACGCTCGAGGCGTTGCATCACCTCTACAAGTCGCAGCCGCTGCACGCCTCCCATGGCGTGAAGTTGCGCTTCGCCAATCCGGCCAATGGCAAACATCCCTTCCCGACCATGGCCGCCTTCATGCAGTTCCTGCCCAGGGGCTTCGCGGGCAAGCCTTGGCGCACCACGGAAAACATCGTTTTCAACGTGGCCGAAGGCTCGGGCGTCGTGGTCATCTCGGGCGAGCGATTCGCCTTTTCGGCGCATGATGTGTTGGTGGCGCCATCGTGGTGCGACTTCGCCTTCCATGCCGATGAAGATTGCGTGATCTTCAGCTATTCCGACCGCGCCGCGCAGGAGGCTCTGGGCTTCCACCGCGACGAGGCGATCTAAAGCCGCGCTTCCAGCAGATCGAGCGCGCAGAGCAGGGCGGCGCGGCGAACCTCGGCTCGGCCCAGATCGCCAAAGCGCCGCTCCACCGCTTGCGTCTCGCCCCCCCGCCGGGCGCAAGCGAAATGCACGAGGCCAACAGGCTTCTCAACGCTGCCCCCGCCCGGACCCGCTACGCCCGTGATGGCGACAGTCACATGTGCGCGCGAATGGGCCAGCGCCCCTTCCGCCATGGCGCGGGCGACCGGCTCGCTCACGGCGCCATGGGCGATGAGCAGCGCCCCCGACACCCCCAGCATGTCCTGCTTGGCCTCATTCGAATAAGTGACGAAGCCCCGGTCCACCACCGCTGAGGAACCGGCGATTTCGGTCAGCAGAGCCGACACCAGCCCTCCCGTGCAGGATTCCGCCGCAGCGAGCATCTCGCCGCGCGCGGCATAGGCCTTGATGAGCGCTGCGGCGCGGGCGAGGAGGGGGGCGTCGAAGGGGGAGGGCATGTTGAAGTCCTTTGCGGCCCTGTCGCCGCCGCCTGATTCACATGCATCTTCACCGTTTCGAACAGCTCGAACCTCCCCAAATGCGACGACCCCCGCCCCGCACCCCTCCCCAAAGGGGGGAGGGTATCGGCTGGCGTTTCGCGCAGATAATTCGGGTCAGTGGCGCCGCACACCCTCCCCCCTGTGGGGAGGGTCGGCCGCGCCAGCGGACGGGGTGGGGGTCGCGAGGGGTTGATCGTTGGCGGCCTTCAGGCGAAGGGCATGCAGTCCAATTTGAAGAGAAAGCGGTCCTGCGGTCAAGCGGGCAGCCGAACCGTCGCCAGCGCCATGGCGGCTATGCCTTCGCGGCGGCCGGCGAAGCCTAGCTGTTCGGAGGTCGTGGCTTTCACGGCCACGCGTGAGACGTCCACGCCCATGATGTCAGCCAGCTTTGCGCGAATGGCGTCGCGGTGCGGGCCGACCTTCGGGGCCTCGCAGATCACCGTCCCATCCACATGGGCGATCATGCCGCCGCGCTCGCGCACCCGCTGGGCCGCATGGCGCAGGAAGATGTCGGATGGCGCGCCCTTCCATTGCGGATCGGACGGCGGGAAGTGCGAGCCGATGTCTCCATCCGCCAGCGCGCCATAGATGGCGTCCGTCACCGCGTGCATGAGCACGTCGGCGTCCGAATGGCCGAGCAGCCCATGGCTGTGCGCAATGGGAACGCCGCCGAGCCAGACCTGATCGCCGTCGGTGAAGGCATGGACGTCAAAGCCCTGCCCGGTGCGGATATCCTGCAATTGTCCCATCAGCCGCGCCTCTGCGGCGGCGAAATCTTGTGGGTTGGTGACTTTCATATTCGCGGGATCTCCCTCGAAGACATGCACGGCATGGCCCGCCCATTCGGCCACAGCCCCATCGTCGGTCAATTCGCTCTGGCCGGTGGAGACGGCGAGGCGGTGGGCGTTCACGATCAGCGCGTAACGGAAAGCTTGCGGCGTCTGGACGGCGCGCAGCATGGCGCGCGGCGGGGTGGCGACGATGTGGCCGTCTTGAGCAATCTGCTTGATCGTATCGGTGACGGGCAGGCCGGGCACGGCCGCGTCATTGGCCCGCGCCGCTGCGATGGCGCGGGCGATGAGGCCAGCGCTGACGAAAGGGCGGGCGCAGTCGTGGATCAAGACAAGGTCGGGAGCGTGCTTTCCGAGGGCCTCCAGACCGGCGAGCACGCTCGCCTGACGGGTGGCGCCCCCCGCCACCGGCTCCAGCAGTGCGGCGCGCGCGGGGCCATCCAGCAGCGCGACTGCCGCTTCATAAAGCGCCTCGTCGTCCGGGTGAATCGTGACGAGGATACGGGCCTCTGGCGCGCCCCGATGGAGCGCGCGCAAGGCATGCGTGATGATCGGCTCGCCGCAAAGCGTGCGGTATTGCTTGGGCGGCCCCTCGCCAGCGCGCGAGCCCCGGCCAGCGGCGACCATGACGATGGCGAGGGAGGACGGTGTCATCGTGGGGGCGCTCATGGGATGGGGGATTCACGCAACTCGGCAATGTCCGATTGTGTCGCCGGTTTCAACGGTCCCGTCAAACAGCTGACCATGGCCGCCGCTTATTGCGCACTGCACAAAATTGATTATAGTGTAGGCATGATGCTGGATGCTGAAGATTTAGGCAAATCCCTGCGCATCGGGTCGATTGATCTGCCCGGCCGCGCGGTGCTTGCGCCCATGTCAGGCGTGACGGACGTCGCCATGCGTCGAATCAGCGCCCGTTTCGGCGCCTCGCTCGTGGTTTCCGAAATGGTGGCCTCCGACGATTACGTGCGTGGCGAAGAGGAGAGCCGGGTGCGCGCCGAGGGCGCAGGGCTCGATCTTCATGTGGTGCAGATCGCGGGCTGCGACCCTCACTGGATGGGCGAGGCCGCACGCCTCGCGGAGGCCTCCGGCGCCGCCATGGTTGACATCAACATGGGGTGCCCGGCCAAAAGAGTGACTGGCGGCTACGCTGGCTCCGCCCTCATGCGCACGCCCGACCTCGCCCTGCGGCTTATTGAGGCCACCGTCAAGGCGGTGTCGATCCCCGTGACCTTGAAAACCCGGCTGGGCTGGGACGACAACAGCCTCAACGCCGCCGATCTGGCCCGCCGGGCCGAGCAGGCGGGCGTCAAGCTCGTGACCATCCATGGCCGCACCCGCTGCCAGTTCTACAAGGGCTCCGCCGACTGGGACGCAATCCGCGCCGTCGTTGACGCGGTCTCAATCCCGGTGGTGGCCAATGGCGACTGCGCCTCGGTCGCCGATGCGCGGGCCATGCTGAAGGCGTCCGGTGCGCAGGGCGTCATGATCGGCCGCGCCGCGATGGGGCGTCCGTGGCTGGTCGGCGAGATCGCCGCCGGACTTGCAGGCGTCAGGTTCGAGGCGCCGTCCAACGCGGCGCGCGCCGAGGCGGCTCTCGAACATTATGAAGGCCTGCTGCGCCTCTTTGGCGAGCGGGGCGGCCTGCGTCATGCCCGCAAACATCTCGCGGCCTATGCGGACCACGCGCGGCCTGACGGCGGCGCGGGCGCCGCGCGCGACCGCCTGCGGCTTGTGACGAGCGAAGACATCCATGAGGTGCGCCGTCTGATCGCGCGTCTCTTTTCCGATCCCCCTGAAGCTGAGGCGGCCTGACATGTCGGCGCTGGACCTGAAACCCAAATCCTTTGCGGTCGACGCAGGGGAATTGCTGAACGCCTTGCCCTATCCCATCCTCACCATCGGCCCGCAGGGCAGGGTGGCCGACGCCAACGCAGCTTCCGAGGGCTTTTTCGAGATGAGCCGCATGATGCTTGTGCGGCGGCGCCTCGATGAAATCCTGCCCTTCGGGTCGCCGCTGCTGGCGCTTGTCGACTATGTTCGCACGCGTGGCGTCACCGTGAACGAATATCGGGTCGACCTTGGGACGCCGAAGATCGGCATGGAGCGGGTGGTGGACATTCACGCCTGCCCGACCCCCGGAGATGCCGAAGGCGTCATCGTTATGCTGCAAGAACGCACAATTGCCGATAAAATGGACAGGCAATTGACGCATCGAGGGGCAGCTCGCTCGGTCTCCGCCATGGCGACCATGCTGGCTCATGAAATCAAGAACCCGCTTTCAGGCATTCGCGGCGCCGCGCAATTGCTGGAGATGTCGGTCCCCGATGAGGATCGCTCGCTGACCCGTCTCATCTGCGACGAAACTGACCGGATCGTGAAGCTGGTCGATCGTATGGAGGCCTTCTCCGACGAGCGGCCGGTGGAGCGCGAGCGGGTCAATATCCATGCCGTTCTGGACCATGTGAAGCGCGTCGCCCAGGCGGGCTTCGCCCGGCACATTCGCTTCCTTGAGGTCTATGACCCCTCGCTTCCGCCGGTTTGGGCCAATCGGGATCAGCTCATCCAGGTGTTCCTCAATCTGGTGAAAAACGCCGCCGAAGCCATCGGCGAGGACACGATCGATGGTGAGATCGAGCTTTCCACCGCCTTCAAGCCTGGCGTTCGCCTCAAGATGACGGCTTCCGCCGCGCCCGTCAGCCTGCCGCTTGAATTTTGCGTGCGCGACAATGGACCGGGCGTCTCGCCCGACATCGCGGAACACCTCTTTGATCCGTTCGTGACCAACAAGGCGTCAGGAACTGGCCTCGGTCTTGCACTTGTCGCCAAGATCATAGGCGATCACGGCGGCATCATCGAATGCGAGTCTCATCCTAGGCGAACGACCTTCCGGGTTCTTATGCCGATGTTCTCGCACACAGATGGCCGCGCGACCGCCGCCGAGTGAGTTGCGTTCTCGTTCTTGCTTCAAATAGCATTCAGGAGACAAGCCGATATGGCGACCGGAAACATTCTCGTTGCCGATGACGACGCAGCCATTCGCACGGTCATCAGCCAGGCGCTGACGCGGGCTGGATACGACGTGCGCGTCACTGGAACCGCCGGGACGCTTTGGCGCTGGGTGCAGGCGGGCGAGGGCGATCTCGTCATCACCGACGTCGTCATGCCCGACGAGAACGCCTTCGAGCTTCTGCCGCGCATCAAGAAGGTGCGCCCCGATCTGCCCATCATCGTCATGAGCGCGCAAAACACCTTCATGACCGCCATCAAGGCGTCGGAGGGCGGCGCTTATGACTATCTGCCGAAGCCCTTCGATCTGAAGGAGTTGATCGCCATCGTCGGCCGCGCGCTCGCCGAGCCGCGCACCCGCGTGCCCCGCGACGTGGTCGAGGAACTGGAAGGCATGCCGCTGGTGGGCCGTTCCCCAGCCATGCAGGAGATTTACCGCACCCTCGCGCGCCTGATGCAGACGGATCTGACCGTCATGATCACGGGCGAGTCCGGCACCGGCAAGGAGCTGGTCGCCCGCGCCCTGCACGATTACGGCAAGCGCACCAAGGGCCCCTTCGTCGCCATCAATATGGCCGCGATTCCGCGCGACCTGATCGAGAGTGAGCTCTTCGGCCACGAGAAGGGCGCTTTCACCGGCGCCAACGCCCGCTCGGCCGGGCGTTTCGAGCAGGCCGAGGGCGGCACGCTCTTCCTCGACGAAATCGGCGACATGCCCATGGAGGCGCAGACCCGGCTGCTGCGCGTGCTGCAACAGGGCGAATATACGACCGTGGGCGGACGCACCCCGATCAAGACCAATGTGCGGATCGTGGCGGCGACCAACAAGGATCTGCGGATCCTGATCCAGCAGGGCCTGTTCCGCGAGGATCTGTTTTTCCGCCTGAATGTGGTGCCCCTGCGCCTGCCGCCCCTGCGCGAGCGCTCCGAGGACGTGCCCGATCTCGTGCGTCACTTCTTCAAGATCGCCGCTGCCGAGGGATTGCCTCTGAAGCATATGGAAGCCGCCGCGCTTGAGCGCATGAAGCGCTATCGCTGGCCGGGCAATATTCGCGAACTTGAAAACCTGATCCGGCGTCTCGCCGCGCTCTACCCGCAGGAAACCATCTCCGATCAGCTGGTGGAAACGGAGCTGGGCGCCGACTCGCCGCTGGCCTCGCCCCTTCGGCTCGCCCAGAACGGTTCCGCCCCGGCGGCTCCGCCAGCCTCGGGCGGCGGCCCGGAGGATTCGACCCTTTCCCTTTCCGTCGAGCATCACCTCTCCGCCCTGTTCAAGGAATTCGGAGAGCAATTGCCACCGCCCGGCCTCTATCACCGCATCCTGCGAGAGATAGAATACCCCTTGATTTCAGCGGCTTTGGCGGCGACGCGCGGAAATCAGATCAAGGCGGCGGAGCTGCTGGGGCTCAATCGCAACACCTTGCGCAAGAAGGTGCGGGATCTGGATGTGCGCCTGATGCGTGCGCCCAGATGACACAGCAGGGCTGAAATGGCGCCGCTTTCCACAATTTGGGGCGGCGGCTTCTCAAAAATGTCGCAATCTGGCAACACCGTTGTATCTTGGTCACGTTAGACGTGACAGAGATATCAAGGTGGCGCGCCGATGGTTTTACCCCCGGTTCGCTGGCTTCAGCGCAACCCGGGATCCATGAACGACGCCAGTCCAAATTTATCTGTTCCCGCCGTCGCTGGCGCCGAACGTAAATTCCTCTCCCGGTTCGGGCCGGTGGTGGTGACGTTCGCCGTGCTGCTGTCGATCAGCACCTTGCTCGTTTTCGCCGATTACACGCCCATCACCCCGACCAACAATGTCGTGATCGGGCTTTTTGTCGGCAATCTGGCGATCGTCCTCATTCTGCTGGCACTCATTCTGGTTGAGGTTTGGCGGCTGGTTGTGGCGCGCCGCAAACAGGCGGCTGGCGCGCGGCTTCATATCCGCATCGTCACCTTGTTTTCGATGATAGCCGCCGCGCCCGCCATTTTGATCGCCATCGTCGGCTCGATCACGCTGGAGCGTAGCCTCAATCCGGCATTCATGCAGGATGTGCGAGGCTTTGTTTACAACACGGCCGAAGCGGCGCGCCTGTTTCGGGAGTCGCAGTGTCGGTCGCTTCTGCAAGAGACGCGGCTCGCCGCTTTCGATGTGTCGCGCGCGCTGCCGATCTACAATACGAACAAGCAAATCTTCGAGGAATTCTTCAACTCGCGCGCACGCTATCTGAATTTCTCCGTCGCCGCCTTGTTGAAACCCGATGGAACCGTGGTGGACCGGTTCGATCTGCCAGCCGTGAAGCCTGCGACGCCGACTGGCGAGGCCGCTCCGGATGCCGAAGCGACGGCTCCGGCGGCCCCCGCCGTTCTTGCGACGCCCGAGGCCAGCGATTTCGAAGATGCGCGAAAGAACGAGCCGCTCTGCCTCATTCTGGCGGAAGGGCGTACCTTTGTGGCGCTTCGTCAGGTGCCCGCCGCCCAGGAGATGTTTCTTTACGCAGCGCGGCCCATTGATCCTTTCGCGCTGGAGTTTCCCGCGCAGGCCGCAGGGCTGATCGGGCTCTATGAAAGCTACGAACATCATCGCACCAATATCCAGATCGCCTTTGCGACCATGTATGTGCTGATCGCCCTCATCATGGTGCTCTCGGCGACGTGGCTGGGCCTGTCCTTCGCGACGCGGCTGGTCACGCCCATCCGCCGCCTGATCTCCGCAACCGATCAGGTCTCGACCGGCAATCTCTATGTTCAGGTGCCTGTGAACAGCGCCGAAGGCGATCTCGCCCATCTCGGCGAGACCTTCAACAAGATGACTTCGGAGCTGCGCCTCCAGCAAAATCGCCTGATCGCGGCTAGCGCGCTGATTGACGAGCGGCGCGTGTTCACTGAGGCCGTCCTGTCCGGCGTGCCCGCAGGCGTCATTGGCATCAATGAGCAAGGACGCATCACGGTGCTCAACGCATCGGCGGCCCGGCTGCTCGACGGCCCGGGCGATCATCCGGCGGAGCATCATATCGGCGCGCTTTTCGAAGACGTCATACCTGAACTTGCGGAGGTCATGGACGACGCGCGCGACAGCCGTTCGCGCATGATGCAGAGCCAGCTCACGCTCAGCCGACATGGACGCGAGCGCATGTACAACGTTCGCGTCACAAGCGAGGCTTCCACAGCAGGCGCGCAGAACTTCGTGGTGACGCTGGACGACATCACCGAACTCGTCAGCGCACAGCGCACCTCCGCCTGGGCGGATGTGGCGCGGCGCATCGCCCACGAGATCAAGAATCCGCTGACCCCCATTCAACTGTCCGCCGAGCGGCTCAAGCGCAAATACGGCCGCGTCATCACCCAGGATCGCGACATCTTCGATCAATGCACCGACACGATCGTGCGCCAGGTGGAGGACATCAAGCGCATGGTGGACGAGTTCTCGTCGTTCGCCCGCATGCCCAAGGCGCGTCTGGAGGAAGACGACCTGTCCGCCTGCATCCGGCAGGTGCTTTTCCTCATGCGCGTGGGCCATCCAGACGTCGATATGGTGGAACATTCGCCCGAAGCGACCGTCACGGCGCGGTTCGACCGACGGCTATTGTCTCAGGCGCTCACCAACATCATCAAGAACGCCACCGAAGGCATCGCCGCGGCGCAGGAACGGGGCGACGCGCCGCGCATCGATGTTTCCCTGAAGGTGGACGCCGCCGGCGTGGTTTCGATTGATGTGATTGATAACGGCAAGGGATTTCCCAAGGAGAGCCGGCACAAGCTGCTCGAGCCCTATGTTACGACCCGCGCTGAGGGAACCGGACTGGGCCTGCCTATTGTCGCCAAAATTTTAGAGGATCACGGTGGCGGCATCGAGCTGTTCGACGCGCCAGAGGGGCAGGGGGCATGGGTGCGCCTTTGGTTCCCGCTCCGGAATAACGAAATTGCGCCGCCTGTAGAGGGGACATCCGGCGTGCAACCGCTCCAACAGAAGGCGTAGGCATCCATGGCGAGCGACATCCTTATCGTCGATGACGAGGCGGACATTCGTGAAGGCGTTTCCGGGATCCTCTCCGACGAGGGTCACAATACGCGCACGGCCAAGAATTCCGACGAGGCGCTCGCTGCGATCGAAGCGCGGCGGCCCCAATTGATCTTTCTCGACATCTGGATGCAGGGGTCGCGACTGGACGGCATGCAGTTGCTGGAAATCGTCAAGCGGCAGCACCCCAATCTGCCGGTGGTGATGATTTCCGGCCACGGCAATATCGAGACGGCCGTTCAGGCGATCCGCCTTGGCGCCTATGATTTCATTGAAAAGCCGTTCAAGGCCGATCGTCTGGTCTTGGTGGCTGAACGCGCTTTGGAAACCTCTCGCCTGAAGCGCGAAGTGAGCGAACTGCGCGCCCGCGCGGGCACGACCAACCGGATCATCGGGCGTTCGACCATCATGAACCAGCTGCGGCAGGTCATCGAGCGCGTCGCGCCGGCCAATTCCCGCATCATGGTCTCCGGCCCGTCAGGGGCGGGCAAGGAACTCGTGGTGCGCATGATCCATGAATCGTCCCTGCGCGCCAGCGGGCCTTTCGTGGTTCTGAACGCGGCGACGATTACGCCCGAGTCAATGGAAGAGGAACTGTTTGGCACCGAGGGCGGCGACGGACGCTCGCGCAAGGTGGGCGCCCTCGAAGAGGCCCACGGCGGCACGCTCTATCTCGACGAAGTCGCCGACATGCCCAAGGAGACGCAAGGCAAGATCCTGCGCGTTCTGGTGGATCAGAACTTCCAAAGGGTTGGCGGCGCCACGCGGGTGCATGTGGATGTGCGCATCGTCTCATCGACGAGCCGCGACCTCGCGCTGGCCATCGAGGAGGGGCTGTTCCGCGAGGATCTGTTCCATCGGTTGTCAGTTGTCCCGATCCGGGTGCCCGCCCTGTCAGAGCGGCGCGACGACATCCCTGAACTGGTCGATTTTTTCATGGAACAGCTCTCGCTCACCACCGGCCTGCCGAGCCGCAAGGTGGGGCTGGACGCCATGGCCATTCTGCAATCGCACGACTGGCCGGGAAATGTGCGCCAGCTTCGCAACAACATCGAGCGTTTGCTGATTTTGGCGGCAGGCGATGCGGATGTGGAGATCGACGCCTCCATGTTGCCTTCGGAAATTGGCGCCCTCGTTCCGGCGACGCCCAATGGCGCGGGCGGCGAAAAGCTTATGAGCCTGCCACTGCGTGAAGCCCGCGAAGTCTTCGAACGCGAATATCTTGTCGCCCAGATCAGCCGGTTCGGCGGCAATATTTCGCGCACCGCAGAATTCATCGGCATGGAACGCTCGGCCCTGCATCGCAAGCTCAAATCGCTTGCGATCGACTAGAGGGCATACGCTTCCTGTTGAATCGAATGTCCTATTGGGTCTTTTGTCGACCCGGTTTCTTCACCTTCACTGGCGGCCACTTGGCTTGAATTGACGGAAACTTGTCCGTCAGCGCACTTAATGATGGCGGATGACGCGGGAATTCGCTACAGCTCCCGCCGTGTCTGGTTCTGCGTCTCTGGCGCAGTCTGAAACGAGTCAAACCATGCCGACGCATCCGAAAGACTGGCTTGCCGGTCTTCCAGCGTGGCGGCAAGTTGGCTTCAGTTTTGCTTCACGGTTCACAGAAACCGTGGCGCGGTGGCGGGCCTGGCCTGTCGCCAAACTTCGCCGCTCATGGGAGCGGCTATAAAGGAACGAGAAAATGGCGGCCGAACGCACGCAGAACCTTCAGGACACATTCCTCAACTATGTCCGCAAGAGCAAGATTCCCCTCACGATCTTTCTGGTGAACGGGGTGAAGCTTCAGGGCGTTGTCACATGGTTCGATAATTTCTGCGTATTGCTGCGCCGGGACGGGCACTCGCAGCTCGTCTACAAACACGCCATCTCGACCATCATGCCCGGCGCGCCGATCCAGATGTTCGAGACCGAAGAGGGCGGCGAAAAGCCGTTGGCCTGACGCAAGGCGACGGTTGATCGAGGTTGAATGAGCAATTCAGAGCAAGACTCGTCCGGATTCGATCTCGAACGCCGCCGCGCTGAACATACCCATGTTCTGGTCGTCGGCCCCTATCTCAGCGAGCGGGTTCAGGCCCGCTTGCCAGGGGATGGCGCGGGCTCAGCCCTGCGCTCCCCCGACGCCCGCCTCGACGAGGCGGCCGGCCTCACGCGTGCGATTGATCTTGACGTCAAGGGCGCTGTTTACGCGCCCCTGACCCAGATCAGGCCAGCGACCTATCTCGGCAAAGGCAAAGTCGAGGAGATCGCCGAGACGGTGAAGGCCGAAGAATGCGATCTGGTGATGATGGATTGCGCGCTCTCGCCCGTGCAGCAGCGCAATCTCGAAAAGGCCTTCGGGGCCAAGGTGATCGACCGCACCGGACTGATTCTTGAAATTTTCGGCCGACGCGCCCGCACCCGCGAGGGTTCCCTGCAAGTCGAGCTGGCCCATCTCGCCTATCAAAAATCCCGGCTTGTGCGCTCATGGACCCATCTGGAGCGCCAACGCGGCGGCTTTGGCTTTCTCGGCGGCCCCGGCGAAACCCAGATCGAGACCGACCGGCGTCTGATCCAGGAGCGGATCACGCGGATCGAGCGAGATCTGGAAGGGGTCAAGAAGACGCGCGGCCTGCATCGCCGCAGCCGTCAGGACGTCCCCTATCCGGTGGTCGCGCTGGTCGGCTACACCAATGCTGGCAAGTCGACCCTCTTCAACAAAATGACCCGCGCCGATGTGCTGGCGCAGGACATGCTGTTCGCCACGCTCGACCCGACCCTGCGCGGCCTGCGGTTGCCCCATGGCGCCAAGGTCATGCTGTCGGACACGGTGGGCTTCATCTCGGACCTGCCCACCATGCTGGTGAGCGCCTTCCGCGCCACGCTGGAGGAGGTGATCGAGGCCGACGTGATCTTGCATGTGCGCGACATCTCCCATGCGGACACCGAAGCCCAGAGCGCCGACGTTTCGGCGATCCTGCATGATCTGGGGATCGAGGCGGCCGAACAGCGGCGCATCATCGAGGTCTGGAACAAGGCGGATCTGCTTGCGCCTGCGGAACGGGAGCGCGTCGTCAATGCGGCGCAGCGGCTCGGCCCGCAGGCCCGCCAGCAATTGGTCGTGTCGTCGGTGACGGGGGAGGGCGTTGACTCCCTTTTGCTCGCCATTGAAGAGCAACTGGCGGAAGGGCGGCGGCGCTATCGCTTGCGCCTTGAGGCCAGCGACGGCGAGGGCCTCGCCTGGGTCTATGAAAACACCGAAGTGCTGGCGCGCGGCTCGGACCATAAGGGGCGACAACGCCTTCTGGTGCGCGTGCCGCCTGACCGCACGGAGCGGTTCGAGCGGCGGTTTCCGTCAGCGATGCGCGAAGACCATGACGCACTGGCGCAGCAGGCCTGATCAGAGCTCCTGCGCTTTCGCCGCATTCCACAGAGCGTCCATTTCTTCCAGCGAGGCTTCCGTCAAAGATCCGCCAGCGGCCTCCAGGCTTGATTCGATATAGGCGAAGCGCCGCTCGAATTTGGCGTTCGTCATCCGCAGCGCCGCCTCGGGGTCTGCGTCCACATGGCGGGCCAGATTGGCGACGGCGAAAAGCAGGTCGCCGACTTCGCCAGCGACCTCAGATTTCGAAGCCCCGGCGTTCAGCGCCGCTTCGATCTCAAGCGCTTCTTCCTGAATCTTGGCGAGTACGAGGCGCGCGTCGTTCCAGTCGAAACCGACGGTGGAGGCCTTGGCTTGCAGCTTCACCGCGCGGCTCAGGGCGGGCAGGGTGGTCGGAACGCCCCCAAGGAGCCCCTTGGCCTCGCGCTCCGGCGGCAAGCCCGCCTTCACGCGCGCCTGTGCGCGCAGCGCCTTTTCTTGCGCCTTGATGGAGCTCCACAGCCCCTTGACCTCAGCTGACGTCAGATCCTTCGCGTCGCCAAACACATGGGGATGACGGCGGATCATCTTGGCGGTGATCGCCTCCACCACATCGGGGAATGCGAAATGACCAGCCTCCTGCGCGATACGCGCGTGAAAGACGACCTGCAACAGGAGGTCGCCCAATTCGTCCTTCAGATCGGCCAGATCGCCGCGCTCTATTGCGTCGACGACCTCATAGGCCTCTTCCACCGTGTAGGGGGCGATGCTCGCGAAGGTCTGTTCCAGATCCCAGGGACAGCCCGACCCAGGCGTGCGCAGGGCCACCATGATGTCCAGAAGCGCGGCGAGATCGCGGGAAGGGGGCATGGCGGACTCGTCTTGGGTGTGGTGAGGGCGTCGAGGCAACAAAAAAGGCGGCGAAAGATTCGCCGCCTCTGAAACGTGATGCAACCGGAATCAGCCGAGCGCGATGGAAACCGCTTCGCGGCCCTTCGGCGTGTCGACGACGCGCATTTGCACCGCCTGGCTTTCGACCAGAGACGCGATGCCAGCGGGACGCAGGACGGAGATGTGGATGAACACATCCTTGCCGCCGTCATCGCTCGCCACGAAGCCGAAGCCCTTGGTCTCGTCGAACCATTTGACCTTGCCGCTGACTTCAACTGCCGAGGCCGGATCGGGAGCGCGACGGGGCGCACGAGCGCCACCCATGCCGCCACCGCCTGCACGGTCGCCAAAGCCACCGCCGCCGCCCATGCCGCCGCCTTCGAAACGGGGACGGGGTTCAACGGCCGTCGATGTGTCAACCTCGAGCACCCGGGACACCTGAGCGCCCTTCATGCCCTGCGTGACAAGCACCTTCATCTTGGCGCCGGGAGGAACGGACTCATAACCGGCCGATTGCAGCGCGCCGATATGAAGAAACGCGTCGCCAGTGCCATTGGCCAGTTCGACAAAGCCGAAGCCCTTGTCGCCCTTGAACCATTTCACAGTCGCGTCGATTGATCCGGGGGTCGGGCCGGCAGCTATGGGAGAAATCGGCATGCCACCAACGGGGGCGTCAAAACCGCCGCCGAAGGGCTGTCGGACGACCCTGTTGCGGGGCTCATAGCCCGACGGGCCATCATCATCGTCAAAGCCCCGCTTACGAGGCCGGAAATCCTTACCCTTGCTCATGCCACCAAGTCTCCGCCGACCATTCTTCGCTCCGCCCAACGTTTGCTCATCCTGATACAAACGTCCCTGGCCGGAGCAGCACCGCAGTCCGTAGCCCAGTCCTGATATCGTGCCAGCGAAGGCCGCAATTAGGGTCTGCCGTCAGTTTGTGTGCGCTCCTCGCAGTAATGTAGCAGCAAAGCAACGTTCCTGGCTACTTCTATCCTTCGCCTGAAGGTCAAAAATAGAAGAAAATGGGCCGCCGGGGGCGGGTCCATGCGGCGTGAATGTCATCGCGTGCGTCCAAATGCGAAAAAAACCATATTCGCCAGAGCCTGCGCCAAGACCTTTTTCAGCACAGAAGCGGAGCTTGGATGATCGGTCTGGTTGTCGACAATTCGATCAACGCCGGTCAAGGCGTGGATCCGGCAAGGTGATCACGACAATGTGAACGGAGACAGGCGGCGACCTGAGTCTGATCGCTCACTGCGAATATGATGAGAGGACAATGGGGTGGCGGATCATTGATAGGTTGAATGGACCCATAATTCGCATAATCAATATTATGGAACCTAAAATACTGCCACCAATTGCCAGCGCTCAGAGAACGATCCGCATCATGTCATGTGCCGGCTCGACATGCGGCGGAAGCTCGGCTCTCACAGTTTCAAAATCAATCTCGGTCGCCAGATTCGTCAAGATCGCGCGCTTTGGCCGGAACAGCTTGATCATGTCCAGCGCCTCGGCGACCGAGAAATGGGTCGGGTGGCTGGTGTAGCGCAGCGCGTCGATGATCCAGAGGTCGAGGTCTTCCAGATGCCGGTAGGTCTCGGGGAAAATCGACTTTACGTCAGGCGTATAGGCCACATTTCCGAAGCGGAATCCCAGAGACTCGATCTCGCCGTGGTCCAACCGCAAAGGCATGGCCTCCAGCACGCCGCCCGCGCCCTCGATGCGGCAGGCCTTGCCCGCATGGAGCCGCCGCTCGCGCAGCAAAGGCGGATACTGGCTGCCCTCCGGCGTCTCGAAAATATAGCCGAAGGCGCGCCGCAGCGACTCCGACGTCTGTTCGTCCATATGGATGTCGAGCATTCGCCGCTGATGCAGGACGAGTGGCCGCACATCGTCGATGCCGTGCGTGTGATCGGCGTGCGGATGGGTCATCAGGATTGCGTCGAGGTGCTCGACGTCAGCCGCGATCAACTGCTCGCGCAAGTCTGGAGATGTGTCCACCAGCACCCGGGTCACGCCCTCTGGCCCCATCTGTTCCACGAGTATTGAACAGCGGCGGCGGCGGTTGAGCGGGTTGGCGGGATCACACACGCCCCAGCCCTGAGCGACGCGCGGCACGCCGCCCGAAGATCCGCAGCCAAGGATGGTGACAGATAGGCTCATGCTGCGACCGGAGGCAATTTAGTGAAAATTCTCAACACATTCGCCGTCGTCTTTTCAGCGACTTCCGAAAAGCTGACGCCCTTGGCCTGCGCCAGCACCCGCGCGGTTTCGGCCACGAAGGACGGTTCGTTGCGCTTGCCGCGATGCGGCACGGGCGCCAGAAACGGCGCGTCGGTCTCCACCAGCAAACGGTCCAGCGGCACGTCGCGCACGAGGTCGCGCAGCTCCTGCGAATTCTTGAAGGTCAGGACGCCCGAGAAGGACACATAGAGCCCCAGCTCAAGCCCGGTCATGGCCAATTCGCGGCTGGAGGTGAAGCAATGGAGCAGGGCCGTGAAAGCCCCCTTCCCCATTTCCTCCCGCAGGATCCGCGCCATGTCGTCGTCTGCGTCGCGCGAATGGATCACCAGCGGCATGCCGGTCTGGCGCGCCGCCTCGATATGGCGGCGGAAGACGATCTCCGCCACATCGCGCGGGCTCTTGTCGTAGTGATAGTCGAGCCCGGCCTCGCCAATCGCCACGCAGCGCGGATGGCCCGCCAGCGCCACCAGTTGCTCGACGGTGACGTCCGGCTCCTCATGCGCCTGATGCGGATGGGTGCCCACGCTGAACCAGACGGCCTCGTTGGCCTCGGCTATGGCCCGGTAAACGTCGTATTTCGATACGCGGGTGGAGATGGTGATCATCCGTCCCACGCCCGCCGCATGGGCGCGCGCGATGACGGCGGGCAGTTCCGCCGAAAATTCGGGGAAGTCGAGGTGGCAGTGCGAATCAATCAGCATCAGGGCTTGGGGGCGATCGCAGCCCCCTCCTCTGCTTCCACATAGCGCGGGAAAATGGGCGCGGGCGCAGGCAAGGTCGCGCCAGCGGGCAGCCGATGCGCCGCGCCCACATGGGCGAAGAACCGCGCATCTTCGGCCACGCCCAGAAGGTCGAGCAGCTTGCCCGCAGCCGTGGGAACCACAGGCTGGGCCATGATCGCGATATTGCGCAGGGTCTCGGCGGTCACATAGAGCACGGTGTCGCGGCGGGCCGGATCGCTCTTAGTGAGGCGCCAGGGCTCCTGCGAGGCGAAATAGCGGTTGGCCTCGGCCACCACATGCCAGACATCGGCCAGCATCGTATGTAGCGCGAAGTCCTTCATCGAGGCGCGGGCCTTGGCGGGCAGAGCGTCCACCTCGGCCAGCAGGGCCTTGTCGGCGGGTGTGAAATCGCCGGGCGTGGGGATGACGCCGCCGCAGTTCTTGGCGATCATCGACAGCGAGCGCTGCGCCAGATTGCCAAGGTCATTGGCGAGATCGGCATTGACGCGCTGCACGATGGCCTCGTGCGAATAGTTGCCGTCCTGACCGAAGGGCACCTCGCGCAGGAAGAAATAGCGCATCTGGTCCACGCCATAATGCTCGGCCAGGGTGAAGGGGTCGATGACATTGCCGACCGACTTCGACATCTTCTCCCCGCGATTGAACAGGAAGCCATGCACCACGATCTGCTTGGGCACGGGCAGGCCAGCCGACATGAGGAAGGCGGGCCAGAAGATCGCGTGGAAGCGGGTGATGTCCTTGCCAATCACATGGGCGTCGGCGGGCCAGAAAGGCGCGCGCTCGGCGCTCTCGTCTGGAAAGCCGGTCGCTGTGATGTAGTTGGTGAGGGCGTCCACCCACACATACATCACATGGCGGTCGTCGCCCGGCACGGGAACGCCCCAGTTGAAGGTGGAGCGGCTGATCGACAGATCCGTCAGGCCGCGCTCCACGAAGGCGACGATCTCGTTGCGGTATTTGTCGGGAACGATGAAGTCGGCGTGGTCGCGATAATAGGCCAGAAGCCGGTCCTGCCAGGCGGAAAGGCGGAAATAATAGCTCTCCTCCTCCACCCACTCCACAGGCGCGCCGGTGGGGGCGTAGCGCTTGCCGCTGGCGTCCTTGGTCAGTTCGTCTTCATCGAAGAAGGCCTCGTCGCGCACCGAATACCAGCCGGGATATTTCGACAGGAAGATATCGCCGTTGGCCTCCATGCGGCGCCACATCTCCTGGCTGGCGGCATGGTGGCGGGCTTGCGTGGTGCGCACGATATCGTCGGCGCGGGCGTTCAGCACATCGCCCATGCGCTCGAACTGGGCGGCGGTGCGGTCGGCGAGCTGCTGCGGCGTGAGGCCGTCGCGCGCCGCCGTCTGCTGCATCTTCTGTCCATGTTCGTCCATGCCAGTGACGAAAAGCACCTCGCGCCCGTCGAGCCGCATGAAGCGCTGGATGGCGTCGGTGGCGATGCGCTCATAGGCATGGCCGATATGGGGCGCGCCATTGGCGTAGGGGATGGCGGTGGTGATGTAGAAACGGCTGCTGGCCATGGAATTCCCAATTACGGAGCGATGAACGCGGCTGACTGCGCTTTGCTGGCGCCTGGCCGGTTGGCTCAATTCAGGACCGGGCGGCGCGCACGGCGGCTGCGAGATCGGCGAAAATCGACAGAACGAGCGGGCGTTTGTCGAGGTTCAGCGCCTCGGCCTCGCGGACCGCGTCAGCCACTTTCTCCCATACCTCGGCATAGGGCGCAAGGCGACCCGGCGCCTCGCCCGCCTGAGCGCCCAGATGAACCTGCGCGTCCAGCCAATCGAACAGGGCGCCGATGACCGAGTCGAAATCGTCCACCGCCGCAGAGCCTGCGATCCGGTCGCCCAGTCGGTGCACGCCGTGCCAATCCACCTTGGGCAAATGCGACAGCAGCCCCTCGACGGATTCGGCCAGCTCGAACCTGTCCTTGTCGAGATAACGCAGGGCCTGGCGCACCGAGCCGCCCGCCCGTTGCGCGGCCGCGTCGATGTCCGGCCCCAGGCTCGACCATGGCTCGCCGAGCGTCCTCACCACTTGGCTGACCTGATCGGCGCTCAGGGGTTCTAGTTGCAGCATTCGCGAGCGGGAGCGGATGGTGGGCAGAATGCGGGCGGGGCGATGGGAAACGATGAGGAAGAGCGAGCGCGGCGGCGGCTCTTCCATAACTTTCAGCAAGGCGTTGGCGCCCGAGCGGTTGAGATCCTCGGCGCAATCCACGATGCAGATGCGCCAGCCGCCCTCGCCCGCCGCGTGGTGGAACATTTCCAGGGCATGGCGCACGTCGTCCATGCGGATTTCAGTGAAATGCTTCTTGGTCTTCTCGTTCCATTCCCGCCGCAGCAAGGAAAGGTCGCCCAGCGACATGGAATCGATGCGATGGGCGGCGGGATGATCGGGCGAGACCGAAAGGTCATGCGCCCGCGCCACCGCCGCGCTGTCATGCAGCGGGTTGGCGAAGAGAAAGCGGGCCATTCGCCACGCCAAGGTCGCCTTGCCGATGCCCTCCAGCCCGCCGATGATCCAGGCCTGCGGCAGCCGCCCCGAACGATAGGCTTCGAGCAATTGCCGCTCGGCGACGTCATGGCCGATGAGAAGATGGTTATGGCGGGGATGGGGCGCATCCTCGACGCAATCGCTCTCGGGGACGGCTTCGTCGGCGCTGCGCTTTTTCATGAGGCGTCGGCCTTGGCGGCTAGCGGCCCAAGGCGGGCCTCGACGGCGCTGAGGATCGCCCGCGCCACCTCGTCCGGTCCCTTGGCGGCGTCCACCACCTTGCAACGCCCAGGCTCGCTTGCCGCGATGTCCAGAAAAGCGGTCCGCAGCCCCTCATGAAAGGCCAGACCCTCCGCCTCGAACCGATCAGCCGCCTGTTGCGCACGCCTTGCGGCCGCGCGGGCGAGGCCGGTCTTGGCGGGCAGATCAAGGATCAGGGTCAGGTCCGGGCGGCACTGGCCTGCGGCGATGTCTTCCAGCGTTCGGATCAAAGCCGGGTCCACCTTGCCCAGCGCGCCCTGGTAGACGCGGGTCGAATCCGTGAAGCGGTCGCAGACGACGAAAGCGCCGCGCGCCAAAGCTGGCAGGATCGTCTGCGCCACATGGTCAATACGCGCCGCAGCAAAAAGCACCGTCTCGGCCGAAGGGCCAAGAGGCGCCGCCACGCCGGACAGGATCGCCTCGCGCAGGGCCTCCGCCACCGAGGAGCCGCCGGGCTCGCGCGTCACGACGCATTCGTGGCCGAGGCTGCGGATATGTTCGGCCAGCAGATGGGCCTGGGTGGATTTGCCAGCCCCCTCCCCGCCTTCCAGCGTGATGAACCTGCCGCGACCGGCCGCACGCGAAGCGCTCATTGCTTCAACACATAGGTGCGAAACAGGGATTGCCCGAGCTCCAGCCCGGCGTCGAACGCGCGTCGATGGAGGGGCCCAAGCGGCACCGCCTCCCCAGCCACCAGCGGCGCGTCAAGGGCGAGCGTGGAGCCGCGATAAATCATCAGATGCGCCAATTCCGCGCCATTCTTCACCGGGGCCATGATTGGCCCCTGATAGACGATTTTCGCGGTCAGGCGTTCCGTTGCGCCGCGCGGCACGAGCACCCGCACGGGCGTCGGCGTGACGAGGGACACGCTCATCTGCTCGCCGCCATAAAGCCTGGCCGACCCCACGCTGTCGCCCGCAGCCAGGACAGTTCGCGTCTCGAAGGAACGGAAACCCCATTGCAGGATCTTGCGCGCTTCCTCGGAGCGGTCCTTCGAGTTGCGCAGTCCATAGATGGCGAGAATCAAGCGTTGGTCGTTCTGGACTGCGGAGCCCACCAGACCATAGCCGCTGGCCTCGTCGATATTGCCGGTCTTCAGGCCATCGGCGCCAAGATCCATTCCCAGAAGCGGATTGCGGTTCTGCTGCTTGATCTTGCTCCAGACGAACTCTCGTTCGCCAAAGTAGCGATAATATTCCGGGTAGGTCTTGATGATATGGGCGGCGAGCAAGGTCATGTCGCGGGCGGTGACCTTCTGGCCGGGATCATCCTTGCCCCAGGCGTTGCGGAAGGTCAGATGCGGCAAGCCAAGCTCCGCCGCGCGTTTCGTCATGCGTTCGGCGAAGGCCTGTTCCGTTCCCGCGATCCCTTCCGCCAGAACAATGGCCGCGTCGTTGCCCGAGACGATCACAAGACCGCGAATCAAATCCTCGATCCGCACCCGGCTGTTGAGCGCAGCGAACATGCTGGATCCGCGCGCCATCGCGCCGCCCGTGCGCCAGGCGTTTTCGCTGACGGTGAATTCATCGTCGAGCTTGAGGCGACCTTCCTTCAACTCCCGGAAAACCAGTTCCGCAGTCATGATTTTTGCGGTGGAGGCCGGCGTCGCGGGCGTATCCGCGCCCTTCTCGAACAGCACGGAGCCGGATTCGGCGTCGATGAGGAACGCATGGGGCGCCGTGGTCTGAAAGGGCGCTTGCGCCCGCACGGGCGCGCCAAGGACCGGACCAAACAGCCCCATGAGCAGAAGCAGACGCAGATATGACCGCACGAACCACTCCCGAAACGCAACCGAACCGCCAGACGTGAGGCGCTGGATGCAATTTGCCCGTTTGAGAGGGTCAAATCAACGCCGCGTTAGGCGTATCATCAAGGGCGACGAGGAGGGAGCATGAGAACTTCGGCGATCGGATCCTTCCGCAGAGCCAGCAGGGGCGACTGGGGGGTGCTGTCGAAGAGAGCCGTCCGGGGCCAGGCGCCGGAGGTCTGCCCGCCCGACAAGCCAAGATCAAACGGCCGACTGGGCGGCAGCGGCACATTCGCAGGCATCGCAGCGATTCGGGGCGCGCTCACGAGCGGCGATACGGGCGATGGCTCCTGAAGAGGAGCCGCCGCCTCTTCCCCAAGCGCGATGCGTTGCGGGGCGGGCTGCGCCGGAGCCTGAGCCGGAACATTCCGGGCGATCATCGTGGGAGGCAGCGAAGGCGAGCCGTCGAGCACGGCCGGGCGGCCATCCGTGCGCAGAGAGGCCAGCAACTTGTTGTCGTCGGACCCCTGCAAACCGGCCTTTCCGATATATTCGACCTTGATTTGCGCTGTTCCGATGGACTTGAAGGCGAGCGCCTCGGCGACCTTGGACGATACGTCCATCACGCGCCCGGAATGGTAGGGGCCGCGGTCATTCACCCGCACGATGATGGAGCGACCGTTGCGCATGTTCGTCACGCGGGCATAGCTCGGCAGCGGCAACGTGGGATGCGCCGCCGTGACCGAGTTCATGTCATAGATTTCGCCATTGGCGGTCCGGCGACCATGAAAAGCGCCGCCGTAATAGGAGGCCATGCCGATCTGGCTCTCTCTGGGCTGCGATGTGGGCACATATCGCTTGCCAGCGATCGTGTAAGGGCGACCGACAAGATATTGGCCGCCGCCATGCGGCACGGGCTCACCCTCGGCGACGACACGCTCGCTGGCGCGACCGTAGATCGAGGAGGAGAAAAATTCTTTCGAATGACCCTTTTGCTGGGGCGTCTGCGCACAGCCAGCGACAAAACCGGCAAATGCGACGCAAGCCAGGCCACGGACGGCGAGGCGAGCCGCGCCTGCTGGCTGGAATTCGAATGAGAACGCTGATTCTGCCATATGACGATACGCATTACTCGAAAGCCAACAGTTGCGCATCGGCACTTCCCCTTGGCTGCGATTGGCCGACCAAGCCAGAGCGCTACCACGGATCACCGTTCGCAGCGCCCACTTTGCAGCTTTCTGGTTTCGAAAGCCTTAATCAGGAATGTCACCAGCCAAGCTGCCGGGAACGACCCCTTTGGCTCCTGAATTGTGACCAAATTGGGGCAAGCTCTGCCTTCGCCTTGCGGACTGCGGGGCTGCAACCGGTTGGCCCTTCAGCCGTTTGCACCATCGGGGGCGCTTCAAAAGGTCACTTTCATGGATATCTCCATCGACAAGGCTATTACGGTGGGCAGTTCGAACGTCGACATCGGAGAGGCCCTGACGGAGCGGGCGCGCACGGCGCTCTTCGACCTTGCGTCGAAATATTTCGGGAGAATCACCAACGGGTCCGTCCACTTTGGCCGCGAAGGGATCGACTACCGGTGCACCGCCAACATGCAATGCGGCGGCGTCCCCATGATGAGCGCGGAAGCCAGCCACAAGGATCCCCATGTCGCCCTGACCGTCGCCATCGACAAGCTCGGCAAACAGCT
>CAIUWR010000031.1 GCA_903902915.1 uncultured Hyphomicrobiales bacterium | reverse complement strand
GTAAAAGCCCAACTCCTCCTTGCACTCGCGGACAGCCGTTTGATCTACAGTCTCGCCATCCTCGACTTCACCGCCAGGAAAACACCATGCGCCAGGCCAATCGCCACCAGGGCCACGCTTCAACAGAAGCGTTTCCCCCGCATCGGTCAAGAACATGATGCCGGCGGCTTTGATCACTTGCTGCCTTTGGTCGCGCGCTTGTCCACGCCGGAAGGCGCGGATCCGCCATCATTATGGGCGGTCGAGTTCATGCGCACAATAGTTTTGTTTACATCAGCAAAAGTGGATTTTTCATTTTTCTCTTTAGCAGGATCAAAGCCAAGCATTCATGCCCTTCATTCTGGCGCAGAAGGATTTGTGTCTGCGGTTTTTAGGGTCTTTGACGGGCGGGCGCAGCGTGCCGCCGGTCTCGCGGTGATACGCCTTGCGGCCGGCTTCCGTCAGACCACCCGCCTTCGACTTCAGCGGCTTCGCCTCGCTATCCTGGCGGCCAAGCGTTCGCTCGATGCGCTCGATGGCGTCAGCAATGGACTTCATCGGCCAGTCTCCTGCAACTTGGTCTTACCCTTCTCGGTAAGCATGTCGTCGGGAAGATAACGCGGGCTGTATATGTAACGATACCAACACCGACAATTATGTGCTATGATTCCATCAGCCACATACCACTCGTCAACCGTTTGAAGGTTATAGACATGCCCAGAAAAGCTAGACCGCTTGATGTTGATTATTTCCGTCGGCTGCGCGACGAAGGGAAGGCGGTGCCAGCTATCGCCAAGATTCTCGGCTGGCGTCCAAGCTCTCTTTTCCAAGCCTTGCGCAGAATGCAAATTGATATTGGTCCCGCCATTCGGGACGGGGACAGAATTGAAACCGACGATCTCGCTATTTGCTCCGCATATTTGGCTGGAGAAAGCGAGCTTTCCATAGCTCGTCGATTGGGAATTTCCAGGACCACCATTCAAAGACGCCTTATCAAAGGCGGGATTGAACGGCGAGACGGCTCTTCCGCCAACATTGTCAGTATGGCAGCCATGAGCAGTGATAAGCGATCCGCCAGGGCTTCTGCTGCTCACGAGGCTTTGCGCGGAAAGCGCCAGCCCATCGGACAAAAGATTGCGCGCGCTTCCCGCCGGGGGAAAATCCTTGGTCATGGAGAAATTGAAATTTTCTCCCGGTTGAGCGCTTTGGGGCTTAATCCCGAAAGTCAGTGGCCGTGCGGCATTTACAATATCGACATCGCCTTTAGAGGCATCGCCGTGGAAGTATGTGGGCCGCTGGTTCGTCGAGTGAGTGATCCCGTTTTCTTGGAGCGTTCCAAATATCTCCGCGATTGTGGGTATCGCGTTGTTTTGGTTTTCTTCCATCGGCTTGATCAATTGGTCAGTAATCTCGATGACGTAGTCGCCTTTCTTCAGCGCGCCGAGAGCGACCCAGCCTTTGTCGGTAAGGATTGGGTGATTCGGTGTTCCTCTCAGCGATTTACCAGAAGCACAAATAATCTCGGTCAATTCGCCAGCATACCAACGCCGGAACGCTTTCATTGCACCATGAGCGAATGGAATTTTTGAATCGCCGGGGAAGCAGAACACCTCCTCGCCGGGCTGCGTGATATTGTCGGTGTAGCCCGCTGGCCCGCACTTCATCAATCCCGCCTTCATGGCCCAGCTTCCGCGAACCGCGTACACCTTCTCATCGCGCTCTTTGTGGTCGTGGCGGTAGTTGTAGTTTTGCTGGCGCCAGTGCGAGTGCCACTCGCCAGCTATAGCGCCGCTGTCCGTCGCCAGGATTTCGGAGATGGCCGCCACGAACTTGTGGCCCTGGTCAATGATGACGCGGCGTTCTTCGAATGGCAGTTGCTTGAGCGACTTCTTGATTTCGCTCTTGGTCTCGTTCTTATCCACCACGTCCGATCCGCCCTGGGGGATGGACGTTGACCAGCCACTGAAGCGCTGG
>CAIUWR010000030.1 GCA_903902915.1 uncultured Hyphomicrobiales bacterium | reverse complement strand
GTTGGACGCTCGCTTCTCGCTGGATCGCCGGATGTGCAACCTCAGGTCGACTCTTACGACATGAGCACGATGGACTTCTCAAAGGCGGAGACTGTCAATCTGGAGGTCAACGGACGAAGCCTGACCTACAATTACACGCCTTCCGCTATAAACTCGGTCAGCGACTCCACCGCCTTCTTCGCGGGCATCCAGCAAGCGATGCCTGTAACGACCGATACGCCGATGGAAGTCACGCAGGGTTCGTCAACACAGGCCGAGGTTCAGACGTTCTCGACCTTCGGTCAAATCATGAACGGCGACGTCTATCAATTGTCGCTGGCGCCGGCGCCCGGCGTTGCGCCCATCAGCCTGTCCGTTGGGCCGCTGGCCATAACGTCCGGCGAGTCGACGTCTGATCGACTTCTCGCCTTTAAAACGGCGATCAACAAGGCCATCACCAATTATAACGGAACATCGCCGACCACGCTCATCGCAGCAGCGGTCTCATCCGCCGCCAATACTTACACATTGACCTATTCGACGAATGGTCTGGTGACCTCAATGGTTTCCATGAAGCAGACGGTGCGCGGGTCCGACGGCGGCTTGGCGCCGGTCGCTCTCACCGATGCGGTCAACGAAGCTGGCATTCCAAGCGTTGTCAACGGCACCAGCACCACTCAGACCATCCAGACCGTCCCGTTGGAAGCGACGACCGGCCTTGCGCCCAGCTTCGCCGCCGGCGACTCCTATAAAGTGACGATCCCGCTTTCCGACGGCTCTGTCGTGACGAAAAACGTCACCCTCACGGCCGGGACCATGGATAATCTTGTCACGCAGTTGAACGCCGCCGGGTTTGCGGCTGTCACCTTCAGCCATACCGGCAATTCGCTCATCACCACCTATAACAGCAACGGCAGCATCACGGGAAAGATGTCGCTCAGCCAGACCGCTGTTGGCGGAACCAGCGGCGGCTCTGTAACCAGCACGCAGGTTCGGCCTCAAAACATCGGGCCGTTTACGATCGGCAACACAGGCCTCAACCTTGAGGTGACCGGCGATCCGGCCGGGTCGGCCTTCACCCTTGATATGCGCGTGAATGGCGTCGTTAAATCCATGAACCCGATTGGCGCGCAAGGATCCACCAGCCGTTCCGGCCTGCAAATCGGAGACGCCAAAGGGGTCAGCTATCTGGGCAACAACGACCTTCTCGGCATCGGCGTCAGTTACTCCGCCCAGCAGCAGTTTGTCGCTGGCACGGGTCTGCCGTCGACTGCGGCGACCGCGGTTGGCACCAGTGGCGTAACGCCCATGAGCCAGACGTTCGAGCTGAACCAGTCGCTGGGCGAGAACCAGATGACCTTCACCGTCGATGGCATCACGGGAACGATCACCCTCCCCATCCAGTCCTACACCGGCGACACGTTCGCCGCCGCCATTCAGGCTCGCGTCAATCAGATCGAAGATCCCAAGACGATGCGTATGGTGAGCGGGGTCACGGTGAAATACCAACCCGACACCAACTCTCTCATCTTCACGTCTGGCACAACGGGCGCGAATTCGCAGATCAATGTGGTCGGCAGCGCAAACTTTGGTCTGGCCAATGTCACCCAGACGCCCGGGTCTGATCCCATCATCACAAACCTCAAGCAAGCGACGGACGCGAACGGCAATAAACTTTATGTTGGCGCCGACGGCACCGTTACAACACAGGCGCCGACGTCTGAGCAGAACTGGTTTCCTCTTTATCTGGAACAGGGCCAGCTCACCTTCGACACCGTCGGCAAGCTGATCTCACCACTGGAAGGTGTGGTCTACTCGCCCTTCGATCCTCAGAATGGTTCGGATCTTCTGCGCCTGAACATCAACTACGGCCAGTTCTCCACGCAGTATTCCACGCCCTTCTCGGTTCAGTCGCTGTCACAGGACGGATATCCGTCGGGCAGCCTTAACGGCCTCAACATCGACGCGAGCGGCACGATCCGGGCGAACTATACAAACGGACAAACTGCGGCTCTCGGCAAAATCATGGTGGCGAATTTTGCTGACGCCAACGGGTTGAAGCAGGTTGGCAACGCTGACTATGTCGCGACGTCTGTGTCGGGACAGGCCACGCTTGGCCAAGCGGGCGATGACGGGTTTGGGTCCATTCAGGCAGGCGCGCTTGAAACCTCCAACGTCGACATCACCCAGGAACTTGTGGACCTCATCACCGCCCAGCGCAATTTCCAGGCGAACGCGAAGGCGATCGACACGACGGAACAGCTGGCTCAGACCATCATCCAGATCCACGGCTGATCGGTTTAAAAAAGGGTAAAAGCGATGGAGAAATATGTCTACATCTCGGGCGCCTCGATGCGGTTGCAGATGGATAATCAGCGGATGATCGCAGCCGGACTGGCCAACCAGAATACGGTCGGGTTCAAACGTGATTATGGCATTGTTTCCTCCACCTACTTCAATCAGGACGATGCGTCGGATCGGGTGTTTCCCTCACGCGGAAATTCATCGGTCGATCTGGAATCCGGCAAAATCATTCCCACGGACAATCCGCTTGACGTCTCGATCGAGGGTGATGGATTTTTCGTGGGAAAGACCACGTCCGGCGACTCCGTCCTGACGCGTCGCGGCGACATGCGCATGGGGCCTGACCGCAT
>CAIUWR010000029.1 GCA_903902915.1 uncultured Hyphomicrobiales bacterium | reverse complement strand
GACATGTCCACCGGCGGCCAGCCGAAGAACCACGCCTTTTGCGCATGATCGCCCGGGAGGCAGGCTCCGGTAGCCAACCCCGCAGGAACCGCTCCCCACCCCCCGAAAACGACCGCTCGCGTTCAGTCCCTCATGGGGCGGAGATAAGGAATAATTGGGCGATGTTGGGGAAAAAGTCAAGGATTATTTTCTTGCGCGGCAGTCGGCATTGGGCAGTCGGCAGTCGGGCGTCGCCGACCGCCGATAACCTGTTTTCAAGGCCCGTAGCCCGGCAGCACCCGCACATCGACCACCACAACCTTGCCCGCATCCAGCTCGCGCAGGGCCTCCTCGAAGATCGCCGTCAGCTCGCTGGCGTCCTTCACGGGGCCAAGGCCCACGGCGCCCTGACCGCGCGCGATGGTGGCCAGATCAAGCTCCGGGTCGTCCATGCGCTGGCCGATCCACTTGTTCTCGACCGGGCGGTTGCGCATCCGCGCCACGCGCTCCTGATGCAGCTCGTCATTGTAGAAGGACTGGTTGTTGGCGACCACGATCATCAGCGGAATGCGGTAATGCACCGCCGTCCAGACCGCCTGACAGCCCATCATGAAATTGCCGTCGCCGAAGATGGAGATCGGCAGGCGTCCGCTGTCGCGCAGGGCCAGCGCCGCGCCGATGGACAGGCCCGGACCGCTGCCGATGCCGCCGCCGCCATCGCTGCCGATATAGTCGAGCGGATGGTTGAAATGCCAGCTGCGGGCGCTCCACGAGAGCGGCACCTGAAGCAGCGACACGTCGCGCCCCGCCACCACCTGCCGCAAGGCGTAGGACATCTGGGCGACCGAGATCGGCCCCTTCACCAGCGCAGGCGACAGAAGCTCCGCGCCATGCCCGCCACGGGCCTTCACCGGCTCGCCTTCCAGCGCGCGCACCATTTCGGTCACCGCCGGATCGGTCTCCGAGGGGATGAAGACATCCACGGTGGGCAGGCCCATATGGTCCATGCTCCAGCCATTGTGCAGCACATGGTCGAGGGAGACCTGAATCACCTTGGCCTTGGTCTCCACATCGCCCAGCGCGGTCTTCAGCGTGCCCGCCAGATCGACCCAGTCGAGGCTGAGGATCACGTCGGCGTCGCGGATCGCGGCCAAGGTTTCCGGCGCCGGGCCGGAGCCTGTGGCGCCCGCATGAAGCGGATGGTCGGTGGGGAAGGCCGCGCCCACCTTGGTGTCGGTGAGGACGCGGGCGCCCAGTTTTTCAGCCAACGTGATCCGCTCGGCCCAGGCCTTCTCCTCGCGCGACACGCGGCCAGCCATGATCAGCGGGCGTTGCGCCCCCAGCAGGATCTCCACCGCCGCGCGGGCCTGCGCCGGATCCACATTTTGCGTCACCTTGGGCATGTAGCGGACGGGGTCGATGGGCGGGGGAAGCTCGGAAACGCTCTGCTCCTGAATCTCCACGTCCAGCACCACATAGGTCGGCGCCTTGGGGGCGGTGTTGGACAGCCATGCGGCGCGCAGGATGGATTCGCGGGCGGCGCCCACGGAGGCCGGCTGATCGTCCCACTTCACATAATGGCGGACCATGGAGGCCTGATCGCGCGAGGTGTGGATCCACTCGATCCAGGGGCGGCGCTTCACGGCGTCCACGATGCCGGTGGCGCCGAGGATGACCATGGGCACGCGGTCGCACCAGGCGTTGAAGATCGCCATGGAGGCGTGCATCAGGCCCACATTGGAATGGATGGCGGCGGCCATGGCCTTGCCGGTGACCTTGGCGTAGCCCTGCGCGATGGCGATGGCGTGCTCTTCGTGCAGGCACAGCAGCATCTTGGGGTTTTCGTTGCCCAGATAATTCACGATGCTGTCATGCAGACCGCGATAGCTCGCGCCCGGATTCATGGCGATATAGGGGATGTCGAGGGCTTGCAGCGTCTCCGCGATGATGTCGCTGCCGAAGACCGCGCCCGTTTGGGAGGCGCCATTGGGCTCCTCGAGCCCCGGCGCGAGGGGACTGAACCCGCCAGACGTGTCCGATCCAGTTGCTTTGGCGCCGCTCATGAAATCCTCCCCAGATACCATTTGCCGGGCTTCGCGCGCGCTGCGGAACCGGCTTGTGGCGACAGTTGACTGACCCACGCCTACCTGTCAATTGGACAAGGTCCTTGCCTGTGAGAGCAGGGAAACAGGAGAGGCGACATGTGCACCCCGGCCTATAGCGATATGCATGGTTACGCCCAGACCGTAGCGGATCGTCCCGGCGGCGGCGCCTCCGGCCCCAGTCAAGCGCTGATCGAGGAATTGGCTCTCGCAAACCGCATCCTGTTCCGCGAAGGCGTGGTGGACGCTTTCGGCCATGTGAGCGTGCGCAGCGACGCCGATCCTGGCCGTTATCTTCTGGCGCGCAACATGGCGCCCGCGCTGGTGACGGCGGACGACATCGTCGAATTCGATCTCGACAGCGCCCCCCTCAACGCCGATGGCCGCGCCGTCTATCTGGAGCGTTTCATCCACGGCGAGATCTACAAGGCGCGCCCGGATGTGACCGCGGTGGTGCACAGCCATTCGCCCGCCGTGGTGCCCTTCGGCATCGTCAAGACCGCGAAGTTCCGCTCGGTCTGCCACATGTCGAGCTTCCTGCCGGTCTGCACGCCGATCTTCGAGATTCGCGACACGGCGGGGGAGGACAATGATTTGCTCATCACCTCCCACGCGCTGGGCGCGGCGCTGGCGCGCGTGCTGGGGGAGGGGACTTGCGTGCTGATGCGCGGCCATGGCTCCACCGTCGTCGCCTCCAATCTGCGCGAAGTCGTCTATCGCGCCGTCTATACCGAGGTGAACGCCAAGCTTCAGTCCGAAGCCATGCGCATGGGCGAAGTGACCTATCTCAATGAAAAGGAGCTGGTCACCACCACGCGCACCATCGCCACGCAAATCAACCGCGCCTGGGATTTCTGGCGCATGAGGGCCGAAGGCAAGCTGTGAAACTTGTCGGGGCGAGGTGAAGTTGGCTGACGATGGGAATTATCGAGGCGCAACGCCAGCAGCTTCTCTCCCCCTTGTGGGGAGAGATTAGAGAGTGGGGGTCTACGCATATCGGGAGTTGGCGCCTTTCAACCGCGCCAACGACCAGCATTCGCAGACCCCCACCCCGTCCGCTGACGCGGCCGACCCTCCCCACAGGGGGGAGGGTTTGCGGCGCTAGCGATCTGAAGTGAGGCGCCACGCCAGCAGCTTCTCTCCCCCTTGTGGGGAGAGATTAGACAGTGGGGGTCTACGCATATCGGGAGTTGGCGCCTTTCGAACCGCGCCAACGACCGCCATCGCGGGACCCCCACCCCGTCCGCTGGCGCGGCCGACCCTCCCCACAGGGGGGAGGGTTAGCAGCGCCAACGATCTGAAGTGAGGCGCAACGCCAGCAACTTCTCTCCCCCTTGTGGGGAGAGATTAGAGAG
>CAIUWR010000028.1 GCA_903902915.1 uncultured Hyphomicrobiales bacterium | reverse complement strand
TGGTGCCGTCAGCTGAAAGCTGAGCGGATCGTCGTTCTCGGCGAAAACGGCAAGGGGTTTTCGTTGAAATGCGAATTCAACGGGAGCACCCTGCATGTCAGACCTGCGGACAACAATTGGCGGTTCACAGCCGAGGTTGTAGCACGCTTCCTCGATGAGGACCAGAGCGCCGCTGCTGGCGATCCATCGACATTCAATCTGCTCCGCCTCGCCCGGCGCGTCGCGGTGAGCGACGTCACGGTCATGCTGGTTGGTCCCACGGGGACCGGCAAGGAAGTGCTCTCACGCTTCCTCCACAAATGCTCGCCGCGCAATCGCAATCCATTCATCGCGGTGAACTGCGCGGCGGTGCCCGACACCATGCTGGAAGCGCTGCTCTTTGGTTATGAGCGCGGCGCTTTCACCGGCGCGCATCATCCAAACAAAGGCATCTTCCGCGCTGCGGATGGCGGCACGCTGCTGCTCGACGAAATTTCGGAAATGGCGCTTTCGCTTCAGGCCAAATTGCTACGCGTGCTGCAAGAAAAAGAAGTCACGCCGCTCGGCGCTTCGAAGCCCGTGCCTGTGGACGTGCGCGTCATTGCGACATCCAACCGCTACATGATGCATGAAGTGAAGGCCGGTCGCTTCCGCGAAGACCTTTACTACAGACTAAATGTGTTTCCGCTGGTGACCAAGGCGCTTGAGGAACGGTCCGGCGACATTCTCCCCATCGCGGTGAGCCTGTTGGCGAAACATGCTGGCGGCTTCGCCAAAATGCCCGAGCTGACCGAAGAAGCCATCGCCAAGCTCGAGGTGCACGCATGGCCTGGCAATGTGCGTGAACTGGAAAACGTCTTGCAACGCGCGCTCGTGCTTTCAGGTGGAGCCGAGATCCGGAGCGAGCATCTCATGCTCGAAGTCCAGGAGATGTTTGAAGTCATAGAGCTGGCTCCCCGCCGTCTCGCAGCTGTCGTCTGAGGAGAAAAAATCATGGCCAATGTCATCAATCTGACCCGGGAAATACAAAACAACGTCCAGCAAAAGTTGCAAGCGGGCACCGCGTCCAACAACGATTTCTGGCACCACTTCAACGCCGCTCTGGCTCAAGTCGCCCAGGCGCAAGTCGAGGCTGGATCGGCGGCGCAGGCTTTCGAAAGCGGCAAGGAAGTGGATGTCGCGAAGGTGATGCTGGCGCGTGAAAAAGCTTCGCTCGCCTTCGAAGCTACGATGCAGATCCGCAACAAGCTGCTCAGCGCCTACAAAGACATCATGTCCATGCCCGTCTAGTCAGGCATGAATATAACACTTCCTCCTGGAGATGACGTCCCGTGTCAGACATCAACCCTGTAGCCATTCCGAGGCCGTCGGGCTTGGGCCCCTTGGGTTCCCAGCTTACGCGGGGACTCGCTAGCGCCCAGGAGTTTCTGAGGCAGCCTGCGATCGTACGGTCAACGCCAATCATCCTGGTGGGGCTTGTCATGCTTGTGGGCCTTGGCGCGATCTTCACGATGCGTGAACCCGCGATGACGCAGCTCTTCCCGCAGCTGGGCGAGGAAGACAAAGCGCTTGTGATGCAGAACCTCGAAGCGCAGGGCATCAAGGGAAAGCTCGACCCGTCGACAGGACAGCTGCTTGTGCCGCGTAACGATTACTATCGTGCGAAAATGCAGCTTGCGGCGGCCGGATTGCCAAAAGCGTCCGTCACTGGCTACGACCTTTTGACACAGTTGCCGCTCGGCGCCAGCCGCGCCGTAGAACAGGTCAAGTTGAAGCAAGCGCAAGAAAGCGAACTTGCACGCAGCATCATGGAGATCCGGGACATCGAGGGCGCGCGCGTCCATCTTGCGCTGCCGGAACGATCAGCTTTCGTGCGTGACCAGACGCCGCCATCGGCGTCCGTGTTCCTTAAACTGTCGCCAGGGCGCAGCCTTTCCGTTGGACAGGTGCAATCAATCACGCATCTTGTCAGCTCAAGCGTTCCCTATATGCCCGTCGGCAACGTGACCGTCGTGGATCAATCCGGCGGATTGCTTACAAATCCCAGTCGCGACACGGAGCTTGGGCTTTCGTCGCAACAACTCGAATACAAGGGACAGGTTGAGAAAATCCTGCGCGAGCGCGTCGCAAATCTCTTGACGCCCATCGTCGGCATCGGAAATTTCAATTCGGAAGTGAATGCGGACATCGACTTCACGCGCACCGAGCAGACGAACGAAACATTCGATCCCACGACGCAGATCATCCGCAGTCAGCAGGAAACCATTCAGGAATCCGCTGAAGGCCGGGCGCGTGGCATACCAGGCGCGACGTCCAACCAGCCGCCCAACACGCCGACGCTGACAGCGACGCCCCCCAACGCGGCGACCGCAAACGCCACGGACGCCGCCAGGAACAAGTCCAGCACGACTGTCCGCAATTACGAAGTCAGCAAGGAAGTGCGCTCGACCCGGCGCGCCACTGGCGACATCAAAAGGCTGTCTCTGGCCGTCGTCGTGCGGTCAGGCACCATTGCCGATGAAAATGGAAAGATGGTCGAAAAGCCGCTTGGCGACGACGAGAAAGGCCGCCTCACCCAACTGCTTCAGGAAGCGGTCGGCTACAGCGCGGAGCGCGGCGACAAGCTGACCATCATCTCCAGCAGTTTTGCGGAAGAGAAGAAATACGAGGCGCGCTCCTGGTATGATGCGCCGTGGCTTGAGGATGCAATCAAGCAGATCGCCATTGTCCTTATCCTCGGCGTGGTCGTCCTTGGAGCGCTGAAGCCCTTCCTCGAACGTCTCCTCGACCGCTCGATGACCGCCTCCATGCGTACTGATGAGCCCGTGGTTGGCGATGGCGAAACCATCGAGGTGCGGGAAGGCGAAAGCCTCGAGCAGATCAAGGCCAGGCTCAAGCCGAAGAAGGCTGCGATCTCCGCCGAGATGCTGGACACCGCCAACACCTATGACGATAAGGTGACCTTGATCAGAATGCTGGTGGGCGACGATGCAACCCGCGTGACAGCAGTGCTCAAATCCTTGATCCAGCGCGATCTGAACTAACCAACATGAGTGATATCGATCATGGCTGATGCAGTGGCGACATCCCAGGAAGTCGAAGACGACGCCGTAAGGCTGCTGTCAGGAACGCAGAAATGCGCCATCTTGATGCTGCTTCTGGGCGAGGATGAGGCTTCGGAAATCATGAAGAACCTCTCCCCTCGCGAGGTTCAGCAACTCGGCAGCGCGATGTATTCCGTTACGGAGGTGGACCAACGCACCGTCAACGTCGTGCTCGATGAATTCCTGTCGATCATCAAGGCGCAGACGAGCGTGGGCCTGGGGGCGGATTCCTACATCCGCCGCATGCTCGTGAAGGCGCTGGGCGAAGATAAGGCGGGCAGCGTGCTCACGCGCATCACGCCATCCAGCAGCGCCAAGGGCATTGAAATTCTCCAATGGATGGACGCGCGATCCATCGCCGAAATGATCGAGGGTGAACATCCCCAGATCATCGGCCTCATCGTCGCCCATCTGGACTATGCCGTCGCAGCTGACGTGCTCATACTCCTGCCAGAAAACATCCAGCACGCGGTGCTCCATCGTATCGCGACGCTGGACTCCGTGCAGCCGGAAGCGATCGAGCAGCTGGAACGCGTGATGCAGCTTCAGTTCCAGGCCAATACATCACTGCGCGCGTCCAAGATCGGCGGCATCAAAGCCGCCGCGAAGATCATGAACTTCACCCAGGCGGCTCAGGAAGGCCGCATCATGAAGGATCTGTTCAAGCTGGACAAGGATCTCATGACGGCGATCCAGGAAAACATGTTCGTCTTCGACAATCTTCTTGCGGTCGACGACAAGAACCTTGGCGTGTTGATGCGCAACACCGAGCCGACCGATCTCGCCATCGCGCTCAAGGGCGCGGACGAGCGGCTCAGAGACAAGATCCTTGGTTGTATGTCGCAGCGCGCGGCGGCGGCGATCGTCGACGAGATGGAAGCCAAGGGTCCAATGCGCGTGACCGAAGTGCAGGAAGCGCAGAAGCGCATCGTTGCGATGGCCCGCAAGCTGTCGGACGCTGGCACGATGGTCCTTGCGGGACGTGGCGAAGACTATGTCTGAGCAACAACGCACCATCCAATTCTCCGAAATCGCTTCGCTGCTTCCGCAGGGCGGCGAGTTCCTGGAGGAGAGTCGCTACGGACGCGACGCGGACGCCGAGTTTGTGCCTTGGGGACGCTCCAGCTTCAAGCCTGCGCCCGTCAAGAAGCCCGACGAGCCGGAGCAACCAGCCGTCAGCGACACGAAAGCGCCGTCGGATGAAACGCCGCACGACGCCCCCCCGGCCGATTCTGCGCCCACAGGCGCGCAAGCTGAACCGAACGCAGCTGATCTGAACAAGCCAGCGCAAACGACGCCGCCCGCGCAGCGTGCGGTTCCGCCGCCAAAGCCACCGCCGCCACCGGAGCCGCCAGGGCCCACCGCGCAAGAAATTATTGATGCGATCGAGCGGTCGCGTGAAGACGGGCGCGCTTTAGGCTATCAACAGGGCGTGGAGGCGACAAAACGCGAAATTGGATCCACCTTGTCGACTCTGCGCAAGATGGAAGAGCAAATCACAACGCTCGCGCAGGACGCGCTTGAGCGCAACGCCGACATCATGGCGCAACATGTGAGGCGCATCGCTCAGGATCTCTTTGGAGCCGTCTTCGCCGAAATGCCTGCGGTGTTTCTTGAACGCATCAAAACCGCCGCCGAAATGTTTACCAAAGCCGGCGCGGAATTCACGCTCGCCATGAACCCGCGCGACGCTCTTTCGTTGGCGGAATTGATGAAGGAAAATGAAATCTTCGAAAAAATCCGGATCGTCGAGGATGACAAGCTCAAGTCCGGCGCGTTTCATCTCTCCTCCCGTGATCTTGATTATGAAGATGCGCCCTTG
>CAIUWR010000027.1 GCA_903902915.1 uncultured Hyphomicrobiales bacterium | reverse complement strand
CGCCCAATCACCACCATTGATCAAAGACATTGCGCAAGTGTCCGCTTCTAACAAGTGGACACGATCATCGAGCCACTCTTGCGATATCTATCCAAGTCCTCGCCTCTTAAAGCTAGGCGGCCCTCGGCGGAGGGATACGGTAAAAGAGATTGGCGGGGGGCTTTTGCAGTGATCGGCCCCCATCGACTGGTCCAAGCAAATTGTTATTGCGAAATGGATTTAGGCGCTGGCGCGGGCGGCGAGACTGGCCGGGGTTGCGGGGCCGCGTGCGCCTCTCGCGGGCCTGAAAACTTCGGTTGCTGACGGTCTGTAGCCGAGCGGTTGGTACGGCCTTTGAATTCGCCATCGTAACGACTTCGTTACTCGGTTGCTAAATTTGATGCGCTACGATATTGTTAGATCTCTAACTTTAGTGAAGGCGATCCCTATGAGCACCACCACCAAACCCAAACACCCCGGCGGCCGCCCCACCAACTACCGGCCCGAGATCGGGCGGCAGATCGCTGACGCGATGGCTACAGGGCTCAGCCTCGAAGCTGCGGCCGCCTCCTGCGGGGTGGGACCACGGACGGCCTTCACGTGGCAGCAGCAGCATGAGGAGTTCCGGCAGTCCGTGGAAGACGGCAGAGCGCGGTCTTTGCTCTTCTGGGAGCGCAGGGCAATCGCGCTGGCCAGCGGGGAGGCTGGGAACGCCGCCGTCGTCACGCTAGGGCTCAAGAACAGGTCGCGGGCGGCCAGTGGCTGGCATGACGCCCAGAGACTGGAGCACAGCGGGCCTAATGGCGCCGCCATTCAGCAGCACATCACGAGGACCTTGGATGTCTCCATGTTGAATGACGAGCAGCTGGAGGCGCTGGAAATGGCTCTGCTGGCGACGATGGGGGGCGGTAACGGTCACGAGTGATTGCAGGCGTCGGCCGTCTGCGTCACCAAAGCAATGGGGGTTTGTATGGCCAGATACAGCAAGAACCTTGTCACAGGACGCCAGCTGCGCGCCGCCCGCGTTTTGGCTGGGCTGACACAGCGTACGCTCGGGGTAGCTCTAGGCGTTGACGAACGCGCCGTCCGTTTCTGGGAGCGTGCGCACAACTGGCGGCCCACCAGCGCACCCAATGATGCCCGCATTGAGCAGGCCTTACTAGAGCACGGCGTTGTTATTTTCGCAGAGCCGACACCCGGGGCTAGGCTGTCGAAATAATTTTCGGTTCGGCCGCGTTGATGAAAAAATGGTAATTCCCGGACATCTACGCGCGACCGGTTTTCCGCACGCCAGCTCTTGAAAGGGGTGCACCTTCAAATGAGGGCGACAGCTACTGCGTGAGCCGCTGCCTGCCGCAATGTTCTCATCCCCCTCGGGATAACGCGGCGTCGGCTGATCAACCCGGTGCGACGCACCAGCTCCTGCTTCCCATACGCTTCCCATTTCAGTTTTCTGGGAAACAAGGAAGCCGAATATGGGGGCTAAGTCATTGAAAGTAATGGCGCGCCCGAAAGGATTCGAACCTCTGACCCCCAGATTCGTAGTCTGGTGCTCTATCCAGCTGAGCTACGGGCGCGTACCGGTCGAGCGGGCGTTAGCCGCGTTGCGAACGGGCCGGTCTGCACCGGCGTGGTTCGTGTAGCGGCTTCGGATGGTCTTTGCAATAGGGGCTTGATCGCTTTGAGCCTCATTTATGGCGAAGCCCCGAAAACCGGCTGGCGTCACGTCTCGGGCGGGCCTTGCTGTCCGGCGGATTTCTTGCGTCGCCGTGGCAAGGTGATTCGGAAGGTGGCGCCGCCGAGCCCGCGGTCGCCGCCTGCCGCCACAAGAATGATCTCGCCACCGTGGGCGTGAACGATGTCCGCCGCAATCGACAGGCCGAGACCGGCCCCACCGGGCCGCGTGGAGCCGCTGAAGGGCTGAAACAGGGTTCCCCGGGCCTGTGGCGGCACGCCAGGGCCATTGTCGCAGACCTCGATCACCGTCACCCCGTGCTCCTTGCCGGGCTCCTTGCGGGCGCGGATGCGCACCAGAGGCTCGGCTCCCGGCAGGGCTCCGGCGCCCATCAAGGCGTCCGCCCCGTTTCGCACGAGGTTCAGCAGCAACCGAAAGAGCTGTTCAGGATCGGCGGTGATCTCGAAATCACGGGGAACCGCGTTGTCGATCGCAATTCCAGGCGCCAGCGGCGCGATGGTTTCGGCCACATCGCTCACCAGCGCATGGAGATTGAGCCTGTCGGGTTTGGGCGCCCGCTCCACGGCGCGTCCATAGACCAGCGTCGATTGGCAGAAGGAGATCGCCCGGTCGAGGGTGGCGACCAGTTTGGGGGCGATGCGCCGACCGATCGGATCCGACATTTCGGAAAGGCGATCCGACAGCAGTTGGGCGGAAGCCAGCATATTGCGCATGTCGTGGTTGATCTTGGCCACCGCCAGGCCGAGGGCCGCCAGGCGCTTTTTGCGGTTGAGTTCGCGCAGGAGGTCGCGTTGCATGATCGCCAGCGCATCCTCCGCGACGCCGATTTCATCGCTGCGGCCGGACGGTTCGATCACCCGTCCCGCGCCCTCCGGGTTGCGGCCGAACGCCGTGATGCTCGTCGTCAGTCGCCGCATGGGACGCAGCACCATGAGGTGGATCGCCAGCGCCGCGAGCAGGGCGACGAAGCCTGAGCTCATCAGGGAGATCAACAGCACGATGATGGAATATCGCCGCATTTCCCGGCGCAGGGGCGCCTCATCCAGGGTGATCTCGATCTGGTCCGTCCCTGTGGGCGCGGGCCCCACCAGATTCAGCACCCGGTCCCGCGATGCGGCGAGGGTATGGAAGGCGGAGACGATGGAGCCCCAGCTGGACGGATCACGCAGATCGAAGCTCTCGTCGATCCGGCCCGGCATGTTGGAGGCGGCCAGCAGACGGCGCGCATCTGCGGTCTTCAGAACGATTGATTGCGCGCCGACGCTGCGCAGGATGGCCGCTTCCAGTTCGGCTGGCACCGAACCGGCCGGCGCTGCCTCGAAGACGAGCGCGGCCGTGGACGCCGCCGCCAGCCGATCCCGCAGCCAGGCGTTCCGAAAGTTGGCGATTGTGGGAATATAGACGGCGATTTCCGTCAGCATGATGAAGAAAACCACGAGAAGCAGCAGGCGATTCGCCACGCCAAAGCGCATGCGCCGCCCTGCGCCCTGCCGGACGGGGGTCTGTCCGTCCGTCATGTCCGGTTCCGGTTTTCGCCCCATGGCGCGTCCTGCTGTTTGCGTCGCCGCCCGGTCAGCTTCCCTCACCCCATTCGATCACGCAAGCGGCTCCGGTTACGCTCGCTCGCTTTCGTCATGCCGCATTGACTCGCGCGTAGCCTTGACCCTATAAGGCGCGCATTAGATTTTGGCTCGCGCCGAAGTCGCCCGTCCGTTTGGTCGTCGTCAAGGCCGCCGGTCTGACGGATAGGCGTCGTAATCATACTGGGACAGCTCGCGGCTCGCCGTCAGGCGCCCTTTGTCCCACCAAACCGGAGCATACCCGTGAAGCGGACTTATCAGCCCAGCAAACTCGTGCGCAAGCGCCGCCACGGCTTTCGCTCCCGCATGGCCACTGTCGGTGGCCGTCGCATCATCGCCGCCCGCCGCGCGCGTGGCCGCAAGAAGCTTTCGGCCTGAGCCGGCCGGGATTTGCGAGCGAAGGGCTGCGTCCATGACCAGTCCCGCGCCCGCGTCCAGCGACTTGCCCGTTTCGCGTCGTCCGCTTCGCCTCAAGAAGCGAGCTGATTTCGTGAGAGCCGCCAAAGGCGCGCGCGTGACTGCGCGCGCTTTCGCGTTGCAGGCCCGTAAACGCCAGGCGGATAATCCGTCCGACGATGTGGGCGAGGGCGCTGCGCCAGCCCGCGTCGGCTTCACGGTCACAAAGAAGACCGGCAATTCGGTGGTTCGCAATCGCATCCGTCGCCGCCTGCGCGAGGTGGTTCGTCTGGGCGAGGCCCTTCCTCTGCGCCCCGATCATGATTATGTGCTCATTGCGCGCCGGGACGCCTTGTCCATGGATTTTCGCGCGCTCGGTCATGAGCTTGAGCGTGCCCTTCAGAAGCTGAACGACCCGAAACGTGCGGCTGCGGGCCCCCGCCCGACCCGCCCGACCTGACCCGCGCGGCGCCTCGCGCTGCTTTCCGCACCCCAATCCAGGCTGATCGAGACGATGCGCGACGACCAGAAGAACCTCTTCCTCGCCATGGGCCTGTCCCTGCTGGTGATCATCGGCTGGCAGTATTTTTACGCCGGACCGAAGCAAGAGCGCGCTCGCGAGGTGATCGCACAAACGCAATCTGCTGTTCCCGGCGCTCCGGCCGAGACCGCGCAAACCCCGGGCCTCGCTCCGGCGCCCTCGTCCGCTCCCGCCGCCGCCACGCCGGACATCGCCCTGACCCGTGAGGCCGCGCTCGCCACAAGCCCGCGCATCAAGATCGACACCCCGGCGCTCAAGGGCTCCATCGCGCTCAAGGGCGGCCGCATCGACGACGTCTCCTTGAAGGGATTCCGCGAGACGGTGGATCCGAACAGCCCGAACATCACCTTGCTCTCACCCGCCAACGCCCCTCATCCCTTTTATGCGGATACGGGCTTTGTCGGGCAGTCGGGCTCCGGCGTTTCGTTGCCGAAGGCCGACACGCTGTGGACCGCCGACGCGGATGCGCTCACCACCGGCAAGCCTGTGACGCTGACCTATGACAATGGGCAGGGCCTCGTCTTCACTCGCAAGATCGCCGTCGACGATCAATTTATGTTCACGGTCACCGATGGCGTGCGCAATGCGTCGTCGTCCGAGGTGAGCCTGTTCCCCTACGCCATCGTGGCCCGTCGCGGCAAGCCGCAGACCTCCGGCTATGCGGTGCTGCACGAAGGCTTCATCGGGATCGTCGGCGATTCGCGTGTGCAGGAGCTCACCTACGACGGGATCGAAAAGGAGACCCGGGCGACCCGGACGCTTGATGGCGCTGGCGGGTGGCTTGGCTTCACCGACAAATATTGGGCCGCAGTCGTCATCCCGGATCAAGCAAAGACCTTCAAGGGCCGCTTCTCCTCCGCAGGCGAAGGCGTGAAGACCTACCAGAGCGATGCGCTGCTGGATGCGGTCACCGTGGCTCCCGGCTCCAGCGCCGAGGCGCAGACCCGCGTCTTCGCGGGCGCCAAGGAGACCCGCGTCATCGACGCTTATCAGAAGTCGCTCGGCATCAAGAACTTTGATCTGATGATCGACTGGGGCTGGTTCTATTTCATCACCAAGCCGCTGTTCTGGCTCATCGACTTCATTTTCGGCATCGTCGGCAATTTCGGCGTCGCGATCCTGATCGTGACCGTGCTGGTGAAGGGCCTCTTCTTCCCGCTCGCCAATCGCAGCTATCTGTCGATGGCGAAGATGAAGGCCGTGCAGCCGCAGATGGAGGCCATCAAGGCGCGCTATCCCGAGGACAAGCAGAAGCAGCAGCAGGAGTTCATGGAGCTCTACAAGCGCGAGGGCATCAACCCCGTCGCGGGCTGCTTGCCCATCGCCGTGCAGATCCCGGTGTTTTTCGCGCTCTACAAGGTGATCTTCATCACCATCGAGATGCGGCAGGCGCCCTTCTTCGGCTGGATCCGCGATCTGTCCGCGCCCGATCCGACGAATATTTTCAACCTGTTCGGCGTGTTGCCCTTCGATCCGTCGCAAGTCCCCTTCATCGGCCACTTCCTGGTGCTTGGCGTGTGGCCCCTGATCATGGGCGTGTCGATGTTCATCCAGATGAAGATGAACCCCGAGCCAGCTGATCCGGTGCAAAAGCAAATGTTCGCCTGGATGCCGGTGATCTTCACCTTCATGCTCGGCGCCTTCCCGGCGGGACTGGTCATCTACTGGACCTGGAACAACACCCTGTCCGTGACCCAGCAATATCTGATCATGCGCAAGGCGGGCGTGAAGGTCGAGTTGTGGGATAACCTGCGCAAGCTCGTTCGCAAGCCGGCCAAGAGTTGATGCAAGAGCAACAGCAAGAGCAACCGCAAGAGCAGGCGCCAGATCCGCTCGCTCAGAGCGAGCCGCAGGGCCGCGACTTCGCGGAGGAGGGGCGCAAGCTCTTCGCCGGCTATTGCGATTTCATCTGGGCGGCCGCCAAGATCGACGGACTGCCCCCCATGGGGCCGCCCGAGATCGCCTTCGCGGGTCGTTCCAATGTCGGCAAGTCCTCGCTGCTCAACGCGCTGACCAACCGCAAGGCGCTGGCGCGCACCTCCCACACGCCGGGCCGCACCCAGCAGCTCAACTTCTTCGCCCTGGGCGCCGAATCGCCCAACGAGCGCATGCGGCTGATCGACATGCCCGGCTATGGCTATGCGGCGGCGTCGAAAGCCAAGATCTCCTCCTGGACGGAGCTGATGCGCGGCTATCTGCGCGGCCGCGCCACGCTCAAGCGGGTCTATGTGCTGGTCGATGGCCGCCACGGGCTGAAGGATGTCGATCAGGAGATGTTCAAGCTGCTCGACAGCTGCGCGGTCTCCTATCAGGTCATCCTGACCAAGCTTGACGAGGTCAAGAAAGCCGACCGCGAGGCGCGCGTGGCTGAAACCTTGGCGGGCCTCGCCAAACATTCCGCCGCTCATCCGGAGGTGATCTTCACCTCCTCGCAGACCGGCGAGGGCGTGCCGGAGCTGCGGGCCGGGGTCGTGCGGTTGCTTGCGCAGATGGGATTGTGAGAGCGGTCTTTCGCCCTCACTCCCGCATTGAGCTTTCCCCGCCAAGCCGCTACAACCGCGCGTATCCTTGACGCCGGAAACTTGCCATGACCGACGCTTCCAACACCAGCCCGCAGCTTCAGGCCGAAATCCTGATGCAGGCGCTGCCGCATATGCTGCGTTATGACGAATCCAACATCGTGGTGAAATATGGCGGTCACGCCATGGGCGATGAGGAGGTTGCGCGCAGCTTCGCTCGCGACATGGTGCTGCTGGAACAGTCTGGCGTGAACCCGGTGGTGGTGCACGGCGGCGGCCCGCAGATCGGCGCCATGCTGAAGAAGCTCGGCATCAAATCAGAATTCGCCGCTGGCCTGCGCATCACGGACAAGGCCACCGTCGAGATCGTGGAGATGGTGCTGGCCGGCTCCATCAACAAGCAGATCGTCGGCTTCATCAACGCCGCTGGCGGGCGGGCCATCGGCCTGTGCGGCAAGGACGGCAACATGGTCACCGCCACCAAGGTGACCCGCGTGCTCGACCACGCCCTCAATCAGGAGGTCGATCTTGATCTGGGCTTCGTGGGCGACCCGTCCAAGGTGGACACGACTGTGCTCACCCAGGTGCTGGGCCGCGAGTTGATTCCCGTGCTGGCGCCCGTCTGCCAGGGCGCGGATGGCGAGACCTACAATGTCAACGCCGACACATTCGCGGGCGCCATCGCGGGCGCGCTCAACGCCAAGCGCCTGCTGTTCCTGACCGATGTGCCCGGCGTGCTCGACAAGGACAAGCAGCTCATCAAGGAGCTGAGCGTCAGTCAGATCCGCGCGCTGATCGCCGACGGCACGATCACCGGGGGCATGATTCCCAAGGTCGAGACCTGCATCTACGCCATCGAACAGGGCGTGGAGGGCGTGGTCATCCTCGATGGCAAGACGCCCCATGCGGTTCTGATCGAGCTTCTGACCGATGGCGGCGCAGGCACGCTGATCACCCGTTAATTCCTCGCTCTCAAACTTTTGGAAACCGGATCGGGGGATCATGGCTTGTCCTTTCCCCGATCCGCAGGAGCCGCGTTGAAAATCGACCGCACGGAAGATGGTCCCCTCGTTCCCGAAGGCCTGCCCACGACGGCGCCCGTCCCCGCGGCCGAGACGCCCGATGCGCAGATCGTGGCGCGGTTCGCCCATGTGGACACCTGGGTTTTCGATCTCGACAACACGCTCTATCCCGCCGATAGCGACCTCTGGCCCAGAATCGACGCGCGCATCACCCTGTTTCTGGCCGAACTTTTCGGCCTCGACGCCATGTCGTCGCGGGCTTTGCAGAAATTCTACTACCAACGTTACGGCACGACCCTGAACGGCCTCATGCTCGAATATGACGTGAGCGCGGCGCAGTTTCTGGATTTCGTCCATGACATCGACCGGTCGAACCTTGAGCCCAACCTATCGCTGGCCGGAGCCATCGCGGCCCTGCCGGGGCGCAAGCTCATCCTCACCAATGGTTCGCGCGAACATGCGCTGCGCACGGCGCAGAAGCTGGGGCTGGACCATCTGTTCGAGGACATTTTCGACATCGTGGCCGCCGATCTGCTGCCCAAGCCCGCGCAGGAGACCTATCAGCGTTTCTTCGACAAGCATGAGGTGGAGCCCTCCCGCGCCGCCATGTTTGAAGACATCGTGATCAATCTCCTGACGCCCCATGCGCGTGGCATGGTGACGACCCTTGTCGTGCCCAAAAAAGGCCAGGTGGACCATCGGGAGTCCTGGGAGCAGCCGCAGTTCATCCCGGCCCATGTCGATTTCACCACCGATGACCTCGCGGGGTTCCTGCGGCGCATCCAGGGCCAGGGCAATCGCTTGAAAGCTTGAGCGGGATTCCCTTGGGGGTGACTGCGTGATTCATAGGAGACCTCGAATCAGCGAGGTCTCCCATGTCGAAAGCGGCGCTGCTTGATCATTTCTCCGCCCTGAAAGACCCTCGGCAAT
>CAIUWR010000026.1 GCA_903902915.1 uncultured Hyphomicrobiales bacterium | reverse complement strand
TCTCTCATGCGGCTCGTTAGCGCCATCCTCGTCGAAATCGATGAAAAGTGGGGCGCTGACACAAAGGCATATATAAAGTGGGGATGCCAGAATTCTTGAACAACGCTCAATACAATTTCCAGACGACAGGTTGCACAATCGCGTCGCCATCTCCGCAAATGAATAGTCCAGCTTGTTCGTATGAAACGCGATCATGTCGCGAAGCAGGCGCGGGGTTTCCTTTGGCGGCTCATAAGGCTCGGTTTTGCGATAACCGAGCTTGCTCATTTCAATCCAGAACATCTTGCTTTGATAGGGTGTGATCAGATTGAGGCGGCTCGCGCGGACCGCGAGCGCCGCCATCGACACTTTCCAATATTGCTTCAGATTGGCGAGCTGTCGCAGGTCGAACTTGCGCAACTGAGGTCGCAATTCATCCGCTGGCAGCAGGAAGGCGCCCGCGAACTCATCCGCCTCATCCTCCATTTCCTCGTCGGATTTCAACGTCACGGTATGCAGCACCATATGTCCCAGTTCATGCGCCAAAGTGTGGCGCAAGCGATCTGCGGGCGCGTGGATGTTGATGAAGAACAATACCGGCAACCCTTCAATGCGCTGGCTCATGGCGTCGATCAGGTCTGTGCCGAAATCGCAGGGAATGACTGCGCCGCCATGGGCCTCCAGCAATTCCACCATATTGCTGATCGGCCCATTGGGCAGCATCCACATCGCGCGCACCTGTCTTGCGATGTCTTCGATCTTCGGCGCGCCGCGTCCCTTGCCCTGATATTCGTTCATATCGATTTCGGGGATGAAGCCATTTGTCTTCATGTCGAAGGAGACAAGCAGTTTTTTCAGATGGAGCCGCCGGATGTTCATTTCCGCGACGATCTTCGACAGCGCTTTGGCCGCCATTTTTTTCCGGCGGCGATAATGGAACGGGGGAAGCCCGTAGGGACGCTCCAGCTCGAAGAAAAAGTCTTTTGGGTATCCCAGACAAGAGGACAGCGCGTCGAGGAAAGGCTCAGGCGGGTCGATGGAAAATCCCGTTTCATATTTCGACAGCGTGCCCTGGCCAATCTTCATGGCCGCGGCCAGCTCGCCTTGTGTCAGGCCGCGCGCCTCCCTCCCTAAAATCATCATATGATGATTGAAATTATACACCTAAGTTGCCCTGCTTTGTGATTTCGAACCATGCGGGCTCGCCAACAGATCGTTTCGCCATCGGAACAATCGCTGCGCACCACGCAATTTCCTGTCCACTGGGACGGGCTATTTGAGTACGAATGATCTTGGCACCAGCTTTGTCTAAAAGGTAACCTACTGTCAATCGAACTGGAGGCATTGGAAGCTCAGGCAATTCATTGCCAGAATCAAAATCTTTCGCTTGACTAGTTGGATAATTTCGCGACCGCCCATCTTCACTCATCTTCTTAAGACGCACTACCACGTCCGCCTCTTTGAATACCCATACTATTAGGCCTCTAATCTCAAGCCTCTTTACGCGCGGAAGCGAATTGAACCGCCGTTCAGCTTCTGCAACCATATGGGAATACGTGCATGCCGCCTGCGCTCGTACGTCATGCTCGACAGCAATCTCGCCGACTGCATAAGTTTTATATTTAGCATGCGCAAGGCGAGGAATCTCATCAAAATGATGCAGTACGTCACTTAGCGCCTAAAGAATCTCAGCCATGGGTCTATTTAACATGAGCACCTCCAAACAATGACAAGGTACCAATGATTCGCCCATAATTCAAGAAAATTATTCCAGATTTTATTCGCGCCGCCTCACACCCCCCGCAGCCGTTCCATCACTTCATCAGTCGCGAGCTTGCAGTTCCAATAGTCCAGCAGAGCTTCGCGGTTGAGGCTGATCCAGTCTTCGAGCTTGCGAAGATCAGCAGGCGACAGGGGCGGGCCGTCGTGGATCGTGGCGGGGGAGGCGATGCTGACGGATGTCATGTTGCGCGGCAGGTCCGCCATGTCACGGGCCACCTTGACCCGCGCGGCGTGCCTGATCCCTTGCCCTGAGCTGATCCAGACGATGAAGGGGAGGCCGGTCTTTTTTGAGCTTAAATTGGCCATGCGCCAGTAATCATCCTCCTGAATGGAAGGTGGCGTAGGGGGGACAATCCTTGAGAGGAACTGTGCATAATTCATGATCGTAACCTTACACCTTTTCGGTCAACGTTTGAATTGGTGAATTCACCCCGCGCGGTCCCATCCCGCCATTCCCAGCCGTTCCTGCGGCAGGAAGCGGGCCTTGTAGGCCATCTTGCGGGAGCCTTCGACCCAGTAGCCGAGATAGAGATGGGGCTGGGCGAGGCTGCGCGTGCGCTCGATATGGTCGAGGATCATCATGGTGCCCAGCGAGCGGTCGGCCATGGAGGGATCGTAATAGGAATAGACCATGGACAGGCCATCGGCGAGGACATCGGTCAGGGCCACGCCGATCAGCGGGCCTTCGCCCCGCCCATTGATGCGGGAGTCGGGGCCGCGGCGACGATATTCGACCACCTGTGTGTTCACATGGCTGTCCTCGATCATCATCGAATAATCCAGCACGCTCATGTCGGCCATGCCGCCATCGGCGTGGCGCTGGTCGAGATAGGTGCGGAAGAGGGAATATTGCTCCGAGGTCGCGCGCGCGGGCATGACGGCGCCGATGAGGTCGGCGTTTAGATCCCGCACCCTGCGCAGATTGCGCGACAGCTCGAACTCGTTGACCAGCACCCGCACGGAGACGCAGGCGCGGCATCTTTCGCAAGCTGGCCGGTAGGCGATGGTCTGAGAGCGGCGGAAGCCGGACTGGGTGAGGGAATCGTTCAAGGTCGGCGATTTGCGGCCGATCAGATGGGTGAAAACCTTCCGCTCCTCCCTGTCTGGGAGATAGGGGCAGGGGGAAGGCGCCGTCAGGTAGAACTGCGGCGCGTCACGCGGCTCTCTCGTCAATCCCGCAAGCCTCCGGTTGGCGATTTCGAAAGGATAACACTGGAACGCGAATTGCGGGAGGGCCTGCGCCTCATCAATCCGGGCGCCGTGTCACCACAAGCCCCGCCAGCATGTCGTGCAGGCAGCGCTTTTCTGGAGAGACAAGCGATATCAGCAAGATCGGTGGAAACATCCAGCTCACGTAAAACAACACGGCATGGGCGGCCGCGTTCAAAAAGGGTACGGGCGCGCCGCTGGTCAGGCGCACCTCAAGGTCCATCGCCCGCATGCCCGGCGTGGCCTTGCGTCGCCCCGAGATCGTCAAGCCATTGTAGAAAAAGGCGACGATGGGAAAGAGCGGCGGCAAGACGAACCAGAGCAGGCCCAGCGACAGGAAGCCCAACCCCAGCCACAGGCTGAAGCTGAGCAGGGACACGATGATCAGGTCCAGCACAACCGCCATGATGCGCCTGCTGCGCACCCCTGCGAGCGCGATCGCTGGCAGACGCGGCGCATAGACGATGGCGCTGCTCCAGGGCTGGCCGCCGAGGCGTGGGTCGCTCATGAGTGTCTCCCGACGCAAGAATGCGACATCAGATATCTGGTTGGTCCGGCGAAATTCTCAAGGGGCGGCGCCGCTTTCCATCTCTCGCCTGAGCCCTATCTAGCAAGCGTTGGCGAGGAACATCTCATGCCCTGGTCCGTCACCATAGGGCGCATCGCGGGAACGGCGGTGCGCATCCATATCACGTTCATTCTGTTTCTCGTCTGGATCGGCGCCAGCGCCCTGCGGCGGGATGGCGGGGACGCGGCCTTGCGGAATGTGCTTTTCATCGTGCTGCTGTTCGCATGCGTGTTGCTGCACGAGTTTGGCCATATCCTGACCGCGCGGCGCTTTGGCGTCAAAACGCCCGAGGTGACGCTGTTGCCCATCGGCGGCGTCGCCAGTCTGGAGCGCATTCCTGAAAAGCCGGGGCAGGAGCTGGCGGTGGCGCTTGCGGGGCCTGCGGTGAATATCGTGATCGCCTTCGCGCTGATTTTGGCGGCGGGCGCCGTCATCCCCCAGGAAATGCAGAAAATCGACGATCCGCGCATCAGCATGGTGGCGCGGCTGGCGGGGGCCAATCTGTTCCTTGCGATCTTCAACCTGATCCCCGCCTTTCCCATGGACGGCGGGCGGGTGCTTCATGCTTTGCTGACGATGAAAATGGGACCGCAGCGCGCCACGCAGGTGGCCGCGCATATCGGCCAGGGCTTCGCCTTCGTGCTGGGCTTCGCCGGGCTCTTTGGCAATCCCATGCTGCTGTTCATCGCCATTTTCGTTTATGTGGCGGCGGCCGGGGAGGCGCAGGACAGCGCCTTGCGCTCCGCCGTGACGGGGCTGCGCGTGATGGACGCCATGGAGACGCGCATCGCCTCGATTCCGCTTGAGGTCAGCCTTGGCGATGCGGTGGATGTGCTGCTCGCGACGCCGCAACACGAGTTCCCTGTGCTTGACGGCCACCGCAAGCCTGCGGGCCTGCTCATGCGGGGGGATCTCATCGCGGCGCTGCGCGACCGGCCACGCGAATCTCCCCTGGCGGAGGTCATGCGCGCGCCCGTTCCGACGGTCAGGCTGTCGCAGGATCTGGGCGAGGCGATGACCATGCTGGGGGCGGGCGGGGCGCCCGCGCTCTGCGTGGTGGATGAGGCGGGCGCGCTGGCGGGCCTGTTGACCCGCGAGACCATGGCGGAAATGATGATGATCAAATCCGCCCAGCCGGACTGGACCTTCAAGCGACGCTGGTGAGGGTGCGCGGCGCCTCCGGTTACGCCAGACCCGGCATGGTCAGGAAGGCGCTCATCGCGTGCCAGATGCGGTGGCGGTTGAGGCCAAGCACCGCCACATGGGCGATGCCGCGCATCATCACGAATTGCTTGTCCTTGCAGGGCAGCTTGCCGAAGAATTCGATCAGCTCCGCATCGGTGGCGTTGCCGTCGGTCTCCGCGCGGGTGATCAGCACGGGGCAGGGGATCTTCGCGGGGTCGACCATGGGCATGTTGATGGCCATGTCGATATAGGAGCCGCTGGGCGCGCTGTCCCCCAGCGCCATTTCGTAAGCCGCCAAGGCCTGCGGGACTTCCTTTTCGAAGGTCGTGGGATCGTCGCGGGTGAAGATGCCCATGAAGCTGGCCAGATCCATCTTGCGATTGGTGTTGGCCTTGTAGTTCTCCACCTGTTCGCGGCGGCGCATGATTTCGGGCGCGCCTTCGCCCGTCCAGGTGAAGGCGTCGAGGATCAGTCGCTCCACGCGCTCTGGATGACGCATGGTGAAGACGCCCGCGCGAATGGCGCCCGACGACTGGCCCATGAATTTGAACACCTTCTGCCCGGTGACCTTCTCCACCACCGGCATGGCGGCCTCGATGTCGGCGACGCCGGTCATGATGTTGGAATTGACGCCGGTGTTGCGCGAGGACTTGCCGTAGTTTTCATGATCCAGCGCCCAGACGTCGTAGCCCTGCCGCGCGAATTCCTCCATGAAGGAATAGTTGGGCTTGCCCGGCACTTGCAGGTCATAGCCGCCGCGTCCCGAAAAGGACGAGCCATGCACGATGAAGAACACCGGCTTGTTGGCGACGCCGTCGTCGAGGCGCTTGCGCCACAGATAGAGCTTCACATCGCCCTTCTGCGCCCAATGTTCCTCGCCGATGAATTTGGGCTCTGCGGCCTGCGCTGCGGGGGCGAGGGTCACGCCTGCGGCGGCGACGGCTGCGCCGGTCACGAAGGCGCGGCGGGCGGGATTGTGCGGCTGGTGGGTCATGGGCGCGTTCCTCTGAAATCTGGCGCGACCATAACGCAGCGCGCAACCGGTTGACAGAGCCGCCCCGCTGTCTGAAGTGGTTCCATGAACAGGGATTTTATCGAACTGCGCGCTGGCGCCGCCCAGGCTCTCATCTCCCCGCAAGGCGCGGAATGGCGGGGCTGGTCGGTGGGGGGGCGCGAGCTGCTCTGGGCGCCCGATGGCGTCCATTGGGACCGCACGGCGCCGATCCTGTTCCCCGTCTGCGGCTGGACGCGCGGCAGTGTGGCGCGGGTTGCTGGCGAGACCTATCCGCTGGGCCTGCATGGTTTCGCCATGGGCGAGCGTTTTGAGGTGGTTTCGCAAGGCGCCGACCATGTCACGCTGCGCCTGACCCAATCGGCGGCCACGCTGGCGCAATATCCGTTTCCCTTCACGCTGGAGGTCACCTATCGGCTGGCGGGCGCGGCGCTTGAGGTGACGGGCCTCGTTCGCAACGTCGGCGAGGCTCCCATGCCCTACGCCTTCGGCCTGCATCCGGGCTTCCGCTGGCCGCTGGCGGGCGGCGACAAGGCGGCGCATCGGTTGGTCTTCGACGCCGCCGAGCGCGCGCAGGTTCCGGTGATCGCGCCGGGCGGGTTGTTTTCGCAGCAGTCGCGCCCGGTTCCGCTCGACGGCCGGTCTCTGGCGCTCAATGACGATCTCTTCGCGCGTGAAGCCCTGTGCTTTCTCGACGCCGCCAGCGGGGGGCTCTCCTTCGAGGGGCCGGATGGGCGGCTGCGGGTGGAGTGGGAGGGCTTCCCCCATCTGGTGGTCTGGTCGCGGCCCGGCGCGCCGTTTCTGTGCCTCGAAACCTGGACGGGCCATGGCGATCCCGATGGCTTTGAAGGCGACCTCTTCGACAAGCCCTCCATGATCGTCCTGCCGCCGGGCGGGGAAGGGCGGCACAAGGTCGCCTACGCATTCTTGTGACTCAGCCGCGCATCTGCCAGAAGAACGAAGTCCAACAGGAGCCAGCCATATGACCTCGCCCAGCGATCTCGCAGCCCTCGGCCTTCGCGAAGGCGCGCCCGGTTGCGGGCTTGTCATCGACGGCAAGCTGGTGTCCCAGAGCGTGCTCGCCGAAGTGGCGCAAAACGCGGCTCACCTCGGCCTCAAGCCCGGCCTCGCCGTGGTGCTGGTGGGCGAAGACCCGGCCAGTCAGGTCTATGTGAAATCCAAGGGCAAGGCGGCGGAGAGCTGCGGCTTCCATTCCGTGCAGCATACCCTGCCCGTGGACACGACGCAGGCCGATCTGATCGCGCTGGTGCAGGCGCTGAACGCCGATCCCGCCATCCATGGCATCTTGGTGCAACTGCCGCTGCCCAAACATATCGATTCGACGCTGGTGCTGGAGACCATCTCGCCCGCCAAGGATGTGGACGGATTCCACCCCGTGAACGCGGGCCTGCTGGCGATTGGCGACACGACCCGCGCATTGGTGCCCTGCACCCCCGCTGGCTCGCTGATCCTCGTGGAGCGCGCCGCCAAGGCGCTGGGCGTCGAGCTTGCCGGGCGTGAAGCCGTGGTGGTGGGCCGCTCCAACATCGTGGGCAAGCCCATGGCGCAATTGCTTTTGTCGCGCAGCTGCACGGTCACCATCGCCCATTCGCGCACCCATGACCTGAAAGAGGTTGTGGGCCGCGCGGAGATTCTTGTGGCCGCCGTGGGCCGTCCCGAGATGATCCCCGGCGATTGGGTGCGCAAGGGCGCCATCGTGATTGACGTGGGCATCAACCGCGTGCCCGGCGAGGGGCTGGATGCGCAGGGCCGTCCGAAGACGCGCCTTGTGGGCGATGTGGCCTATGCGCAGGCCAGCGCCCGCGCCGCCGCCATCACGCCGGTTCCGGGGGGCGTCGGGCCGATGACCATCGCGATGTTGATGTCCAACACGCTCGCCGCCGCCACGCGCGCGCGCTGAGCCCGTGAGCGCCGCGCCACTCATCACCTTCGAGCATGTGACGAAGCGCTATGGCGCCGTCACGGCGGTGGATGATGTGTCGCTGGAGATTGGCGCGGGCGAATTCTTCGCGCTGCTGGGGCCGTCAGGCTGCGGCAAGACCACGCTGATGCGTCTCATCGCGGGGTTCGAGACGCCGGACGCGGGGCGCATTCTGATTGATGGGCGCGACATGGCCGACATGCCGCCCCATGCCCGTCCCGTGAACATGATGTTCCAGTCCTATGCTCTGTTTCCGCATATGGATGTCGCCCGCAATATCGGCTTTGGCCTCGCGCAGGCTGGCCAGCCCAAAGCCGCCATCGCGGCGCGGGTGGCCGAATTGCTGCGGCTGGTGCAGCTTGAGGGCCTTGGCGCGCGCAAGCCTGACCAGCTCTCGGGCGGCCAGCGGCAGCGTGTGGCGCTGGCCCGCGCGCTCGCCCGCAAGCCGCGCCTCGTGCTGCTCGACGAGCCTCTGGCGGCGCTGGACCGCAAGCTGCGCGAGGAGACGCAATTCGAGCTGATGCGGCTGCAACGGGAGCTGGGCACAGCCTTCATGCTCGTCACCCACGATCAGGACGAGGCCATGGTCATGGCCCATCGCATCGCCGTCATGCGGGCCGGGCGGATCGAACAGCTCGGCGCCCCGCGCGCGATTTATGAAGTGCCCGCCTCGCGTTTCGTCGCGGGCTTCATCGGCGAGGTGAATCTCTTCGAGGGCGTGGTGGCGCGCGTCGAGGACGGGCTCGCCTTCGTGCGCCTGAATGGGCTCAACGCGCTGGTCTGCGCCGCTGTTGAAGGCGCGGTCGGCGCCAGCGTCACGCTGGCCGTGCGGCCCGAGCGCATGTTGCTTGAGCTTGTGCGCGACGAAGGCCTGCCCGGAGTGGTGCTCGACAGCGCCTATCGCGGCGATACGCAAGTGGCGCGCGTGCGGCTCGCCAATGGTTCGCTGGTCCGCATCGCGCGGTTCGGCGCCGCCCTCATGCCTGAACGCGGCGCTGCGGTGCGGGTGAGTTTCGCGCCCGACGCCGCGCGGGTTCTGCCCGCATGAAGGCGCGGCGGTCTCTCGCGGAGCGGCTGGTGCTGGGCGCGCCATGGGTCTGGCTGCTGGTCTTTTTCCTCATTCCCTTCCTGATCGTGGTGAAGATCTCGCTCTCGCAAGCGGCGCTCGCACAGCCGCCCTATGCGCCGGTCTTCGCCTTGGGCGATGGCTGGGAGGCTCTGGAGAAACTCAAGGAGCTGAGCTTGGCCGCCTATGCGGGCCTCGCCGACGATTGGCTTTATGCGGAGGCCTATCTGTCCTCGCTGCGGCTGGCGGCGGTCTCCACGGCCTTCACGCTCGCGGTCGCCTATCCGCTGGCCTACGCCATGGCGCGCGCGTCGCATCGCTGGCGGCCCATCTTGCTGGTGCTGGCCATCGCGCCTTTCTGGACGAGCTTTCTGATCCGCGTCTACGCCTGGATCACCATTTTGAAAGACGAGGGCCTGCTCAATCACGCGCTGCTGTCGTTGGGGCTCATCTCCGAACCTCTGCATATTTTCGCCAGCGACGAAGCGGTGGTGATCGGCATCGTCTATTCCTATCTGCCCTTCATGGTGCTGCCGCTCTACAACGCCATCGCGCGCCAGCCGCCTGACCTCCTGGAGGCCGCCGCCGATCTTGGCGCCTCGCCCACCGCCGCCTTCTGGCGCATCACCGCGCCGCTATCAGCGCCGGGCGTGGTGGCGGGATGTCTGCTTGTTTTCATTCCCGCCATTGGCGAATTCGTCATCCCCGACCTGCTCGGCGGGTCCGACACCTTGATGATCGGGCGCACGCTCTGGATCGAGTTCTTCGACAATCGCGACTGGCCGACCGCCTCGGCGGTGGCTGTGGTCCTGCTCGCCCTGCTCGTCGTCCCGATGGCGTTTTATGAGCGCAGCCAGATGGCGGAGACGCCGTCATGAAGCAATCCAGCTTCGTGCGCAGCGCCGCGCTGCTGTTCGGCTTCGCCTTTCTCTATGCGCCCATCGCGCTGCTGGTGATCTACAGCTTCAATGCGTCGCGTCTCGTCACGGTCTGGGGCGGGTTCTCCACGCGCTGGTATGGCTCATTGCTGGAGAACGATCAGCTCATCGCCAGCGCCTGGATCAGCCTGCGCATCGCGCTGGTCTCTGCGCTCATCGCCACGATCGTGGGAACCTGCGCCGCCATCGCGCTGGCGCGGTTCGGACGGTTTCGCGGACGGCTGGCCTTCTCGTCCATGATCTATGCGCCGCTGGTCATGCCCGAAGTCATCACCGGCCTGTCGCTGCTGCTGCTCTTCGTGGCCTTGGACATTCCGCGCGGTTTCTGGACCGTGGTCGTCGCCCATGCGACGCTGGGCATGTGCTTTGTGGCGGTGGTGGTCCATGCGCGTCTGCTGACGCTGGACCGCTCGCTCGAAGAAGCTGCGATGGATCTGGGGGCGACGCCGGGGGGCGCGCTATTGCGCGTGACCCTGCCGCTGGCGGCGCCCTCCATTCTGGCGGGCTATGCCTTGGCCTTCATCCTCTCCATCGACGATGTGGTCATCGCCAGCTTCACCTCGGGGCCGGGCTCCACGACGCTGCCCATGCGCATCTACAGTCAGGTGCGGCTGGGGGTGACGCCGGAGATCAACGCGGTCTCGACCATCCTGATCGGCATGGTGGCGTTGATCCTGGCGGTGGGAGTGCTGACGAGCCTGCGGAGCGACGCCAGCGTCAGGGACTGACCGGCGCGTCGTCGCCTTCGGGGCGCGGCGGAGCGGGGCCGCGCAGCAGGGGGGCTGCGGCTTCCGAGCGGCTGATGAGGCTTCGCGCGTCGATGATGAGATTGGGGTCGTCCCAACGCCCCTTCAGGCCCATGGACAATTGCGGGGCGGGCTCATTGTCGTCACGCCCCGCCTGCCGAGCTTGAATCGTCAGGTCGAGCAGGCGTTTGGCCACGGAGGCCGAGCCCGACACCGTCACATCTACCCCCGCGCCGTTCGCCTCGAAGTCCTGCACCGTCGCGACGCCAGCGTCCACGTTCAGGTCCAGATGGGCGTTCCGGAAGGAAGTGCGGCCTGAGCGGATGTCCGAAGCGATGGAGAGCGGCCGCTTTTCCAGCCGACGCAGCGCCTGTTCCAGATCAAGCCCCGCGATGTCGCCATTGGTCAGGTCCACGCTCGCCTTCCCGCGCAACGAGGCCAGCACCTGCGCGACGCTCGAGCCCTCGCCCGAAACCGCGAACTCACCCTTCGCTTCCCCCGAAAACCTTTGGCTGCGCAACACTTCGGCCAGAAAGGCGGGGCTGTCCACCCGCCGGAAGCTCGAACTGAGGCCGACCTGATAGCCCGCGCTGGAAGGCTCCGCCGTGAGGCGCGCCTTGACGGAACCGCCAAAAGCCTTCGCCTCCGCGACCGCCACTTCGGCCTTTCCGCCCGTCACCAGAATGGAGATGCCCGCGTCGCGCACTTCGGTTCTGCCGATCATGGCGCGATTGGCCGACACGCGCAGATCCACATCCGCGCGGCCGAGGTCCAGCTTTGGCAGGGGCGCGCCGTTCCAGCCGCCGTCGTCCTCGCGCAAGGTGGGGATGGGGGAGAGCAGGGGGCCGACTTCGAGATCTTTGGTGGCGAGCGTGCCCATCAGCGCGGGACGTCCCTGATGGGCGGAGAGGATCACCGCGCCTTCGTAGTTGGTTTCGTCCAGTTTGAATTGCAGATCGGACAGCTGGATCGAGCGCAGCGTGGCGCGCGCGTCGGCGCTGAGCGACAAGGCCCCAAGCGGGCCGGGCAAGGGCAGATTGAGGCTGTTTTTGGCGAGGATGGCCCGCAAGGAGGGCGCCTCGGCGGAAAATTTGCCGGAATAGGAGGGGGTTGGCCCGCCCGAGACGATGCCATTGGCGTTGATGATCAGCGATGGCGAGTCCAGCCGCAGCGAAACGGGAGAGGAGCCGCCCCGCAGAGCCTGCGCGGGCTGGCCCAGCCAGGCGGCGACATCGACCCGTTCGTTCTCCCAGGTGAAGGTGGCGTGCAGGCCTGCGGGCGTGTCGAGGCTCCGCCAGTCCAGATTTCCCTCCAGATCGTCCAAGGTGCTGACGATGGTTCCGCCGCGCGTCAGATGGGCGGTTCCATTGTGGATGGCGATGCTCCCGAGGCGCGCGGTATCCACGGAGCCGGTCTCCCGTTTGTCGGGGCGGGCCTCGATGGCGCGGGCGATGACGCCTTCGGCGCTGAGCGGCTGGCCATCAAGATCAATCGCGATGTCGGGAGCGGTCAGCGAGAGGGAGGAGACCTCCATGCGACCCGCGAAGGCGGGCAGGATGCGAATGTCGCCGCGCAGCGTCCCTGATTTGATGACGAGCTTGCCCTCGCGATCACGGATCGTCACCTCTGCGAATTTGACGCGGGGGCGTGGCAGTAGGGCGAGCGTCGTGCGTCCGCCAGTCTGCACGATGAGGCCCGTCGTCTCGCGCACCTGAAGGGCAAGTTCGCTGCGCATGGCCGAGCCCGAGTAGGTCCAGGGCGCCATGGCGGCCATGACCGTCAGCGCGGCGACGCCAATGGCGATCCATTTCAGCTTTTTGTTCATGCGCTGACAGATTCCAGGTGTTGCGGAAGCTAGATGCGGCGCACGCAGTGTGCATCACCGAGTCCAAATTTAGGCTTAACCATTTCCCGCAAAGCGGGCGTCCTTAAGGACACAGTGCGGCGGCCGCGCGGCGGGGCGCTCAGGCCCCGCCACCTGCGAGCGGAACCGGAGCGCGGTCTGGCGCTTGTATGATTGGCGCGGCGGGCGCGGACGCAACGCATCCCCGGCGGGCCTTGCGGGAGCGACACATGGCGACAACGCAGCGAACTTACCATATGCGCCGGATCCGGCTGGAGCGGGCCCGCGCCAAGGGGCATCCGGAGGGGGAGCCCGGCGAGGGCTATGATCTGGTGGCCCCGCTGGACGAGACCGGCCATATCAGCGTCGAGGGTTGGCGCAGCCAGCGCGCGCTGTGCTTCGTGCACCGGCTGGAGGGCGGCGATATCGTGGAGCGCGGCTTGCTCGCGCATCGCGCTGGGGGCCCGGGGGGCGGAACCTGGATGTTTGATTACGACCCCCGCGCGATTGGCGAGGAAGAGGTCGGCCATCACTTCGAGGCCCATGCCTTCACACCCGGCGAATATGTCTCGATCCGCGACGCCGATGGCGATGTGTTGACCTATCGGGTGACCTCGGTCGTCCCCGCCTGAGCCGACTCGCAACGAAAAAGGCCGGAGTTTTTGGCTCCGGCCTCTCGCATGGGGTGAGCGCTTTACTGCGCCGGTTGCTGCGCGTGCTGGGCGTCGCCGACGAAGCCTTCCACGGCGGGCTTCGGCTTCGAGCGGCCGGACAGATAGGTGTCGACGACGTCGAGCCAGATGTAGACGACGGGCGTGATGTAAAGCGTCAGCAATTGCGAGACGCATAGGCCGCCGACGACCGCTATGCCGAGCGGTTGGCGCAGCTCCGCGCCAGCGCCCGCGCCGATGGCGATGGGAACGGCGCCGAGAATGGCGGCCAGCGTCGTCATGGTGATCGGGCGGAAGCGGATCAGCGCCGCCTCGCGGATCGCGGGCAGGGCCTCGACGCCTTCGCGCCGTCGTTCGAGCGCGAAGTCGATCATCATGATCGCGTTTTTCTTCACGATGCCGATCAACAGCAGGACGCCGATGATCGCGATGACTGAAAGATCCATGCCAAACCACTCCAGACAGACCAGCGCGCCGATACAGGCGGATGGCAGGCCGGTCAGAATGGTGATGGGGTGGATGTAGCTTTCGTAGAGAACGCCGAGCACGATGTAGATGGTCAGAACGGCCGCCAGCAACAGGGGGCCAAGGCCCTTCAGCGAGTCCTGGAACAGGGCCGCGGAACCGGTGAAGTTGGTTGAAATCGACGTCGGCAGCTTGAGCTCCGCCTCGGTCCTGTGGATCGCCTCGATCGC
>CAIUWR010000025.1 GCA_903902915.1 uncultured Hyphomicrobiales bacterium | reverse complement strand
GCCAAAACCTTCCCGCGTCGGGGGACGGCGCTGCGCAACCCCACCAGCTCCGCGCCGTCCCCCGCCGCTACAAACGCCCTCCGGGGCAAATCAAACCGCCAGAACGAACTTCAGAGTGGATAAAAGTTGGGGGCAGGGTCAGGTGGTGAAAAGCACATCAGCTTTGTTGGGGGAGGGCTTAGGTTCCCCAAGCACAAGGAGTGACAAACCGGATAACGCTGGTGTCGCTGCGCTTGGCGTTAGCCAGCGTCATGCTAGGAAGACTATGCAATCCGGCGCGAACCTTCCGGACTGGTCCTATGGTTTGTGAATTTAAGGTGCCTTGATATGCCACCTCTCGACCCCGTGAACCCGCACAAACACGTCCTTGAAGTCACGGCAGAGGAGAGAGACCTGCTTTGGCGCCTGTTAAGGGTGAGTGGCTCAAAGACGATGCCCGACGATATGGAAGCGTTTGTGGCCAGGATCCAGATGGCCCTTAGGCGGTATCGACAAAGTGAGGCGGAAGATCATCGTCGCAGCTCGGCCCGTGAAGATTTGCGCGACCTCTTCATGGCATGCCGGGACGAAAAGAACGCCCCAAAGGTTCGTCTGAAAGTTCTGCGGTTACCAGTACTGGCTCGTGAAGAGCTGTTGCGCCGCGCAAGGGTGCGCCTCCCCGACTTGAATGACGGCGCCGATCTGACGTGGGAGGGACTGTGCGCTTGGGCGCAGACCTGCCCGGACGAGGAGCTCCTCGACAAGCTGCCGGGCCTGATCGCGGCTGGCAGGGCCCAATCGTATGGGCAGCTTCGCGATAACGGATACAACTCCGACCCTCACGTCGAGCCAATGATCATGGGAGAGTTGCTGCGGCTGAAGCCGGTTGGCGATCCTGTGGCGGCGCGCCTGTCAGTCCACAAGGGCGGACACCCTGCGGACCAGGCCGTCGACGACCTTGTGGCGGAGCTGGGCCTGCTCTGGCTCGAAGCCTCCGGCGGGCCGCCGCCCAGCAGCCGCAGCGACAAGCAGCCCTTTGGACGAATGGCTCATCTGGTGCTGGAGAAAGCCGGGGTGGGCTCGCCACAGAATGCGCTTCGACGGTACTGGGCCTCGGTGAAGCGGAACCGGTCCCGACAGAGCAATATTCCGTCGGACTGAGCCGAAGGTAATTCCTGTTACACGGTTGACGCCACTTTAGTGCGCCGCTCGGAATTATGTCCGAGGGCATGCAACAGCGCCCCACCATCCCCGGCCTTGCGCCCGCCCAGCCTCCGGTCCCCGCGACCGGGGCGGCGGCCGCGCGCGCTCGTGCGGTGGAGGGGCCAAGCTCCCAGCCCGACCCTCCGGGCGACCCTTCTGCCCCTTCGCCGCCGCCCCAACCCCACCCGTCTTTGACGGCGCTGGCCCGCCTGCTGGCGCGTCAGATCAGCCGTTCGGAGGGCGGAGATGGTTGAGGCGTTACGGAATATTATCCTTCGTATCCGGAGCCGCTTCCGGCCTCTCATATAGGCCTAATATGCTGTTTTAATTGTCAGTTATGAAATCCACTTGCAACCTTAGCACAGACAATTCCCTTGCATATAGGACTATTGTCGGATACAGGAGAGCACATGGCACGCCCGTTCAAACCCCTCTTCGCCCCCCTCACCAACGCCTGGAGCGACATGCTCCTCGGGGTCGAGGGAAAGCATAAACTGATCAATTTGCGCGTGCTCGCGTCCTACGCCTCCAGCCGCGGAATCGAGCCCCACCAAGTCGACGACGCCTTGTTGGCCGACCTCGAAATCGCCGCCAAGGCCAAGATGCTGCCGCGTCCGGTCCAGCTGGTCCGCGACATCAAGCTCATCTGGAACGCCTACATGGGGAAGAGCCCGGGCTGGCCCGCGTTTGCGCTGACCGTCGTCAGCCGCCGCAAGAATCCCTCCGTTCCGCTTTGCGCCCTGTCCCCGAGCTTCCAGGAAGATCTGGCGGCCTTCATGAACCGCTCCTCGAACGGGGGCCGCTTCACGCCGCGCCGCAAGGGCCCGCGCAGCCCGAAGACCAAAACGGACGTCCAACAGAAAGTGCTGCAGGTCGTCACGATGCTGGCGAAGCGCGGATGGGCTGTCGAGGGCCTCGGCGGCCTGAAGGATCTTGTCGCCAAGCCGGCGCTCGACGTCATTCTGGAGGAGATGTGGGCGGAGGGCGCCGGGGCGGAATGCGGGCATCACTACAACCGCATTCGCCTGCTGAAGGGGATCGCCAAAGAATGGGCGCACTGCGACGTGGACATACTGACTCTGCTGAAGGAGGCAGAGCGCGCGTTCCGCGAGAAGAATGACGGCATGGTGGAAAGCAACCGCGCCAAGCTGCGCGCCTTCACCGACGACGGCAACATCCGCCGGCTGGTCAACTTGCCTTCCAACGCCATCGAAGATCTGCGCCCTCAGCAACCCACGCTCGGCGAGGCGCTTGTGGCGCAGTCAGCTCTCGCCGTGGCGCTGCTGCTGGTGGCGCCCGTGCGCGCCAAGAACCTGGCCGCCATCGACATCGAGAAGCATCTTCACCGCGTCAGCGACACCAACTGCTACCTGGTGTTCCCGGACCATGAGGTGAAAAACCATATCAACCTGGAATACCCCCTCCCTCTGGGAACCATCGACCTGCTTGATCTTTACTTGAAGGTCTACAGGCCACTCCTTCTGCAAGAGGAGACCAGCGCCCTGTTCATCTCCCGCTCGGCGCGCCAGAAGACGGAGGCTGAGCTTGGCGCCCAGATCCCCCGCTTCATCAAGGCGCATCTGGGGATTCATCTGAACCTGCATCTCTTCCGCCACCTGGCTGCGTTCATCTATCTGAAGCGCCATCCCGGCGACTACGAAACAGTCCGCCGCCTGCTCGGACACAAATCCATCCGCACCACCACAATGTTCTACACCGGCCTGGAACATCGTGACGCTTTCACCCGCTTTGACGCGATCATCGACTCCTACATGAGCCCGCCGAAGGGAGCGACCTGACCATGGCGTTCCGCCCCCACTCCCTGCCCCTCGATCTTTGGCCTGTGGCTCATCAGGAACGCTGGGCGGAGGCGAACCAGGTCGGAAGGCTCTTCAAGCCGTCCGGCCTCGCGGCCCATTGGCGCCCTCACAGCGCCCGCAAGACGGCGAAGGGCTGGGGCGTCTGGCTCGGGTGGAACATCGAGAAGGGGCACGCCATTCATGAGACAACCCCTGAGGCCATCGTCACGCGCGAGCAGGTGGACGCGTATCTGACGGATGTGGAGGAAACGAACACCGGCTGGACGCTCTACAACCGCGCCCAAGAACTCTACGACGCGGTGCGTGTCATGACGCCCCACCTCAACCCATCCTCTTGGGACTGGCTCAGGGTCTGCTTCGAAAACCTTCGTCTTGAAGCCATTCCCAGCCGCAACAAGCTGGAACGCATCAAGATGGCGTGGCAGGTGGAGGAGTTGGGGCTTGGCCTCATGAAGTCGGCGGAAACCCTTCCAGCCAAAAGCCGCAGGAATCCCCACGGCGTCACCACGCTGGAACGCGCGTTGCTGTATCGGGACGGGATCGCCATCCTGACGATGATCCGCAGGCCTTTCCGAATCAAGAACTTCGCCAGCATCACGATCAGCCGCCATCTGTTCCTCGACGAAGGAAGCGGAGCTCTGGCATTCGGCGCCAAGGAAACAAAGGGCAAGAGATCCATTGAGGCGCCCCTCGCGCCGCACCTCGTTGACGGTCTGCGGCGTTATATCCAAATCTATCGTCAGGCGTTGCTCACGACCTCAGGCAAGGCCAAGCACATCCAGACGGATGCGCTCTGGATCTCGAGGGATGGCACGGAACTCGCTGAACGATCCTTGCATAACGTCTTCCGCCGCAGGACAGAGGAGGCCTTCGGCAAGCCGATCCCTCCTCACTGGTTCCGGGACATAGATGTCACGACCCTCGTCCGGCACAATCCGGAGGACGCGAGGATCACGGGCTCGATTCTGGGCCACTCTGATCCCGAGATCGCGAACCGGCATTATAACCATGCGCTCCACATCTACGCGGCCAAAAGGCATTCCGCCGCGCTGGCGGAATGGATGGAGGCCCCGCAAAACGCCAGCAGCCAAGGATCCATCTGATGCGCGCTGCGATCTACGCCCGCTACTCCTCAGACCTGCAAAGCGACGCCTCCATCGAGGATCAGGTGCGCGTTTGCCAAGGCTTCATCAAGGGGCGAGGCTGGAGCAGCGCGACCATCTACGCGGATCGCGCGCGCAGCGGGTCCAACCGCTTCCGCCCCGCCTACCAGGATATGCTGACTGACGCGCGGGCTGGAAAGTTCGACGTGCTGGTCGCCGAGGCGCTGGACCGCCTGTCGCGTGACCAGAAGGATATCGCGGCGCTGTTCAAGGCCCTGCGCTTCGCGGGCGCAGGCTTCCACACCCTCGCGGAGGGAGAGATCAGCGAACTGCACGTCGGGCTCAAGGGGACCATGAACGCCCTGTTCCTGAAGGACCTGGCCGCCAAGACTCACAGGGGCCTTCGCGGCCGGATCGAGCAAAAGCGCTCGGCGGGAGGCCGTTGCTTTGGCTACCGCATCCGGCGGGAATTGCAGACGAATGGTGAACTGCTGCGCGGCGGCCGCGACATTGATGAGAAGGAAGCGCCCGTTGTCATGCGGATCTTCGACGAGTTCGCCAAAGGCGCCTCGCCCAATGCAATAGCCAAGCGGCTGAACGCTGAGCAGATCCCCGGACCTAACGGCAACCCGTGGCAGGACACGACGATCCGTGGCCACGCCGCGCGCGGGACGGGCATCCTGCGCAATGAACTCTATATTGGGAGGCTCGTCTGGAATCGGCAGCGCTTCATCCGGAACCCACAGACAGGCAAGCGGGTGGCCAGAATGAACCCGCCCGAAGAGTGGGTGACGGAAGAAGTTCCGGAACTGCGGATCATCGACGAGAGCTTCTGGCGGAGCGCACAGACCCGCCTAGCGGAGATGGCCGCATCGCCGGTCGCCGTGGCGCTACGCGAAAGCGGCTTCTGGACGAAGCGCCGCGCCCAACACATTCTGACCGGGCTGGTCGAATGCGGCTCCTGCGGCCATCAGATGGCGGCGGTGGGCAAGGACCATCTGCGGTGCGCGCGCGCCCACCGCAATGGGCTTTGCACCAGCAAGGCGAGCATTCGCAGAGGAGTGCTGGAGGAAATCGTGATCAAGGCGCTCCAGCACAATCTCATGGCGCCGGAACTGGTGAAGGAGTTCGTGTCCGCCGCCAACCATGAGCTGAATAAGCACCGAGCCAACGAATCGGCAGAGCGCGATCACCATGGCGCCAAGCTAACCAAGGTCGAGCGTCAACTCGATCAGCTTATCAACGCCATCGCAGATGGCCTGAGGTCGCCTAGCCTCCAAGGCAAACTTGACGCTCTGGAGATCGAGCGCGCAGATCTCAAGGCTCAACTCTCGGCTCCGCCGCCGAGCCCTGTTCGTTTGCATCCCAATCTGGCGGACGCCTATCGGGACAAAGTGGTAGCCCTGCGTGACGCGCTATATCAGGAAGACACGAGGGCCGAAGCCTTCGAAATCCTGCGCGGCTTGATCGAGAAGGTCATCATCCATGACCGCCCCGGACGTAGCCATGCGGCGAGGACCGCAGTCTACCGGGATGTATCTCCGTTTTGGAGGTTCGCCTTTTATATGTTTGTTTTTCAGGCTGCCTGAGAGTGGATGATCGGGGCTTGCGGCTTCCAATGCCACGGGAGCAGTTCATC
>CAIUWR010000024.1 GCA_903902915.1 uncultured Hyphomicrobiales bacterium | reverse complement strand
TACTCCCACTCGATCGTCCCCGGCGGCTTCGACGTCACGTCGTAAACCACGCGGTTGATCCCGCGCACTTCGTTGATGATGCGGGTGGCCGTGCGGCCCAGCACGTTCATGTCGAAGGGGAAGAAGTCCGCCGTCATGCCGTCCACCGAGGTCACGGCGCGCAGGGCGCAGACGTGGTCGTAGGTGCGACCGTCGCCCATCACGCCGACCGTGCGCACGGGCAACAGCACGGCGAAGGCCTGCCAGATCTCGTTGTAGAGGCCCGCCTTGCGGATCTCGTCGAGATAGATCACGTCGGCCTTGCGCAGAATGTCGAGCTTCTCGCGGCTGATGGCGCCGGGGATGCGGATGGCCAGGCCCGGCCCCGGGAAGGGGTGGCGGCCGACGAAAGCCTCCGGCAGGCCCAGCTCGCGGCCAAGCGCCCGCACCTCGTCCTTGAAGAGCTCGCGCAGCGGCTCCACGAGCTTCATGTTCATGCGCTCGGGCAAGCCGCCCACATTGTGATGGCTCTTGATGGTGACGGAGGGGCCGCCCGTGAAGGACACGCTCTCGATCACATCAGGGTAAAGCGTGCCCTGCGCGAGGAAGGCGGGGGCGCCGCGGCCATCCGCAGCGATCTTGCGGGCCTCGGCCTCGAACACGTCGATGAACAGCTTGCCGATGGTCTTGCGCTTGGTCTCGGGGTCGCTGACGCCGTCCAGCGCGTTGATGAACATGTCGCTGGCGTCCACATGGACGAGCGGAATGTTGAATGTGTCGCGGAACAGGGTGACGACCTCGGTCGCCTCGCTCTGGCGCATCAGGCCATGGTCCACGAAGACGCAGGTCAGCCGCTCGCCGATGGCCTCATGGATCAGCACCGCCGCCACGGCGGAGTCGACGCCCCCCGACAGGCCGCAGAGCACCCGGCCCTCCTCGCCAACCTGCGCGCGGATGGTCTTGATGGCCTCGCCCCGGAAGGCCGCCATGGTCCAGTCGCGCTTCAGGCCCGCGACCTTATGAACGAAATTCGAAATCAGCTTGGCCCCATCGGGCGTATGCACGACTTCCAGATGGAACTGCACGGCGTAGTAGCGACGCGCCTCGTCGGCGATGGCCGCCATGGGGGCGTTTTCGGACATGGCGATGCGGCGGAAGCCCGGCGGCAGCTCCGTCACCCGGTCGCCGTGGCTCATCCAGACGGGATAGCGCTGGCCCGGCTCCCAGACGCCCTCGAACAGCGCAGAAGCCTCGGCCACTTCCAGCTCGGCGCGGCCGAATTCGCGGTGATGCCCCGCCTCGACCTTGCCGCCCAGCTGCACGGCCATGATCTGCTCGCCGTAGCAGATGCCCAGCACGGGGATCCCGGCGTCGAAGATGGCCTGCGGGGCGCGGGGCGAGCCCGCGTCGGTCACCGAGCAGGGACCGCCGGAGAGGATGACGGCCTTGGGCTGCAGCTGCGCGAAGGCGCGCTCGGCGGATTGGAAGGGGGCGATCTCGCAATAGACGCCGGCCTCGCGCACCCGGCGCGCGATCAGCTGCGTCACCTGCGAGCCGAAATCGACGATCAGCACCTTGTCGTGATGCTTGAGGATCTCGTCGTGAAGGGGATCGGTGGAGGTCTGGCCAGCCATGGTCTCGTCCTTGCGCAAAGCGTCGGATTAAAGGATGAGCCGCGCCTTCGCAATCGCAGCGGCGCGAAAGGGGGGACTTCTGTACGGTTTTGTTGCATGCCGCGCTAACGACATGAATAGTTGAGCGAAACGCCTGCCGCTCCCCTACCCCTTGTGGGGAGGGATGCGGGGTGGGGGTCTACGCATCTCCGACGTTAGCGCTTAGCAACCGCGCCAACGATCACGATGCGCAGACCCCCACCCCGTCCGCTGGCGCGGCCGACCCTCCCCACAGGGGGGAGGGTATGCAGCTAACGATCTGAATAAGCGAGAAACGCCTGCCACTTCCCCTCCCCCCTGTGGGGAGGGGTACGGGGTGGGGGTCTACGCATCTCCGACGTTAGCGCTTAGCAACCGCGCCAACGATCACCATGCGCAGACCCCCACCCCGTCCGCTGGCGCGGCCGACCCTCCCCACAGGGGGGAGGGTGTTTAACTCATGATCCCAATTGCTTGACGTTTACCGCTTCACCAGCACCGCCACATAGAACCCGTCCGTGCCGCTCGTGCGCGGGCTCAGGCGGATGCCGGGGCCGAAGGGGGAGGCGTGGTCGGCCAGTTGCGGCAGCGCGGCCATGCGGGCCATATGGGCGGCGTCGCGGGGCAGCCAGCCGGGGTTGGCTTCCAGGAAGGCGGCGACGCGGTCCTCGTTCTCCGAACGCAGCACCGAACAGGTCACATAGACCAGCGTGCCGCCCGGCTTCACATATTTCGCGGCGCGGGCGAGAACCTCGTCCTGCTCCTTGATGCGCTGCTCCAGCGCGCCGGGGCGCATGCGCCATTTGGCGTCGGGGTTGCGGCGCCAGGCGCCCGTGCCCGTGCAGGGCGCGTCCACCAGCACCTGATCGCAGCGGCCCTCAAGGCCGGTCAGCACGTCCTGCGCGCCGCGCGGGGCGCGGACCTGCACATTGCGCGCGCCAGCCCGCTCAAGTCGGGCGAAGATCGGCATCAGGCGACGCCCGTCGTTGTCGGTGGCGAAGATCTGGCCGCGATTGTCCATCAGCGCCGCCAGCGCCAAAGTCTTGCCGCCACCACCCGCGCACAGGTCCAGCACCTGCTGGCCGGGCTCCACGCCCGCCAGAAGCGCCACGAGCTGCGAGCCTTCGTCCTGCACCTCGACGAGGCCCTTCACATAGGCGGGTTCGGCCGACAGAGCCGGGCCGCGACCGTCGGGGCCGATGGTGATCCGCACCCCAAGGCGCGACAGCGGGGTCGCTTGCGGCGATAAATGGTCGAGTTGCTTCAGGGCCTTCTCGCGGTCGCCCTTGAGGGTGTTGACGCGCAGGTCCACAGGCGCGCGCTCGGAAAGCGCCCTGCCCTCTTCGGCGGCGTGTTCGCCAAAGGCGGCTTCGAAGCCTTCGGCCAGCCATTCGGGATAATCGCCCAGCACATGGGCGGGGGCGCCGTCGAGGGAACCGTTATCCAGCCGCTCGCGCTCGGCGTCCGCCAGGGCGGCGGGCGCATATTGCTCGCCGGTGAAGAAGGTGGCGATGGTGTCGGCGTCCTGCCCGCGCACCAGACGCAGGGCGCCCAGCATGACCGCGCGGGGCTCGCTTGAGCCCATGAGATAAGCGCTGGAGGACTTGCGGCGCAGGGCGTCGAAGACCAGCGTGCCGATGGCCACGCGGTCCTTGGAGCCTGCGAAACGGTGGGACTGGCCCCACTCCTTCAGTGCGTCGGCGGCGGGGCGGTGGCGCGTCTCGATCATTTCGAGCAGTTCGATCGCGGCGGAAATGCGGGCGGCGGGAGTCATCGAGGCGGGGCCATATTCTTGATGGAGGGGCGGCTCACGAGAGAGCCTTGCGCTGCGTCACACAGACCGGGGCCACATGCAAACGAAGAATTGAAAAAAGCGAAGGGGCTAAAGCGGTATCCGATCAATCTGCATGGAACTGGCGACAGCATGACATGACGAACACGGGAGGGGCGACGTCTCGTCGCCCTCGCCACCGGGAGGGACGACGTCCTCGTCGTCCCCATGACGAAGCGCGGGAGCCCGACCATTCATGGGGAACCAGGGCGACGGGACGTCGCCCTGCCCGATGTGGACGACGGGACGTCGTCCCTCCCGGGTTCGGAACACCGCTCTAGAACCCGCCCAAGACCCGAACGGCGAAGATCGTCCACATGGTCAGGAGCACCGCGACCGCCGCAAGGAAGGCCTTGAAGCGCAGGTTCATATGGTTGCTGGTCACATGAACGTAAGCATGGGCGAGGCGCGTGAGGACGAAAAGCCAGGCCATGACGACGAACAGCAGGTCCGCCTTTTGCGTGATGATCGCCAAGGCGGTCAGCACATAAAACAGCATCGGCGTTTCGAGCTGGTTCTGAAATGAACGCCCGATTTGCGTGGGGCGCTCCGGCCAGGCGGATTGACCGAGCGCAACGTCGGCGACCCGCGTCTGGCCATCGACGATCGCCGCTCTGCGCGACATGCCCGTCCAGACCAACAGCCCGAAGGTGAGCGCGATCTGGACGAAGGCGGGGAGGAGGACGGTGGAAATCGACATCGTTCAACCGCCCACGGGATAGTTGGGGCTCTCGCGGGTGATCGCCACGTCATGGACATGGCTTTCGCGCAGGCCCGCGCTGGTGATGCGCACGAACTTCGCCTTCTGCTGCAAGTCCGGGATCGTATGCGCGCCGCAATAGCCCATGGCGGCGCGCAGGCCGCCGGTCAGCTGATGCAGCACCGCGCCCACCGGGCCTTTATAAGGCACCTGCCCCTCGATGCCTTCGGGCACGAGCTTGAGGGTGTCCTTGATGTCCTGCTGGAAGTAGCGATCCGCCGAGCCGCGCGCCATGGCGCTCACCGAGCCCATGCCGCGATAGGTCTTGAAGGAGCGGCCCTGATACAGGAACACCTCGCCGGGGCTCTCCTCCGTGCCCGCCAGCAGCGAGCCGACCATGACGCAATCGGCGCCCGCAGCGATGGCCTTGGCCAGATCGCCTGAGAATTTGATGCCGCCATCGGCGATCACCGGAATGTCGTTGGCGCGCGCGGCGGCGGCCGCTTCCATGATCGCGGTCAGTTGCGGCACGCCCACGCCCGCCACGATGCGGGTGGTGCAGATGGAGCCTGGCCCGATGCCGACCTTGATGGCGTCCGCGCCAGCGTCGATCAGCGCGCGGGTCGCCTCGCCCGTGGCCACATTGCCAGCGATCAGCTGCACATTGCCATACTGGCGCTTGATGCGCATGACCTGATCCAGCACCATTTGCGAATGGCCATGGGCCGTGTCGACGATGATGCAGTCGACGCCCGCGTCGATCAGCATCATCGCGCGCTCATAACCCTTGTCGCCCACGGTGGAGGCGGCGGCGACGCGCAAGCGGCCTTCCGCGTCCTTGCAGGCGTGGGGATGCAGCGTGGCCTTCTCGATATCCTTGACCGTGATGAGGCCCACGCAGCGATGATCCTCGTCGACCACCAGCAGCTTCTCGATGCGGTGCTGATGCAGCAGACGGCGCGCGTCGTCCTTCTGGACGCCCTCGCGCACGGTGATGAGCTTCTTGGTCATCAGCTCGGAAACCGGCTGCAACGGATTGTCGGCGAAGCGCACGTCGCGGTTGGTGACGATGCCGCAGAGCCGGGCGGGCTTGCCGCTCGGGCCGCGCTCAACCACCGGAACGCCGGAAATGCCATGGTAGCGCATGAGGGCCAGCGCGTCGGCCAGCGTCTCGTCGGGGAAGATGGTGATGGGATTGACCACCATGCCGCTCTCGTAGCGCTTCACCTTGCGCACTTCCTCGGCCTGCTCTTCAGCTTCGAGATTGCGGTGGATGACGCCGATGCCGCCGGCCTGGGCCATGGCGATGGCGAGGCGCGCCTCGGTCACCGTATCCATGGCGGAGGAGATGATGGGCATGTTGAGGCTGATGGAGCGGGTGAGGCGCGAGCGCACGTCCACCTGGCTCGGCACCACCTCGGAATGGCCCGGCCGCAGCAGCACGTCGTCAAATGTAAGGGCTTCGGGAATCGAGGAAATGTCGAAGCTCATGGGCCAACTCCATTCATTTGGGCGCGGCCTGCGCGCGGGAGGCGCGATCAGCGCGCCGTCGGGCGAGACTCAAAAGTCACGCCACCGGGTTGGCAGTGGCTCATATCACGCTCATGACGGCTGGCAAACAAAACTCGCCGAAATGGCGTTCAACCCACAGGCGGATCAATCCGCCTCCGCCTCTTCCTGTGTCCCGGCGCCGCCACGGAAGCCGGTGGCCAGCACGTAAAGTTCGGCGGAACCGGCGCGGCTCGCCTTGGGCTTCACATGGCGCACCACGGCGAAGTCCTTCTTGAGCATGGCCAGCAAATCGCCCTCGGTGCCGCCCTGGAAGACCTTGGAGACGAAGAACCCGCCGGGGGCCAGCACCTCGCGGGCGAATTCGATGGCCAGCTCCGCAAGACCCATGATCTTCAGATGGTCCGTCTTCTTGTGCCCGGTGGTGTTGGCGGCCATGTCGGACATGACGCCATCGGCGAGGCCGCCCAGCATGGCCTTGAGGCGCTCTGGCGCGTCTCGGTCGTTGAAATCCATCACCGCCAGCTCGACGCCGGCGATGGGGTCGATATGCAGCAGGTCGATGCCGACCACCCTGCCCCTGCCCTGCTCCACGCCGACCTTCTTGGCCGCGTGCTGCGCCCAGCCGCCGGGCGCCGCGCCGAGATCCACGATCTTCTGGCCGGGCTTGAGCAGGTTGTAACGCTCGTCCATCTCGATGAGCTTGTAGGCGGCGCGCGAGCGGTAGCCCTCCCGCTTGGCCTGCGCCACATAGGGGTCGTTCAGCTGGCGCTCCAGCCAGAGCTTGGACGAGAGCGTGAACTTGCTCGCCTTTTTCACGTGCACCTTGATCGAACGTCCGCCTTCGCGTCCGCCGCCGCCACCTGTCGCTGATCCGCTCATCTCGCCATGTTCCGTTATAGCCTCGTATGGCTCCATACACGGTCGGCGCTCATCATTTGCATTAAAATGCCTTCCCGGAGCCCGCGATCGGCGATTCTGATGCGATCAGCAGGGAAAGCCCGGCGGATCGCATCGAAAATGGCGCAGCCCGCCAGCACCAGGTCCGCCCGCTCAGGCCCGATGCAGCCATTGGCCACCCGGTCGGCATAGGTCATGGCCTGAAGGCGGCCGATGGCGAGCGATACTTCCTCATCGTTCATCCACAGACCATCGACCTGACGGCGATCATAGCGCAGCAGGCCCAGATGGACCCCCGCGATGGTCGTCACCGTGCCCGAGGTGCCCAGAAGGTGGAACCGCTCACACCGATGCTCGGAGGCGGCGCGCTCCATGAAGGAGGCCAGCTCGCCGCTGACATGCTGAACCATGCGCTCGTAGAGCTCGGCGCTGACGTCGATTCCGCCGAATCGCTCGGCGATGGTCACCACCCCCAGCTGAAGCGAGGCCCACATGCGCACCCGTCCGCGCATGGCGGCGTCGCCAGTGGGATCAAGCCCCTGCGTTTGCCTGGTGGGACGCGACAGCCAGACGATCTCGGACGATCCGCCGCCGATGTCGAACAGCACCACACCCTCCGCCTGCTCATCCGCCAGCGCGGCGCAGCCGGAGGCGGCCAGATGCGCCTCGGTCTCCCGATCCACCACTTCCAGCAAAAGGCCGACCTCGTCGCGAACGCGGGCGATGAACTCAGGCCCGTTCAGCGCGATGCGGCAGGCCTCCGTGGCGATCAGGCGGGCGCGGCTGACGCCCCGCGTCTCCATCTTCGTGCGGCAGATCTCCAAAGCCGCCAGCGTGCGGTCGATAGCCGCCTGCCCAAGCCGCCCGGTCTGGGACAGACCTTCGCCGAGCCGCACGATCCGGGAAAAGGCGTCGATGATTCGAAATCCGTCCCGCGCGGGGCGGGCGATCAGAAGGCGGCAATTGTTGGTGCCCAGATCAAGCGCGGCGTAGACATGGCCGTTGCGTCCATAGCCATGAGGACTCCCCCCCATGCCAGGGCCACCATTCAGCCTTGTATCGGAGCCCGGGGGCGTCGCCTCGCCGGACACATCATAGGACGACACCATTCATCTCCAGCGCCCGCACCAGCCGCGCATGGGCGCAGAGGTGAGGCATTTGCTTGGAATGTAAGCATTCCTGCGCCCCACTGCAAAGGAAACCGCAAACCGCAGGCCCCAGACGACCGATCACCCCATGAGGGCGACCGGCAACCATGTGGCGATGGCGGGGAAGATGCAAACCAGCAGAACCGCGAACATCATCAGCAGCACAAAGGGCAGCGTCCCCCAGATGATTTGGGACAATGGTATATCTGGCGCGATATTCTTGATCACGAAAATGTTAAGTCCCAGCGGGGGGTGGATCAGCCCCATCTCCATGACCACCGTCATCACCACGCCGAACCAGATCAGATCGAACCCCGCCGACTTGAGCGGGGGCAGGATGATCGGGGCGGTCATCAGGATGATCGAGACCGGCGGCAGGAAGAAGCCCAACACCACCACCAGAACCAGAATCGCCAGTAGCAGCACCCATTTCGACAGGCCAAGGCTGATGATCCAGGCCGCCGTGCCCTGCGAGATTTGCAGATAGCTCATCACGTAGGAATAGAGCAGCGACATGCCGATGATCATCAGCAGCATGGTGGATTCGCGCAGGGTGCCGTTGAGGATCGGCATGAGCTTGCCCGGCCGCCAGATGCCATACATCACGCCGATGACGCAGAGCGCGAGGATCGCGCCGACGCCCGCCGTCTCCGAAGGCGTCGCCCAGCCTGCGTAAAGCACCACCATCACGCCAGCGAGGATGATGACGAAGGGCGCCACCCAGGTCAGCATCCGCACCTTCTGGCCGAAGGTGTAGCTATGCTTGTCCAGAATGGCGGAGCGCAGGCCCGTGCGCGCGGCGTCCGCTTCCGCCAGGCGCGTCTCCTTCTGGAAGCGCAGCACGGAATAGGTGGCGAACAGCGTGATCAGCAGCAGGCCCGGAAAAAGCCCCGCGAGAAACAGGCGCCCCAGCGAGACCTCCGCCGCGACGGCGTAAAGCAACATGGTGACGGAGGGCGGCAGCAGGATGCCCAACGTGCCGCCAGCCGCGATGATGCCCGCCGCAAAGCCTGGCGAATAGCCGCGCGCGCGCATCTCGGGGATGCCAGCCGAGCCGATGGCGGAACAGGTCGCAGGCGAGGAACCCGCCATGGCCGCGAAGAGCCCGCAGGCCACCGTATTGGCCACCCCGAGCCCGCCGGGGATGCGATGCAGCCAGGCGTGCAGAGCCAGATAAAGATCGCGCCCCGCATCCGAGCGCCCGATGGCGGCGCCCTTCAGGATGAACAGCGGAATGGCGAGAATGATCGTGTTGGCCAGCTCTTCGTAGAAATTCTGGGCAATGGTGTCGACCGAGGCCAGAGGCATGAAGAGAAACATGAAACTCAGGGCCGTGACGCCCAGCGCGAAGGCGATGGGCATGCCCGAGAACATCATGAGAAGCGTGACGAGCGAATAGGCGACGCCCACCACGGGCAGAGGCGCGCCGGTGATCAGCGCGGTCGGCGGTCGATGCCAGAACAGCAGCGCGCAGGTGCAGACAATGACCAGAACCAGCGCCATTTTGGACCGCTCCGCCACCTGCATGGCGACCTGCACGGCGAGCAGGGCCATGCCGAAGGTCAGCAGGCTGTAGGGGATCCACATGGGCGGGCCCCAGGCGGAATGGGACGTCTGCCCCTCTTCCCACGCTTCCTGAAGCAGCAGGCCCGACTTCCAGGCGAAGAAGATGCAGAAGCCCAGCACCACCACGTCGATGATGCGATAGCGCAGCGCGTTGAGGCGCGGCGGCAGGATCTCGGCGAGCGCCTCGATGCCCACATGGCCGCGCCAGGCCTGCACCTGCGCCGCTGAAATGAAGGTGGCGCCCGCGATGAGGAAGATCGTGACTTCGTCCTGCCACAGCGTCGCACGGCCCTGAAGATGGCCGATGACGACGCCATAGCTGAGCACACCCGCCGCCGCGACCAAGGCCAGGGCGGAGAGTTCATAAAGGCGCAGCATCAAAGTGGCGAGAAGGCTGGGCCGACCCTCTGGCTTCGCCCTGTCGGAAAGAATTGCGTCCTGCGCCGCGTTCCCGGACAAATCAGGACACCTGCTTGGCGAGCTTCAGCAGCTCGGCGGCCTCGGATGACCGGGCCGCGAAATCAGCCCAGGCGGCCTCCTCCGCCACCTTGCGCCATTTGGCGAGACCTTCATCGGTCATGTCCGCCACCTGCACGCCCTTGGCGGCGTAGATGCGGGAGACCTCCTCATCGTCCTTCTTCGCCTCGGCCATGGCCCAGGCCTCCATTTCCGCGCCAACGTCGAGCAAGGTCGTCTGCTGGGCGGCGGGCAGGCTGTCGAAAATGGCCTTCGACATGAGCAGCGGCTCCAGCATGAACCAGAAGGAGCCGTTGCGCGCGGTGGTGAGGGATTTCGCCAGCTCCTCCAGCCGGAACGAAATCAGGCTCGTGGAGGACGTCACGGCGGCGTCGAGAGCGCCAGTCTGCATGCCGATATAGATTTCGTTGGAGGCCATGGTGGAGACCTGTCCGCCAGCGGCCGTGAACATCAGATCCATCTCGCGGCTGCCGCCCCGGATCTTCAGGCCCTTCACGTCATCGGGCGAAAGAATGGGACCGCGCCGCGAGGCGACGCCGCCAGCCTGCCAGATCCAGGCGATGATCTTCACGCCCTTGTCCTCGACCATTTTGCTGAACATCTGGCCGATGGGCGCGGTCTTCCACTTGGCGCCCTGCTCATAGCTCGTCACCAGACAGGGCATGAGGCCGATATTGGTGGCCTGCACCTCCCCGCCAGCATAGGCGATGGGAAACAGCGTCATGTCGAGTGCGGCTTTGCGCAGGGACGAGAACTGGGCGAAGGTCTTCATCAGGGAGGAATTGGCGTAGACCTCGAACTTCAGCGCGCCATTGCTGCGTTGCTCGACCTCGCGAGCGAAAATCCGGCATAGGCGATCACGGAAATCGCCCTGATCAATCGTGCCGCCAGGGAATTGGTGGGAAATCTTGAGAACCTTCTGCTGCGCCTGCGCGCGAAGGCCGGTGGCCAGCAAAAACGGCGCAGGAAGCATCCCGCGCACCACGTCGCGTCTATTCATGGCCATGTTCGTCTCCCGCACCGTTTGTTATAATTGTTTCATCATGCCTCATCCTTGGACCCGCTCCAAGGGTCAAGCAGACCTAACGGCGACGCGCCGACCCCTACTTTAGTCAAAGGCGCCGTAGAGCCTGCGGGCGATTCGATGAAAACGACTTGCGTTTCAAGCGGCCTATTTACCCGGAAAGGGCGCCAGCTTAAGATCACGCAAAATTCGGCCTGCGAGTCGATCATGGGGAGAAACGCATGAGACTGAAAACCGCTTTCCTTCTGGGCGCGGCGGCAGCCGCTCTTGGTGTGGCCTCGCCGCTCGCCAGCATCAAGGCCTTCGCCCAAACCGCCCCTATCGTCGCCATCGACGATGACGACATCGGCGGCGTGGTGCGCGGCCCCAATGGGCCGGAAGCTGGCGTCTGGGTGATCGCCGAGACCACGGACCTGCCCACCAAATTCGCCCGCATCGTCGTGACGGACGATCAGGGACGTTATCTGATCCCCGATCTTCCGGTGGCCAATTATCAGGTCTGGGTGCGCGGCTACGGGCTCGTGGATTCCGCAAAGATGCGCGCCAAGCCGGGCCAGATCCTGAACATGGCCGCCACCCCCGCGCCAGACGCAGCTGCGGCGGCGCATTACTATCCGGCGATCCACTGGTTCACCATGCTGAAGATCCCCCCCGCCTCCGACTTCGGCGGATCGACCGACATTCCAAAAAACATCACCCGCGATCGCTGGCTCAAGCAGATGAACAATGTCGACTGCATCGGCTGTCATCAGATCGGCCAGGAAGCGACGCGCACCATTCCCGCCCAGTTCGGCAAGTTCGAAAACGGCGAACAGGCCTGGATCCGGCGTCTTCAGTCCGGTCAGGCGGGCGAGTCCATGACCAACCGCATCGCGGGCGAATATGGCGGCGTGCCCTACAAATATTTCGGCGACTGGACAGACCGCATCGCCAAAGGCGAATTGCCCAAGACCAAGCCCGAGCGTCCGCAGGGCGTGGAGCGCAATGTGGTCGTCTCGTCATGGGAATGGTCGGAGCCGAACAAATATCTGCATGACCTGATCTCGTCGGACCGGCGCAATCCCACGGTGAACGCCTATGGGCCGCTCTATGGCTCGCCGGAATATTCGACCGACAACATGCCGATCCTCGACCCGAAAACCGCGACGGTCACCTATTTCAAGATGCCTGTGCAAGACCCCAACATGCCGCTGTCGCTTGGGCCGGGCCATGCGGGCGACGTGAATGTGATGGCCGCTTCCGCCTATTGGGGAGAGACGAGCCTGTGGGACACCCGCGCCAACAACCACAATTCCATGTTCGACAAGGAGGGCCGCATCTGGCTCTCGGCGACCGTGCGCGGCATGAACAATCCCGACTTCTGCAAAAAGGGCTCGGACCATCCCTCCGCGAAGATCTTCCCGCTTGAGAAATCGTCGCGGCAAGTGGCGATGCTCGATCCCAAGACGATGAAATATTCCTTCGTGAACACCTGCTTCGCCACCCATCATCCCCAGCTCGGATATGATGCGGACAACACCCTCTGGTTCAGCGGCGCCGGGCCCGTGGCCGCCTGGGTGAACACGAAGACATTCCTCGAGACCGGCGATTCCGCCGCCTCGCAGGGCTGGGCGCCCTTCGTGCTCGACACAAGCGGCGACGGGAAGCTCGGCGAATATGTGGAGCCGGATCAGCCGATCGTTCCAGGCAAGGACAAGCGCATTCAGGGCGGTTCGCCCTATGCCGTCATGCCGCATCCGACCGATGGATCCATCTGGTATACGGTGGGCATCTTCAGCGGCACGCCGGGCTTCCTGCGCTTCGATCCGAAGACGAAACTGTCGGAAGTCTTCAACATGCCCAAGCCGGGCTTTGGCATCCGTGGCGGCGACATCGACAAGAACGGCGTGGTCTGGGGCTCCGGCTCCAGCGGCCATCTCGTGAGCTTCGACCGTCGCAAGTGCAAGGGGCCGCTGAATGGGCCGACGGCTCTGGGCGATCATTGCCCGGAAGGCTGGTCCTTCTATCGCTATCCCGGCCCAAGCTTCGAAGGCGAGACCAACAGCGCGGAAGCCAGCTACTACACCTGGGTCGACCAGCACAACACGCTGGGCCTGGGCGAAGACGTGCCGGTCTCCACCGCCAATCTGCAAGACGGCTTCATCGCTTACGCTGGCGGCAAGATGGTGATGCTGCGCATCCCCTATCCCATGGGCTTCTACGCCAAGGGACTGGATGGGCGCATCGACGATCCCAATGCGGGCTGGAAGGGTCGCGGCCTCTGGAGCACCAACGGCGACCGCACGCCATGGTTGATGGAAACCGGCAAGGGCTCACGCCCGCGCGCCGTGCATATCCAGGTGCGGCCCGATCCGCTGGCGAAGTAACGGCGCTCCAACAAGAAACATCGGGCCGCGCAATGTCGCGGCCCGTTTTTTTAACGACCCAAAACCCTGGTGAAGTAACAAAAATAAAAAGAGGGCGGCAGCGATGGACCTCGACCTTCCCGAAGAACTGCGCATGCTGAAGAAGACGGTCGCCGATTTCGTCGACCGCGAACTCATCCCCATCGAACATACGACGATGGATGGGCCGGTGATGCGTCAGGAGATCCGCGACAAGCTTCAGAGCAAGGCGAAGGAGCTGGGCTTGTGGCTGCTCGACACGCCCGTTGAATATGGCGGCCAGGGCCTTGGCCTCCTCGCCATGGTGGTGGTGTGGGAGGAGCTGGCCCGCACCATCGCCCTGCCCCCGCGTGGCCCGCTGATTTTCGGGCCGGACGTGCGCCCGATCCTGTTCACCCTGCCGGAAGAGCAAAAGCAGAAATATCTCCTGCCGGTTCTGCGCGGCGAGAAATTCACCGCCTTCGCGCAATCGGAGCCGGAGGCGGGCGCCGATCCTGGCTCCATGCGCACCACGGCGGTGCGCGATGGCGACCATTATGTCATCAACGGCTACAAGCGCTGGATCACCAATGCGGGGCGCGCCGATTTCTTCCAGCTCGTCGCCGCGACCGATCGCGCCAAGGGCAGCCGGGGCGGCCTCAGCATGTTCCTTGTGGAGGCGAACACGCCCGGCGTCACCATCGTGCGGCCGGTGCCCACCATGATGGGCGACGCGCCCTATGAAATCGCGCTCGACAATGTGCGTGTGCCCGTCGAAAATCTGATCGGCCGCGAGGGCGACGGCATGAAGAACGCGCAATCATGGATCACCAGCGGGCGGCTCTATCAGGCCTGCCGAGGCCTTGGCGTCGCCAAGCGCTGCCTCGACATGGCCGCCAGCTACGCCAAGCAAAGGGTGACCTTCGGCTCGCCGCTGTCCGACCGTCAGGCGATCCAGTTCAAGATCGCGGACAGCTATATGGAGCATCACATGACGCAGCTGATGGTCTATCAGCTCGCGGCGCGGACGGAGGCTGGCGTCGCGCAGCGTCATGAGAGCTACATGGTCAAGATCGCGGGCACGGAGCTGGGCTTTCGGGTGGCGGATCGCTGCATGCAGATCCACGGCGCCATGGGGCTCGCCATGGAAATGCCCATCTCGAAAATGTGGCGCGACGCCCGCAGCTTCATGATCACCGAGGGGCCGGTCGAAGTCATGCGTTCGGTTCTGGCGCGCGCGATTTTGCGCGATTACTGACGCGGCCTATTTGTACGAAATCATATCCACCCGCGTCAGCGTCACCCTGGCCTCGATCCGTGCGGTGGTGGCGAGGTGCCAGGCGGTGTAAAGTTCTGGGAAGGCCTCGTTCGAGGACATGCCATCGACAGGCGCGATGACATTGAAGCCGCGCAACGCCGCCTCCCCGCCCGTATGCAGCACGGTTGATTGGGCCGCTGTGCCGTTGATGATGATGGTCTGCACGCCCTTGTCCTTCAGCAACTTTTCAAAGTCGCTGTTGAGGAACTTGTCTGGGCCGAGCGGCGGCAGGATCGGCTCGCCCGCCTTGGGGGCGATCTCCGGCATCATGTCCTTCTCGCCCGTGTTCGGCAGGGCGACCGAATAGACGACCAACATGCCGCGCGCCCGCGCATCCTCCAGAAGTTTCTTCATTTTGGGCATGGAGGCGGCGCAACGGGGGCGGCGCTCCTGCGAGCAGGTCTGCGTGGTGAAATCGAAGAGCAGCAGCGCCGTCGTCCTGGGATCGACGCTGGCGGGTTTGAGCGCAGGCGGCGGGGGCAGTTTCACCGAGGCCCAATCGTCGAGCACGCCCTGGGCATGGGCGGCGGGCATGGCCGCCAGAGCCACAAAGGACGCCAACAATATTTCGCGAAAGCGGACCATGGTTTCCTCCCTGGGCTGGATGCGCGTTGATCGCGTCATTCCTGCAATAACAGAGGCGGCGAACGGCCCATGCCGACGCCGCCTCAGATTTCAATCCTTTCGGCCAGCCGTGTGCTCGCTGCGCGCATAGTCCGCGCTCTTCACATCGACGCGCGCGTCGATGAGATAGGGCCGCCCGGCCAGCACCGCCTTTTCGGCGCGTAGCAGCGCCTTCGCGAAGTCCTTGGCGGATTCGACCGGCCCTTCCCCATCGAGCCCCTGCGCCTTGGCGATGGCGAGCAGGTCGATCGGCGGGTCGGCCATTTCCTGACCGATATATTTGTTCTCCACCGGGCGACCGCGCACCACCGCCATGCGTTCCTGATGGGCCACATCGTTGTAATAGGAGCGGTTGTTGGCGACCACGATGATCATCGGAATCTCCATATGGGCCGCCGTCCAATAGGCGTTGCAGCCCATCATGAAATCGCCATCGCCGATGATCGAGACCACGATGCGCCCCGAGCCCTTCAGCGCCAGCGCCGTGCCGATGCCATTGCCCGGGCCCGCGCCGACGCCCCCGCCAGCATCGAAGCCCACATAATCCAGCGGATGTTTGAAGTTCACGGTGTCGGCGGGCCAGCCCAGCGAATAATTGGCGATGGTGACCTCGCGCGTGTCGGTGAAGGCGCGGATGACCAAGGCCAGATCGCGCAGCGCCATCATGCCCTTGGGGCGCGGCGCATCGAGCGGCTTGGCCTTGCGCGCCGGCCATTTGGCGGGGGCGGGCTTGTCGCCGCGCAGACGGCGCACGGCGGGCAGCAGCTCCTTCACCAAAGCGTCGGGCGAACTGACGATGGGCAGATCGGCGGCGGGCAGGCCGTAGTAATCCATGCTCCAGCCGTTGTGCAGATAGCGGTCCAGCGAGCAATTGATGATCTTGGCCGCGATGGGATCGTCCTTGCCGAGCGTCTGCAAATATTGGCCCTTGAGGTCGATCCAGTCGAGAGCCAGCACCACATCGGCCTCGCGCAGAATGGCGGTGATGTCGCCGGAGGGGCGGAAGCGCGGCTCCACCGGATGCAGCGGATGGTCCGTGGGGAAGGCGGAGGCCGTCTTCATGTCGGTCAGCACCACCGCGCCCAAAGCCTCGGCCAGCGCGATGCGCGCATGCCAGTCGTCCATGTTGCGCGACACGCGGCCCATGAGGATCACGGGCTTCTTCGCGTTCACCAGCCAGTCGGCGGCCTCCTCCACCGCTTCGGGCGCGGGGGCTGGCGGCAGGCCGGGGGCGAAGCGTGTCACATCGGGGAATTTGATCTCTTTCTTGAGCTCTTCCTCCTGCAAGGCGACGTCGAGGCACACATAGGTCGGCCCATAGGGCTGGGTGCTGGCGATCTGATGAGCGCGCAACATGGATTCGATGGCGGCGGGCACCGAGCGCGGCTCGTCGTCCCACTTGGAATAATTACGGATCAAGGCGCCCTGATCCTTCGCCGTATGAATCCAGTCGATCCATGGGCGGCGGATGTCCGCATCCCCCGGCCCCGTCGCGCCGATGATCACCACCGGCAGGCGCGCGCACCAGATGTTGTAGATCGCCATGGTGGCGTGCATCAGGCCGACGCCCGAATGAACCGCGACCGCCATGGGCTTTTCCGTCACCTTGGCGTAGCCATGGGCGATGGCGACCGTGTGCTCCTCATGCAGGCACACCAGCATCTTGGGGTCGCGGTTGCCCAGATAATTCACGAGGCTGTCGTGCAGCCCGCGATAGCTGGAGCCCGGAACGAGGGCGATGTAGCGCAGGTCAAGCTGACGCAGCATTTCAGCCACGGCGTCCGAACCCCAGCCCAGGGGGGCGTTGGAGGGGCGAACCAGAAGATCCTTGTCCTCGAACGCCGCCGTGGCGATCTTCAACCCATCCCTGGCCTTCGCGGGCTTTTTCGGACGCGTGGTTTTGCTTGCCGCTTTGGCCATTCGAGCGTTTCCCTGAGTCTGTTCATGTTGTGACGAGATTAGAACAGACTTCCGCCCACGTCGATACCGCCCGCCCCCGTCCGCCCCCCTTGATCATCCCGCCCAAAACCGTGCTTATCAGGCGGCGGCCTCGACCCTGACGCCGCGGCCAACCACCGGACCAGCACGTGAAATACAGAGCCGACATTGATGGACTGAGATCACTGGTCATCGTCCCGATCGTGCTGTTTCACGCCGGGTTCGCCACCTTTTCGGGCGGCTTCGTCGGCGTCGATATTTTCTTCGTGATCTCGGGTTACCTGATCACGTCGATCATCGCGGGCGAGGTGGACGAGGGGCGCTTTGACCTGTGGCGGTTTTACGAACGGCGGTTCAGGCGCATTTTTCCCGCCCTGCTGGCCATGCTGCTGGCGAGCTCCCTCGCCGCCTGGTTTCTGCTGTTTCCGATGGATTTGCAGGCCTATGGGGAGAGCGTCGTCTCCTCCACCGGCTTTTTCGCCAATATCAGCTTCTGGCGCCAAAGCGGCTATTTCGACACCCAGTCGGACCTGAAGCCCCTGCTGCATACCTGGTCGCTGGCGGTGGAGGAGCAGTTCTATCTGTTCTTCCCCCTGCTTTTGCTGGCCTGCCACCGGCTCGCCCTAGGCAGGCGCGGCCTCGTGTGGGGGCTGCTGGCAGGCTCTTTCGGCCTGAGCCTTTACGGCGTCAGCCACTGGCCGGACGCCGCCTTCTACCTCATTCCCACCCGCGCATGGGAACTGCTGATGGGCGCGATCCTCGCCCTGCGCGCCGCGCCTGGCCTGCGCAGCCCCCTGCTGCGCGAGGCGCTGGGCTGGGCGGGACTGGCGCTGATCCTCGCCCCCGTCTTCGTCTATGACGCCCAGACCCCCTTCCCTGGCCTGGCGGCCCTGCCGCCCTGCCTTGGCTCGGCGCTGATCATCTGGACCGGCCAGAGCGGCCAGGCGACGCAGGTGGCGCGGATGCTGAGCCTGCGCGGCTTCGTCCTGCTTGGGCTGATGTCCTATTCGCTCTATCTGTGGCACTGGCCGGTGATCGTCTTCAGCCACCATTGGGCGCTGGAGGCGCCGACCACGGCCGCTAAATTCGCCCTCGTGGCGGCCTCGCTGGCCTGCGCCTGGGCGTCATGGCGCTGGGTCGAGGGGCCGACGCGCAAGCTCAAGGCCTCGCAACATACGGTCTTCGCCAGCGCCGCCCTCGCGGCCCTGGTCTGCTTCGCCATCGGCGGGCTGTTCTGGCGCGATGGCTTCATCAGCCGCTATCCGCTCGCCCTGCAAAAACTGCTCAACACGCAAGAAGCCGAAACGAAGGGCTTTCGCGGCCTGATGCAAAGCGCCGGGGGACGGTGGACCGCAAGCCTGCCGCCGGACGCCTTCGTGACCGGAGACCCCTCCCTGCCCCCGCAGATCGCCATCTGGGGGGATTCCCATGTGGGAGCGATCCTGAGCGGATTGACCGAGGCAGCGAAGCCGCTCGACGCCCCGCGCTTCAGCGTCTTCGCGCTGGGCGGTTGCCGCCCCATCGTCGGCGTGTTTCTGGCGGATGACCCCACCGACCATTGCAAGACCCATAACGACGCCGTGCTGGCCTATCTCAAGAGCGGGCCGGAGACGAAGGTGATCCTTGTCTCGCGCTGGCCAATCTCCCTGTTTGGCGATGTGCGCGCTGCGGGCCGGGGCGCCATGCCCGGCACAATCGCGCGGGCGCCCGCCGCCAGCCTGCCCGCAGGCGAGGCCATGACCCTGTTCGGCGTGGCTTTGGGCCACACCATCGACGCGCTGGAGGCGGCGGGCAAGCAGGTCGTTCTGGTGGAGACCATCGTCGATCTGCCGGTCAACGCGCCGGACCTCGCCTTCAAGCGGCTGCTTCGCGACCCGGACGCGGGGCGCATGACATGGAACGCAGCGCCCTATCAGGAGCGCTTTACCGCAGTGGAGAGCCTGCTCGATGACGTGCAGAAGACCCGCCCCTTCCTGCGCATCCGCCCACGCGACGCGCTTTGCGACAATTGGGCCTGCGCCTTCTATGAACAGGGGCGCTTGCTTTACACGGACAACACCCACCTGAGCCAGGCGGGAAGCGCGGCTCTCGCGCCCTTGCTGCGTGCCGCCTTGAAGTAGCGCTTCTCACTTGTCCATCTAGCCAACGCCCGCCGACCAGCGCGGGATGGACAGCAAACAAAGCGTCAAACTCAGTTGCGCAATTGCGTTACATTTATTAATGGAAAAACAATCATGCGCCGCAGATCGACGATTCGAATGTTTGCTCAACGTTGTTAACAGCTTTAACGGGGCCGGGAATTGCTGCGGCGCGACTTACTGAATAGGCTTCCGGCTAGTTTCGGAGCGGAAGAGAATGTACAAGCGTCTGTTTTTCATGGTTGGCATAGCGTTTATCACCATCGGGCTTTTGAACTTACCATCCTTCGGAGGTTCCCTTGGGCACAATGGATCATCAGATGCGTCGTCCGCGTCGCCAGGCCCGATCGTTTTGAAACCCGTCAAATTCAGATACGCCAGCTTCCAGTAAAGAGAGCTGTCGACGCTGCGCTGCCTCATGCCTTTGCGGATTAAATGAGGGCCGTACTAAATCAACCGACCGAGACGCTTTTGTGAGAGCGTCATTGATGGCAACTCGCCAAACAAAGCGCGGTAGTGACGTGAAAAGTCGGTCGGCGACGGGAAACAAAAATCATAAGCGATGGTCGTGACGTTGCCGCCCTCTTCGGGCCGCATCAGCAAGCGACGGGCGGCGTGAAGCCTTTCTCGTCGGATCCATTCCTTAGGCCGCATCCCAAACGCGGATTGAAAGGAATATTGAAGCGCCCGCGCCGACAAGCCAGACATCTGTTCCATTTTCGTGAGGGACACAGGCCGCGTCAGATTTTCGCGAAGATATTCGCACAGCCTAACCAATTCGCGTCGAACATGTGTTGATCGCACCTCATGCGCGTTTCCAATGACAATATTTGAGTGAAGCAACATAACGCACAAGCGATAAAAAGAATCATCGACCCCCAATCTTTCAAGTATGACGGGATCGCAGTTCACGCCGTCGATGAGTTGGAACAGACTGTTCAACACGCCTGAGACCGAAAACTCTTTGCTGTCCAACGAAAGCAGCCGCGAATGGTCGCTGGTGAGCGCCAGCCGTTGCGATCCGGAAACAGCCCGACACGTCGCCTCAAGCCTCACAGGATCGAGGCGAATGCAAACAGCGCTGCCGGTGGACGCTTTCATGTCACGTTTGCCATGGGAAGCGAAAAAAGCGGAGCCGCCGCCGAAGGTCGAATAGGTCGCTTCGCGCGTTTCATAGGTCATGGAACCCACCAAGGGGATCCAGACGTCATTGCCGAAGGAATCAAATCTTTGATTAATGATGGACGTTCGGGAAACAGCGGTCAGAAGCAAATTGTTGATATCAACGCGACAGGCTTTTGATGAAAACGGCTTCTCTTTGCTGAATGGCGCAAACTCGTTGATATCCGGGAACGAAAGAGACGCAGCTTCGCCGGCGGCGATGTAATCAGACGTCGGAGTAGCTTTGGCGTTACCGAACGCAAGAGCTGGGATCATGTGGACCGTCTCGATCAGAGTGGTTGATTCGTATACAAGTAATATACGCCCGTCATTGCCATGAAGAAGCCGAAAGTTGAAATTTTCATGCTTAATGAATAGATGGATCAGTTTAACCAGGAGAAAAAGATAATCGTTATTCGTTTTTTATATGCCAATATTCGCCTTTCATCTAAAGCAGCATGAATTTCGTTTTCCAAACATAGGATTCGTAATTCATGCAGGACAAATGGAATGCTTTGCAGCCCCATTCCTTAAGAAAATTGCAGGCGCAGCGAGGCTGGAACAGCGGGGGACGCCACATCGCCTCACTTCGAAAATCATTGGGGAACCATTTTCATGATCAATTGTTTGCGGCCAGATGGACAGTTCTTGCTGCTGAGGCGATGGAAGGGTTCTCTGCGTGTCAATCGGGACCATCATCCTCATCATATTGGTGCTCGTCATGTTGGGCGGCTTCAGCGGAATGGGCGGAGGCCGCTTTTATGGGACAGGCAATTATGGAGGCGGCGGACTTGGATTGATCGTGATGATCCTTTTAATTCTCGTTGTCCTTGGCCGAATTTGAACTGCAACTCAATCGAGCTGTCACACACGCTTGGGCGCGGCAAAAACGGGAGCTTCTTATGGACAAGGATCGGATCGCGGGATCAGCGAAGCAAGTAAAGGGCGCCGCCAAGGAAGCGGTCGGGAAGGCTGTCGGCGACGCCAAACTGACGTCGGAAGGCTCGGCCGAAAAGGCCGGCGGCAAGGCGCAAAACGCCGTCGGCGGCTTCAAGGACAAGGTGAGGCAGGCCATCAAAGGAAAGTAGCCGTCCTGATCAGGGACAGACGAACATCGGCAAAGAGGCGCGCGATGGGCGTCGCCGCTGAAGGCGGGCAATCGACGTCATCCACTCAGCGTCTTTTTTTTCTGACTGTTTCAGACGGGAGCTCGCCGAATTCCTGGTGATATTGACGGGCGAAGTCGGACGCCGAGGCGAAGCAGAAATCATGGGCGATCGAGCTGAGCTTGACCGCCTCGTTCGCGTCAATGAGCATGGCGCGCGCCGCCTGCAATCGTTGCTTTCGCAGCCATTCTTTCGGGCGCAGGCCGAATTCGCGTTGGAAGGAATATTGCAGCACACGCGCGGACAATCCGCTCGTTTGTTCCATATCGCTTAACGAGATTTTTTGGGTCAAATTCATCATTAAATATTCGCATAAGAACGCAACTTTACTCCGACGTTGACGAAACCTGCCGCTATTTTGATCCGCCGCCAAAAACAAATCCGGATTTAAAACGGCCGCACACCAACGCAAGATCGCGTCGTCCAATCGCAGGACCTCAAGCGCGCTCTCGTCCGCATTCACAGAATCAATCTGACCGATGATGTTTTCAAACACGTTATAGAATGAGATATCGTGATGAATGAGCGGCACCAATCGCGAGTTGGAAAGCGCCACCTCCGTTTTCTCCATCCCGAGCATGGCCGAAAAGGTCCGGTTCAGCCGTCCTTCATCCAGACTGATGCGAACGGTATTGCGATAGGAAGTCGTAAAATAAGAGGTGTCGCTCGCAGACAAGAATGCAGTAATTTTAGGGACCGATTGAAATTTCGATGTCGCCGTATAACTTTCAGCGGCGCCACTCCTGAGAACCCAAAGACTGGCGCCGCCATCCCTAATTCGTTCCGCACGCACAGGGGGATTTGCATAAGCGTTGATCTTGAGGCCGTTGATCACAAGGTCGGCTTGGGTGGCTATGAAGTCTTCGCGTGGAATAAGGGGCTCGATGTTCATCGTCGCCCCGTTGGCTCGTTCGCGCGCCAGTCGAAACTCCTCAAATCTGTGACCTTCAGACGTGAGCCGTTCGTTGAACGCAAGTCCTGGAAGTAAACTACCCATCACTCCGCCCGTGATTCTTAGATTTTTAATTGCGACGCGAGTGTACCTCTGTTCGGGAAGCTTAACAATTCTCCAAACGAACCCATTTGACGTCGCCCGCCGCTGGAGCGAAGGGTTCGCTTTTGTTGTAGAACGCTTCGTTTTTCTTAGCTTAAGTCTGCAACGGTTCGTATTTCATGCAATGGAATTCGTTATTGAATGAGCCGCTCTGGAAATTCCTCATCTATGTGACATCATCGGCAACCAATCTTTTATAATAGCTATACTTGCGTCAGCATAAGTTACATGGGGACGCCACACGCGTGGTGTGACATCCTGTCGCTTTCACATCTGGCCCCATCGACGCTCGGCGCGATGACGCCGAGCGACAGGCTATCCATGGCGGCGCTGTTTGGCGTCACGGTTGCGATTTCAATGCTTTTTCCAGGACAGGCAGCCATTTCGCCTGTTCGCGCGCGACAAAGGCTGTCATTTCCGCCGGGCTCATCAACATGGTCTCGCCGCCATTCGCAGCAAATTTCTCAATCAATCCGGGATCGGCGAGGGCCTTGTTCAGATCGGCGTTGATCTTCGAGATCAACGCGTCCGGCGTGCCGAGCGGAGCGACGAGAACGCCCCAGGCGCTCACTTCGAAGCCGGGCAACGTTTCGGCGATGGCGGGAATGTCAGGAATAGCCGCCGAACGCGTGAGCGACGTCGCGCCGAAACCTTTGATCAGATCGCCTTTAAACGCGGGCGCGAGGCCAGCATAGGCCTCAAGCACGAGCTCGACCCGGCCGGAAACCAGATCCGGCATCGCCTGCGCCGCGCCGCCATTGTAGGCCACCATCTGAAGTTTCACGTCAGCGGTGCTTTGCAGCAGTTCCATCGCCAGATGCGTGAGCCTGCCACGACCTGATGTGGCGTAAGATATCGTGCCCGGTTTCTCCTTCGCAAGTTTCAGCATCTCGGCCATCGTCTTGAATGGCGCCTTGGGGGACGCGCCCAAATACAACGGTTGTCTATTGATGAAGCCGACCGACTTGAAGTCGCGTTCGAGAATGACCGGAAGGTTCGGCGCCACATCGGGCGCGCCTGCGAGCGCGTAGAACTCCGACGTCACCGGCATGAACAGGGTGTAGCCGTCGGGCGCAGCGTTCGCCGCCATCCGTGCGGCGATGGCGCCGCCAGCGCCAGGCGCGTTGATGACGACCACCTGCTGTCCCCATATGGCGGAAAGTCGATCCGCGAGCACGCGAGCCGTGACGTCGTTGGCGCTGCCGGGCGCAGAATCGCAGACCAGCTTGACTGGCCCCGATGGAAAGGCGTCGGCGCGCACGGCGCCTGCGTGAAAGCCTGTCAGTGCGACCCATGCTGCAAAATGCAAAAGAAGGCGGCGAGAAAATCTCATTGGTCTGGCTCCCTTGGCTTTTGGATTATTATAAGTGATTTTGAATGCGTCGCGGTTGAAACGTCAACGCATGCAGGTTGGCTCAGATCTTGACCGGATCGACGAAGAGTTCCTCGATGGTCATCCGCTTGGGCGTCAACTGCTGCTTGAAGGCGGTATCCTCCAGAGCGCGGATGGTGGGCATATTGACCTCCATGCCATAGGGCAGCGGATCATCGCCGACGATTCTGCTCAGCGCGCGATAACGCCTGTCGAGGGCGGTGTCGGCCGCGCCGGAGGCGAGGCGTTTCAGCCAGTCCTGCTTGGCGGCTTCGAAAGCGTCGTAGAGCGAACGCGCCACCCAGGGGTGCTCCGCAAGAACAGAGTCCTTGACCACGATGGTCCCATGCATGGGATAGACGCCGGTGCGCTTGAACCACTCGGCCTCCAACTCTTCGGCGTTGGGGAAGAGGTCGGGATAGCCTTGCGACGCAACCTGCGACCAGCCGCCGGTGGGAGCCCCCGCCCGCCCAATTCCCGCGTTGCCGTCAAAGCCCGCGGCCAGCTCGCCGCGCGTGATCATATCGACGAGAGACACGCCCTGCGGCGCGTGGATCACATTGTCAGGCAAGGTCATTTGCAAGACATGTTCTTCGTCATCGACGACCCAGGTCACCTTGCTCGCATCAAGGCCGAACTCGTCGATCAGAACGCCACGCGTCCACACGCCCGTGGTCACCGAATAAGCGCGCACGCCGACCTTCTTGCCTTCGAGATCCTTCGGGCGCCTGATTCCGGAATCGGGACGCACCAGCAAGCCGCCATGATGGAACTTGCGGAAGACGAAGATGGGCAGCGCCACAAAGGGCGCGCCATAGGCTCGCGCAATGATGTAAGTGGTGGGCGCAAGTTCGCATATATCGAACTCCACCTGCCGCACCATGCGGCGGAAGGCGGCGATCTGAGGCTGAACGCGAACGAATTCTGCCTCAACGCCTTCAATCTCGATCGAGCCATTGAGCAAGGCCGCAGTATGCGGATAATCCGCGACCGCGAGCGTGAGATGGAGTTTCCGAGCCACGGCGCTTCCCCTGTCTTGATGTCAAACTGACCACACCTTCGTGGCCGACGGCTCCGTCGCATGGCGCGCGACGGAGCGCTGAAAACCAAAGGCGCGTCAGTTGCGGCTTGAAAGATCGGCTGGTCGCGCGAGCCCCAGATTTTCCCGCAGCGTCTTGCCTTCATACTCCGTATGGAAGAGCCCGCGCCGCTGGAGTTCGGGCACGAGTTTGTCCACGAGCAGATTTACCGCGCCCGGCATGTCGCTGGGCAAGATATTGAACCCGTCCGCAGCGCCCTCGAGGAACCAGGCCTCAAGCTCGTCCGCGACCTGCTTCACGGATCCCACCAATGTCAAATGGTGCTTGGCGGCGGCCGAACGCATCGCCATCTGGCGCAATGTCAGTCCGTCGCGTCGTGAAATCGCGATATAGCTTTCGACGGCGCTCACCCTTGCGTTGTTGACGGGAATGTCGGGGAGCGGCGCATCAAGATCGAATTTCGACAGATCGACGCCGCCAAGATTGGCCGAAAGCCGCTGCATCGCGACCCGCAGCGGGATCAGCTTGTTCAGTGCGTCGAACTTCTCCTGCGCCTCACCCTCGGTTTCACCCAGGAACAGCAGCGCGCCCGGCAAGACGAGCATATCGTCCGGAGACCGGCCATAGCGATCGCAGCGGCTCTTCACATTGTCGTAAAAAGCCTTTGCGCCTTTGAGGCTGGATTGCGAGGTGAAGGCGATGTCCGCCACGCGCGCAGACAAATTCATGCCCGGCTCCGACGAGCCCGCCTGAATCAGCACCGGATGGCCTTGCGGCGACCGTGGCACGGCCGAAGGTCCGCGCACCTGAAAATGCTTGCCCTTGTGATTCAGAAAATGAACCTTGTCGGGGTGCATGTAGACGCCGGATTTCTTGTCGCGCGCAAATGCGTCGTCATCGTAACTGTCCCAGATGCCGCGCACGACATCCACGAACTCTTCGGCGCGTTCGTAGCGTTCCGAATGGGGCGCGTGAACCTCGCGGTTGAAATGCAGCGCATCGTCCTTGTTGCTTCCGGTCACGATGTTCCAGGCCGCCCGGCCACCAGAAATATGATCGAGGGACGCGACGGTGCGCGCGAGATTGTAAGGCTCCAGATAGGTCGTCGACATGGTGGCGGCGAGGCCGACATGTTTCGTGACCATGGAAACGGCGGACAGAATCGGAATGGGGTCCATCCGGTCGATCCGCGCTGTCAAACTGAGGGTATCAAGATCGTCCGTGCCGGGTGGGCTGGCGGCGTCCGCGATGAACAACATATGAAGTTTACCGCGTTCAATGGCCTGCGCAGCCTCAACCCAACGCTGGATATTCTGTCCGCCATCATTGGTGGATCCGGGCAGACGCCAACCGGCCATATGGTAATTGCCATCGCCCGTGAGAAAGAGCGCGAGCTTCATTTGGCGTTTGACTTTTTGATCGGAGCGCTTTTCCATTTCAAGTTCCAGCTTGTTCGGCGTCAAGACGCCGGTTGACGGACAGATTGGTCAATGGACGCCTGACCCTTGTCGCGCCGTCGGGTTTGAGCGGCGACTGTGCGGCTAAGGCACATCGGCTTTTTTTGAAATTCGGCCACTAAGGTTGCAATCCCAATTTTGTTATGATTCCGCCCCAGCGGGCGATGTCGGTCTGGAGCCGCTCGTCCATACCCTCGGGCGTGCTGACGGCGGGCTCCATGCCCAGCTGCTGAAAGCGCGCCTTCACCTCGGGAAGTTGCAGAACGACCGTGATTTCGCGATTAAGTTGGGCGATGATCTCACGCGGCGTTCCTGCCGGTGCGGCGACGCCGTTCCAGGATGTCACCACATATCCAGGCCAGCCGCTTTCAACCACAGTGGGGATGTCGGGCGTCAAAGCGCTGCGCTTTGTCCCGGCCGATGCGATCAGTTTGAGCTGATTGTCCCCCATGGCGGGCGCGAAGGCGGCGAGATAGTCGAACGCGACGTCGACATCGCCGCGTTGCAAGGCGCCAATCAACTCTGGCGAGCTTTTGAACGGCACGACAGGCGCCTTGCTGCCGATGAGGGACTTGAACATTTCCGCAGCGATATTTTGCGTGCTGCCAGCTGAAATGGCGCCGAAATTCAGTTTCTGCGGGTTTGCGCGATCAAATTCGACAAGGCGCGACAAGGTCCCGAATTGGCCTGACGCCCGTGTCGCCAGCAGAAGATCGAATTGAGCCAGAGTGGAAACCGATGTGAAGTCCTTCAGCAGGTCATAGGGGAGCGTTGCGAAGAGATGGGCGCTGACTGCATAGCTATTGCCGATTTGCAAAAGCGCATAACCGTCGGGAGCCGAGCCCTTGCCCGCCATGGCCGAGGTGATTCCCCCCGCGCCAGGTCGGTTTTCGATGACGAACTGCATGCCGGTGCGTTCGGTGATTTTACCTGTCACCAGGCGAAAGGTGATATCGCCTATGCCGCCAGCGGCGAATGGCAGAAAGATGCGGATGGGTTTCAGCGGATACTGCGCCCACGCCGGACGCGCCACAAAAGCGCTGCTCGCCGCCAGCAATCCCATGGTTGCCAGCCGTCGACGAGACAAGGAGATTGCGCGCATGTTTCCACCCGTGTTTCTTTTTTCTACGCCGCTCAGACCCAAACATTACAGGTGATCATCAAGGGCAGGGAAAATATAAATACTTTACTGGCGGGGGTCTACCCTGAGCGCGCACGTCGGCGGGGAAGCGCTGAACATTTCACGCTGCGATGAGGCCAGCGCGTAAGCTGGCGGCATCCGATCAGTTTGCATGAAACTGGCGACAGCATGACTGATGAACACGAGGTGGACGACGTCCTCGTCGCCCTCGCTGCCGGGAGGGACGATGTCCTCGTCGTCCCCATTCAAAATCCGGCGCAGGCGTCCGTCGATTTTACGAGAATGCGTGGCTGGGGGACCTGGATTCGAACCAAGATTGACCGAGTCAGAGTCGGTAGTTCTACCGTTGAACTATCCCCCAAGCGGAGCCCGAATCACGGACCCGCACCGGCTATCAGCAAGCCAGCGGATGGAGCGGTTGTCTAATGGTTGGCGGCGACGCTGTCAATGGCGGAACCGCGATTTGGGCCAATGGCTGTGCTCGCCCCGCAGCGCCGGGCCTTCCTCGCCGCCGCCTGAATTTGAATTCTTCTCATTCTGATTTGGCTGCGAACCATCGACGCTCGATTTCAAAAGCTGTATGAATGTCGGCACAGGCCCTGCGACCGCCAGCCCGGCGGCGGCGCAAGGCTCACGGTCGAGAGGATTGAGCGATGCAACCGATAGAGAAGGAATATTCCGATATTCCAGGGACGACGGTGTTCGACGCCGACCAGTCCCGCAAGGGATATGGCATCAACATGTTCTGCATGTCCTTGTTGAAGGACGTGAACCGCAAGGCCTTCAAGGCCGATGAGGCCGGTTACCTGAAAGCCTTCAATCTGACGCCCGAACAGACGGACGCCGTGCTCAAGCGCGAATGGAACCGCATGCTCGAGCTGGGCGGCAACATCTATTTCACCGCCAAGCTTGGCGCGACGGACGGCCTCTCCTTCCAGCAGATGGCCGCCAAGATGACCGGAAGCACCCAGCAGGAATATGCGGACATGATGCTCGCGGGCGGTCGCTCGCCCAATGGCGCCCGCACCAAGTCGGAGTGGAAAAAGTAATGGCCAGGATCGTCGCAGGGGTCGCCACCTCCCATGTTCCCGCCATCGGCGCGGCGCTGGACAACGGCAAAACGCAGGAACCCTACTGGCAGCGCGTTTTCGCGGGCTATGAGGAGTCCAAGAAATGGATCGCGGAAGTGAAGCCGGATGTGTGCATCGTCGTGTTCAACGACCACGCCACCGCCTTCTCCGTGGACATCGTGCCCACCTTCGCGCTGGGCTGCGCAGCGGAATTCGCCCCCGCCGACGAAGGCTGGGGCCCGCGTCCCGTGCCCACGGTGCATGGTCACCCCGAACTCGCCGCCCATATCGCCCAGTCGGTGATTCTGGACGAATTCGACCTGACCATCGTCAACAACATGGAAGTCGACCACGGCCTCACCGTGCCGTTGAGCCTCATGTTCGGCCAGCCCGAGGAATGGCCCTGCAAGATCATCCCGCTGGCGGTCAACGTGGTGCTCTTCCCCCCGCCGACCGGCAAGCGCTGCTTCGATCTGGGCGCCGCCATCCGTCGCGCGGTGGACAGCTATCCCGAGGATCTGAAGGTCGTCATCTTCGGCACGGGCGGCATGTCGCACCAGATCTCCGGCCCCCGCGCCGGCCTGATCAATAGCGACTTCGACAAGGCCTTCCTCGATGGCATGAGCCATGATCCGCAAAAGATCATCAAGCTGAAGCATGTGGAATATATGCGCGAGGCCGGCGCCGAGGGCATCGAAATGGTGATGTGGCTGGTCATGCGCGGCGCGCTGGACGAGCATGTGCACGAGCGTTACCGCTTCTACACCGTGCCCGCCTCCAACACCGCCGTGGGCCATCTCATTCTGGAAAACGAAGGGCTTGCGGCCGCCGCGGAGTAAGCGACGGCTGGTTCAAGGTCACAGGCGCGGCCTTCGGGTCGCGCCTTTTTATTTGCGGGGCGCCGCCACCAGACCCAGCGCGGCCTCGAAGGCCTCGTCCACGCTCCAGAAGCTGCGGCCGGGCCTCGCGAGCGCGGCTCCGGCGCGCAGCAAGGGGTCGCGGACATGTTGCTTGCAGCGCGCGAGCAACAGAATGCGCCCCTGCCCGCCAAGCAGCATGTCCCATTCAATCAGCGCCTCGAGGGCGGTGGAGTCCAGATCGCTGCTGTCTTCGAGGCTGAGGATCACCACCAGCACGCCGACGGCGAGCGACGGCTCGCTCAGCCCGGCGAAGACCGTCTCGGCATTGGCGAAAAACAAGGGCTCAGTGGGCCGCACCACGAGGATGCGCGGATCCGTCACCGCCTCTGGCTGGGCTGCGAGGTCCACGAAGGCATGGCTGTCGGGCAAGCGCCCCAGACGCTCGATGCGCGGGCTGGCGAGGCGCCCAAGGGTTGCGGCAACCGACAGGGCGACCGCCAGCACCATGCCGTCCACCACGCCAAACAGCGGCACGCCGACGGCCGCCGCGAGCGCCACATATTGATCCCGGCCGATGCGCCATAGTTTCAGCAGCGGACGCGGGTCCAACGCGGGCAGAACCGCCGAAATCACCACCGCCGCCAGCACCGGCTGGGGAATCAGCGCGACCCATGGGGCGAAAAGCGCCACCAGCGCCACCATGCACAGCGCCGCCGCCACGCCAGCGACCCGGCTCATGGCCCCCGCCGCCTCGTTGGCGGAGGAGGCGGAAAAGCCAGCCCCGACCGGCAAACCCCGCAGAAGACCGGAGGCGATATTGGCGAGGCCGAGGGCGAAAAGCTCGCGCTGCGGATCCAGCCGGTCGCCATGGCGCAGACCAAGGTTGCGCATGGAGCCCCAGGATTCCGCAAAAAGGATCAGCACCAGCGGCAGGGCCGCGCGCGCCAGCGTCTCCCAGGCCTCCAGCGACAGATCGGGCAAGCCGGGCGCCACGGGCGTGACGTCCAGATATCCGACCCGGGCGACTCCATAGCCGTCGAGATCGAAAAGCAACGCGCCCGCCACGCCAGCGCTGAGCGCCACGAAGGCGCCCGGCGCCCAGGGCCAGCGTCGCAGCGCAAGCAGCAGCGCAAGCGCGCCAAAGCCCAATACGAGGCTGGCGCCGTTCACCTCCCACAGCCGCCACGCCAGATCCCACAGGATGCCGCCCGGATCATGGGACTCGAACCTCAACCCCGTCAGCGCCGGCGCCTGCCGCAGCACGATGACGGCCGAAAGCCCGAAGGCGAAGCCCCGCAAGACCGGGCGCGAAATGAACTGCGCCAGCGCCCCCATCCTCGCGATGCTCGCGCAGACAAAGAACGCGCCGGTCAGCAGCACCGCCCCGGCCGCCAGCGCAAGGCGTTGATCCGGCGTCTGCATCGTTTGCGCCGAAGCGGCGGCGGCGGCCAGAATCGCGGCGGAGGAGGCTGTGGGCGCCACGATGGCGAAGCGGCTGCGGCCCGCCAGCGCATAGACCAACAGCCCCGCTATCGCAGCAAAGACGCCATGTTGCGGGGCGAGCCCCGCGATGGAGGCGTAAGCGATCGCTTCAGGCAGCAGCAGCCCAGCCACGGAGAGGCCCGCGACGATGTCCCATTTCGATGGTCGTCCGCCCGGCATCGCGCCTCCAGATTGCGTTGGCGACGTCAAACAGTCTCAGCCGTCCGCCGGACGCGCGTTCCGCCGATCCGCCGCTGCGAGTCGCCGGGAGCCGCCGACAGCCACCGGGTCAATTCGAAGGAGGCCGCGAGGACCGCGTCCTTCAACGCGCCCTGCATCTCCTCCACTGGGACATAGGAGTCAACCGAGGTGACGTTGATGGCCGCGACGATGGCGCCCGCGCCGTCCCGCACGGGTGCGGCGATGGAGCTGACGCCCCGCTCGAAGAAGGACTGGCTGATGACAAAACCGCGCGCCCGATCCTGCGCCAGCATCACCTGCAAATCCGCGCGCGTCGCTGGCGTCTGCTCGGAGAAGGCGGGCAGCGCATCGTCCGGGAACAATTCGGCCAGGGCCTGATCGGTGAATTCGCACAGGATCATACGGCCCATGACGGTGGCGTGGACGGGAAACCGCGTGCCGATCTGCACGGTGCTCGCCACGGTCGTGCGGGCCGCCACCCGCGCCACATAAACGATCTCACGTCCATCGCGCACCGCAAGATGGGCGGACATGCCCGTCTCGTCACGCAGCTTTTGCAAGATCGGCTGCGCGATTTCGACGATGTCCAGCGAGGAAAGATAGGTGAAGCCACGGTTCAGGATCGCTGGCCCCAGCGAGAAGCTGCGCTCATCCTCGCAGCGCTTGAGATAACCCATCAGATGCAGGGTGTGCAAAAGCCGGAATACGGTCGTGCGCGGTAAAGACAGACGCTGCGCGATCTCGGGCGCGGCCAGCACCGGCGTCTCGCGTGAGAAAAGCGCCAGGACGCTCAGCCCCTGCGCCAGCGCGGGCACGACATAGCGGCCTTCTGGCAAAGATTCAGCCTCGTTCATCATTTCTCCGCAAGCTGGCGGCGAGCGCCGCATTGAAAGCGCCGGACTGGTCGACATAAAGCGCATGGCCAGCGCGCGGAATCTCCACCACTTCCGCGCGCCCGAAGGCCGCCGCCACGCGCCGGTTGACCTCGGGCGGGGTTATGACGTCGGCGGAGCCGAAGACGATCCGCACGGGGATCGAGGCTGGCAATCGCGCCAGATCGGCCAGAATGTCGCCGCTGGAGAGCATCCGCGCAGCCTGACCATAACCATCGGGATCGACGCAAGCCATCGTCTCCACCACCGCGCGGATTTGGTCGGGCGAAGCGTCCGGGCCCAGCAAACGCGGGCCGCGCTTTTCCGCCATGCCGCGCGGACCAAGGGCCGCAACGTCGCCAAGGCGCCCGTCGAGCAGGCGCGCGCGTTCCTGCGGCTCCAGCCGCGCGTGACCGGCCGCGATGCTCGCCAGCGTCAGGCTCGCCACGCGCTGGGGATGATCGGCGGCGAAGCGCGCCGCCATGAGACAGCCCAGCGAATGGCCGAAGAGATCGCAGTCCGCAACGCCAAGGGCGTCAAGGAAAGCGCCGAGCGCACACGCGTAGTCGCCTGCATCGGGCGCAGCAGGCGCGAGCGGCGCAGAGCCTGCGTAACCGGGCGCATTCCAGGCTATGACGCGGCGGTCCGCGAAGGCGGCCATCTGCGCGCTGAACGAGCGCGCGGCGGAGCCTATGCCATGCAGCAGCACGAGCGGCGCGCCCTGCCCCGCTTCCAGATAAGTCACCGCCCCTTGCGAGGTCGCGATGGTGCGCGTCGTCAGCATGTCGCCCTCACGCAGCGCGCCGATCACGCGCAGGCAGGAAATGCAGCACCCGGTTTTCCACCAGCACGATGGCGCCATAAAGCGCGATGCCGATCAAGGTCAGCATGATGATGGCGACAAAGACCATGGCCGTATTGCCCGCGCCTTCGCCGAAGGTCAGAAGGTAGCCGAGCCCCGTGTTGCCGCCCACCAGCTCACCCACCACGACGCCGATCACCGCCAGCGTCGCGGCGATACGCAGACCCGCAAAGAGCGGCGCAAGGGAGGCGGGAAACTCCACCATCCGGAACACCTGAAAGCGGTTCGCGGTGAAGGAGCGCGCCAGCCGCACAATGTCAGGATCAATGGAGCGCACGGCGCCCAGCACATTCACCATGATCGGGAAGAACACGATCAGCACCGCCACCAGAATCTTCGGATAGACCGTATAGCCAAACCAGATCACGAACAGCGGCGCGAATGCGACTTTGGGCGCGATCTGCAAGGCCAGAATATAGGGCGACAGCACGAATTCGGCTGTGGGCGACATGCCGAGCAGAAAACCCACCAGCATCCCCAGAAACATGCCCAGCACAAAGCCGATCAACACCTGCAAGGCCGTAACCCCGGTGTGAAACATCAGCCGCTCATGCCCCAGCATGCGCAGGAACTCGCTCCACACTTTCGAGAGCGGCGGAATGATGAAAGCGGGAATGTGCATGGCCCCCGGCAACCATTCCCACGCCGCCAGAAACGCGACGAAAAGCCCCGCGCTGAGCAGGGTCATGTTGCGTGTGGTGGGATCGCTGAAATCGGCTGACATGATGGGCGCGGCCTCTGAAGAGGAAAATCAAAGGCGCGCCGCTTCCACGCAGCGGCGCGCCTCGCAGCTCACTGAACGAACTGGTTGGTGTAGAGATCCTTCACCGGCGACTTCTGCTGGATGATCCCCTGCTTCAGGTAAAAATCCTGCAATTCGGAAAGACGCTGCTCATCCATCTCGCCCAGCGTCTTCTGGCCCGCGTAGACATATTCGGAGAAGCCCTTGAAGATCTCCGCGACCTCCGCCTCCTTGCCCGCGTTTTCCGGCACGATCTTCACATAGTCCGCTGCGGCGGCCTTGGGGTCGTCCATGATCGCCTTCAGGCCCTTCAACGTGGCGCGCACGATGCGCTTCACCAGCTCCGGATTCTTCTGAATGGTTTCATCCGAGACGACGATCGCCTGCGCCATGCTCTTGAAGAGCGTGTCGGAGGGGATGATCTCGATGTTGAGCTTGGGATTCGCGGCGCGGGCGTAATAGGTCCAGTCCGGCACGGAGGCCATGGCGGCGGCCTCGCCTGCGGCGAAAAGCTTCCAGATGTTCACGGGGCCAACGGCCTGCGCGTTCACATCATCCTTCGTCATGCCCTGGGTGGCGAGCATGCCCAGCAGCGCGAAGAAAGTCGTGTCCTGATAGGAGATGGTCGTGACCACCTTGCCTTTCAGATCCTTCACCGAATGGACGCCCATGTCCTTGTTGACGACAAGCTGCATCAACGAGCGACCGCCCAGCACCGCAACCGCTTTCACCGGCACCCCGTTGGCGCGCACCAGAATGGGCGTGTCGCCGATGGCGCCGCCCACGACCGCATTGCCCGCGCCAACCTGCTTGGCCACGTCGACGCCGCCGCGCGCGACCTGGAAGGTCACGTTGAGATTCTCGTCTTTGAAATAGCCGCGCTGCTGCGCGACCATCCAGGGCCCAAAGGCGGGCAGCGAGGCGGGCGCGGGCAGCAGATAGGTGACGTCTTCCGCAAGCGCGGGCGCGGCTGCGAGCGAGAGGCCGACGATGGCCGATGCGAAGGTTTTGCGAAACAACTTCATTACGAGCCTCCAGTTCACGACGCCGTCAGGCCACGGCGTCTTCAATATGCAGAAGATCCATCAGTTCATTGATATAGCCGCCCACATGGGGATGTTTGCGGCGCGCCATCGGGTTGCCGTGGTCGGGGATGTCGATCACGATCTCGCGGATGATCCGTCCGGGACGGTCGCTCATCACGAGCACACGGTGCGACAGCGCAATCGCCTCCACAAGATCATGGGTGACGAACAGCGCCGTCTTCTTCGCCTCGGCGAGGGTGCGGCCGAGGTCTTGTTGCAGCACCATCTTGGTCTGCGCGTCGAGCGCGGAGAAAGGCTCGTCCATCAAAAGCACGGCCGGATCGACCGCCAGCGTGCGCGCAAGCGCCGCGCGCTGGCGCATGCCGCCTGACAATTGATGGGGATAGTGATTGATGAAATCCGGCAGTCGGCATTTCTTCAAAAGCTCCACCGCGCGGTCGCGCCGCTCACGCGCAGGCGCGCCCTGAATTTCGAGCCCGAACTCCACATTCTCGCGAATGGTGCGCCACGGCAGCAAGAGATCCTTTTGCAGCATGAAGGCGACATGGCGGTTGGGCCGAGTCACCAATTCGCCGTCGACATAGACTTCGCCAAGCGTGGCCGGATCGAGGCCCGACCCCATGTTGAGCAAAGTGCTTTTGCCACAGCCCGATGGTCCGATGATGGAGACGATCTCGCCATCAGCCACATCGAACGTAAGATCCTGAACAGCCGTCACCGGCTCCACGCCCTTGCGGGAGGCGAAGCGCTTGGTGACCTTCTGGAATGAGAGGCGGATGGCGGACATGTCAGGCCTCCGCAAGCGCGTTGAGATTCACGCGCAGATTGGCGAAGGCGTCAACCTCCACGAGAAGATCGGGAAAAACCAGCCCCTTCACCTCAACCAGCGTGGAACAGGGAAAAGCGGACGCGAAGAACGCCCGCCGCGCGGCGTTCACCTCGTCCTTGCGGGCGATGTCGGTGACATAGATCACAAGCTTGTAGATGGAGCCACGGACGCCGCCAGCGGCGCGCACCAGCGTCTCGATGCGCTGGAAGATCGCCAGCGTCTGGTCCCGCAGGCTGTCGCCGCCGATGGCGCGCCCATCGGCGCCGCGCGCGGTGACGCCAGACATTGATATTTCGTCGCCGATGACAAGCGCGTTGGACCATGTGGCGCCGGGCGCTTCAGGCAGGGATGGCGCGTGGATCCGGCGCGCGACAAGATCAGCCATTGAGCGCCTCTAACTGCGCCTGCGCCTTGTTGCGCAGATATTTGCGGGCGCGCACGAGGCCCTTGTCATGCTGATAGAGCATTTCGCGGCGATTGGCGCCGGGCTCGAATTGCTCCAGCATCACGCGGTCCTGCTCCAGCACGCGCCAGTGGCGCGCTTCCAGCCTGTTCTTGTAAAGGAAGCGCCATGTGTCGCGCCGCCAGCCGCTGACCTTGCGGCAACGCCAATGCACCACCGCCGACATCGTCTTGCCGATGGGCGTATAGGTGCCGATGATGTGGAAATTGCCGCCCGGACCGCCGGTCTTGGGATAGGGAATTTCCAGCCGCAGCCAATGCAGCCCGGTGTCCGCCCACTCCGACCAATCGAAATTGACGTTCCGCTGGCCCTGCTTTTCGAAGATGAAGCCGGTGTCGGTCTCGCGGATGTCGAATTCCGCGCGGGTGTCGCCGAAGGACATGGAATGGGATTGCTTGTGAAGGAACGTCCCGTGCATCGGGTCCATCACATTGTCGATCACATAGCGATAATCGCCGCCCCATTCGGCGTAGCACAGAAAGGAACTGTATTCAGGCGAGGTGAGCTGCTCGGGCAGCACGAGCGGCGGCGGTTCGGGATGCAGCTTGTCGCCGATATAGGCGAAGATCATGCCCGCAGCTTCCTCGATGGGGAAGGTGCGGGTGGCCTTGCGGCCTTCCAGCGCGCAACCGGGGGCGCCAGGCACGGACACCGCCACGCCATTCTTGTCCACCTGCACGCCATGATATCCGCAGGCGATGCGGTCATCCATGGGAATGCCCATGGAGAGCGGCGCGCCGCGATGCGGGCAATGATCTTCCAGCGCATGAACCGCGCCGTCCAACCCGCGCCAAAGCGCCATCTTGTAGCCGCAACGGCGCAGCGAAATCGGCGTGTCGCCGACAAAATGCGACGGACACAGCGCGTACCAGATATTGCGGACGCCCTGTTCGAGCAGGTCTTCGATGGCTGTCTCAGAAATGGCGGTCATGACACGTTCCCTCGTCAGGCGCCCAGGCGCTGCATTTCAGCCGCGAACAATTCCTCCGTCCAGGGCTTGCCGCCCGGCGATGGAACGCAATCGCGGTTGAGCCGCGCCACCAGCGGCTCGATCTCGTCGATCCCTTGCGCGAAGGCCTGTTCGAGGGCGTCGGCGAGCAGGTTTTCATAGTCTGTCGGCGCGCGCTGGCGCGTCTGGTGCGCTTCAAGATACTGGGGGCTCGGCTTCATCACTTGCCTCCTTGCCGCACACGTTCGCGGATCATGTCGCGCACAGGAGCGAAATCATAGGCTGGATAGCATTCGGTGCGGAAGACGCCCCAGGCGGAGCGCTCCAACTCAACATTCACGGCCGCGAGCCTTGCCGGCGGCACGCGCAATGTGACGATCTGACCGAGGCCCATGGCCACATACCAGCTGACCACTTCAACGCCTTCGGGCGGAAACCGCTCCCACCAGTCAGCGTCCTTGAGCTTCGTCTGCACGGCGTCAAGATTGTTCGACTGATCGTGTTTGAGAAGCACGGTCAGAAGAATGGAATCCTGAATCACGTCCTGAGTCACGACTTCTCCCATGTTTCAGATACGAAACAGCATTTCGTATTTGCAACAGGCTACGGGCTGGATTAAGGTTTGTAAAGTCGATTTCGACGGCGGCGTCATGCCTGACGAACACGGATGGAGAGAACCCGATGAGCGACCACGCGAACATGCCTGAAATCATGCCGCAGGACGTCAAGATCCCGCAGGGCAAGAATCTCTCCCAATGGCTTGAAACCCGCGTGGCGCGTCACGAAACGCGCGAACTGGACTGGAACGCCCTCAAGTTTCAGGCGGACTATGACCCCAAATACCGCCGCGCCCAGATGCGCTACATCGGCACCGGCGGCACGGGCGTGGCCAGCGACAACAACTCCATTCCGGCGGAACATTTCACCTTCTCCACCATGGTCCTGCCCGCCGGTTGCGAGGGACCGCTGCATCTGCACACCGACGCGGAAGAGGTGTTCTTCATCATGCGCGGCGAGCGCATCCGCATCATGATCGAGCATCTGGGCGAGCATGTGGACATCATCCTCAAGGAGCGCGACGTCATCTCCGTGCCCCCCGGCGTCTATCGCGGGCTTGTGAACGAGGGCCGCGAAGAGGCGCTGATGTGCGTGATGATCGGCAGCACCAAGCCCGAGACGCCCAGCTATCCGCCCGACCATCCGCTTTCGAAGATCAAGCGCAACAAGGCCTGAGCGGCGCAGCGGGGCGCGCAGCCCCGCCTTGAGCTATTGGGCGCCGCTCAGCGCGCCTTGGGAGGCACCATGGATCTCGCATTGGCCGGGCGCGTCGCCATCGTCACCGGCGGAACATCAGGCATAGGGCTGGCCTGCGTGCGCAGCTTTCTGGACGAAGGCGCCGATGTCGCCTTCTGCGGGCGCGACGAAGCGCGGCTTGAACAGGCGCGCGCCGCCTTCGCCGAACAGGCGGGCGCGGGCCGCATTCTCGCCAAGCGTTGCGACGTGACGAAACCGGAGGAGGTGCAGGCCTTCGCGCAGGCGGTCGCCGCATGGCGCAGCCGCGCGGACATGCTGGTCAACAATGCGGGGCAAGGCCGCGTCTCCACCTTCGAGACCACGACGGACGAGCAATGGCGCGCGGAGCTTGATCTCAAGTTCTTCAGCCAGGTTCTGCCCATCCGCGCGTTCAAGCCCCTGCTGGGCGCGAGCGACGCGGCCTCCATCACGGCTGTGAACTCCCTGCTCGCCTATCAGCCGGAGCCGCACATGGTCTGCACCTCGGCCGCGCGCGCGGGCGTGCAGAGCCTGCTCAAATCGCTGGCGGGCGAATTCGCCCCGGCCATTCGCGTGAATTCCGTCGTGCTGGGCCTGATTGAATCAGGGCAATGGGAGCGGCGCTTCGAAGCGCGCGAGGACAAATCGCAAAGCCGCGAGGCCTGGCTCGCCGCTCTCGCCCAATCCAAACATATTCCAGCCGGACGCCTCGGCAGGCCGGATGAAGTGGCGCGCGCCATCGTCTTCCTGGCCTCCCCCGCCGCCGCCTACATCACCGGCGCTTCGCTCGAAATCTCCGGCGGCGTCTCGCGCTTTATCTGAAGGCTCAGCATGACCCTCGTTGCAAAAGCTCAGGAACCCGTCGGCGACGCCATCGCGCGCTATCTCGCCGAGATTGGCGTCACCCATGTCTTTGGCGTCATCTCCATTCACAACATGCCGATTCTGGACGCGATCCTTCGCCAGGGCCGCATCATCTTCGTGCCCGCGCGCGGCGAGGCTGGCGCCATGAACATGGCCGACGCCTTCGCCCGCGTAACGAAGGGATTGGGGGTGGTCGTGACGAGCACCGGCACGGCGGCGGGCAACGCAGCCGGCGCGCAGGTGGAGGCGCTGACGGCCGGCTCGCCTGTGCTCCATATCACGACGCAAATCGACACGGTCTTCATGGACCGCGACCGCGCGGCGATCCATGACGTGCCCAAACAGCCCGAGATGCTGAAAGCCGTCTCCAAAGCCTATTTCCGCATCTGGGAGCCGCGCGCCACCATACCCACCCTGCAAGCCGCCGTCTCCGCCGCGCTGTCGGCGCCCTCCGGGCCGGTCAGCCTCGAAATTCCAGTGGATGTGCAGCGCGGCCCGGTCGCCATCCAGAGCCATTATCCGCGCCCCGCCCTCGCCGTGATGGCGCCGCAGCCGGAGCAGATCGCGGCGCTGGCGGCGGCGGTGCGGGCGGCGAAGCGCCCTGTCATTCTGCTGGGCGGCGGCGCGCGGCTCGCCGCCTCCGAAGCGACGCAACTTGTCGAACGGGGCTTTTGCGCGGTGACGAGCACCAATGGCCGCGCCACCGTGCCCGAAGACCATCCCCGCACCCTGGGCGCGTACAACATGACGCCCGACACGCAAGCTCTTTATGACCGCGCGGATCTGATGATCATTGTGGGCTCGCGCCTGCGCGGCAACGAGACGCGCAACAATGAGATGCGTCTGCCCGCCACGACGATTCAGATTGACGCCGACGCCAGTCAGGGCGGCCGCAACATCGCGGTGAATGAATTCATCCATGCCGACGCGCAACTGGCCCTCGACGCCTTGCTGCGCCTTCTGCCCGAGAAGCTCGCAGTGGACGAGCAATTCGCCGCCGACTGGGGCGCAGCGCGGCTGCGGGGCGAGCAAGCGCTGGGGAAGGGCCTTGGCCCCTATGACGTCCTCGCCGACCATCTGAGCCGCGTGGTGCATGACGGGGCGCATCCCTGGGTGCGCGATGTGACGATTGGCAACTCCACCTTCGGCAATCGCTACGTGAAGCTGGCGGCGCCCCATCTGGGCGTGCATGCGCTCGGCGGCGGCATCGGCATGGGGATCAGCATGGCGATCGGCGCCTCCTTCGCATCGCGCGCAAAGACGGTGTCGCTGCTGGGCGATGGCGGCGCCATCATGAACATCGGCGAACTGGCGACCGTCGTCGAGAACGCCTGCGAGATCGTCTATGTGTTGATGAATGACCGCGCCTATGGCGTGATCGCGAATATTCAGGATGCGCAATATCAAGGCCGTCGCGCCTACTGCAAACTGCATACGCCCGACTTCGGCCTGCTGGCGCAGAGCATGGGCCTTCCGCATACCCGCGTCGCCGACATCAACACTTTCGCAACCGCCTTCGACGCCGCCATGGCCGCGCCCGGTCCGCATCTCATTGAAGTCGACATGACCGCCATCGGCCCCTATGCGACAGCCTTCGGCGGTCCGCCCGCAGGCGCAGCGGGAGGCGCGAAGTGACGCTGAAGGTCGGCGTCATCGGCTATGGCGCCATCGCCTCCGTCGCCCTTGAAAGCGTCGCGCGCGAATTGGGCGGGCCGCTGGACGCCATCATCTGTCTTGCGCGGGAAAACGGCCTGACGCGCGCGGCCGCCATGCTGGAGCGCGCCGGGCCGCAGCTGGCCAGAGCGCGCGAGGTCGTAAGCAGCGTTGAAGCCCTGCTTGACGCGCGTCCCCTGCTCGTCATCGAAGCGGCTGGCCACGAGGCCCTGCGCGACTGCGGGGCAAAAATTTTGCGCGCTGGCGCTGACCTCCTTGTCACCTCCGTCGGCGCGCTTGCGGATGAGGCCTTGTACGCCGCTCTTCTGGCCGCTTCCGCCAACGGCGGGGAGCTGCTCCTCTCCAATGGCGCCATCGGCGGTCTGGATATTCTGGCGGCGGCGAAACTGTCTGGCCTTGACGCCGTGACTTATACGTCGCGCAAGCCGCCGCGCGCCTGGCGCGGAACAAAAGCCGAAGCGCTGCTGGATCTCGACGCCTTGACGCAAGCGACGGTGTTTTATCAAGGCACCGCTCGCGGCGCCGCCATCGACTATCCGCAGAACGCCAATGTGGCCGCAACCCTTGCGCTGGCGGGGGCCGGGTTTGAGGCGACCATGGTCAAGCTGGTGGCGGACCCTGCAGCGACCGGCAATGTGCATGAAATTCGCGTGACCTCGGCCTGCGCGGACATCGCGCTGAAAATCGAAGGCTGCGCTGCGCACGATAATCCAAAGACCTCGCTGACGACAGCCTACAGCGTCGCAACGCAGGTGCTGCAATGGGCGAATCTGCGCAGCCGAATCTAACAAAACAAACGATTCCCATGTTGATAAAGCGCCCCGCGCGCGCCATCTGATCACTGAAAATTGAAAAATCGTCGGTCGTCCGCACCCCGCCGAAGCTTGAGCTTGCCTGATCCGACAGCACTCTGCGATCGTGAGTGCCAGAACCATGGCGAAAGGCCATTTGGTGGCCGCACATCGTTGCGCGCGACGCGCCCCGTGGCTTTTGGGGCTGGTCGAAACGATGGAATCGCGCAACCTTGAGACATTGAGGGCGTTGTCCAAGCGGAGCCGTACCGCAGCTGTCGCAACCCCAGGCGCCGGATGCCTACGGTCGATGAAACAGAGCGAGGAAACTCGCTCATTCGATGCACCAGGAGCAGACATGGCGCTCGCTACCGATCTTCTGTCCCGCTACTCGAGCACTTACGAGACGCGCCGCGACGCGGAAATGTCGATCGCGGATTTTCTTGAGGGCTGCAAGACAGACCCGAACTTTTATGCAAGCGCCGCCGAGCGCCTGCTGCACGCCATTGGCGAACCGGTGCGGATCAACACCGCTCAGGACTCCCGCCTTGGCCGCATCTTCATGAACCGCACCATCCGCATCTATCCCGCCTTCAAGGAATTCTACGGGATGGAAGATACGGTGGAGCGCATCGTCTCCTATTTCCGCCATGCCGCGCAGGGGCTCGAAGAACGCAAGCAGATCCTTTATCTGCTCGGCCCCGTGGGCGGCGGCAAATCATCGCTGGCTGAGCGGTTGAAGCAGCTGATGGAGCAACAGCCGATCTACGCCTTGAAGGCGGGTGGCCACATAAGCCCGGTCTTCGAAAGTCCGCTCTGCCTCTTCGATCCCGTGACCATGGGCGAAGAACTGGAGACGCGCTTCAACATTCCCTTGCGCAAACTGACGGGCCTGATGAGCCCCTGGTGCCTGAAGCGCCTCGATGAAGCTGGCGGCGACCTGTCGAAATTCAGCGTGGTGAAGCTGATGCCCTCGCGCCTGCGCCAGATCGCCATCGCCAAGACGGAGCCGGGCGATGAAAACAATCAGGACATTTCCTCGCTCGTCGGCAAGGTGGACATCCGCAAGCTGGAAAACCTCGCCCAGCATGATCCCGACGCCTACAGCTATTCGGGCGGGCTCAACCGCGCCAATCAGGGCATTCTCGAATTCGTCGAAATGTTCAAGGCGCCGATCAAGATGCTGCATCCCCTGCTGACCGCGACGCAGGAGGGCAATTATATCGGCACGGAAAACATAGGCGCCATTCCCTTCACCGGCGTCATCCTCGCCCATTCCAACGAGGCGGAGTGGAACAGCTTCAAGACGAATAAAAACAACGAGGCTTTCATCGACCGCATCTATCTCATCAAGGTGCCCTATTGCCTGCGCGTGTCGGAGGAGCAGAAGATCTATGAAAAACTAATCCACGGCTCCGAACTCGCCAGCGCCCCCTGCGCCCCCGCCACGCTCGAAATGCTGGCGCGGTTCTCGGTGATGACGCGCCTGCGCGAGCACGAGAATTCCAGCATCTATTCCAAGATGCGCGTCTATGACGGCGAGAGCCTGCGCGAGACCGACCCGAAGGCCAAGAGCCTGCAAGAATATAAAGACGCCGCCGGACAAGACGAAGGCATGGACGGCACGTCCACGCGCTTCGCCTTCAAGGTGCTGGCCTCCACATTCAACTTCGACCCCACGGAGCTGGCCGCCGATCCCGTGCATCTCATGTATATTCTGGAACAGGCGATCCGGCGCGATCAGGTGGGGCCTGAGCTTGAGAAGCGTTATATCGAGTTCATCAAGGCCGAGCTTGCGCCGCGCTATGCGGAATTCATCGGCCATGAGATTCAAAAAGCCTATCTGGAATCCTACCACGACTATGGGCAGAATCTGTTCGACCGCTATGTGAACTATGCGGACGCCTGGATCGAGGATTTCGATTTCAAGGATCAGGACACCGGCCAGTTGCTGGACCGCGACCTGCTCAATCAGGAACTGACCAAGGTGGAGAAGGCGGCGGGCATCGCCAATCCAAAGGACTTCCGCAATGAGGTGGTCAAGTTCTGCCTGCGGGCGCGCGCCAACAACAATGGCAAGAATCCCTCATGGACAAGCTATGAGAAAATCCGCGAGGTGATCGAGAAGCGCATGTTCTCGCAAGTGGAGGATCTGTTGCCCGTCATCAGCTTCGGTTCCAAGCGCGACAGCGAGACCGAGAAGAAACACGCGGATTTCGTCGAGCGCATGATGGCGCGCGGTTATACGGAACGGCAGGTTCGACGCCTCGTTGAATGGTATATGCGCGTGAAGCAGTCCGCCTGAGACTGGAGCCATTGAATGCACATCATCGACCGGCGGCTGAACCCAGGCGGGAAGAACCTGCCAAACCGGCAGCGCTTCTTGCGCAGGGCGCGCAGGATCGTGCGCGAAGCCGTGCGGCAGGCCAGCGCCTCGCGCAGCATCCGCGACATCGACGAGGCGGGCGTCGTGGTGATCCCCGGCAATGGCATTGACGAGCCCTCGTTTCATTTGGGGCAAGAGGGTCTGCACAATCCGGTGTTTCCCGGCAACAAGGAGTTCGTGGAAGGCGACCGTCTTCCACGTCCACAAGGGGGCGCAGGCGGCGGCGGCTCGCAAGCCGGACAAGGCAAGAGCGAAGACAGCTATCAGATCGCGCTTTCCGCCGAGGAGTTTCTGGAGTTCTTCCTTGAAGATCTCGAACTGCCCGACCTTGAACGGCGCCGGGTGACGAGCGTGGAGAGCGAGGGGCTGCGGCGCGCGGGCTATGCCTCCACAGGCTCACCCTCCAATCTCGCGCTTGGCCGCACCATGCGCAATTCGCTTTCGCGCCGCATCGCGCTGCGACGCCCCCGCCCCGCCGATGTGGCGGAGGCGGAACAGGCGATCACGGAGGCGCAGGCCGCAGGCGCCGATGACGACGAAATGGCGGAGCTGCGTCAGCTGCGCGATCAATTGCAGCGCCGCTCGAAAGCCATCGCCTGGATCGACCCCATCGACATCCGCTATCGCCGCTTCGAACCGCAGCCAAAGCCCATGGCGCAAGCGGTGATGTTCTGCCTCATGGATGTCTCCGCCTCCATGACGGAACATATGAAAGATCTGGCGAAGCGTTTTTACATGTTGCTCTACGTCTTCCTGAAGAAGCGCTACAAGAAGGTCGAACTCGTCTTCATCCGCCATACGGACGAAGCCAGGGAGGTGGACGAACAGACTTTCTTCCACGGCACCGAGAGCGGCGGCACGAAGGTCTCAAGCGTGTTGCACGAGATGTTGCGCGTGGTCGGCGAGCGCTATCCCGCCGACCAGTGGAACATCTATGCCGCGCAAGCCTCCGACGGCGACAATGATCCGCGCGACAATCTGGAAGTGACGGGCCTGCTCTCAGGCGTCGTGCTGGAGAAGTGCCAGTATTACGCCTATCTCGAAGTCAACGAGCCGGGCCATGGTTCGACGCCCTCCAGCCTGTGGCGCGCCTATGAGGGCATCGACGAACCCAATCTGTCGCAACGCTCCGTCACCCATCGCGAAGACATCTATCCCATCTTCCGCGAATTGTTCAGCCGCAACGAAGATGTGCGCAGGAGGACGGTTTGAGCGCATTGCTCTATCGCGGGGCCGAATGGTCCTATGACACGGTCCAGCGCATCCATGACGCGGTGTCGGACATCGCACTTGGCGAGCTGGGGCTTGACGTCTACCCCAACCAGATCGAGGTGATCACCGCCGAACAGATGCTCGACGCCTATGCGGCGACGGGCATGCCGATCTTTTATCACCACTGGTCCTTCGGCAAACATTATACGCAACACGAGATGATGTATCGCAAGGGCCTCATGGGGCTTGCTTACGAGATCGTCATCAATTCGAGCCCCTGCATTTCCTATATCATGGAAGGCAATTCGGCGACGATGCAGACGCTCGTCATCGCGCACGCCGCCTTTGGCCATAATCATTTCTTCAAGAACAACCAGACCTTCCGCGATTTCACCGACGCGGCCTCGATCCTCGATTATCTGAAATTTGCAAAAAGCTTCATCGCGCAATGCGAGGAGCGCTATGGCGAGAGCGCGGTGGAGCGGCTGGTGGACGCCGCCCACGCCCTGCAGCCGCACGGCGTGCATCGCTCGGGCAAGAGGCGCAGCACGGATTTGCGCGATGAAGAGGCGCGCCAGAAGGAGCGGCGCGACTATGAAGCGCAGATGTATAACGAGCTGTGGAGCACGCTGCCGACCACGCCCGGCAAGGCGACGCTGACCGATCTGCAACGCAACGCGCTTAACCAGCGCCTCGGCTTGCCGGAAGAAAACGTGCTGTTCTTTCTGGAGCGCAATGCGCCAAGGCTCGCGTCATGGCAGCGCGAGGTGATCCGCATCGTGCGGCTGGTGGGCCAATATCTTTATCCCCAGCGCATGACGAAAGTGATGAACGAAGGCACGGCGACCTATGTGCATTATAAAATCCTGCATCGCCTGCACGAAAAGGGCCTGATCGACGACGGCGCCTTTTTCGAATTCCTGACATCGCACACCAATGTGGTGGCGCAGCCGGGCTTCGATCATCCGGCCTATCAGGGTTTCAACCCCTATGCGCTGGGCTTTTCCATGATGCAAGATATCGAGCGCATCTGCCTGAAGCCGACTGCGGAGGACCGCATCTGGGCGCCCGACATCGCAGGCTGCGGCGACGCCATGGGCGCGCTGCGCGACATATGGGCGAATTATCGCGACGACAGTTTCATCGCGCAATATCTGTCGCCGCGCCTGATGCGCGACATGCGCATGTTCGCCATCGAGGATAATCCCAAACGCAGCGATCTATTGGTGAAGTCGATTCATGACGAGCGCGGCTATCGCGAGATCAGGCGCGCGCTAGCGAAGCGCTATGATATTTCTTACACCGACGCGATCATCGAGGTGGCGGCGGTGGATCTGCTGGGCGACCGTCGCCTCATCCTTGAACATCGCGTGGTCGACGGCAGGCTTCTGGCGACGGGGGAATCGCGCAAGGTTCTGCAATATGTCGCGGACCTGTGGGGCTATGAAGTCGAGCTGAAGGAGCTGGACGCGATGAGCGGCAAGATGCTCGCCGATCACCATGCGCGGCCATCGCCCGCGACTTACGCGGCTTGACGGAAGGGACGACGTCCTCGTCGCCCCCAACTCAGGAACCACTCACGACAGGACGTCGCCCCTCCGGCCCCCTAAAGCGTCGCCTCGATCAAAGCGCGCAGCTCCGGCGTCACCACCGGATCAATGCCGAACCACGCTTCGAAGGCCGGGCGCGCCTGATGCAGCAGCATGCCGAGCCCATCGACCGCGCGGTTGCCCCGCGCGCGCGCGCCAGCCAGCAGCGGCGTCTCCAGAGGCGCATAAACGATGTCCATCACCAGCGCGCGCACCGGCAGCGCGTCCAGCGGCAGATCGAGCGGCGCCTCCCCCACCATGCCCTGGCTGGTGGTGTTGACGAGGATCGCCGCGCCCTCCAGCGCCTGCGCCCGCGCCTCCCATGGTACGGTGCGGATCGGCCCCCCGAACTCCGCCGCCAAGGCCTCCGCGCGGCCCCGGCTGCGGTTGATCAGCAAGATTTCCGGGGCGCCCTCGTCCATGAGCCCGGCGAGGATGGCCCGCGAGGCGCCGCCAGCCCCCATCACCACCGCAGGTCCGGCGTCAAAGCGCAGCTCGGGCGCGCGCTCGCGCAGGCTCGCGGTGAAGCCGAAGGCGTCGTAGTTGCGGCCTTCCAGCGATCCGTCCGGGCGCACCACCACGCAATTCACCGCGCCGATGCGCCGCGCCAGCGGGCTGGCCTCGTCGACGATGCGCAGCGCCGCCTCCTTATGGGGGATGGTGAGGTTGCAGCCCGAGAAGCCCAGCGCAGGCAGCGCCCGCAGGGCCGCTTCAAGCCCCTGCGCCTGGATCGCAAGCGGCAGATAGGCGCCGGTGAGGCCGTAATGGGAGAGCCAGTAGTTGTGCAGCCTGGGCGAGCGCGAATGCATGATCGGCCAGCCCATGACCCCGGCGAGGAGGAAGCGGTCGGGGTGGCTCATGGCGATCTCCGGCTATGACGTGCTGGCGCGGCTATAAACCACCCCGCGCCAGCGCGCCACCGACTCAGCTTTTGAGGTCTTGGGGCACCTTTCCGCCGTTGGCCGCGAGCTGTTGCATGACTTGCTTGTGCAACCACATGTTCATGGCCGCGCTGTCATTCATGTCGCCGGGATATTTCAGCTCTTTCGCCAGCTCCTTGCGGGCGGCCAGACTGCTGTCGAGGTTGAGCAGCTTCATGAGATCGACGATGGAGCCGCGCCAGTTCAGCGATTCGCCTCCCTTGCTGGCGAGGCCGATCAAGACGGCCTCCACATCCACGGTGGGCGTGGCGCCCGGCTGTGCGCCTGTGGAGGCGGTCGTGGTCTGCCCGGCGACCCCGGCAGGTGTTCCCACCGGCGGCGTATGGGCGCTGCCGCCGAAGATCTTGCCCATGATTGAACCAAAAACGCTCATTGGATTGCTCCATTGCTACCGAACCCTTTGGAAACATTGCCCGCAAAGCCGCATCGGCAAGGGGCGGACCCACACCAAATATGGATTGGCCCGCAGGCGCGCCTTGCTGGACCTTGCGACGCGGGTTATTTGTGGCGCATGCACTCGAAAGGACGCCCCCAATGCTGAGATGGTCCATCGCCACGGTCTGCATGGGTGGCACGCTTGAGGTGAAGCTGGCGGCCGCCGCCCGCGCGGGCTTCCGCACCATCGAGATTTTCGAGAACGATCTCACCTTCTTCAGCGGCAAGCCGCGCGAGGTGCGCGAAATGGCGCAGGATCTGGGCCTCGAAATCATCGCGCTGCAACCCATGCGCGATTTCGAGGGCATGCCCGAGCCCATGCGCGCCCGCAATTTCGACCGCGCCCAGCGCAAATTCGACCTGATGGAGGAGCTTGGCACCAAGCTCCTGTGCATCTGCTCCAACGTTTCCGAAGAATCCCTGGGCGATCCCGAGCGCTCCATCGCCGATCTCGCCGAATTGGCGGATCAAGCGGCGCAGCGGGGCTTCCGCATCGGCTTCGAGGCTCTGGCCTGGGGGCGGCATGTGCATGACTGGATGCAGGCCTGGGACATCGTGCGCCGCGCCGACCGACCGAACCTCGGCGTGGTGCTGGACAGCTTCCACACCTTCGCCCGCAAGAACCCCATCGCCCCCATGGCCGAGATTCCCGGCGACAAGATCGCGCTGGTGCAGGTGGCCGATGCGCCAGGCATCCTGATGGATGTGATTTCCCTGTCGCGCCATCACCGCTGCTTCCCCGGCCAGGGCGACTGGCCTGTGGTGGATTTTCTCGAATTGGCCATCGGCACGGGCTACAACGGCCCGATTTCGCTCGAAATTTTCAACGACCAGTTTCGCGGCGCCCCCGCCCCCGCCATCGCGCGCGACGGCATGCGCGCTCTTGAGGTCTGCGGCGAGGAGCTGAACCAACGCCGCGCTGCGGCCAAGGCTCCGGCCCTGGCCATCAGCCGCCCCCTGCCCGCCCCCACAAAGGTCACCGGCGTGGAGTTCATCGAATTCGCCACCGGCGCATCCCAGTCGCCGCGCCTCGTCGCGGAGCTGGAGGGTCTCGGCTTCCGCCGGGTGGCGCGCCATCGCTCGAAGGATGTGGACCTGTTCCGGCAGAACGACATCAACATCGTCGTCAACCGCGAGCAGGATGGGTTCGCCCATTCGTTCTATCTGGTGCATGGCACCAGCGTTTGCGCGCTGGCCCTGCGGCTGAATGATCCCGCCCGCGCCATCGAGCGCGCCAATGCTTTGGGCGCCCCGACCTATCTGGGCCGCATCGGCCCGGGCGAAGCCTCGATCCCCGCCGTGGCGGGGGTGGAGAACTCCATGCTCTATTTCATGAAGGATTCCGAGCGCAGCTCATGGGACAAGGACTTCCTCTTCCTTGACGCCCCCGACCATGCCGGTCCGCTGAACCGGGTGGACCATCTCAACAACATGGTCCGCCGCTCGGAACTTCTGTCCTGGGTCACCTTCTACAAGGCGGTGCTGGGCTTTACGGAGGAGCCGCAGGTGGAGCTGGCCGATCCCTATGGCGCCTTCTTCAGCCGCGTGGTGCGCTCCACCGACGGTTCGGTGCGCATTCCCCTGAACATCGCCGACGGCGGCTCGACCGCAGTGTCGCGCTTTCTGGAGAATTTCGGCGGCGGCGGGGTGCAGCAGATCGCGCTGTCGACGGACGATCTCTTCGCCTTCGTCGAGCAGGCCCGCGCCAATGGCGTGCAATTCCTCGACATTCCCGACAATTATTATGCGGACCTGTCGGCGCGCTATGATCTGGAGCCGGAGCTGATCGAGCGCATGCGCGACCTCGACATTCTCTACGACCGCCACAAGGGCGGCGAATTCTTCCACATCTATACCCGCATGTTCGACCAGCGCTTCTTCTTCGAAGTGGTGCAGCGCCGCAACTACGATCTCTTCGGCGCCGCCAACACGCCCGTGCGGCTGGCGGCGCAGGCGGCCGAGCAGGACGAGGCCATGCGCGAACGGGCGATGCTGGATTAGGGCTGACGAGAAGCTGATGACCCGCAGCGTCAAGACATGCTAGCCTGATATCGAACGCGCCCAACGCGCGAGATATCGGAGGAAACATGTCGCCCTTCAAAGGCTTGATCGCCGTCGCCCTGCTTGGCGCGCTCACCCTTGCTCCCGCCCGCGCGCAGGAGAAGGTCGTCGTCGGCAATACGCAAACCGCCACGGACATCGGCCTCTATGTGGCCGACAAGAAAGGCTATTTCCGCGAGGAGGGGCTGGACGTCCAGTTCGTCGCCTTCGATTCCGCAGCGCGCATGGTCACCTCCATGGCGGGCGGGGACTTGCAGGTCATCGCGGGCGCGGCCTCGGCGGCGCTCTACAATGCGTTGGCGCGAGGCGTGGACATCCGCATCGTGGCCGACAAGGTCTCGACGCCGCCCGGACGCACAAGCCAGACGCTCATCGTGCGCAAGGATCTCATCGAATCAGGCCGTTACAAGACGCTCGCCGACCTCAAGGGCATGAAGATCGCCAATAGCGCGCCCGGCACCGCCGCCAGCGTCACGCTTTATAAAATGCTCGAAAAGGCCGGGCTGAAAATCACCGACATCGACCAGACCTTCCTCGCCTTCCCCCAGCATGTGGTCGCCCTGACCAATCGCGCGGTGGACGCCGCCCTCCCCGCCGAGCCCGCGACGACGGAGGCCATCAATCGCGGCCTCGCGACGCGGGTGCTGACCGATGACGAGGCCTATCCCAATCACCAGATCGCCGTGATCTTCTATTCGGGCGCCTTCGCCACGCAAAAACCCGAAACCGCGCGCAAATTCATGAGGGCCTTCATTCGCGGCGTGCGCGATCATAATGACGCGCTGGACGCCAACGGCCGCTTCGTGGGCGAAAAGGGCGAAGCCATCATCAAGATCCTCAACGAATATACGCCCATCAAAGACCCGCAATTCTATCGAAACTTCCCGCTCGCCGCCTGCAACCCCGACGGAACGATGAATGTCGCCAGCCTCAAGACGGATCTTGAGGTGCTGAAGGGCGAGAAGCTGATCGAGGGCGAGGTGAATGTCGACAAGGCGATCGACCTGTCGTTTCTCAACGCGGTGATCAAGGAATTGGGGCCGTACAAGAAGGCGGAGTGATTCACGTTGATCGTCGGCGCCCTCACGCCACCAGCTGCGTGACCTTGCCCTTGGCGTCCAAGCCCTGCGCGCGGTACTGGCCGATCTTCTCCAGCAGGGGCGCGTCGCTCATCGTGTAGAGGACGGCGTCGGTCGTCGCCCTGTGGCGGCGCCAGAGGAAGTTCGGCACGACGAAGATGTCGTTCTCCTCCCAATCGAAGGTGCGGCCCGCAACTTCGGTCTGGCCGCGTCCTTCCATCACCACATAGACCGTGCTGGAGGTCTCGCGCTTGGCGCGGGTCTCTTCGCCAGCCCGGATCATCTGGGCGCCATAGCCGAGCGTGGGGAACAGGGAGCCGCCGGTCACCGGGTTCACCAGCGCAAGGTCGATCCCCTCATAGGGGCAACCGGCCTCGCCGCGCATGTCGGCGAGCGCCGCGCGGATGTCCGCACCGCGATAATGGATGAAGGGCGAGAGCCCGTGGCCGATGCCGCGCTGGTGCGAGGCGAAGCGCGGCACGATGCCGCCCGCGCCATAAAGGCGACGCGAATGGCCGGTCTCGAAGACGGTCTTCTGCGCGCGGATATTGTCGCGGCCCAGATCGTTGGGCAGCTCTTCGTCGAGCCAGATGATGTCGAGATGTTCGAGCAGCGGCCAATCGAGCGTGTCGATCCAGACGATGGGATCGCCGCCGTCATTGCCATGGTCATGCCATGTGCCGTTGGGCGTGAGGACGAGGTCGCCGCGCGTGGCTTCGCAACGCTCGCCCTCCACATTGGTGTAGCCGCCATTATGCGACAGAATGGTGCGGCTGGCGTTGGGGCTGTGCAGATGGGCGCGCGCCACATCGCCAGGATTATAGATCGACACAGCGCAGCGAATGGTCGAGGCCACTTGCAGTCGCCCGCCCAGACCCGGATTGGTGAGCAGGAATTGCTGCCGGTCGGCGAATTCCACCGGCGGCACGTCGGCCTCGCTGGCGATACGCGCGATCTTGTCGAGATAGGGCGAAATCTCCCGCCATTTCCAATGGTGGGGCACCGCCTTCATCTGGCCTGCGCCAACGCGGCCCTGCGCCATCTCGCCCGCCGCGCCCACATCCGCCTCGCGGAACCACGGGCGCTGGGCGGGGGCGTTGGCCTGCGTGCGCAGCCAGATCGAAAGCCCGCCCGCCTCCGCGTTCAAGGCCTCCATGCGCGCGCGCGCGTCGGCGTTGAGGGGCGGATGCGCAGTCTTGGCGGCGTCAGTCATGGGTCAGTGTCCCGCAGGCGCGTTGGGCTCGATGACGCGGATGGGCGCGCCGTCGAGCCATGCGAGGATGTTCTCGACGCCCTGGCTGAAGGTGATCTGATAATTCTCGGCCATCACGAAGCCCAGATGCGGCGTCAACAGCGTGTTGGGAGCGCTGCGGATTGGGTCGTCAGCGGCCAGCGGCTCGTGGTCATAGACATCGAGCGCCGCGCCGCCGAGCGTCCCGGCCTTCAGGGCCGAGATCAGGGCGGGCGTGTCGATGAGCTGCGCGCGCGAGGTGTTGACCAGCAGCGCGGTGGATTTCATCTTGGCGAGCTTGTCGGCGCCGATGAAGCCCCGGGTGTCCTTGTTCAAGAGAAGATGGATCGTCGCCACATCGGCGCGTGCCAGCAGATCGTCCAACGACACGCAGTCCACGCCCTGCGCCGCCGCCTTCTCCGGCGTCAGGCTGCGCGACCAGGCGATGACCTTCATGCCGAGCGCGAGGCCCACCTTCGCCACATCCGTGCCGATGCGCCCAAGGCCGATCACGCCCAGCGTCTTGCCGCGCACGCCGGTTCCAACCGAGGTCTGCCAGCCGCCAGCGGCCAGCGAGGCGACCTCCTGCGGCAGACGGCGCATATAGGCGAGGATCAGCGTCCAGGTCAGCTCCGCCGTGGGATAGCCCAGCGTCGAGGTGCCGCAGACCATGACGCCGCGCGCATTGGCGGCGGCCACGTCGATGGAGGCGTTGCGCATGCCCGACGTCACGATCAGCTTGAGCCTGGGCAGCGTCGCCAGCAAGGCGTCGCTGATCACGGTGCGCTCGCGGTTCGCCACGATGATGTCGGCGTCGGCCAGCTCGGCGGTCAATTCGGCCTGATTGGCGATGTGGCGGTTGAGCACCTTGATGGAGGCCCGCCCGGCGAGCTTGTCCCAATCGCCAAAACCGAGGGCGACATTCTGGTAGTCGTCGAGGATGACGATGGACTGCATGGGGCGGGGTTTCCTCAAAGCGGTTCGATTGGTCCGCGCAGGCGTAAAATTCGCTCGCGCTTGGCGTTGCTTCGCGATAGTTGGACCAACGGGTGGAGCCAGTCAACGGGCGCCGCTGGCGACAAGCTGGAGAGGGACGTCATGGGCTCGAATGGTCCAACGCAAGCGCCGCCATCGCAGTGGCCCGAAGGCCTGACGCGCGTGCCCTATTGGGCGTTCCAGCGCGAGGATGTTTATGCGCAGGAGCAGACGCGGATTTTTCAGGGCCCGTCCTGGAGCTTCCTGTGTCTTGAAAGCGATGTGGCGAACCCCGGCGACTGGCGCTCCACCTTCGTGGGCGACGCGCCCGTGGTCGTCACGCGCAACGCTTCCGGCGAGATCCACGCTTTCGAGAATCGCTGCGCCCATCGCGGCTCGCTGATCTGTCTCGACGACAAGGGCAAGGCGGCCAAGGGCTTCTCCTGCGTCTACCACGCATGGTCCTACAATCTGGAGGGCGACCTCACGGGCGTGGCCTTCGCCAAGGGCGTCAAGGGCAAGGGCGGCATGTCGCCCGATTTCAAGATCAGCGAGCACGGCCCGCGCAAGCTGCGGGTGGAGACCATCAGCGGCCTCGTCTACGGCACGTTCGCGGCGGAGGCCCCGTCGCTGCCCGATTATCTGGGCGAGGAGATCGCCACGCGCATCGCCCGCGTGTTCCGCGACCGCAAACCCGTGGTGCTCGGCCGCTTCACGCAGGCGCTCCCGAACAACTGGAAGCTCTATATCGAGAATGTGAAGGACTCCTACCACGCCAGCATCCTGCATCTGTTCTTCACCACCTTCGAGCTGAACCGCCTCTCGCAGAAGGGCGCGATCATCGTCGATGAAAGTGGCGGCCATCATGTGAGCTATTCGGCGATTGATCGCGGACCCACCGGCAACGCCGATTATTCCGCGCAGAAGATCCGCTCCGATAGCGATTACAAACTCGCCGATCCCTCGCTGCTGCTAGGCTTCGATGAATATCCCGATGGCGTCACCTTGCAGATCCTCTCGGTCTTCCCGGCCATGGTGGTGCAACAAATTCAGAACGCCATCGCCATCCGGCAAGTGATTCCGCGCGGCCCCGAGCAGACCGATCTCAACTGGATTTATCTGGGCTTCGAGGAGGACACGCCGGAGGAGCGCATGATGCGGCTCAAGCAGGCGAATCTTGTGGGGCCTGCAGGCTATATTTCCATGGAGGATGGCTGCGTGGGCGGCTTCGTGCAGCGCGGGGCCGCAGGCGCGCCCGATGAGCGCTCGGTGATCGAAATGGGCGGCAAGACGGCCGAAGGCAGCGAAAGCCGCGTGACGGAAGCCTCCATTCGCGGCTTCTGGAAAGCCTGGCGCGCGCAGATGGGGATCTGACATGAGCGACTTGCTAGACCTCTGGTTCGCCATCGCTCAGGCGCAGACCGCCCATGCGCGCTGCCTCGACGACGACCGGCTGGAGGAATGGCCGGACTTTTTCACGGATGATTGCCTCTATCGGGTCACCAGCGCCGAGAATATGCGCGAAGGTTATGAGGCCTCGCTGATCTTCCTCAATTCCAAGGGCATGGTGCGCGACCGCGTCTCGGCCCTGCGCACCGCCAATATCTACGAGCGGCAGGCCTATCGCCATGTGCTGGGGCAGCCCTCGATTCTTTTGGTCGAGGCGGACGCCGTGAAAAGCGAAGTCTCCTTCATCGTCCTGCGCATCATGCGCGATGGAAAGACCGATCTCTTCGCCACGGGCCGCTATCTCGACACATGGCGACGGACGGTAGATGGCGTGGCGCTGACCTCGCGCATCGTCGTCTGCGACAGCTCGCGCATCGACACACTGCTGGCCCTGCCGCTCTGATCACACCAACGACCCGCAAAACGCGCGCCGGGCCTCACCCTGGTTGGGACGGCCGACGCGCGGCGGTTGTCAGCGTCACCGCCCGAACAGCGCCTTCGCCCGCGCGATCACGTCCGGCGAGGCGGCCAGCGTCTTGCGGATGTTCGCCGCCAGTTCGTCCGGACCCAAGGGATCGACGTCGATGGAGGCCTTCTCCATTTCGGAGAGGAACTCGGGATCCTTCACCATGTCCATGAAGCCGGTCTGCAAGGCCTTCACGGCGACCGGATTTGTGCCCGGCGGCAGGATGAAGGCGCGGCCGATGGCGCCGCCGCTGGCGTAGAGGCCCAGCAGGGCCTTGTCGTCGGCGCTGACGCCCAGCTCGCCAAGGGCCGGCACGTCCGGCAGATCGGCGCTGCGGTTGGGCACGTCCTGCAAGATGATCGTGATTTTATGTTCCGCCAGCCAGGCCTTCTTGCCGGTCTTCACGGCGGCCCAGGATGAGGCGGCGCCTTCGACCTCGCCGCGCTCCATGGCGAGCATGGATTCGGCGGAAGCGGGATAGCCCGAAATCACCTTGAATTTGGTGCCGAGCACCTTGTTCAGCAGGTTCGGCACCACTTCGGAAATATTGCCCGCGCCAGCGGCGGCCACCGGCGTTTCCGTCCGCATGGCCTCATCAAGCGACTGCACCTTGGCGGTGTGCCACTGGAAATGGATATTGTTCGAGGAGGCGACGCGGCCCATCCAGAGGAATTTCGTGGCGTCGAACTGCACGGCGGGATTGGCCACCGCCTGCTCCAGAGCCAGAGTCTCGGTGACGATGCCGATGGCGGTGCCATCCTTGGGGGCGACGTCATAGATGAAGTTCGCCGCCTTCAGAGTGCCGGCGCCCGGCATGTTGGTCGCCACCACATTGGGCTGACCGGGGAGGTGCTTGCCAAGGAACCGCGCCACCATACGGCCATAAAGGTCATAGCTGCCGCCGGACGTGTTGCCGATATAGATCGTCACCGTCTTCCTGGCGAAGAGGTTGTCCGCGCTTTGCGCAAAGGCTGATGCGGTTGGCAGGGCCAAGCCGAGCAGCAGGACGGCCTTCAGGGTCAGGCGGCGAACGGGCATCCGAGTCTCCTCACGGTTTCTTCTGTCCGCCTTATTACGCAAGCGGATGGCAAGAGTCACGTCCATGCCTGTGGCGCGCGCGCCCGCATTGGTCTACTTAACGTTAGATATCTCAGGAATCGGCGCGGGGCTTACAGCCGGGTCGGGCAAGAACAAGACGAAGCATGTCGCAAGCGCCGACCCGGTCATTCGCACTTTCGCTCGCCTCCATCGCCCTGATCGGGCCTTTGGCGGTGCATGCTTTCATGCCCGTGATCCCGGCGGTGAAGGCGGGGCTGCATATTTCCGATTCTCTTGCGCAGCTCACCTTCAGCATCTCGCTGTTCGGCATGGCGGGCGCCACGCTGGTCTATGGCTCGCTGGCTGACCGCCTGGGGCGCAGGCCCGTGCTGCTGTCCGGCCTCGCCTTCTTCCTCCTGGGCAGCCTGGCCTCCCTCTTCGCAGATTCCGCCGTCACGCTGGTGATTGGTCGTCTGTTGCAGGCCATTGGCGCGGGCTGCGGGATGACCCTGGTGCGCGCCATCGCGCGCGACGCCTATGGGCCGGACAAGCTGGTCAAGGTGCTCGCCTATCTCACCATGTTCTACACCCTCGGCCCGATGATCGCGCCCATCGCGTCCGGCGTGCTGGTCGATCACTTCGGCTGGCGCGGGGTCTTCGCTTTCTCCCTCGTCTGCGGCGCGATCATCGCGACCGGCGCATGGTTCACGATCTACGAGACGCGCCCGCCCGCCTCCAACTCCGGCCTGCCGCAAATCGGGCTCCTGCGCGGCTATGGCAATCTGTTCTCGCACCTGCGCTTCACAGCCTATGTCTGCCAGACCGGCTTCAGCACCGGCGCCTTCATGGTGACTGCGACGGCGGCCTCCTTCATCATGACGGAGATGCTGCATCGTCCCGCCACCGAATACGGCCTTTGGTTCTTCGCCTTTCCGGCGGGCTATTTCGCCGGCAATTTCGTCTCCAGCCGCATGGGTTCGCGGGCGCGCGTGGAGACAATGGTGCTCGCGGGCTCGATCCTGTCGCTCACATCGGCTGTCCTGCTTTGCGTCCTGCTGGGCGCGGGCGTCGTGACGCCGTTGTCCGTCTTCGGGCCGGGCTTCTTCATCACCTTTTCGCAAGGCATCGCGCTGCCCTATGGGCAGGCGGGCGCCATGGCCATCGAGCCGCGCCTTGCGGGCACGGCGTCCGGCGTTGGCGTCTGTCTGCAAAACCTGTTCGGCGCATTTTCGACGCAAGCCTATGGATTGCTGGCGGACGGCACGGTCTGGCCGCTCATCATCACCTGCGGCGCCTCATCGACGCTGATGATGGTCTTCGGCGCCATTCCATGGCTCATGCGCGAACGCGATAGAAAATAAAAAACGGGGGAGACGACCAAATGGATTTTCTGGGCACGCCGGACATGGGTCCGTTGATGTTTTTCGGGCTCACCCTCGCCTCCTTCGCCACCGCCTTCATCGGCGTGTTCACCGGCACGGCGGGCGGGGTGATCCTGCTGGCGCTCATGGCCTCGGTGATGCCCCCTGCGGTTCTGGTGCCGGTGCACACGGTGGTGCAACTGGGCTCAGGCGTCACCCGCACGATCATCATGTGGCGCCATGTGATGCACACGACGGTCCCGCCCTTCATTGTCGGCGCCATGGTCGGCGCGGCGGTGGGCGCCAAGTCTTTCGTCGCCCTGCCGACCAACTGGCTGCTGGGAATCATTGGCGCCTTCATCCTGATCGTGACCTGGATGCCCAAGCTCGGGCGCATGGGCGCGGAGCGCGGCCGTTTCGCCGTGCTCGGCTTCGCCGCGACCTTTCTGGGCATGTTCGTCAGCGCCACGGGCACCCTGATCACCCCTTTCGTCGCCAGCGCCGCGCCCGATCGGCGCAACCATGCGGCCACGCAGGGCGCGTTGATGGTCTTCGTGCATATCTTCAAACTGGTCGCCTTCGGCTTCCTGGGCTTCGCCATCAGCTCCTATCTGGCCCTCATGGTCGCGATGGTTGCGACCGGCGCCGTCGGCAACTGGCTCGGCGAGGAGGCTCTGGCGCGGACCAGCGAGAAGCGCTTTCGCCTGTTCCTGAAATTGTTCGTGACGGCGCTGGCGGCGCACCTTGTTTGGGGCGCCCTTCGCGAGGGCGGGGTGTTTTGACAGCGCCTTGCGCGCGCCTGCGCATTCGCTAAAATCTCAACAATAATTGGAGGAAAGCCCATGACCGCCGCAACCGCCAGCCGCCTCGAAGTCGCGCCACTGACCGCCCATATCGGCGCCGAAATGCGGGGGCTCGACATGACGCAGCCGCTGGGCGACGAAGACATCGTGGCCATCAATGCGGCCTTCCTCCAGCATTCGGTGATCGTGTTTCGCGGACAGAAGCTTTCGCAGGAAGATCTGCTGCGCGTCACCAGCTATTTCGGCCCCATCGGCCACATGCGCCGTCCGCCAAAATATTTCCCGCCGGGTTTCGACAAGATCCTGCCGAACATCATGCTGATCTCGAACATCCGCGAGAATGGCGAGCCCATCGGCGCGCTGCCCGATGGCGAGATGATGTTCCATCACGACATGATCCATTCCGCCAATCCCGATGCGGCGACCATGCTTTATTCGGTCGAGATCCCCTCCCATGGGGGCGATACGCTCTTTGCGAGCGGCTATGCGGCCTGGGACACGCTGGACCCGGCCCTGCGCGCCAAGGTGGACGGTAAGCGCGCCCGGCATTTCTACAACTATGGCTCCGTGCAGAAGGGCGACGGCAAGGGCACCGAGGCTTTCGGCGAGGCGCGGCATCCCATCGTGCGCACCCATGACCAGAGCGGCCGCAAGGCGCTCTATGTGAACCGGCTGATGACGGTGGGCATCGAGGGCATGGCGGACGAAGAGGCTGCGCCTATTCTGGCGGCGATCTTCGATCATATGGAGAAGCCGGAATTTGTCTACGCCCACAAGTGGCGGGTGGGCGATCTGCTGTTGTGGGACAACCGCTGCTCCTCCCACGCCCGCACCGATTTCCCCGCAACCGAGCGCCGCCTGATGTTGCGCACCACGGTGGAATGCGACAAGGTTCCGGTCTGAGCCTCTTGCGCACACGTTTACGTAAGGGAAACCAATCAGCCAGCCCCGAATTGATCCCCGGGGTTGGTTGAGCCTTGGAGGATCCCATGCGGCATGCGTTGAAGATCACCTCACTCACATTCGTTCTGGCGGCGACCGGCGCTTTAGGCGCCTCCGCAGCGCCTGCGCGCGGCACGTCAACCGCACCGCCATCCCTGATCGAGCAAACCCAGTTCTTCTGGAACGGCAATGAATTCTGCTTCTATGATGACGGCTGGCGTGGGCCGGGCTGGTATATCTGCGGCTACGAATGGCGTCGCGGCTACGGTTGGGGCGGCGGCAGGGAATGGGGTCGCCGGTTCCGCGACGAAGGTCGCCGATACCATGAGGACGACCGGCGCGAATATCGCGAGGAGCCGCGCGACCATCACGATATGGATCGACGGCGCGATGAGGACCATCACGAGATGCGCGGCGGCGAAGGCGGCATGCGCGGCGGCGAACGCGATCACGAGGGCGGCATGCGCTGACCTGCAACGAGGCGAAGAGGGAGCCTCCCTCTCCGCTCAACCCTCAGCCCTTCAGGGCGTCGTTGTAATAGCTCAGGTCGATATATTTGTGCGGGTCGGTCAGCGCGGCGCCGGGCTTGCCGTAGCGGGTGCGCAGGTCCAGCACGGTGCGGACGCCCTCGATGGTGACTTCGGCCAATGGAGTCAGCCCTGAGCGGGGCGACAGCAGGCTGTTCATCACCGAGCCGACCACGCCCGGCTTGATGTCGGGCATGTTGCGCAACAGGATCTGCGAGGCTTCCTCGCGGTTGGCGGGGTCGAGCGTCCAGGCGAGGCCGTCGAGATAGGCCTTGATGAAACCCTTCACCGCCTGCGGATTCTGCGCGGCCCACGAGCGGCGCGCGGCGAAGACGCCGCCTTGATAGTCGCTGATGGTCTGCGTGCTCTTGGCCAGCACCTTGAAGCCCTGCGCAGCGGCGATGGAGGTGAAGGGCTCGATGGTCATGGTGGCGGCGTGCTGTCCGGCCTTCACCGCTTCCCAACGCTGCGGGGTCGCGCCCACGGCCACGCGCTCATAAGAGCCCGGCGCGACGCCGCCCTTTTCCAGCATATGGTAGAACACGAAGGCGAAGCCGGTGCCCGGCGCGTCCAGAGCGAGCGACTTGCCCGCGAGGTCAGCCACCGCTTCATTGTCGGGCTGGGCGATGATCGCCAGTTCGATCTGGGTGGCGCCGATGAAGGCGAAGAAGTCGGGCGTTTCCGCCAACGCAACTGCGCCCTGCCCTTCCGTATAGGCCACCACATTGTCGAAGGCGGTGCCCGCGACGTCGAACTCGCCCTTGGCCAAAGCCTCGGCCTGATAGGCTGACGAGGGCGTCATGGTTATGGCGAGTTCCACGTCATGTTTGGCGAACCAGCCCTTTTCCTGCGCCACGAAAATCGGCAGGTTGGGCGCGCCGGGGAAGGCGATGAGTTTGACGGTCTGCGTCATGGATCAGGCTCCGGTCTTGGAATGAATGGCGCGCCAAATGGCGAGCGGCGTCACGGGCATGTCGATATGTTCCACGCCATAGGGCGAGAGGGCGTCGACCACGGCGTTCACGAGGGTCGCCAGCGCAGGCGTGGTGCCGCCTTCGCCGCCCGCCTTGATGCCCAGCGGATTGGTGGGCGACAGCACTTCGGCGATCTCCGCATCGAAGGAGGGCATGTCGCCAGCGCGCGGCATGCCATAGTCCATGAAGGAGCCGCACAGGGGCTGGCCGGTGCCGGGCTCCAGATAGCATTGCTCGAAGATGGCCTGACCGAGCCCCTGCACGATGCCGCCATGGGTCTGGCCATGCACGATCATCGGATTGATGCAGCGGCCCACGTCGTCGATGGTCGTGTAGCGGGTGATGGTCATCTCGCAGGTTTCTGGATCAATCTCCAGCTCGCAGATCGCGGTTCCATTGGGGAAGACGGGATCGTGCATCTCGTTGTCGCGCGCCACCGACATGCCGCCCTTGAGCGCATCCGGCAGATCCATCTGCGCGGCGACCTTGGCGAGTTCGAAGACGCCCATGCTGAAATTGGTGTCCTTGACGATGAACTGCCCATCCTCGAAGGCCACCTTGTCCTCAGCGACCTTGAAATGCAGCGCGGCGATGGCGCGGCCCTTGTTGATCAGGTCTTCCGCCGCCATGGCGATGACCGTTCCCGCATGGCGCATGGAGCGGCCCGAATGGGAGCCGCCGCCCACCGACACGATGTCGGTGTCGCCCACGATGATCGTCACCTGCTCCACCGGCACGCCCACCATATCGGCGGCGACCTGGGCGAAGCTGGTCTCATGGCCCTGCCCGCTGGGCTGGGTGCCGATCACGACCTCCATGGCCCCATCCGTCTTCACCACGATTTCGGCGCGCTCTTTCGGCGAGCCGATGGAGGATTCCACATAGTTGGCGAGGCCCACGCCCAGCAGCTTGCCGCGCGCCTTGGCGTCGGCGCGTCGCGCCTCCTTGTCGGCCCAGCCCGCGATGACCATCGCGCGGTCCATGTTGGTCTCGTAGGTTCCGCTGTCGTAGACGGCGCCGACGCCGTTGCGATAGGGCATGGCGTCCGGCGTCACGAGGTTCTTGCGGCGCAGTTCGATCTTGTCCATGCCAAGGCGCCTGGCGGCGATTTCGATCAGCCGCTCCATGGCGTAGTTCACTTCCGGGCGACCGGAGCTGCGATAGGCCTGCGTCGGCATGGTGTTGGAAAACACCGCCCGCGCCCGCAAGGTGGCGGCGGGAATGTCGTAGGAGCCGGTGACGAGGCCTGAGCCTTTTCCCAGCGGCGAAAAGGACACCGCCCGCGCGCCCACATTGCTCAGGTTGTCGGCGCGGAAGCCGAGAAACTTTCCATTCTCGTCCATGGCCAGCGCCACTTTCGAACGCAGATCGCGGCCCTGATAATCGCTCAGGAACGCCTCCGAGCGGGTGGCGGTGTAGCGCACCGGGCGGCCCAGTTTGCCGGTCGCCCAGAGCACGAGGCCAAATTCCACGAAGACGCGGTTGCGGGTGCCGAAATTGCCGCCGACATCAAAGGAGAGCACGCGCAGATCGGCGGGCTTGACCCCCAGCACATGGGACAGCTCGGCCTTCTGGCGCACGGCGCCGCCGCTGCCTGCATAAAGCGTGTAGCGGCCGGTTTCCTTGTCGAAATTGGCCACAGCCGCGCGCGGCTCCAGCGGCACGCCGGTGACGCGGCCGATGTGGAAATCATATTCCACGATATGCTTGGCCGCTGCGAAGGCCTTGGCGGTCGCTTCTTCGTCGCCGAAGAAGGTCTCGACGCAGATATTGTCGGGCAGCTCGTCCCAGACCGACACGGCGCCGGGGCTTGACGCCTCGCGGCTGTCGGTCACGAAGGGCAGCACCTCGTAGTCGATTTGCAAGGCCTCTGCCGCGTCCTGCGCCTGCGCCTGCGTTTGCGCCACAACCATGGCCACCGCCTCGCCCACATGGCGCGCGCGGTCGGCAGGCAGCAGCATATGCGGGCCGATGAACACGTCGCGACCGCCGCCGGGCGCCGTGAGCTTCATGTCGAATTTGGTCTTGGGGAGGGGATCGTGCGGGATGGGCTTGAGGCCATCGTCGAGCAGATCCTGCCCGGTGAACACGCCCAGCACGCCCGGCATGTCCAGGACGCTATCCTTGTGGATCGCCACGATGCGCGCATGGGGATGGGGCGAGCGCGCCATGGCGGCGTAAGTCTGCCCATCGAAGGCGAAATCATCGGTGAACCGGCCCTTGCCGGTGATCAGACGCACGTCCTCCTTGCGACGGACGGGCTTGCCGATGGCCTTGAGCAATACCTCTGCGATGGGTCTCATATGTGCGTCTCTTGGCTGAGGTTCCCCCAAGGGGGAGGGAAAGCGGCGAGCGTTTGCTTCGATAATTCAGATCGCTTGCGCTGCAAACCCTCCCCCCTGTGGGGAGGGTCGGCCGCGCCAGCGGACGGGGTGGGGGTCGCGTGATGCTGGTCGTTGGCGCGGTTGCGAAGCGCCAACTCCAGATATGCGTAGACCCCCACTCTCTAATCTCTCCCCACAAGGGGGAGAGAAGCTGCTGGCGTTGCGCCTCACTCCAGATCCTCAGCGCTGCAAACCCTCCCCTGTGGAGAGGGGAAATGGCCGGCGTTTCTCGCCCCCCGTCGTTTACTTGATCGTCTCGACTTTGCGCGCGGGGGTCTCCGGCACGAGGTCGGGCTTGCGGCGGTTCCAGGTGTTCTCGCCGTTCTCGATCCATTTGCCCTCGACCGCGTTCTGCGCGAATTCGTCCCACAGCTTCGCCCAGTCGCCCAGCTCATAGCCATGCCACGGCGGCTGAGGGGCGAGGCGGGGCAGGCCCAACTCTTCCCAGATGGCCTTGGCCTTCAGCATATAGGGCTTGGTGGGCAGGGCCAGCGGCGGCATCGGATTCTTCGCGGTGGCGTCGATCAGCAGGGTCGAATTCGCGCCGCCCTTCGGCCCATGTCCGCCCGCGCGGTTGGGCACGACGAAGACGTCGTCCACCGGGTTCGAGCGATAGGCCATGGACCAGAACACCGCATCCGTATTGTGCGGGTCCACATCGTCGGACACCGCCACGCAGATCTTGCCGCATTGCGCCTGCAAGCTGGCCGCGCCCTGCAAGCCGCGCCAGACCTCGGTCTTCAGCGCGCCCTGCTTGAATTGCAGGAAGATCACCGGCCGCAGATTCGACAACGGCTCATGCATCACCACGCGGGTGATGCCCTTCACGTTCAGGTCTTTCTTCAGATGGTTCAGGAACAGCGGCTCATAGGCCACTTTCTTCATCACGCTGGATTCGCTGGGCGTGACCTGGGACACGATGGACACCAGCACCGCGTCGCGACGCCGGGTGATCGCCGTGACCTTCATGGACAGATTGAACCCTTCCAGCGCCACATGGCCATGGCTTTCGCCGAACGGGCCTTCGGGCTCCAGAAGCTCGGTGTCGATCAGGCCTTCCACCACGATTTCGGCGTCGGCGGGAATCTCCAGATCCACCGTCAGCGCCTTGCAGGTGCGGATGGGATAGCCCGCGAGCCCGCCCGCCACAGCCATTTCGTCCTCGTCAATCCGCAGCTTCTGCGGGCCGGTGAACATCACGACTGGCGATGTGCCGATGATGATGGCGCAGGGCATGGGCTGGCCCAGCTCCTTGTATTTCAGCCAATGCTGGTAGCCGCCCGCGCCCGACAGGCGGCTGGCCATGCGCACGCCGAGACGGTCGAGCGCCTTCAGCCCCGCGCGATAGGTGCCCATGTTGCGCACGCCGGTCTCGGGATCTTTTGTGACGCAGAGGGTGGCTGTGAAATAGGGGGCGGCGTCGAAGCCGGGGGTCGAGATCGGCACGGGCAAGGACGCGAGCCCGCCGCCGGGCGTGGTCAGATCCTCGCCCATCATCACCACTTCCTGGCAGGGCGGATTCTCGATGTGGACGGGCGGAATCGGCTTGTCCATGCCGCGCGTCCATACATCGCCGATCTCCTCGACGGTGACGCCCATGCCGGTGGCGTAGATTTCGGGATTGGCGGCCAGCGCGCCCACGACCACGGGCATGTCGAATTTGCGCCCGTCGACTCCATGCACATTGGTGAACATGAAGGCGCGGCGCTCGGATTCGTGCAGCCCGCCCTGAAACTGCCAGCGCACCAGCGGATGCAGCTCGGTGTCCTTGCAGATCGGACGGTCAATCTTCACCAGCAGGCCACGCTCTTCGAGGCGGCGCAGCTGTTCGTGGAAATCAGCGGGGGCGTTCTGGACGCGGTCGGTCATCTGCGATCCCTGCATGGGGCCGGCAAGCCTGAGCTGCGGCGATGGTTCGGAGGTTACGCCTTGACTAGGGGATGTAAGACCCGCTGGCAACACAGGTCTTGGGCTGTGCGGGTGACAAACGGTCGCCGGACGATTATCAATTCCTCATCATATGCTTGACCAATGCAGCGCCAGAACGGAAACGCCATGACCGCCCAGACCTCGTCCTTTATGACCCGCGACGGAACCCGCATCGCCTACGCCCTGCACGGCGACCCCTCCGCCACGGCGCGCGTGGCCATGATCCATTCGCTCGCCATGAGCGGGGATTACTGGCGTCTGGTGGCGCAGCGGCTCGTGGCGCAGGGCGTCTGCGCGCTGGCCGTGGATTGTCGCGGGCACGGCGCCTCCGACAAACCGGCGGGCCCCTATAAGCTGGAGCTTTTCGCCGATGATCTCGCTGACCTGTTCGATCATCTGGGCTGGGACAAGGCGGTGATCGCCGGTTCCTCCATGGGCGGCAGCGTCGCTTTGGCCTTCGGCCTGAACCATCCGGCCCGCACGGCGGGCCTCGCCCTCATCGACACCACAAGCTGCTATGGCGACGACGCCCCCAAGGCCTGGGACCAGCGCGCCAATGCGGCCATGGAGAAGGGCCTTTCCTCGCTGATCGACTTCCAGCTCACCCGCTGGTTCGGCGATGATTTCCGCACCCAGAACCCGGCGATCCCGCAAGCCTGCGTGGAGACCTTCCTGAAGAACGACGTCGCCGCCTACGCCGCCACCTGCCGCATGCTGGGCAATTTCGACCTGCGCGGACGCCTTGGCGAAATCAAGGTTCCCACCCGCATCTTCGTGGGCGATGAAGACTACGCCACGCCTCCGGCCATGGCGCAGGCGATGCACGATGGAATCGCAGGCTCGACCCTGCGCGTGCTCGCCAAGGCCCGTCACCTGACCCCGCTGGAAGCGCCCGACGAGGTGACCGACGAGATCATGGGCGTCGTGAAGGCCGTGCGGGGCTGAAGCCACGGGGACTGCGGCGAGGCGACGAAGCCTCGCCCGGTTTCGCGGCTTGTCGCGACATGATCGGCCACCGCTCTGGCGATGCGGGCGAATAGGGCCTACATGGGATCAGGAGCCCGCCATGAGCGTCACCCCGCCCGACCAGCCCCTGAGCGAAGCCCCTGCGGGCGCTTCGACATTTCGGGATCTGTCCATCCCCGTCGAAGGCATGACCTGCGCCACCTGCGCGGGGCGGATCGAGGCGGCGTTGTGCGCCCTGCCCGGCGTCCGCGCGCAGGTGAACCTCGCCGCCGAGCGGGCGCAGATCACCTATGATCCCGCCCTCGCCACGCCGCTGGCCCTCGCCAGCGCCATCGAGGACGCGGGCTATGGCGTGCCCCATGAGACCCTCGACCTCAAGATCGGCGGCATGACCTGCGCCAGTTGCGTGGGCCGCGTCGAGAAGGCGCTGGCGGCTGCGCCGGGCGTCGTCTCGGCCATCGTCAATCTCGCCACCGAAAAGGCCACAGTCGAGGCGCAGCGGGGCGTGCTGCGGCCAGCCGATCTCGTGGCCGCTGTCGAGGACGCGGGCTATGAGGCGGAAATCCTCACCGGCGACAGCGCCCGCGACGCGCAGATCGCAGCCGCCGATGCGGCGCGCATGGTTCATGAACGCTGGCGGGTGATCGCGGCGCTGGCGCTCGCCCTGCCCCTCACCTTGCCCATGTTCGGCGTCATGCCGCCCTTCTGGCTGCAATTCGCGCTGGCGACGCCGGTGCAGTTCGTCTTCGGCTGGCGCTTTTATGTGGCGGGCTACAAGGCCCTGCGCGCGGGAGCTGGCAACATGGACCTGCTGGTCGCGTTGGGCACGTCCGTCGCCTATGGCTACAGCCTGTGGCTGATGGTCCAGCCCCATGCGCATCATCTTTATTTCGAGGCCGCCTCCATCGTCATCGCCCTCGTTCTGCTGGGCAAATGGCTGGAGAGCCGCGCCAAACGCTCCACCACGGCCGCGATCCGCTCGCTCATGGCGCTACGGCCCCAGACCGCGCGGGTGGAGCGCGGCGGGGGCGAGGTGGAGGTTCCTGTTTCGGCTGTCGCGCTTGGCGATGTCGTGGTGGTGCGCCCCGGCGAGCGCCTGCCCGTCGATGGCCGCATCCTCAGCGGCGCCAGCGCGATGGATGAAAGCCTGCTGACCGGCGAGAGCCTGCCCGTGGAAAAAGCCCCCGGCCACCATGTCACCGGCGGCGCCATCAATGGCGAGGGACTGCTGCGGGTCGAGACGACCGCCGTGGGCGAGCAATCGACGCTCGCGCGCATCATCGCCCTCGTCGAACATGCGCAGGCCAACAAGGCGCCGGTTCAAAAGCTGGTGGACAAGGTGGCGGCGATCTTCGTGCCCGTGGTCGTGGCCATCGCGGCGCTGACTTTTCTGGGCTGGTGGCTCTTTGCGGGCGACCCCGCCGGGGGCCTGCTGGCCGCCGTCTCGGTCATGGTCATCGCCTGCCCCTGCGCTTTGGGCCTCGCCACCCCCACCGCCTTCATGGTGGGCACGGGCGCCGCCGCTCGCGCGGGCATCCTCATCCGCGATCAGGAGGCGCTGGAGCGCGCCCATGCGCTGGACACGGTGGTGCTCGACAAGACCGGCACGATCACGGAAGGTCGGCCCCGCGTGACCGAAATGCTCCCCGCCAGCGGCGTCAGCGAAGAGGAGCTGCTGCGCGTCGCCGCAGGGGCGCAACAGGGCAGCGAACATCCCCTCGCCCATGCGATTCTGACGCGCGCGCAAGGCCTTGTGACCGACAAGCTCGACCAGTTCCGCAACCGCGCCGGCAGGGGGCTGGAAGCCGTGCTGGCGGGTCGCAGGATCGTCATCGGCAATCGCGCGCTGATGGACGAAGCGGGCGTGGCTTTCGCTGAACTCGCCACGCGGGCGGAAGCGCTTGAAACGGAGGGCCGCACGGTCATGTGGGTGGCCGACGCCGCCCCGCCGCGCCTGCTGGGGATCATCGCCGTGCGCGATCAGCTGAAAGCCGGCGCCCGCGAAGCGGTGGCCGATCTGGCGGCTATGGGCATTCAGACCATTCTGCTCACCGGAGACAATGAGCGCACCGCCGCCGTGGTGGCGCGCGAGGTGGGCGTCACCCGCGTCATGGCGGGCGTGACGCCTGCGGGCAAGGCCGCCGAGATCGAGGCGCTGCGCGCGCAGGGGCGGCAGGTGGCCATGGTCGGGGATGGCGTCAACGACGCGCCCGCGCTGGCCGCCGCCGATGTCGGCATGGCCATGGGCACGGGGGCGGATGTCGCCCTGAACACGGCGGCCATTACGCTCATGCGCGGCGACCCGCTGCTCATCGCCGACGCCATCTCCATCAGCCGCGCCACCTACGCCACGATCCGGCGCGGCCTGTTCTGGGCCTTCGCCTATAATGTGGTGGGCGTTCCGCTGGCGGCCATGGGCCTTCTGAGCCCCGTCTTCGCGGGCGCGGCCATGGCGCTGTCTTCGGTCAGCGTGGTGGCCAATGCCTTGTTGTTGCGAAGGTGGCGTCCTGCTGCGGGACAGGGGGGCCACCACCCCGGCTAATTCAATCTTTACCATCACGCGACAGACTTCCCTTCGTAAGCGTTGCGTGAGGGTGGTCAATGAGTGAGCTGTTGCTGGCGCGTTCCGCCGGTCTAGTGGTTGAAGGGGCGCCGGTCGCTCCGGATGATCTGCATGCGCAATTCGACCTGTTGATCGCCTCTGGCGGGGGCGAGGCCATCTGGCCCGATCCTGCGAGCGGCCGCACCGCATCGGGGTCGGCCCTACGCCCCGCTCCGCATGAAATCTGGTTTGCGAGCACCGACGCGACCGCGCCGAGCCAGCACGCCCATCGGGCGGGCCTCGCCACCCTGACGCAACTGCTGGATCAGGACGAGGCGTCCAATCTCACTCTCTTTCATTGGTTCGACAGCCTGCGCGGACGCATCGCTGGCGCCTTTGGTCCGCCCGGAACCCAGGTGATCCTCGCGCCGTCCATCGCCAGCGCCCGTGATCTGGCCCGCGCCATCGCATGGAGCGTTCACGGGGGACCAGCGCGGGAAATTTCGGCGGGCGGCGCCGAAACCCACAATATGGGCGAGACGACGGACATCCCCCTGCGCGAGCCCGACGGACGCCCGCGCGAGACATGCGAAATCAACTTTGACGCCTTGCTGGCCGCACGCAGCTTGAGTTCGCCCCTGCTTTTACATGTGCTCGATCAGAGCCGCAGCGGATTGCCGAGCCTCACCCGGGCAGGCGCGGACCTCATCGCGCAAGAGCGCGCCGCCATCACCCTGATCGACGCCAGCGAGATGCGCACCGCGCCCGATTGCCTGCGCTGGGATCTCGAGGTGGGACGGCTCGTGCTGATCAGCGGCTCCACCTTTCTCAGCGGACATGCCTCCTCCGCCGCCGTTCTGGTGCCCGCATGCCTGAGCGCGCGCCTGACCCATGCCGCGCCCGCCCATCTCATCGCTGACGCGGCCGCCCAGGACATGCCCCCCGAATGGCGAGACATGTTCTGCGCGAAAGGCGCCGCGCGCCTCAACATCGGCCTTGGCTTGCGCTGGAGCGCGGCTTTGGCCGAACTCGACCGCTATCTGCAAACGCCCCTGCCCCTGCGTGAAGCGATCCTCGATCTGTTCTCGCGCAAGGTCCGCGCCAGACTGTCGCGCTGCGGCCTCGTCGGGCGCATCGAACAGGGCCGGAGCGGCGTCACGCCGCTGATCCTGAACGACGCCTCCTTCGCCGACGCCCAATGCCTGCGCGAAGCCCTCGCAACGCCCACCGATTGCGCCGGGGATGCGGTCTGCCATGTGGGCGCGCCCATGGAGCTGAGCAAGGGACTGGTCGCCCTGCCGCTATCCGCCTCCGCGCCCATGGTCAGCGATGTGGCGGGCCGGATCGCCCGGGGCGTCACCTTCGACCGCGCCTTCGCGCCCATCCAGCGCGACATCGACACGCTGTTCGAGAAGCTTGAGCGGGTGTGGGGCCAGACGGAAGCGATCCAGGGCTTTTAATTTCGGGTCGCAACTTCGATATTGCGATAACGACTAACATCGACCCAAGGACCGCAGACATGATCGAGCTTCACTACTGGCCGACGCCCAATGGCCACAAGATCACGATTTTCCTTGAGGAAGTCGGCCTCCCCTACAAGATCAAGCCGGTGAATATCGGCAAGGGGGAGCAGTTCCAGCCGGATTTCCTGACAATCGCGCCCAATAACCGGATGCCCGCCATCGTGGACTTCAACCCCGCCGACGGCGGCGCACCGTTATCGGTCTTCGAATCTGGCGCGATCCTGACCTATCTGGCCGAGAAAACGGGCAAATTCCTGCCGCATGAACTGCGCGGGCGGGTCCGGACGCTGGAATGGCTGAACTGGCAGATGGGCGGCCTTGGCCCCATGCTGGGCCAGAACCATCACTTTTCGCAATATGCGCCCGAAAAAATCCCCTATGCAATCGACCGCTACGTCAATGAGACGAACCGGCTCTATGGGGTGCTCGACCGGCAGCTGGCGCATCACGCCTTCATTGCGGGCGACTATTCCATCGCCGACATGGCCTGCTACCCCTGGATCGTGCCCCATGAGCGGCAGGGCCAGAAGCTGGAAGACTTCCCCAATGTGAAACGCTGGTTCGAGGCCATGCAGGCGCGCCCTGCGGTGATCCGCGCCTATGAATGGGCCGACAAGATCCGCAACGAAGGCATGACGGAGGAAGCCCGCAAGACTCTCTTCGGGCAGACCAACGCATCAGTAAAGCCTGCGTGACGGCGAAGCGTCTCCCCAATCGCCAGCGAACATCCCCCGCGCCCTGCGGGAAAGGGTCGGCCGCATTCAGCGGCCGACTGCGCGTCACGCGGCGCTGATCGGGCGCGCCTCTCGCTTCACTTCACGTAATGCTTCAGGAACTCCGCCAGCTGCTCCTTGTCGAGCGGGGCGGAGATGAACTTCATCGCCACAGCGTCGGCCATGGCGTTGTCGAGGCCGGAGATGCGGCGGGGGATCAGGTTGTTCTTCGGGAAATAAGTGTCGCGGATGTATTTCGCCTGATCCTCCGTGATCCCCGCAAATTCCGCATAGATCTTCAGCCCGGCGGGATCGGCGTACATGAAGTTCAAGGTTTCCTCATAGGCGTCGATGAAGCGTTTCAGCTGATCGGCCTTGTCGGTGATCGTCGTCATATTGGCGAAATTCATGCGCACGGTCTGGTTGCGGAAGGCTTCCAGATCGCTCTCGCGGGCGATGACGCGGACTTTCCCCGTGCGCGCCTCGTCCACCACATAGGGCGGCGCCGACCAGCCGATGTCGATCTGGCCGGACATGACCTGCGTGTAGGTGGAGGGCGCGGCGCCAGTGGCGATGGGCTTGATCTCGACGCCCGACTGGCGGATCAGCGCCAGCGCGCCCAGATTCGAGGACGAACCATTGGACGAATAGGCCATGGTCTTGCCCGCCGCGTCCTTCAGGCTCTTGATGGGCGAGGCCGCCGGCACATACCAGAAGATGTCGTCGGCGCCGGTCATCGAATTGGAGAAGGGCCGCACCGGGGCGCCCTTGGCGAAGGCGGCCAGAATGCCGCTGGTGCCGGTGGCGAGGCCGATGTCCACGCTGCCCGAAATGACCGCCTGCGTCGTCTCGCCTGCGCCCGCAGTGTAGAGAATTTCAAGCTTCAGCCCATGCTTGGCGAAAATGCCCGCCTTCTGGCCGACATCCGGCACGCCCGTGTCCCAGTTGCCGCGCTGCGGGACCGCCAGCTTCAGCAAGTCCTCCGCCATGGCGGCCTGCGACACCAGTCCCGCCACGCAAGCGGCGATGATGGACCAACCCTTGAATCTCATGATCTTCCTCCCTGACAGGCCACATTGGCGGGCCCATTCAAGGAGGAAAGCTAGCATTGATTTCGCCGTTTGGCTCCATTGCTTTGCGCTCATCAGCCGGGAATGGGATAGAGTTTGCGCAGAACCTTCCTCAATGGAGTCGGCATGGCCGGGCTTGAACGCTACACCGCCGTCCTGCGCCTGTTCTCGCAAAGCCAGAGCGAGTGGACCGTGCCCGAGATGGCCGAGCGCCTGGGCGTGCCCCAGAGCACGGTCTATCGCACCGTGCGCGATCTGGTGGGCGAGAACTTTCTCGAAATGGCGAGCGAGGCGCGCTACCGGCTGGGCTCGGTCTTCATCGAATTCGACCGCCTGCTGCGCCTCACCGATCCCCTGCTGACGGCGGGCTCGCAGGTCTTGCAGGAGGTCGTGGCGCAAGCGGGCGCGCCTTGCGTTGGTCTGCTGTGCAGGCTCTACAACGATACGGTCATGTGCATCGCGGACGCCACCGCGCCCGGCGCCACGTTCCATTCCAGTTACGAGCGCGGGCGGCCCATGCCGCTGACCCTGGGCGCCACCTCGAAAGTCATCCTCGCCCATCTGCCCGCGCGCCGCTTCAACCGGGTGGTCGAGCAATGGCCCGAAGCGCGCTCGGCCGCCTTCCGCACGGAGCTTCTGGCGGTGCGCCGGGCGGGGCTGTGCGTCAGCAGCGGCGAGATCGACGCCGATGTGGTGGGCGTGGCGGCCCCCATCCTCAGCAAGGCGCCCGGCCTGCTCGCCAGCCTCAGCCTCGTGCTGCCGCTGGAATTGGCCGACGAGGCGCTGGTGGCCCGCATCGCGGCGGCGACGATGGAGGGCGCGCGGCGGATTGAAGTGGGAGTTGCGCTGATCGCGGGCGAAGAGTCCGGCCCGCCCGCCGCCTTCGACGTCGAGGCTTTTCTGAGCCGCATGCGCGGGAAGCAAAGTCGCTAGCCCCCATTCCCGCTTATCCGCCCCTGCCTCTTTCCTGAGCAAAGCGCCCACCAAGCTTTGTTGACTTGTGCGCCCATCGCGCCAAGGATGGCCGTCATTCCAGAGGGTTCTGGCGGATAGAGGTGGGCGCATGGGCATCGTGAGTCTGGCGGGGGTGTCGAAACGTTTCACCATTCGCGTCGCGGGCGTTCCGCAGACGGTCCATGCGTTGCAGGACTTGAGCTTCGATGTGGCCGATGGCGAGATGGTGGCCCTGATCGGCCCCTCGGGCTGCGGCAAGACCACGGCGTTGCGCATCGTGATGGGGCTGGAGCGCGCCAGCGCGGGGCGCATTCTCGTCGATGGCGAGGTCGTCAACGGCTGCGGCCACAATCGCGGCATCGTCTTCCAGCACGCCGAGCTTCTGCCCTGGCTCACCGCCTATGAAAACGTCGCCTTCGGTCTTGAGCAAAAGGGCGTGCGTGGCGGCGAATTGCGCGACACGGCGATGCGCTATCTGGAACTCGTGGGCCTCGCCGAATCCGCCAGCCGTCGGCCCTATCAGCTCTCGGGCGGCATGCAGCAGCGGGTGGGCATCGCCCGCGCGCTGGCCATCGACCCTTCCGTGCTGCTCATGGACGAGCCCTTTGGCGCGCTGGACGCCCAGACCCGCGAGACCATGCAGGCCGAGCTGATCGAAATTCAGGCCCGCACCCGCAAGACCGTGCTCTTCGTGACCCATGATCTGGACGAGGCGGTGCTGCTCGCCGACCGGGTCGTGATCATGCAAAAGGGGCGAATTTCCCAGATCATGAGCACCCATCTGCCACGGCCGCGCCTCGATATGGAGGCCATGCGCAGCCTTCCCCAGTTCGCCGAATCGCGCCATCGCCTGTGGCAGGCGCTGCACAGCCGCGCAGCCGTCGCGGCTTGAGGATCAGACCATGACCGTCAGCGCCGACACCACTCCGCAAGACCTTGGCCCCGCGCCTGACCGCGTGGGCTTTCGCCCGCCCGCCTGGACGATCACCGCAGCCTCCGTCTTCGCCTTTTTCGCTTTGTGGGAATGGTTCGGGCGGGATGTGAATCCCGTCTTCGGCTCCTATCCAAGCGCGATCTTTGACGCCTTCGTCGTGCTCATCAAATCCGGCAAGCTCTTGAATGGATTGATCGACAGCCTCAAACCCTTTCTGGTTGGCTATGGGCTCGCGGTCATCTTCGGCGTGCCGCTGGGCCTCGTCATCGGCCGTTTCGCCTTTCTGGAAGCGGCGCTGGGCGTCTATGTGACGGCGGGCTTCGCCATGCCGCTGGTGGCGCTGGTGCCGCTGCTGATCCTGTGGCTGGGCCTCGGCTTCATGGTGAAGGTGGCGATCATCTTTCTGATGGCGGTGTTCCCCATCACCATCAACGCCTGGCTGGGCGTGCGGGCGGTGCCCAAAACCCTGATCGAAGTTGGCCTGTCCTTCGTCGCCTCGCCCGCAACCATCCTGCGCCGCATCGTGCTGCCAGCGACCTTGCCCTATATCATGGCGGGACTGCGGCTGGCGGTGGGCCGCGCGGTGGTGGCCATGATCGTCGCGGAGTTCTTCACCTCCATCGGCGGCCTTGGCGGCATCATCATCAACTCCGCCAACAATTTCGACACCGCCACAATGTTCGTGCCGGTGATCGTGATCGTGTTGCTGGCGATTGGCCTCAACTGGCTGATCGGCTACTTCGAGCGCCGCGTCGCGCCGTGGCAGGCGGAGATCGCCGGGCGCAACGAATAGGTTCAGGCGCGCCAGCTGATCGCTGGCGCCGCCGCTCTTACTGCCGCTCTTCGCGATAGATCCCGAGCTTTTCCTGCGCGCTGCGGTCGGAGAAGGTGAAATAGACCGCATCCTTGGAGGCGCGGATCTTTTTCCAGATCCACGCGGGCACGCCCACCACGTCGCTTTCGCCAGCGGTGAAGGTCTTGCCGTCGAGTTCGAGCGTCAGTTCGCCTTCCAGCACCACGATGGTCTGGCCATCGGTGGCGCGGATCGGCTTGGTCTCCAGCCCCTTGGGCAGGTGGGATAGCCAGGCGGCGATGGTGGGCATGGCCCAGTCGCCGGTCAGCGGATTGAGATAGCGCAGCGCATAGCCCAGATGAGCGTCGGGCTGGGTGTTGGCGGCCACCTGCATCAGGGCCGGGCGGCTGCGGGCGTAGGAATAGTTGAAGATCGGCGTCGTCAGGCCGAAGGGCGAATGGGGGACCATGGGGCCGAGGCCCGAACCATATTCGCTGACCGACTGGCCCTCGGCCTTGGTCAGGATCTGGCTCTTGTCGTTCATGTGGTCCATGAACGCCGCCTCGAAGAAATTGACCATATGCAGGTCAAGCCCATCGACCCAGATCACCGGCGCATGATTCTCCTGCCCGTGATCGTGCCAGCCCATGCTGGGCGTGATGATGAAATCGCCGCGCTTCATCTCGGTCTTCTCGCCCGCCACTGCGGTGAAGCCGCCGTTGCCTTCGAGCACCATGCGCAGCGCAGAAGCGGTGTGGCGATGGGCGGGGGCGATCTCGCCGGGCATGATCAGCTGGAGGCCTGCATACATGGTGGCGGTGATGCGCGAGCCGCCGGGCATGGCGGGATTTTCCAGCACCAGCACCCGGCGCTCGGCCTCTTCGGCGGTGAGCAGATCGCCCGCCGCCATCAGCAGGGGCCGCGCCTTGGCGAATTGCCAGACATGGGGGGCGAACTTGCTCTTGGGCTCGGTCGGCACCAGACCCTTCAACACTTCCCACAGGGGCGCCAGCGACTGGGGCGTCAGCGTGTCGTAATAGGTCTGGCGGGTCGCGGACACGGCTTCAGCGGCGGCGTTTTCCATGGGGAGCTCCATCCCTTGTCATCAATTTCCGGCGTAGTTTAGCATTGCGCCAGCAGGCTCGCAAAGCAGGCAGCCTCCCTTTTGGGGAGGCTGCCGGATCGCGTCATTGCGGAAGATCAAGCGTCAGGCGCTCTGATCGTCCGGCTTGCCGATGACGAAGACGAACATGTTGGCGAGCACGATGGTCCCGGCCATGAAATAGAAGGTCGAGAGCAGGCCGAAATTGTCGGCCAGCTTGCCGCAGATCATCAACCCGATGGAATTGCCGACCGCCTGAAAGCCGAACAGCAGGCCGATGGCCGAGCCGCCCATGCCCCTTGGGGTCGCGTCCAGCGTCCAGGCTTGCAGGACCGCGCGGATGGCGAAGAGGAAGAAGCCCAGCACAGCGACGAAGAAGACGAAGAACGGCGTGCCGCCGGTGAAGATCATCATCGCGATCACCACCGCCGTCATAGCCATGCTCGACATCATGATGCTGCGCGGGCCGACCCGATCCGACATGGCGCCCGCGACGGGCGCCGCGATGAAGCCCGCCAGCTGCAGCCCCATCATGGCTGCGCCGATGGCCCAGGACGAATAGCCCATGGCGTTGGCGAGATAGAGCGGCACGAAGACCATCAGCGAGCCTTGCGTCATCGACCGGAAGGACGAGCTGATCGCCAGCAGCATCATGGTGCGGTTCTTCAACAGGCCGCCAAAGCCCTTCAACACGCCTTTGAAGCCGATGCCCTTGTCCGGCCCCTTCGCCTTGCCGTCCATCTGGAGCTTGCCCAGCATCCAGAAGATCGCCGCCGACATGACGATGCCGGGCACGACGTTGAAGATCATCACCTGCCGCCAGGTGAAGTTGAAATTGAAGGCGACCCCGCCCAGCACGAAGCCGCTGAGCAGCACGCCCGCCAGAAAGGGCGCCACCGCATCGCCGATATTGCCGCCCATGCCGTGGATCGACACCACGAGGCCTTTGCGGTCCGGGAAACGGTTGGCGAGCGTGGGGATGGCGGTGGGATGCCAGATGGTGTTGCCGACGCCGATCAGCACCGCACAGGCCAGCAGCATCCAATAGGCGTGGGTGACCGCCATGATCATGTAGGGAAAGCCGATCCAGGCCAGCGAAAGCGCCATGAGCAGGCCCTTGCGGCCGATGGAATCGACCACCATGCCGCCGGGAATGTTCGACAGCGCGCCCGCGAAAGCCTGTGCGGCGGTGATCGAGGCGATCTGCGTATAGGAAAGTCCGAGTTCGAGGCCGATGACGGGGGCGAGCACATAGAAAGTCGCCGGATACCAGTGGGTCAGGGCGTGGCCGATGGTGATGAGCCAGACTTCGTTGAACGAGCGCTTCACATCTGTTTCGAGGGCCGTCGCCACTGCGCTCATGCGGAAAACTCCTGTCGTAGATTGAAAAGCCCGCCGCAGCCCGACCAGCCGACGGTGACTCGCTGTTCTTAGTTCTCTACACATTAGTGCGAAGCTGCGCGGCCGGCAACGCCTTCGCGCGCCGACCGCGCTTTTTCACAGTTCCTTGCCCAGCAGCCGGTCCAGCGACCACGGCCCGCCCCCGCGCAGCGCGATGGCGAAGCACATCAAGCCCCACAGCAGCGTGTATTCGTAGCCCCTGTTGAGCCAGCTGAAGCCCGTGCCCCAATAGATGACGAAGGTCAGGAAGCCCATTTCGATGGCGTTGGCCGCCGCGAAAAACCGGGTGAACAGGCCGAGCATGATGCAGAGCCCGCCGACGCCTTCCACCACGAGCAGCAGATGGGAGAGGAGGTAATTGTAGTCCGTCGCCCAAGGCATGGAGAGGTCGAGCGCCTTGGTCTGCGCCTCCATGCCACGCAGCGCTTTGCCGTAGCCATGATAGGCGAGATTCCAGCCGACGCCGATGCGCACCACCACCCACGAAAGCGGGATCGCGTGGTCGTAAAATCGGCGCAGGCCTGGAAAGAAGAGAGCGGGCTCCTGGCCCGGTTGCGTTTTCATGTTTTCTCCACCCTTAGCCAGGCGGCTTGTTTCGCGGCCCGGCTTCAGGCGGAATTTTGTCTTATTTTACGGCTGGTTGCAACTGAACGAGCGTGGACAGCTGCTCCTTCGTGAGGGGCGCGGGAATGAATTTCAGCTTCACGGCGTCCTCGTTCATATCGGCGATCCCGTCCATCTTGTCGGGATTGGCGCGGTCTTTCTGCACGAATTCGTCGCGGGTGCGCAGGGCGATTGCGTCCGACACTTCCGCCCATTTGGCATAGGCCTTGAGGGCGTCCGGGTTTGACCAGAGCCATTCGATGGTCTCGCGATAGGCGGCCATGTAGCGGGCCATTGCGTCTGCGTTTTTCTCAAGCGATCCGGCATTGGCGAGGATCACGCGGACGGGCTGGTTGCGGAATTCGGGAACGTCGTCGCCCTTGGCGAGCACGCGGATGCGCCCGCTCTCCAGCGCGTCGAGCACGAGCGGCGGCGCGGTCCAGCCGATGTCCACCTGTCCGCTCATGACCTGCGTGAAAGTGGCGGGCGGGCTGCCGGTGGCGGTGGGCTTGGTGGCGACGCCCGCCATTTTCGACAGGGCCAGCGCCATCACCTGCGTGGAGGAGCCGGTGGTCGAATAGGCGATGGTCTTGCCTTCAGCGTCCTTCATGGTCTTGAGGGGCGAGGCGGCAGGCACATACCAGAATTCATAATAGCCGCGCATGGAGGCGCCCAGAATGCGCACCGGCGCGCCCTTGGCGAAGGCGCCCATGACGCCATAAGTGCCGACGCCAATGCCAATGTCCACGCTACCGGAAATCACCGCCTGCTGCGTCTCGCCGCCGCCCTGGGTGTAGAGCACTTCGAGCTGCAGCCCGTGCTTCTTGAAGATGCCCGCGTCCTGGCCGAGTTCCGAAATCGAGTTTTCCCAAACGCCGCGCTGACCGACGGCGACCTTGAGCTTGTCCTGCGCCAGCGCAGGCAGGGTGGTGAGCGCCGCGAAGGCGGCCGTGAAGGCGAGTTTTGTAAAGGTCCGCATGGTCTGTCCTCTCGGGGCGCTGTTTCAGATGTCCCAGTCGCCGGGAATCGCGTTTTGCTTGACGCCCTTGCAGACGTAATAGGACCAGAGCTTGTCCACGTGGAACGGGCGCATTTCGTGACGGTCGATCTGCTCCAGCTCCGCGTCGGTGAGGGGCAGCGGCGTCTTGCCCGCCTGCATCACCTGCATCTGCGCGCGTGCGTTCTCGTCGAAATGCACGGCGTCCACCAGCAGGGCTGGCAGCGATTCCGCCGTCAGCACCATGCCATGGGCGCGCATGAGCGCCGCGTGGTGGGGGCCAAGCGTGCGCGCCAGTGTCTGGCCCTGCTGCGTGGTCTTGATGTGGCTGGGGTCCATGTCCATCGGGATGCCGCTGCGCCAGCGGATGGCGCGGGCGCGCATGGGCACGAGCTGCACGCCCTCCATCATGGTGAACCAGATGGCCAGCTCCATGTGGCAGTGGACGATCGCCTCCACGTCAGGCCGCGCCTTGAAGATCTCGATATGGATCGGAATCTCGAAAGGCGGGCGGCCTTCGCCCTCGATCACCGCGCCGTCGAAGCCGACGAGCAGCATGCTGTCGGGCGATACGTCCGAACGCGGCTCGATGGCGGACTGAATGAAGAAAGCGTCGCGCCCGGGCGCGCGCACAGCCACATGGCCCGAATAATCGAGCAGGCCTTCCATCACCATCAGGCGCGTGGTCGCCGCTGTCTGCGCGCGCAGGAGCGCGTCGGAGTTGGACGCATGAACAGTCATCGTGGTTTCCTTCACTCGCCGATGGGCGGGGGATCGTAGAGCCAGGCCATGGAGTCCATCGCCTCTTTCTGGCTGCGCGCGCCCAGCACCGCATTGCGCAGATCGCGCGCGGCGTTGGAGGCGTGGTAGGCCTCGCCATAGAGCTTCGCGGTCAATTGCACGCGCGCTGTGCGCAGATAACGCTCCTGCTGATAGGCGAGGAAGGCGGCGGGGTTGTCGCCCTTGGCGAGCTCGATCTTGCGCGCCAGACACACCGCGTCTTCAATCGCCATATTCGCGCCCTGCGCGAGATATTGCAGCATGGGATGGGCGGCGTCGCCGAGCAGGGTGATGTTCCCACGGCTCCAGTCGCGGATGGGCGGACGGTCGCAGAGCACCCACATGCGCCAGCTCTCGATCTTGCCGAGCAAGGTGCGCACGGGCTCGCAGGTCTTGGCGAACCGCTGATGCAGCTCTTCGGGATCGCCATAGCTGTCCCAGCCTTCTGCGAACTTGTCCGAATGGAACACGGCCACGAGATTATAAAGCTCGCCGCCGCGCATGGGATATTGCACCAGATGGGTCTTCTCGCCCGCCCAGATGATCATGGCCCAGGCGCGCAGCTCCTCGGGAACTTCGCTGGTCGGCAGAACCGCGCGATAGGTCACATGGCCCGAGACGACCGGCTTGCCGTCGCCCACGATCTTCTGGCGCACGACGGACCACAGCCCGTCCGCGCCGATGATGGCCGCGCCTTCATAGGCCTCGCCCGCTTCCGTGCGCACCGCCACGCGCTCGCCCGTGTCGTCGATGTCGACGACCTTTTGCGAGGTCTTCATGGTGATGAACGCGGGATATTCCTCGCAGGCTTCCTGCATGGCGCGATGCAGATCGGCGCGATGGATCACGGCGTAGGGATTGCCGAAGCGCTCCAGAAAGGCGCCATCGAGATCAATCCGCGTCACGATGTCGGCGGTGATGGCGTCGCGCATCATCAGATATTCGGGGAAGACCGCGAGCTTGCGCACCTTGTCGGTGACGCCGAGCTTGTCGAACATGCGGAACACGTTCGGCCCGAGCTGGATGCCCGCGCCGATCTCGCCAAATTCAGCCGCCTGTTCCAGCAGCACGGAGCGGAAGCCCTTGCGGGCCAGCGCCAGCGCGCAGGCGAGCCCGCCGATGCCGCCGCCGATGATGATATAGGGAAGATCCTGTTTCGCCATGATCCCGCTCCGTGCTTTCCGTTGCCGTCTTCAGCCAGCGCGCACTTGCACCTTCATCGCGCCGATCTTGTCGATGGTCGCGCTGATCGTGTCGCCGGGCGTGACGCGGTTCACGCCATCGGGCGTGCCGGTCATCAGGATGTCGCCGGGCTGCAAGGTGTAGAAGCTCGAGGCCCAGGAAATGAGGTCGCGCACGGTCATGATGAGATCGCCGGTATTGGCGTTCTGCCGGGGCTCGTCATTGACGGTCAGCACCATCTGCTGGCTGTTGGGCTCGCCCACCTCGTCGGGCGTCACCATCCAGGGACCGAGCACGGTGAACGTGTCGAGGGACTTGCGCATGCTGCGCTCCTCCTGCCCGCGAATGGTCATGTCGAGGCCGATGCAATAGGCGGCGACATAATCCAGCGCATCTTCCTTCGACACGTTGCGCGCGGGCTTGCCGATGATGGCGACCAGCTCGATCTCGTGATCGTTGCGGCGCTCGGGCATGCTCACCGCCACGCCCTCGGAGGCGCCGACGATGGAGGACGTGGCCTTCAGGAACAGGCCGATGGTCTGGATCTCGATCACCTTGCGGTTGAAGTTGATCTCGACGTCGTTGCGCGACTCTTCCAGATGCGCCTTGTAGTTCACCGGCGCAGCGACGATCTTGCCGGGGTTGGCGACGGGCGAGAGCAGCTTCACCTGCGCCAGGGGAATGGCCTTCGCGCCCTTGGCGGCTTCCAGAATATGCGGCTTCAGCATGTCGAGGTTTTCGATGAGCTGATCGGTGCGCGGCAGCGGATAGCGATAAGCGGGCAGCGCGTCGAGCGCGGCGGTGACGTCAAGCACGGACTCGCCCTGCACGAGGCCGAGGCGGTTGTCATCGAAGCGGCAGATTTTCATTCACGTCTCTCCAGATCGTCCGCAGCGCGGCGTGTTTTCAAACAACTACAATTCAGATCCTCAGCGCTGCAAACCCTCCCCCCTGTGGGGAGGGTCGGCCGCGCCAGCGGACGGGGTGGGGGTCTGCGAATGCTGGTCGTTGGCGCCGTTCGAAAGACGCCAACTCCCGATATGCGTAGACCCCCACTCTCTAATCTCTCCCCACAAGGGGGAGAGAAGTTGCTGGCGTCGCGCCTCACTTCAGATCGCTTGCGCTGCAAACC
>CAIUWR010000023.1 GCA_903902915.1 uncultured Hyphomicrobiales bacterium | reverse complement strand
CTGATAACGTTCTTCTCGGCTGAGGTGGTGATAGGTCATCGCGCTTCTTCGACTGGCAGGTCAAGGGAACCGAGAGCTTATCGCAATCTCAGCCGCCTCAACAGGTTACAGGAAGTTGCACTTCGCAGTTGAATCTAGGAATTTTAATTTGAGCGAAAAATAACATTTAGATATCGTTGGGTCGTCGTGGTCATTCTTAGGAAATAGACATGAAAGCCGGTATCAAATTTGGGATCGTAGCGGCAGCTTTGATTTGTGCTGCTGGCGCCATGACGATTCATGCTGGAGCTCAGCAGCGTGGCCCCCGCGATCAGCAAGGTCCTAACGAGCAGCGCCCCCCCATGTCAGCGCAAGACAGGGCAGCGTTTCTCGATGCAAGATTGGCGGCCATTCACGCAGGCCTGCGTCTAACCGCGGATCAAGAACGGCTTTGGCCCTCCGTGGAAGCAGCGGCTCGCGATAGAGCGAAAGTCATGATGGAGCTCCGCGAAAAAAATCGGAGCACAGGACGACCCTTGAATCCAATTGACGGGCTACAGCGTCGTGGAGAGGCGGAGACTGCGCTGGGCAATGCGGACACGAAACTGGCCACTGCCGCACAACCATTATGGTCTATGCTCACCGATGAGCAGAAGCGTCGCTTTCATATACTCGCACACCGCATAATTGGTGGAAAGAGTCACTGGCAGCGTCCCGGTAATGGACAAGATCGACCACGCTGGGACGATGAACACGGCATGGATCATCAAGGTCCAAGGCCGCGCGATGATTTTGCGCCGCCACCATCACCCCGCTCTCCACCCCCGCCGAGATAAGCTTAGCTTTTAGGCAGCAGACCTGTTTGGTTGGTTCCATAATGCTCCATCAGTTGGACTGGTGGAGCATTTTTTACGTCAAGATGTGGCCGTTAGCTTATGGTTCGTGCGTAATAGATTTTCCAATGCCCAGCCGAAAATCGGTCATTATTGAGCCTTGTACCAATTCCTGGTGCCCATCATCCAACGGCGTCGAACCCACAACATCAGCGAAAAGTATATCGTCCATCTTTGATTTGAAGCCTGCTGTGCAGTGACCTCTCGCAGCGGGTTTTCGCGCCCACCCAAGCCACCTGCCATCAACTGAGGTTCACGCAGTCATCAAACGGCATGCCCTACAAGAGCCCCGATAAATGCGGTCGCCGCCATTGCGAATGCGCCCCCAAAGGTCACGTGGACTGTTGGCTTCAATATCGATGCGCCGCAAGCGCAACGTCGATCATCATTATGCGCTGAACGCGTTGACAGGACAGGTAGTCACTGCGGTGGATGGGCAGATGGACTTCGGGGGTCGGATAGATGATTTTATGACGTTGTCATATCCTACGTAACTCATGAGGGGAGATTTTTTTTTCGAAATGTCAAAACCAATACCAGAAAAGACACAGTTAACACCGCAACGCTTATAGGTCTTTCAAAGAAGACAATAAAGTCGCCCCTCGAGACGATGAGCGACCGTCGCAGGTGTTCTTCCATCAGCGGGCCGAGCACAAGGCCGACCAGAAGCGGCGCAGGCTGAAAGCCGAGCAGTCGCATTCCATACCCCAGCCCGCCGAAGACCAGCAGCAGCAAGACGTCCGTCGCAGAAGAATGGATGCTGTAGACGCCCATGCAGATCATCACGATCACCGCTGGATAAAGCAGGTGGAACGGGATGGTCAACAATTGCACCCAGATGCGGATGAAGGGAATGTGCCAGATCACCAGCAGCACATTGCCAATGATGAAGCTCGCCACTAGGCCCCAGAAGATGTCCGGATGCTCGGCGATGAGCGAGGGCCCGGGCGCAATTCCTTTCATAATCAGCGCAGCAAGCATCACTGCCATGATCGGGTCTGTGGGAATGCCAAGTGTCAAGGTTGGCACGAAGGATGTCTGGCACGCAGCGTTAGCGGCGGCCTCAGGAGCGACGACCCCCTCAATAGCGCCTTTGCCGAAGCGGCTGGGATCGCGCGCCAACTGCTTTTCGACCGTATAGCCCATGATTGAGGCCAGGACGGCGCCGCCGCCCGGCAAAAGGCCGAGGCAAGACCCGACGCCCACGCCGCGCAAGATGGCGGGCCATGACCTCCGCCAGTCTTCAGCGGTCGGCATCAGGGATCGCCAGGTAATCGTCTTGCTTTCCAGCAGCACAGGCTTTGGACGACCGGCGGAGCCCATGAGTTCGGCGACGCCGAACAGGCCCATTGCGATGACCCCGACACTGACCCCGTCGCTCAGGTGATTAAATCCGAAGGTGAAGCGGGGCTGGCCGGAGATCACGTCAGTGCCCACGATGCCCACGATCATGCCCAGAATGACCATGCTGAAGGAGCGTATCGCCGAGCCACGAGCAAGAACGGCGGCGCCCGTCATGCCGAGCACGATAAGGGAGAAATACTCGATCGAGGTGAAGGTGAGGGCGAATTCCGCGACCGTGGGCGCGCATACCGCAAGGATGACGACGCCCACGAGGCTGCCGCACAGCGATGCGATGGTCGTCATGAAGAGAGCGACGCCCGCGCGGCCGTTCTGGGCCATTGGATAGCCGTCAAGGCATTCGACGGCGGACACCGTGTGCGGAATGTTGAGCAGGATCGCTCCGGTCACCGCGCCATAGACAGCACCGTAATAGAGACCCGCCAGCATGATCAGGCCCGCCGTCGGTGGAACATAGTAAGTCACCGGCAGCAAAATCGAAACCGCCGCAACTGCTCCAACGCCAGGGATGACGCCCATGAAATTACCAATGGTGACGCCGAGGAAACAATAGAACAGGTTTTGGAGCGTCAACGCTTCGCCAAAGCCCAGCGCTAGGTTTTCAAGAAGGCCCATGTTTCACCAAGTCAGCAATGGATAGGGCATCGCAAGGATCACCGTGAAAACAATCCAGACGAAGGTTGTCATGCCCACGGCCATGAGGAGCGCTGCGCGTGGATTGAAGGTGCGTTCAGACAATAGGGCAACGAACACAAGGGCGAAGACTGCGGGGCCAAGACCGAAGGGGGTCACGAGCAGAGCGAAACACAGGATCGAGGCCGGAATCATGATAACCGGACGCCACAGGATCATCTCGAGCCGCGGACTGGTGCGGCTAAAGAAGGAGGTCACGCATAGGATCGCGCCGAGGCCCGCTAGCAGCGATCCAAGCAGGAGGGGAAAATATCCTGGCCCCATCCGTAGCAAACTACCGCTAGGATAGCGTCGTCCCTCCATGATGGTGAGGATACCCAGCGCAACCGCTATCAGCCCCCCGAGCAGCGCCCGCGCATCAAAATTTGATCGCGCGGACACGCGAAGATCAGTCTGCGTCTTGTCGCTATCGGACGCGCCGCTCATTCAATTTTCACATTCGCATCAAGGACGATCTGTTTCCATTTCGGGAGTTCGGATTGCAGGAAAGCGACGGCCTCGGCGGGCGTGCCGCCAATTGGGTCGATACCCAGCGATATGATCTCCTGACGAAACGCAGGATCGTTGAGAATCCGGTTGGTCTCCTTGTTCAAGGTCGCGACGATGTCGGCGGGCGTTCCCTTCGGCGCGACGAAAGGAACCGAAGCGACGATGTTGAAACCCGCCAGCCCAGTTTCACTAAGGGTCGGAATGTTGGGCGAGACGCCCGCGCGACGAGCGCCAGTGGAGCCAAGGGCTTTCAGGCGTCCGTCACGCACCAAGGGCATGGCGGGGACGATGTCGCTGAAGGTCACCTGAACCTCTCCGGAGATGGCGCCGGTTAGGCTGGGGACTCCTCCTTTGTAGGGCACATGCACGATATCGACCCCAGCAAGCTTGTTGAAGGCGGCGAGCGACAGATGGGTCGTCGCGCCATTGCCGGAAGTGCCTGCGGACAAGGCGCCAGGCTTTTGTTTGGCCAGGGCGATGAGTTCCGCCACTGTTGAGGGCGGAAAGCTTTTGGCCGCCACCAGCAGCATGGAGTTCTCACCCGCTATCACGATGGGCGCGAAGTCCTTCATCGGATCATAGCCAAGGTTGGGATAGAGGGCGGCATTGGTGGTCAGCGGCGAATTTGTAGACAGGAGCAGGGTGTACCCATCGGGCTTCGCCTTGGCGACGATCTCGGCGCCCGCGCTGCCCCCCGCGCCGGGCCGGTTGTCGATAACGATTTGCGAGCCCCAGGCTTTCGTCATTTCACGGCCCAGCGCACGGGCGAGAAGATCGACCGTGCCGCCAGGCGTATAGGGGACGACGATGGTGATGGGCCGTTCTGGATAGCCGGCTTGCGCGCTTGCGCACGTCAGCCCCAGCGCCGACAGGCCCAGCGCAAGAAGTTTTCCGATCTCGAACATCCCAATACCCTCCCCTTCATTGTGGATCAAAACATCGGACCGGCCGTGATCAAGCTCTTCTATTCCGACGTCGCTTTGCTCCCCCAGCCCCTCAGATCATCGGGATGGGTTCCTGAATGCTGCTCGTGAATTCCCACTTCTTGAGCGGGCGCCCGTCCGCGAGGGCCTGAAGCTCACGCTTCCAGAGGTTACGCAGAATGATGGTTGTGGCGTCGGACTTGGCCAGACGCTCGGTGGCGCGCATTTCAACGCCGCCCATGCCGACCTGCGCGACATAGTCCTGAATGACCTCGATATGGGTGTGCTTGAGGTCAGGCAAATTGATCTTGCCAGCAAGCACCGCCTCGCCGAGCACAGGAATCTGCGACCGGTCGTAGAAATCGGCCGGACGCGAGGCGAGCAAAGCTTCCGCATCCTTGCCTGTGACTGTCGTCAGATTGACGCGGATCTGCGCGTGGTTCTCATCGTCGATGGGCACCCGCCAGGAAGCGTGCAGCGCGTGCTTGGTGCCCTTGGCGGCGATGATCGCAGCCGGGACAATATAGCCGACGTTCGGCATGCCCTTGTGGTTCACGCCCGCATAATCGCGCGAGGGCCATTTTTCGTAGCAGGCCAGCCCCCAGTCGGTCTCCTCGCCCCAGACGTCGGGAATGCCGGTCAGGCCCCGGCTCGCCATGATGTCGCGATGGGTGAAGGGCAGATGGAAGGCGTCATTCTCCAGCGAGCAATAGTAATTGCAGGGGAAAAGGTCATAGGAGACGTCGCGAACGCCGTCGGCCTCAAGCTTGGGATAGCGCGGCAGGGGCGGCGCCTCGCCCTCGCCGAAATAGACGAAGATCAGCCCAAGATATTCTTCGGTTGGGTAGCTACGAATGAGCTTGGTTCGGCCCTTCACATTGCCGCCCGGCAGGTCCACGCAGACGCCTTCCGCGTCGAATTTCCAACCGTGGTAAAGGCAGCGGATGCAGTCATCCTCCACGAAGCCGGTGGAGAGCTGGACATGGCGATGGGCGCAGCGGTTACCGACAGCATGAGCCACGCCCGTCTGGCCGCGGTAGAGGGTGAAATCCTCACTCATGATGCGTCCGGGCTTCGCCTGTCCGGCCGGAAGATCCTCGGACCTCGCCACAGGCTGCCAGAACATGCGCATGAATTTGCCAGCTATCGTGCCGGGGCCAGTCAGAACGAGATCCTGGTCGGTAATCTTGACCGTCATTTCAGACTCCTCTCCCATTGGCTCCGTCTTGATGCGGGGCCAAAACATCGCCGTCTGGCCCGCCGCCTGTAAACGCGCGCCATGCTGTGTTGTTTATCCCATTGAGACGGGCGATAATGGAATACCTGATTATTCAGGTGGTGGTATTGCTTGCTGGTTATAGTCAGGATGCTCCTCATGAACCGGAACGACCGCATCAGCCAGCGCCTGAAGCTGCGGGATCTTCATTACCTGATGACCGTGGCGCAGGTGGGCAGCATGTCCAGAGCCGCGCCACGCCTGGGCGTCTCCCAGCCCGTGCTTTCGAAAACAATTGCCGAGCTTGAGTTGATGCTAGGAGTCCGCCTGCTCGACCGCAGCCCGCAGGGCGTCGAAGTCACGACCTATGGGCGGCAGCTTCTCGCTGCCAGCCATGCGATCTTTGACGAGTTGCGGATGGGCGTGCAGGAAATCGAGCATCTCGCCGACACGACGGGCGGGACGCTGTCAGTGGGAAGCAACGAAGCCTCGACCATCGGCATTGTCCCGGCCATGATCGAACGCATCCGGCGGGAGCATCCTCACATCGTCGTCAACGTGATTTTGTTGAACACGCCGGCGGAGCAACATGGCGCCCTACGCGAGCGCAGAATAGATTTCGCAATAGGCCGAATCTCAGAGGTCTCCTATGTCGATGAGTTCGACACGGAAGTGCTGTTCGACCAGCAGCAGGTGGTCGTCGGGGGCGGGCAAAATCCCTGGACCCAAAGGGCCAATGTGGACCTCTCCGAATTGCTGGACGAGCCTTGGGTTTTGCCCTCACTGGAGACGACCAGCGGGCAACTGGCGGCGGATGTCTTTCGCATGAGCGGCCTTGCGCTCCCCCGCGCCGCAGTGGTGACCTCCTCCTTCCAGCTCAATCGAGGCCTGCTGGAACGCGGCCCCTTTCTGGCGCTGATGCCCGCCTCGATCCTGCCGTCGTTCATGAAATACTCGTCGCTTCGACAAGTGGCCGCCGCTCTGCCGCGCCAGCTGGGGCCGGTGGGGATCGTCAGGCTGAAGAAGCGCGCGCAGAGCCCTCTGGCAAAAAAATTCATCACGATGGCCCGATCGATAGCCCAAGGCATGCCCTCGGCGCAGGACGAAAGTGCCCGCAGCCTCAGATTGGCTGGCCACCAGACTCGAACTCCCGGCTCGCAGCCTGCGCTTCGTCGATAAAGAGTTTAGCCAGAGGACTCTGGGTGCGGTACTTCAAGGTCAAGACGCCGACCGTTTGCGGGTCCAGATCAAGCGGCGTAGGAAGCACGTAGACGCCCGGGATCGCACGCGCCAACGAGGTCGGCAAGAAAGTAAGGAAGTTGCTCTCCAGCACAAGCCTTTGATGCAGCTGGAGCGATGACGCCGCCACATTCACCTGCGGCATGTCGAGACCCATCCTCGTGAAGATATTCGCCATGGATTGGCCTGTGACCGTTTCGGGCGGCGGCAGGGTCCACAGCTCGCCTACCAGCTCGCTCAGGGCGATCTTCTTGCGGCGTTTCCAGCGATTGTCAGGGCCGGCGACCACGACGAAATCGTCCCGAAACAGCTCCACGAAGCGCAAATTGTCCGCAGCCAGCGGCTGAGCGATCCTGCCGATCACCAGTTCCGCCCGCTCCTCCTCCAGCATACGGATCTGGTCCGCTGAAGTCTGGGCCTGCAACACGTTGAAGACCAGGCCAGGGTGGCGGGCATACAGGCGCGTGATGATCGTGGGGACGATATTGGAAAGGGCGACCTGATTGGCCGCGATCCGCAACTCGCCGGACTTGGGGTGAGACAGCACGTCCATTGCGTTGACGCCGTCCTGCAACTCCCGGAAAGCGGCGCGGACACGGTCGAGCAGCGCCCTCCCCTGCTCAGTTGGCTCGACGCCACGCGAGCTGCGCTTGACGAGCTGCGCATCGACGGCGCGCTCGATCTGGGCGATCGTCTTGGAGATCGCGGGCTGCGACACCCGAAAGGCGGCCGCCGCCTTTGAGACGCTGCCCGCATCAACGGCGGCCAGCAGGATACGGAGATCCCGCAGGGTCAGGCGACGCCCGATACGCTCTTCCCAGTCCATTCCCCAGAGCCTCTCATAACCGTTTAGCTATACCCAGAGCCGCAATTTTTTATTTTTGAATTATATCTCGCCCGGATATGAATTTGAAGTTCGCTGAAAACGTGGCGAAGCGTCCGTATAACGGACGAACAAGAATATCAGGCCATCGCCGCGGGAGGAGAGTGTCATGTCGGGCATCAATACGCGTCTTCGCAACCCCATTTCACGCTCCGAGCTGGAGCGCCGCTGGACGCTGATTCGCGCGGAGATGAAAGATGCGGACGTGGACGCAGTCATAATCCAGGCGGCGAACAACCTTACCGGGACGGCGGGCCATTACCGGTGGATGACCGGCATCGCCGTCGCCAGCTCCTATCCGCAGGCCATGATCATCCCGCGCGAGGGCCTTTCTACGCTCGTGATGCACGGCGATTTCGATGGGGCCTCGACGCTCGACGGCGCGGACGCCGCCTTCCCCAATGTTGGCCTGCGCCTGACGGCGCCCAGCTTCCCCGCCTGCCATAATAACGGCGCCTATGACGCGAAGCTCGCCGCAGCAGAGATCCGCAAACGCGGTTACAAGAAACTGGCCGTGGTGAACCCGAACCCGGCATTCGCCGGATTCTTCAAATTGCTGAACGAGGAGTTGGGACATCCGGCCTACACCGACCTCACAGCCCGCATCGACGAACACAAGGCCAACAAGAGCGAGGAGGAGATCGGTTATATGCGCGCTGCGGCGCAGATGCAGGATTCGATCCTCTCGGACATCAAGGGTCACATCAAACCGGGCATGACTGACAATGAAGTCTTCGCCTATGGCCTTTACCTCGGCCAACTGCGTGGCAGCGAGACCGGCTACATGCTGGGCTCATCCGCGCCTGTGGGGCAGCCGACCATGATCCGCCGCTCAGGCGAACATGGCCGCCGCATCGAGGAAGGCGACGTGATGTATTTCCAGTGCGAGAACACCGGCCCCGGCGGCTACTTCGTTCACGCAGGCCGCTACTATGTGCTCGGCAAGGCGCCACAGCAATTGCAAGACATGTTCGGCGCCATGAACGAGGCGCAGGACTTCACAGTCAGCCTTCTGCAAGTGGGCGCGTCCTGCCGCGAAATCTTCGCCGAATACAACGCCTATATGATAGCGCGCGGCTTCCCGCCCGAGCGTCGCATCCACTGCCACGGCCAAGGATATGATAATGTCGAACCCCCGCTGGTGCGCGAGGACGAGACGATGCTGATCAAACCGAACACGAATATGGGGATTCATCCCGCTGTGGCGCGCAAGGACATATTCGTAACCTCTTGCGACAATTTCCTGATCAATAGCGCCGGCGTCGTCGAGCGCCTGCATCAGACGCCGCGCGAAATCGTGGAACTGAGCTAATCAACTGGGACAAACCCAGACAAAGCGAGCGGGAGGAATACATGCGGGCATTAGCGATCCTTGGCTCCCTTGTCCTGACAATGGTGCTGACAATGCCGACACAGGCCCAAGTTTCCAAAGATCCAGATGACGCGCTTAAGGAAGATCTCGTCACCGCCTACAAGATCCTCGTCAACGAGGGCATTCTCGATAGTTTCGGCCATGTGACCGTGCGCTCGGCGAAAAATCCGAACATCTATCTCATGCCGCGCGCTATGCCACCGTCGCTGGTGACGAAGGACGACATTCTGGAGGTGAATGTCGCCGATAGCCAGCCTATCGATCCCAAGGGTCGCCGCGTCAATGGCGAACGCTACATCCATGGCGAGATCTACAAGGCGCGGCCCGACGTGATGTCGGTCATCCATTCCCATTCTCAGGCGGTCATTCCACTGAGCCTGACCAAATACAAGCTCAAGCCCGTGGTCGCGCAGGCTGGCTTCCTGCCACTCGCCAGCCCCACTTTCGAAATCCGCGATGCGCGCGGATCAGATGATCGCGGCATGCAGATCACCGACAGCAAGCGCGGCGCTGCACTGGCCAAGACGCTGGGCTCCTATCCTGCGGCGCTGATGCGCGGACATGGCAATGTGGTGGTGGGTCGCTCCGTGAAGGAGGCGACGGTTTACGCTGCCTATGTCGACATCAACGCACGCATGCAAACGCAAGCCATGCTGCTGTCGCCGAAGATCACCACCATGAACGGACCTGAACTCTTCACGCCTGAAGAGTTCGACATCAATCGGCCTTGGGAGCACTTCAAGCAGAAGACGCTTGATGAGAAGGCCAAGGCGAACGTCGATCGCTCGCAATTCGGCCTCGAACAGACGCAGATCAAACAGTGACACTGGCGCGTTAGCAGATACTAGACCACGGAGTTTTGGCCCATGCTGTCGAAAGAGCAAAACGATACGCTCACCCAGGTCGGGCCCGGAACGCCCATGGGCGAACTCATGCGACGCTACTGGCATCCCGTCGCTGCAAAGGCGCAATTGGTCGAGCGCAATGTCATGCAGGTCCGCCTCTTCGGCGAAGACCTGATCCTCTTCATCGACAAGAAAGGCGACATCGGCCTGACAGGCGACCGCTGCCCGCATCGGCTCGTAAAGCTTGATTGCGCCTATGTCGCCGAAAAGGGGCTCAAATGCCCCTATCATGGCTGGACATTCGACACGACGGGGCAATGCGTCGATCAACCGGGCGAACCGGCCGGAAGCCGTTTCAAGGACAAGGTCCAGATCAAGTCTTATCCGGTCGAGGAACTGGGCGGGTTGATCTTTGCTTATCTCGGCCCCGCCCCGGCGCCTCTCCTTCCCCGCTGGGACCGCCTAGTGTGGGATAATGTCTATCGCGTGATCGGTTTCGTGAAGATTCCATGCAACTGGCTACAGTGCATGGAGAATACGCCTGACCCAGTGCATGGCGTATTCCTACATGGCCATTATTTCAAACATTGGCTGGAGGAAAACGGCGTGACCGACGAGCGCGTGCATCGCCTCGCAGACGGATTCGCCACCCCCGTGGTCAAGCATGACTATTCCGTCGGAAAATATGGTCTCGACCGTCGCTGGCTTCTGGAAGGCCAGACCGAGGACAAGGATATCTGGTCGGAATCCCTGCCGCTGGTCTTCCCCGACATCCATTGCACCTCCGGCAGCGGACGCCACACATTCGGCTGGCGCATGCCCATCGACGACACGACCACGATGGAAGTCTTCGTGCGCGGCTTTGATCCGGGGCCGGACGTCAAGGTTCCCAAGCAGGATCCCGTTCCCTTCGTCGAGATCGAGATGGTCGACAAGGACGGCAAGTTCTGCGCGCTGCAATCGGTGACGGGGCAGGATGTGATGGTCTGGGTGTCGCAAGGCCCGATCATGGACCGCACGCAGGAGCGCCTTGGCGACACCGATCGCGGCATCATCGCCTATCGCAAAATGCTGTTCGAACAGATCGAACTGGTGAAGAACGGAAAGGATCCCATCAACGTCTTCCGCGACCCTGCGGAGAACGAGTGCATCGCGCTGCCGGTGCCGTGGGATCGCGGCTACGCCTGGGGCTTCGGCAAGGATGGCAGCTATGTGCGCGGCTCCGCCACCGCCGCCGACATGATCCCGCAGCATCTCAAGGACGAGGTGGAAGACCTCTATATGCAGGCCGTGGCGCTGCGCCAGGCCAAGCAGAAGGCGGAATAGTCCATGCGGAAATTCGGCTGCATCCTACCCTCCGTCCTCCAACTGCCGTGGGATCTCCCCGGCCTGCTACCTAACGATGTTCAGGCCAATGTGGTGACCCTGAATGTTCGCAACGGACGCCCGGGCGAATTCGAACGCGCGCTGAGCGTGCTGCGCGGCGCGACGGATGTGCTGATCGATGAGGGCTCGGAAGCCATCGTCGTGCAGGGCGTGCCTGTGGCCGCGCGGCGCGGCTTCGCCGCCGAACAACGCGAGCACGATGCGCTGACCGCCGACCGAGGCGCAGTGCCTATTATCTCCTCGCTGGCGGCGACAACGCTCGCTCTGCGCGCCGTCGGCTCAAAACGGCCCCTGCTGATCACGCAATATAATGCGGAAGTGAATGCGCAGATTGTGACATTTTACCGCGACGCCGGCCTTGAAGTCGCAGGCGCCGTTGGTCTCGGCGCGACGAACGCTCAGGAGGTCAACGCGCTGACAGCCGCTGATTATGCGGGTCTCGCCGCACGGGCGCTGGAAACGCACAGCGGCGCAGACGGAATCTTTTTGAGCGCGCGCGGCAACCTGCTCGAAATCGCGCTGCAATTCGAGGCCACTACGGGCCTGCCCGCAATCGAACAGGTGCAGGCCACGGTCTGGTGGTCGCTTTCCAGGCTCGGCCTAAAGCCAACATCGCCAAAAGGTCAGCTGCTGACATCCCTTGCGCAGGGCGACTAACGCAACACTCTTTCACGGGTTCCCCATCATGTCCCAAACGACTTCCGCCTTGCTCGAAGTCCTCGCCAATCGTCCGGCGCTGGAAGCCTTTGTGATTGAAACCGCCCCCGCTTACTTCCAGGCCCATGATGGCGCCCAGACCGCGGGCTTTGCTTCCGTCACAGTATCCCGTGCCAACATCGCTATCCGTTTCGATGCGCCGCATGACTTCACGGTCCCCAAGGCCGGATATGGCGAATCAAATGGCAAGGTAATGGCAAGGGACGGTTCGTGGTGCGCGCCAAATGTCAACGATGCAGGCCGCACGGCGGGTGGCGCACATCTCTTGGGGACGATGGAGCTAGTCGTTGGAGCTGACAAAGTAACCGAGGCTGCGGCGACGCGTCTTTACATCGCGGGAGCGGATTGGTCCGGCGCTGGCGAACTTGATGGCAAGGCCGTGCTAGCGCGTGGCCTCTCCAGCGAACCCGTCAATCACCATGACCGGCGGATGTCGATCAGCATCGATGGACAGGTGGATGCGAATAACGCGGAGACTTTCGGGCGTTGTTGCAGCTTCATTTCCGGCATCGACGTCGAGGTGCTGCGCTTCGAACATGTCGCAGCAGATGGCCGCGCGCTACAAGTTCGCCATCTGCGTGGCTTCCGGCGCGTCGGGCGCGGCCCCCACTCGCCCTTCACCGGGCTGGCGGACGAGCACCGCATGCGAGCCTTTATCGCAATGGTCAGCGCATTCCCCAAGCTACTCGCGGATGACGTTCCAATAGACATGATCGTCGACCAAATCTCCGCCCATAATCAGGTCGCGCAGATTCACGTCTCCGCACCCCTGTTGCTAATGGCGACGCTGACAGCCGCCTATCACCGCACCCATGGGCGCGAACTCGACGCAGGCGCGGCATCGCGCGCCCCTGAAATCGAACGGCTCAACCGCGACCTAAACTTGAGCCTAAACGCAGAGGACATCGCCCGGTTCGAGGGATTGCGCGTCGAGCTTTTGGAGGCTGGCTTCTTTCACAAGCCCGGCTACGAAACCGGACGCCCACAGAAGGATATCAAGTTCATCCGCGACATTTCCCACGCAGTCGTCCTTCGCCTCTGCGGCTATTCAGGTCCCTTTTACGGCGCGGAAAAATTCGCCACCCGAGAACTCGCGGCGATGAACACAAGCCGCCACTGACCATCAGGATGCGACAAGCGAATGAACTGGTAGGCAAACCAAACTAACAAACCAGAGGAGGAACGACATGAGCAATCGAGCTAGCATCGCCCTGTCGACGCTGATCCTTTTGTCGCCCTTATTGCTGACACCTTCGCAAGGGCAAACCCCCGTCAGTTCCATCAAGACAGTTACGCGCGGCACAGTCTCCACAACCGCGGTCGAATGGCCGGATATCGTGGCGCAGAAGAAAGGGTTCTACGCGAAGGAAGGCCTCAAGGTCGAACATGCGCTCATCTCGCCGACAACCATCACCCCAAGCCTGATCAGCGGCGCAATCCAGTTCGGCTTCATCAACGCAAGCTCGATGGTTCTCGCTGACAAGGCTGGCGCCGATCTGGTGGCGATTGGCCAAGGCGCGGATCCGTCCCCCTACTCCCTCGTAACGGCCAAGTCGATCAAAACGCTCGCCGACCTGAAGGGCAAAACGCTCTCATTATCCGAGCCCGGGGACGCCTATGCTGAAGCGACAAAGGAGATCCTGCGCAAGGCTGGCCTCAACCCCGACAAGGATCTCAACATCCGCTACGGCGGAAATTCGAACCAACGCATGGCGGCACTTGTGGCGGGAGCGGTGGACGCTGTCCCGCTGGTTCCACCGCAGGACAAGCTGCTCACCGACCAAGGCTACAATACAGTCGTCTACTACCCTGACCATTATCCGAAGCTGACGTTGAGCACGACTGCTGTGTCCCGCGCCTGGGCCAAAAATAACGCCGATACGGTCAAAGCCTTCATGCGCGCGCAGGCAAACGCCATAGCCTGGCTGTATGATCCCGCAAACAAGAACGAGGCGTTGAACCTGCTCATCGACGAAACGAAGGCCGATCAATCATCGGCGCAGCAGAGCTATGACGTCTATCTCACGAACCTCCACATATACCCGATGAATGGCTGCGTGCAGCCTGCCGGGTTCGAGGCCCTGATCGATATCCTCGCCAAAGTAAACAAATCGGTGCGGCCAAGCGAATCCATTCACCAGTTTATCGATACGCAATACTGCCCGAACTGAACGGATACAGCGAGAACGGTCATGACAGTCGGCATGAATGGCAAGACGGCGTCGCGCATGTTCCCCACTTTCCGGTTTCGGTTGCCGGCGAGCCCCTCCTTTTGGCGAAAGGTGTTTTCCCTTGTCATGGCGGCTGTGCTCTGGGAGTTCTTGGCGACCTATGTCATCCAGAACCGCCTGTTCTTCGCGCCCCTCTCCGCCGTCTTGCTGAAGATCCACGCAATGTGGGTCGAGGGGACGCTACAAACCGACATCATTGCCAGCATGGAGACCTTCGGCGTCGGCTTCATCGCGGGCGCCGTCGCAGCCATTTCGGTTGGTGTGATGATGGCCCTGTCGGAATGGGTCCGCGATCTCGTTGATCCGTGGATTTCGGCCATGTACGCAACGCCCTTCATCGCTCTGGCGCCCCTCTTCGCGCTCTGGCTCGGCATCGGCCTCGCGGCTCATGCGGCGATCGTATTTTTGGGCGTCTTTTTTCCGGTGCTGATCAGCACCTATAGCGGACTGATCACAACAGAGCCGATCCTTTTGGAAGTGGCGAGATCCTTTAACGCAAGCGAGCGCCAGCAATTTACCATGGTCCGCTTTCCCGCCGCCGTGCCCTTCATCATTACAGGTCTCCGCCTAGGCGTCGCGCGCGGCCTCGTGGGCGTCGTGGTGGCTGAAATCTTCGGCGCACAAGCCGGACTTGGCTACCGCATCGTTATTTCCGGCAATTCTTTCGATACGGCCGGCCTCTTCGCAGGCATTTTTCTGTTCGCTATCGCCGGCGTGGTGAGCGTGGAATTCCTGAAATATATTGAGCAGAGGCTCGCTCCCTATCGATTCCAGAATGGTGGACTTTGACATGGCGTCTCGTCCCGTAAAACTCGCCACCAAAGGCCTCTCCAAAACCTTCCGGAAGGGCGACTTCCATGTGGAGGCGCTGCGCGACGTATCGCTTTCAATTGCGGAAGGCGAGTTCGTTAGCGTCGTAGGCGCGTCTGGTTGCGGCAAGACAACCTTGTTGCGCATTCTAGACGGCCTGATAAAGCCCAGCTCCGGGTCTGTGATCGTAGATGGAAAAGAGGTCGCGCGCCCTGGCTCGGACAGAGCTTTCGTTTTCCAGCAAGACGGATTGATGCCGTGGCGCACGGTCGAGGCCAACGCCTCCTTCGGCCTTGAGGTACGTGGCCGCCTGAAGGGCGCCGGTGCGAGTTTAGCCCGCGACTATCTCAAGATGGTTGGCCTCTCCGGCTTCGAGCAATGCTATCCGCACGAACTTTCCGGCGGCATGCGTCAACGGGTGAACATCGCGCGTGCGCTCACGGTCGAACCCGACATTCTCCTGATGGACGAACCCTTCGCCGCGCTCGATGCGCAGACGCGAGAAATCATGCAGTCGGACCTGATACGCATCTGGCAGGAGACGCACAAGACGGTCGTGCTGATCACCCATCAGATAGACGAGGCAGTGTTCCTATCCGACCGGGTCTTCGTCTTTACGGCGCGGCCCGGACGGTTGAAGGAGGAAATCGTGATCGACCTGCCGCACCCGCGCAACCTCGCGATGAAGAGAACCCCGGAATTTGTGGGCTATCTCGACCGCATCTGGAAGCTCATCGAAGAAGAGGTGCGAGAGGGGATCCGGCGCGAAGAGCAGGCTATATCAGCACAACATGCTAGGAGCTGACGCTCAATCTATCGACAAGCGTCCCGCGCGCCCCGGGCCTTATTGAGGCTCAAGCCCGATGCGTTTCACGATTGACGTGATTACGTCGCCTTCCGCCTTGATCTTTTTCGTCACAGCGTCGGGCTCGCCGCCGATGAAGCTCGTGAACTGTCCCTTGAACCGGCTGATCAGGTCTGGGTCCTTGAAGACCAGGTTCATTTCCCGGTTCAAGATAGCGATCACCTCTGGCGGCGTGCCCGCAGGCACGAACATCGCCTGCCAACCCGTCGGCGCATTGATGAACTGCGGCACGGTCTCCCGAATGGTCGGAAGTTCGGGAGCGATAGGCGTCCGCTCATCATCGCAGATCGCAAGAATACGGATCTCTCCGGCCTTCGATTGCTCATAGGCCAGCGATACGGAGGTGAAGGCGCAGGGGATATGGCCCGCGATGACGTCGTTCGCCGATTCTGGCGCGCCTTTGTAGGGCACATGGAGCAGTTTGATATCTGCGAGCGCCTGAAGATATTCCGCGCAAAGATGCTGCGGCGACCCGACGCCGGAAGATCCGTAAGATATCTCGCCCGGATGCGCTTTTGCATAGGCGATGAACTCAGGGAGCGTGCTTACGGGAAACGATTTGTGCACGACGATTGCGACGGGCGAGGAGCCGACCAGGATCACCGGAGCCAGATTTTTGTCGACGTCATAAGGCATGTTCTTCATGACGAACTTGTTCGTGGAAACCGGCCCGCTGACGCTGTAAAGAATGGTCTGACCATCCGGCTTCGCACGGGCTGCCCGGGCGACGCCTAGATTACCTGCGGCGCCAGCTACGTTTTCGACGATGATCGGTTGACCAAGATCCTTCTGGAATCGCATGCTGGCGAACCGGCCAATGAGGTCGAGAACTGTCCCGGCTGGCAAAGGCACGATCATGGTGATGGGGCCGCCCGGATATTCAGCGGCTGATGCGGCGCGCGGTCCGATGACTGCTGCGGCGGCGCCGAGTTTGATGGCGGCTCTACGGCTCAACAATCCCCTGTCGGGCTGGTGATGCGGCATGGATGTCCCCCCGAAAATCGATTGATGCGTTGATAACATCGGCTACCTGCTATAACAAGCGAACATGCTGAATGGACAGGTGGAACCCTGCGATTATCATTCGGAGCTGCTTCTCAGAAACAGGAGGTCTCACATGACCAAACCTGCCGACGCATTCGATGACATCCCGGGAACCGTTTTGTTCGACGGTGAAAAGTTGCGACAGGGCTACCAGCTCAATAAATTCCTGTCGTCCTTGGTGGAGGCCGACAACCGGAAAACCTTCAAGTCAAATCAGGCCGAATATCTGACGAAGTTCACGATGAGCGAACAGCAGCGCGACGCAGTGCTGAAACGCGATTGGCCGGGTATGCTGGAACTCGGCGGCAATATTTTCTGCATGACGAAGCTTGCAATTCTTGACGGGACGCCATTCCAGCAAGTGAACGCAATCATGTCGGGCATGTCCATGAAGGAATACGAGGACATGATGAATGCAGGGGGTCGCCCCATGCAGGGTATTCGATCAAAAAAGGAATCGAACATTGGCTGAGATCGTCGCAGGACTTTGCACCTCCCACGTTCCGCTCCTCGGTCGCGTCATCGATGGCGGCAGAACTGACGAGCCTTACTGGCAGCCGATTTTCAAGGGTTACGAACCCGTCAAGAAATGGCTGGCGGAGGTCAAGCCCGACGTCATGATCGTGATCTATAACGACCATGCAAATGGTTTCTCGTTCAAATATACGCCGACCTTCGCCATCGGCTGCGCCGACGAATTTAATCCAGCGGATGAAGGCGCTGGTGCGCGCCATGTGCCCGTCGTGCCGGGTCACGCGCGGCTTGCCTGGCATATCACTGAATCCCTTGTGCTCGACCAGTTCGACATGACGATTATGAACGAAATGGATGTCGACCACGGGCTCACGGTGCCGCTGTCATTGGTCTGCGGACAACCTGAGGTTTGGCCCTGCAAGGTCATCCCCATTTGCGTCAACGTCATTCAATACCCGCAGCCTACAGCCGCACGCTGCTACGCGCTCGGCAAAGCTATCCGCAAGGCCGTAAAATCTTTTGACGAGGATTTGAAAGTCGTGATCGTTGGCACCGGCGGCATGTCGCATCAGATTCATGGCGCGCGTTCAGGACTGATCAATCAGGAATTCGACAATGCGTTCCTCGACAAACTGACGACGTCGCCTGCGGAACTGGCTCAAATTTCACACGCCGAATATGTGCGGGAAGTGGGCGCAGAAGGCGCGGAAATCATCATGTGGCTGACGATGCGCGGCGCCCTTGATGATGAGGTCGACGTCTTGCATCGGTTCTACCATGTCCCGGCCATGAATACGGCGGTTGGCAATATCGTGATGCAGAACGCGAAGTCGCAAAAAATCACGGCGTAAGACGCAAGTTCTGAAGCCGTGAGCCATGCTCGCGGCTTCAGGGGGCGATCAATCGAACGTGCCGGTCAGACGTTCAGTCATGATTCGCAACAGGCAGCAGCGGCGTCAAATTAGGCCGCAATTGCTGATCGAAGGCATGCAGGATGATCGCCGTTTGCGAATAATTCGCCATTAACAAAACCATCATGACGACGGCCTGCTGGCCAAACTGCTTGATCGCCTCGGCATATGTTTCCGACGTCAGGTGGTTATCGCCGAGAAGTTCGCGCGCGAACTGGATGATGGCCGCTTCTTGTGGTCCGACATCCTTGATGGGTTGACGATATTTGACAATATCCACGACGTTCTGGGCGAGCCCGGCCTTGAGGGCTGCGGGCTCATGGGCGGCCCATTCGATCTGGGCGTCGGATTCCCGCGCCGTGGTCAGAATGATCAGTTCAGCAAGCTTCGCATCCAGCGGGAATCTCTTCCGAAGAAACCAGTTGATCTCGCGGATATGCGGGGACAGTTCGGGCACGTTCAGCCAGATGCCGGCGGGGCCGATCAATTGGGCCTTGAGGCGGCTGTCCGGATCGACGATCGCGTCATAAGCTTTCTGACCATTTTCATCCATGTCCTCGCGCTTCACCAGCGGAAGGCGCGAACGCGATTCGGGGTGGACGTCCGCAGGTAGCGTCGCCTTTTTCTCCGGAACCGTTTCCTTGGGCGATTGCCCCTGCGATTGCGAACCTGTCATCGAAAACTCCCGCAACCATTAGGACTGCTTCTTGCGTCGTTGTGGTCGATCCAAGCTAATCACATAGACGATTTACGCAAGAATGAAAACTCCAGCGAATTAGCCGAAAAAATGCTTTCTGCGGGATGGGCGATCATCTATATAGCGTTCAAGGAAAGTTCGGCATTTGCGCTGATCTAAGAAACCATGGGATCGGCGCAATGGAATTCTCAACGATGGTTCTCACAATGTACGTGCCGGTCGATGAGGACCCGGCGTCGGACGAACGCATCCTGGGAATCGCCGTCGAGCAGGCGCTGATGGCGGCCGAACTGGGTTACAATCCCTGGTTCACTGAACATCATTTTCGCGGGCCTTGGCATTCCAGCCCGCTCCAATTCGCCTCTTACATCGCTCCTCAAATATCGCCCGAACGATATCTTGGTTTCGGCGTCCTTTCGGTGCCCTTCTACAATCCGGTTCGGCTGGTCGAGGGAATGAATCTGCTCGACCAACTGACGAAGGGACGCACCCTCTATGGGCTGGGAAGCGGTTGGGCTGGCGCCGAGCCTGACGCCATGGGCATTGAAGCGAGTTACCACGCCAATAGCCAGGCGGCGGAGGAGACGCTTGAAATCGTCGAGAAGCTCTGGGACTTCAAGACCGGCGATCCTGCGTTCGTCTATCAGACCCCCCTGCACCGCGGCACGATCAAACGCCGCGTGACACCTTCGCCCTATCGCAAGCGCCACCCGACAGTCATCCGCACCGCAGGGCGCGACGCCTCCGTCATCACATCAGCTCAAAAAGGATGGCCCGCCTTCCTTGGCGCATTCAGCGCGGAATCCTCGCTGGAAGACCAGATCCGCCTGTATCGCAGCACGCTGGCCGCCGCGAACCATTCACAGGATGTAGTGGAGGAGTGCCTGCGCTGGTGCACCTGCGATTGGCTCGCCGTAGTCGTGGCCAACACGGATGAGGAGGCGAAGGCTCTGGCGGCCGAAGCGCGCGCCGAGCATCTTGTCACGCGCGACAATTACATCGCGCAGAATGGACCGATGCACGGCCCCGTCGCAAAGCCGAAGAAAGACCAATCAAACCAGGCGTCCTATGCAGCTGGCGGCGATATGGTCGGCGTCATCGCCGGCACCCCAGATACGGTCGCCGCTCATGTGCAACGGCTCGCCGATGCCGGCATAAACCACCTGTTGCTCCGGTTCCTCGGCGAATGGCCCGGCAAGACCAGATATATTTCAGAACAGTCGATGCGACTTTTCTCGCAACATGTCGCACCGCGGTTCCGGGATATTCCTCCGCTGAGGGATCTATCCTGCCGATGAACCCTGACGCGCATTAGGATGTTTCACGACAAATCTCACATTTAGTAGGCGTGGCGTTCACACGCAGCCGCCTACAGTGACCAGATCTGCGGGGTTATAAATTATAGATGTCAGTTAATCTGGCTTTATTCCCGCTGCCTTGATCTGCCGACCCCAATTCTCGAGATCCTCCGCAATGAAGCGAGGCAATTGATCAGCAGGAAGATTGACGGGCTGAATGGTGGACGTAGCCAGAACCTTCTTCACTCCCTCCGATTCAAGCGCTTTCAAGACCGATGCGCGGATCTTTTCCACGACCGCCGGCGGCATTCCCGAAGGGCCGAAAAGTCCCCACCAAGACCCCGTTGATAAGCCTGTCACCCCTGCTTCCGCCACCGTGGGCAGATCTGGAAGGAGCGCGGAACGCCCTGCGCTTACTGCTCCGATCAGGCGGAAGTTACCGTTCTTTACGTATTCAGCGATGTTTCCGAGGTTCATAATTTGGACATCAACCTCGCCCTGCATGACCGCCGTCACTGCAGGCGTCGCTCCCTTATAGAGAATATGAAGCATGTGCGTACCCGGAGGACCTCAAACGGTTTATCAGCCCTCCGCCCTGCGAGTTCGGTTCGAGTCCGCTTCCCTCCACCGGTTGACTATTTCGAGCTTCCCAATGCTCTAGTTGGATTTTTCAAATTCGAGTTTCCCGCATTCTCTTCGCCAAAAATTGAACTGGACTTCGCCCCTACCCAGAGCAATGAATGGCGTCAGTGAGCGACAATTGTTTCGCCCTCCACGACCCCGCCGGCGCTGAAGCCACTGCGGGGTTGTGCTGGTGGCAGCAGATGCGGTCGACAGCATAGGGGAAAATAATGGCGAACCTTACCAACACCCAATTGATGGTCCTTTCTCAGGCAGCCCAGCACGAAGACGGCGCGGCGATTGTTCCAGAGCGAATGGGGGCAGCAGCGAAAAGGAAGAATTCCGAAGCTCTGGTTGTTCACAAATTGATGCGGGAGATTCTAACAAAGCCCGGCATGCCGATCTGGCGGAACGCTGAGGATGGACGGTCAATAAGCCTTGTCATCCTCAAGGCTGGCCGGGACCTAGTCTCAGCAAAAAGTGAGGCTTTTCATACTGACCCCGGGTTTTTAGTGACCAACCAATCGTTGGCGGCACCGCATGGCGATTCGGCGGCAACTAAGGCTGTTGCCCAACCACGCTCAGGGTCCAAGCTCGCCCGTGTGATCGCGCTGCTGTCGAAAGACGCAGGGGCCTCGCTCAAAGCCCTTGCTGAGGCGACAGGCTGGCTGCCGCACACGACCCGGGCTGCATTGACTGGGCTGCGTAAACGGGGCTTCGAGATTGGGCGCGTGAAGGACGACAGACTGGGAGCCGTCTACCGGCTTGCCAGTGAGGCTAAAGTGACTACAGCGGCCTGATCCGATGACGCGGGATTGGACGACCAAGCAGCGGGGTTCGCGGACCGCTGCATTGGACCTTGATGCCGAACTGGCAAGGATCTCATCGCTGACCATCGACCAACTGCGCGGTGAATGGCGAGAGTGCATAGGCCTCGATCTCCCTCCAGCGCTAACCAAGGACCTGCTCGCCCGGGCGCTTTCCCATCGATTGCAAGAGAAGGTTCTGGGCGGCATTTCTCCACTCCAGCGCAGGGCGCTGGATGCCCTCGCTAAGGGCGACCAGGCCCCGCGGCAACGGGTCAAGCTAGGTTCTGTACTTGTGAGGGAGCACGAAGGAAAGTTGCATGAAGTATCTGTCGTTCACGATGGCTTTAGCTGGCAGGGAAAGACCTATGCGAGCCTGTCGACCATCGCCCGGATGGTCACTGGGACGAAGTGGAATGGACCGCGCTTCTTCGGCTTGCGGGATCGCCAGCCTGATGCGGTCGAGACTGAAAAGCCTTCCTTGGATCGAAATATCGCTAAGAAAGGCTTTCAAGCACGGTCATCGCCCCGCCCCCGCCCGTCCGAAGCATTCATCAGGGACGCGAAATGAAGCCACCCATTATCAAGCCGATGCGCTGCGCCATCTACACACGCAAGTCCACCGATCATAACCTCGATCTCGCCTTCAACTCCCTCGACGCACAGCGGGAAGCCTGCGAGGCCTATATCAAGAGCCAGGCCCATGAGGGCTGGACGCTCGTTCCCGGTCACTTCGATGATGGGGCTTTCTCGGGCGCCTCCCTCATCCGGCCTGCCCTTCAATCGCTTCTGGACCAAGTGCGAGCCCGGAAGATCGACATCATCGTCGTCTACAAGGTAGACAGGCTCACTCGTTCGCTCGCCGACTTCGCCAAACTGGTCGAACTTTTCGACGCATCCGACGTCTCCTTCGTCTCCGTGACCCAATCATTCAACACAACATCGAGCATGGGGAGACTGACCCTGAATGTGCTCCTATCCTTTGCCCAGTTCGAGCGAGAGGTCATTGGCGAGCGTGTCCGAGACAAGATCGCAGCGTCCAAGCGTCGCGGCATTTGGGTCGGCGGCCCTGTCCCGCTTGGCTACCGTAGCGTCGACAAGAAGCTTGAGATCGTCCCGGAAGAAGCAGCACTCGAGCGCAAGATCTTCGCTGACTACCTCCGCATAGGATCTATTGGCGAACTGGCGTCCTCTCTTGAGCAGGAGGGGATCAAGCCGCGACCGAGGCTCCTTTCAAATGGCAGGACCATCGCCGCAGACCGCTTTTGGGTGGGACCACTGGCGCATCTGCTGAAGAACCGGTTCTACATCGGCGTTGTCGTCTTTCAGGGAGAAACACATCAAGGCGAGCACCAACCCATTCTGGATCGCGATCTGTTCGATGCCGTACAAGCGCAACTGGCGGATGTGGCTGTCAAGCGTAGGCTCGCCAGGTCGCCAACTCCTGCCATGCTGACTGGTCTGATCTTCGATGATCGCGGCAATCCCATGACCCCAAGCCACGCGAACAAGAAGGGGGTCCGCTACCGCTATTATGTCTCTCATGCCCTGCTGCAAGGGCGCAAAGCTGCCGCTGGATCGGTGAAGCGCGTTTCTGCTCCCGACATCGAAGCCATCGTAATTTCTGCACTTCGGGAAAGAGTACCTCCCCAAGACAACCTAGACGAAAGCGAACTGATCAGGCTGCATCTCAAAGGCGTTACCGTTCATCGAGCCAATCTGGATCTCAAGCTCTGCATCTCCGGGGACCAAAGCGAGCCTAAACTAGCCTTGTCGCTGCCTTTCGCACCAAAGGTTCCTTGCAAGAAGGGCTTAACTCGTCTTGGGCCTAGCCATGACAAAGGAACCATCGACGCTACAACGCGAGATACACTTCTGAGCGCCATCTCAAGATCGCGGCGGTGGATGGATCAGATCCTCACTGGCAAGATCACTTCCTTTGAAGCGATCGCAGCGACCGAGAACCTCGCGGTTCGCCACGTCAGATACTTAGCGCCGCTCGCCTATCTCTCGCCTCGGATCGTCACCGCGATCATCGATGGCGCCGCGCCCGCAAGCTTGACAGCCTCGGGCCTCGCCCGCGCCCTGCCTCATAGCTGGGCAGCCCAGGAAAAGGCCTTCCTCCAAGGGTGATGGAAAGCATCGCCTTTGGCGCTGCGGCTAACCCTGAAATCGAAGGCCCTCACATTCAGTGCGTTGACCCCACCTGAGAAAACGAGACCCAGAACTGAACGAGAGCCCGAAAGCCGAATCGACGGAGACTCGCGCATTCCCCGTCGGGATAGAAACGATGCTCTTTCGTCCAAGGGATCCATAAATTCCGGAGATTCAAAAATCGCTACCGGAGACCGAGGCCTAAGTTAGCCTGCCACAGCCGCCAATTTCGGTCTCCGCGTGTCTCCCAGACGACAAACCACGCGAAAATCCCCCGCAAACGCGGGCTTTTCTGCGGAGACCCGTGGCTGGGCCAAATAACGAGAATGCGTGGCTGGGGCGGGAGGATTCGAACCTCCGCATGGTGGAATCAAAATCCACTGCCTTACCGCTTGGCGACGCCCCAACGCGCGACTAGCGCCGCGCTGCCCTTGCAGGCGGGCGGACCATAAGGCGCGGCTTGCCGGGCTGCAACTCCCCGGCGTGAGTTTTCCCGTTCGAGGCGATGATTCACGGATGGCCGAGAGGCTCGGCCCGACCATCCGGGCCTTTTGCACAAATCACCGCCAATGCGTCCGCAAATCTACGCCAAGGCGTCCGCCGCCCCCTTGCTACCCCAAGCTGGCGAGTCTATAAGGCTCGCGTTCTCGCTGAACGGCGGGAACTGTCGGAGTGTAGCGCAGTCTGGTAGCGTACCTTGTTCGGAACGAGGGGGTCGTAGGTTCGAATCCTATCACTCCGACCATCAAAATCCAGAAATAGCCGATGAAAAACCGGGCCCTAGCCCGGTTTTTCACTATTGCGGCGTCATCCGCCCTCTGCGTGACGTCAGCGCAGCCGCTCGGGTCAGCCCGAATCGGGTGATGCGCAACAGCGCGCGCCGCCATCATAGCCAAGCTTAGTTCGGGCTTTTCTGGTCGCACTCGGCAGGCTGGGCGTTTATAAGGGCTCCATGAGCGACCCTTCGAAGCCAACCACCAACGAGCCGCCCCGCCCCGGGGTCACACAGGCCATTCTCGAATGGCATGCGGCGGTGCCGGACGACCGGCTGGCCCATCTGGTGCGCGATGCGCGGCGGGGGCTTGGTCGTTGCCTGCAAATGCGTCTGGCCGAACATGGCGTGGCCTCCGGGCACTGGACCTTTCTACGCATCTTGTGGGTGCGCGAAGGTTTGACGCAGCGCGAGCTGAGCGATCTGGCCGGGGTCATGGAGCCCACCGCCTTCGCAGCCCTCCACGCCATGGAGAAGCTGGGCTATGTGACCCGCCAGCGGAAGCCGGACAATCGCAAGAACATCTATGTGTTCCTCACCGACGAAGGCCGGGCCATGCGCGACAAGCTGGTGCCGCTCGCCGAGGAGATCAACGGCATGGCGGTCGCCGGGCTGAGCCCGGATGAGATCTCCATCATGCGCCGCGGCCTGCATCTGATGATCCAGAACCTCGCCATTTACGAAGAGGACTCCGCCAACGAGCGCAGACGCGTCCCGTCGACCCGCGAGTTGGCCCGGCTGGCCCGAGGCGAGCCGGCTCCCTCTCGCGCAGCTTCCTCCACGCCGACGCGCGCGCCGCGCATCGCTCGGCCCTAACTCAACTTGTGCGACTGATTTGAAAGCGACTGTCTCCATGCGCCTCACCAACCTTCTGACCGCCGCCACCATCGCTCTGCTGGCGCAGGCTCCTGCGGCACGCGCCCAACAAGCAGCGCCCTCGCCAATCGAGGTCACGCAAGCCTGGGCGCGCGCAACGCCAGCCGGCGCGCAGGTGGGAGCAGGCTATCTGACTGTCACCAATCACGGCGCCGAGGCCGACCGCCTGATCGGCGGCTCCGCCGACGTCGCCGACAAAATCGAGGTCCATGAGATGAACATGGACAACGGGGTGATGAAGATGCGTGAATTGCCGGACGGCCTCGCCGTGAAGCCGGGCGAGAGCGTCGAGTTGAAGCCGGGCGGCTATCACCTGATGCTCACCGGCCTGAAGGGCGGCCTCAAGGAAGGTGAGCATTTCAGGGCGCAGCTCGAATTCGCCAAGGCGGGCAAGGCCGAGGTCGAGTTTGTGGTGCAGGGCGTTGGCGCCGCCATGGCCCCCGCGACCGGCGACATGCACCACCATCACTGAACGGTTGAGACTACGGCGGGCGCCAGTTATCATGGGGCTGGACCAAAGGAGGCGCATTCGACGCCTCCAGGTCGCCCGGAGGAAATGATGACCAAGCGCACCGAGGATCAATATCGTGGCTGGCAATCCGACATCATCGTCGATCTGATCCAGCGCTATGATTTCGAATACATCACCTTGAATCCGGGCGCGAGTTTTCGCGGGCTGCACGATTCCATCATCAATTACGGCAAGAATGATCCGCCGATGATGCTGTGCAACCACGAAGAGATCGCAGTGCAGATCGCCCACGGCTATGCGAAAGCTTCCGGCAAGCCCATGGCGGTGATCCTGCACAATCTCGTGGGCATGCTGCACGCCACCATGGCGATCTATTACGCCTATATCGACCGCGTGCCGATCTTCATCATGGGCGCCACCGGCCCCATGGACGAGGGCAAACGCCGCCCGCATATCGACTGGACCCATACGGCGCTCGTGCAGGGCAACGCCATCCGCGATTATGTGAAATGGGACTACCAGCCCACCTCCATCGACGGAGTGCCGGAATCCTTCGCCCGCGCCTATTCGATCATGACGACCCAGCCGCAAGGCCCGATCTACATGTGCTACGACGCCGCCTTGCAGGAGGCGCCGATCACCAGAGAGATCAAGCTGCCGCCCGCCAATGCGGTGGCCACCCCCGCCCCCATGATGCCGGACCCGCGCGCGATCACGCAGATCGCCGAGCGCTTGATCGCGGCGGATTATCCGCTGCTGCTGCCCGAATATATGGGCCGCCGCGAGGGGGGCTTCGAAAATCTGGTGAAGCTGGCCGAGACCATCGGCGCTGGCGTGTGGGACATCAACAACGCGCTCAATTTTCCCAACAAGCATCCGCTCTGCGTCAGCCTCGACAAGGAGGCGCTGCGCAATGTCGATTGCGTGCTGGGTCTCGACATCAAGGATTTCGAGAAGGCGACCTACGAACTGGACAGCACCAAGCGCGAGATCACGCCCATCGTCAACGAGAACGCCGACTGGCTGGAAATGGGCTTCGCCGAAGTCAACATCAGCAAATGGGCGATGGATTATTGCCGCATGCAGCCCTGCTCGGTGCGCGCGCTGGGCGACACGTCGCTGGGCGTGCCGGTGCTGATCGAAATGCTGGAGGAGCGCATCGCCGCCGATCCGGCCTTGCAGGCCAAGATCGCGGAACGCAAGGCGCGCATCGGCCAGCGCCATGACGAGACCTGGGCCAAGTGGCAGGAGAACGCCCGCAAGGATTGGGACGCCGCCCCCATGACCACGGGGCGCCTGGCGCTGGAAGTGTGGGACGTGATCAAGGACGAGGATTGGGTGCTCACCGCCAACACGCTGAAGCATGGCGTGCGCAAGCTCTGGGACTTCGACAAGCCATATCGCCACCCCGGCATGGAGCTTGGCACGTCAACGCAGATCGGCATGTCCTTGGGCGTCGCGCTGGCGCACAAGAAAGCCGGGCGCCTCGTGGTGGATCTGCAACCCGATGGCGACCTGATGTTCGACGCGGGCGCTTTGTGGATCGCGGCGAAATACGAGATCCCCATGCTCATCGTCATGTACAACAACCGCGCCTATTACAATGACTGGGAACACCAGATCCGCATGGCGCGGCAACGCGGCACGGATGTCAACAAGGCCCATATCGGCATGGATCTCTTTGGGCCCGAGCCCGATTTCGGCGCCCTCGCCCGCTCCATGGGCGTCTATGGCGAAGGCCCGTTCGAGGATCCGAAGGATGTGCGCGCCGCCCTGCTGCGCGCCATCGAGGTCGTGAAATCCGGCAAGCCCGCGCTCATCGACACTGTGACGCGCCACCGGTGATGACGGGCTGAAACGAGACCCAGCCATGTCGCGTCACGATGGAAGTTCCGTCGTGGCGCGACAGGCCGGGGGTCACCCTCGCCGCGCCTCGGGACGCTTCTCGTCCTTCTGCGCTGGCTCCGGTTCGTCGCGCGCGGGACCAAGGGTGCGGATATAAGCCACAAGGTCCGCGATTTCGGGTTGGGAGAGCGGCATATTCGGCATGCGCGGATAAGGCGCCGTCAGGATCAGGCTCAGTTCTTTCGAGTCATAACGCTGCGCCACCGCCGCAAAGCTTGGCGCATCGGGACTGCCGGGCCGCTGATCCGGGGCGATCATGTGACAGGCGGCGCACCAGCGCGCGGCGATGCGGCGCCCCGCTTCGATATCGGCGGCGAGCGCAGGCGCTGTGGCCAGACAAATGAAAAGCGGGAGAGCGAGCGCGTTGCGACTTGTCGCCATGGGGCTGACATCCTTGATGTTCAGCCATCATGGACGCCGCGCCGCGCCCCGCCTTGCGCTCGATCAAACCGGATCAGAACGCTTTGAACGTGATGATGGTGCGCGTGTCCACGATGCCGGGGATCGGCTGCACCTTCTCGCCAACGAAATGGCCGATGTCGGCGTCTTTCGCCACATAGAACTTGGCCAGAATATCGTAGTCGCCTGCGATGGAGTAAATTTCCGAGGCGATCTCGGCCTCGGCCAGCGCGCTCGCCACCTCATAGGTGCGGCCAAGCGCGCATTTGATCTCGACGAAGAAGGTCTGCATTCCGGCGTCCCCTGTTTGGCTCGCGTTATTGTGCGATGACTTCCACATCCTGATCGAGGGCGGACTGGACGGTGAAGGTCTTCTGAAAGGTTTTTCCATCACGGCGGGCGATCACGACATATTCGCCTTCCGCCAGGATGAGGGAGGGAAAGGCGCCGATCAGTTCGCGAATCACGTCGCCGCCGGGCGTCAGCACCGAGAAGCTCGTATTGGCCAGCGCCTCGCTGCCGGGCGCATTCACGAGTTTCAGGGTGAGCGTGGCCGCATGGTGACGCAAATTGGCCTCCGTCAAACGTCCCGTATCCACCCGGAGCTCTGCGCTCACAACCGAGTTGGTCGCGTTGGGCGCGGCGCCCGGGGCGCCGGTCGAGCCCGCGCTTTCCTTGTCGAGATAGGTCGACACCACGCGGTAGTTGCCTTCTGGCAACTGTAGAATATCGCCCGGATGGGCGTTGGACACGATCAGCCTCGCCTCAGAGCCGCTGCGGTCCGGCACATAGACCGCCAGCGAGACGCGATTGGGCGCCAGCGCGTTGTCCCCCAGAAGACTTTTCACACGCAGCACGCCCGCATTCAGCTCCAACCGCTCGGCTCGGGGCTTGCCTTCGATCGTCACGCGCTTGATGGCGCTGGCCAGACCATAGGACACATGAACCACATAGGCGCCGTCCGGCATCGCAAAAGCGGGAAGCGCGTCGCCCGATTCGGCGACGAGAGGATAGGTTCCGTCCGGTTGCGCGCGTTCCTGATAGATGCGCCATTGCAGCCCCGCGCGGATCGGCTCGCGGGCCGAACCCAAGGCCGCAGTGAGGGTGAGCAGGCTCTGCCCGACCTCAAGGGCGGGCGCCGACCCTTGCCCCGCTCCAGAGGTCTGCGCGGCCAGCGGTCCCGCGAAAGCGCCCAGCAACAGGCACAGCAACGCAAGGGCCGCGGAGAGCGGCGCCCCTTCGATGCGTGGTCTACGGTGTCGTATCATGCGGATCCCCGGCATATCTGAGGCTGTACAGCCGCCCCGGCGCGCGCGCAATGGCGAAGCGAGACGCCTTTCATGTCCGCGCCAGAGGTTCCTTTTAAGGCCGCCCAGCCATTTTCCCCGAAATTTGGTGTAAAGAAATCAGGCTATCCTTGGACCTTTGGCTTGAAGGTGATCCCCATTGCGCCTCAACGACACGCTTGACCTCCTGCGCACCCGCCGTTCGGTCGCCCCGCTCGCATTGTCGGGGCCCGGCCCAACGGCTGAGGAGCTGGAGCTACTTTTGACCATCGCCGCGCGCGTGCCCGATCACGGCAAGTTGGCGCCCTGGCGCTTCATAGTATTCGAGGGCGAAGGACGCGCCGCCGCAGGTCGCCTGATCGCGCAGGCTTTCCAGGCGGACGATCCGGACGCTGACGCCGAGCGGGTGGAGCTTGAGCGCAGGCGCCTGATGCACGCCCCCCTCGTGATCGCCGTCGTGTCGCGCGCTGCGCCGCATGTCAAAATTCCCGAATGGGAACAAGTCCTGTCGGCAGGCGCCGTTTGCATGAATCTCGTCACTGCGGCCCACGCCATGGGCTATGCGGCCTCCTGGCTCACCCAATGGTACGCCTATGACCGCCGGGTGCTGGAGGGGCTCGGCCTCGCCTCCCACGAAAACATCGCGGGATTCGTGCATATTGGCCGCAGCGCCAACGTCCCGGAGGACCGGGCGCGGCCGGTTCTGACGTCCATCACAAGCCGTTATCAGGGCTGATCCAGGGAGGGGGAGACATATGTTTTTCGAGCCTAAAAATCGGGATAAATCCCTGTTGCCGCATGATCCGTTCAAGGCGCTCATCGCGCCCCGTCCTGTGGGCTGGATTTCCAGCATGGACAGCGAGGGCCGCATCAATCTGGCGCCGTACAGCTTCTTCAACGCCTTTTCCGGCGCCCCGCCTCTGGTGGGCTTTTGCAGCGAAGGCGAAAAGGATTCCATGACATTCGCCCGCGACAGCGGTGAATTCGTCTGGAACATGGCGACCTTCGACCTACGCTGGCAGATGAGCGAAAGCTCGGCGCCACTTGAGCGCGGGCGGAGCGAATTCGCCCATACGGGCCTCACCATGGCGCCCTCGCAACTGGTGCGCGCGCCGCGCGTGAAGGAGAGCCCCGCCCAGCTTGAATGCAAGGTGACGGAAATTTTCCAGCTGCGCGACATGGACGGAAATCAGACGCCGCGCTTCCTCGTCATGGGGCAGGTCATCGGCATCCATATCGACGACGACTGCATCGAGGACGGCATCGTCCAGATCACCCGCATGAAGCCCATCGCCCGCTGCGGCTATCAGGACTATTCGGTGCTCGATCAGGTCTTCTCGATCAAGCGCCCCGCAGGCGCGGGCAATAACGAGGCTGGCGGCTGACGCGGCGACCCGCGCGATCACTCCGCGTGCGGATGAGCCCGACGGTCGAAGACTTCGTTGATGATGGGGATCTGCGCGGGGTGAATCGCCAGCTTGGCGGAGAAGCCGTCGCGCCGCGCGGCTTCGCATTCCGCCCGCAGCCCCCCCTCGTCGCGGAAGTCGGCGAAGACCGCATCAATGGGCTCAACGCCCGCAGCCCGCGCGCCGATCAGCGTCAGGGCGCGGGCGAGTTGATAAGGCGCGGCGTATGCGCCATCCGGCAGGCGGCTCGTCAGCGCGCCCAGCGCCACTGACAGCTCCTGCGCGCTCCAGGCAAGGCCCGTAAGGCGTCGGCTGGCGCCCGCATAGGACGCCAGCCCGAACAGGGAGGCCGCCGTCTGCGTCACGATGGGGAGAATCGCAGTGGCCCCGTCGGGTAGGCCGCTCTGCGCCTCCCGCACGGCGAGCATGGCTCCCAGGTGCTGAATATCGGCGCCACTGCGAGATTTCGGCAACACGATCCCATCCGGACCTGCGGGCAGGACCGCGTCGAGATCCGGGCCGGAAAGACCGGTTTCGAGGCCGTTGACGCGCACGTAAAGAAGCGGGCGCTCCTCGCGTTGACGGGCGCTGAAGATGAAGTCGCGCAGGCGCTGACGACCGCTGTCCTTCTTGTCGGCGGCGACGGAATTTTCAAGATCCAGAATCAGCGCATCGGCCCCGCTGACCAGAGACCGGGCAAGTTTGCGGGCGTCGTCGCCGGGAACGAAAAGCAGGGACCGCATGGTTCATTCCTCCAGTGAGCGGCGCTTCAGGAATGCCTGTCGGCAAATCGAATCATCCGCCGCAAGCGGCAAAGCCCGGTTTTGCGATGGTCGCGGCGGCGGCGCATCAGATCGGTCGATGCTACGATTTGATACCCATTCCAGGGAAACGCGTTTCCCAGCCCGGTGGCCGCAGGCTCAAGGTCATGTTTGAGAACGAGAAACAACCCGTCCGCAAGCAATCCGACCGCCCCCACATCGCCCAGCGGACGCAGCGGCGAAGCGTCGTCCGTCCCTGCGGCCAGACTGGTTAATTCAACATTTACCATAAAATCCGATGATGGTCGCGCGGCCTCCAACGCTGGAGAGGCGTCATTTGGGGTTGATGTGATGATCGTGCGTAGATTTCTCGAATGGTCTCGTATGGTTCCCCCAAGCCAGAGGGCCGAAGGGGTGCGCGCGCTCGCCCTCGGCTATCTTTATTCCCCGATGCCGGAAGATGTCAGGCGCGAAGCGGAGGCGGCGCTGACCGCCGTGCTGGAAGATTCGTCCCCACTAGTTCGCCAGGCGCTGGCGGAGGCTTTCGCGAGCGCTATCGAGGCGCCCCATCATTGCGTGATCGCCTTGGCGCATGATCAACCCGAGATCGCCGCCCTGATACTGGGGCGTTCGCCCCTCCTCAAAGACGAAGACCTCATTGATTGCGCGGGCCGCGCGGACATCGCCACGCAGTGCGCCATCGCACGGCGCCCGGCGCTTTCGGCCGCCGTCAGCGCGGCGCTGGCGGAGAGCGCCGCGATGGAAGCGCTGATCGTCCTGGCGGAAAATACCGGCGCGGACGTCCCGGAATTCAGCCTGCATCGCATGCTCGAGCGATTTGGAACAGACGGCGCCCTGCGCGAGGCGATGCTGTCCCGTCCCGGCTTGCCTGCCTGCGTGAGGTCTGACCTCGTGCAGGCGACAGCCAGCGCCCTGACCGCTCTGGTGGCCGCGCGCGGATGGCTGGCGGATGAGCGCGCGCAGACCATCTCACGCGAGGCCTGCGAGCGGGCGACGATCGGCATCACCCTCGCGGCAGCGCAGGACGAGCCCATGGACAGCCAGATGGACATGGTGCGTCATCTGCGCGCCAACGGGCGGCTGACGCCAGCCCTCCTGCTGCGCGCGCTGCTGAGCGGCGACCGTTCCCTCTTCGAGGCGGCGCTGGCTGAATTGTCCGGCCTGCCCTTGGCGCGGGCTGCGGGATTCGTGCGTTTCCATCAGGGCGGAGGCTTCGCGGCGCTTTATGACCGCGCGAAAATGCCGACCGAACTCAGGACCGTTTTCAAGGCGGCGCTCGCCGCCCAGGATGAAGCGGGCGAGACATGGCCTGCGGCGGAGCCGCGGCTCTCACGCCGCCTGATCGGGCGGGTGCTGCAAGATTGCAGCCGCGTTGAGGGCGCCGGATTGGCCAAAGTCATAACTCTTCTGCGCCGATTCGACAGCGAAGCCGCCCGGCAGGACGCTCGCGAACTCACCGCACGGATCGCCACTGCGCAACCGGCACTGCTGGCCGCACCCGCACCCGCGTGCGAGGACGAAGAACAAGCGCCCCGTCTGGCGCTCGCCCCGGCCTTCTGACCTTCGTTAGCCTTTTCGAGGGCGCTTTATAGGCGCTGGCGCGCGATCTCATTCGCCGCCGGCCTGCCGTCTGACATGTTTTCCACCGTATTTGCCTATTTAATAGGCAATAAGTCCCTTTCAGCGGCCGAATTGTGGTTTTCAAGCAACTTAATCCCGAAGACGGCACGTATCGCCCAATATGGGCGAGCAAGCCCAATATGACCGAATGGCCTCGCTAATGTCTGACCATGCAAACGGCAAACGCCCGTAAGCACTCGGGCTTCCGCCACTCGGTATACCGGGAAGCGGCCGCCAGGGGGGAGAGGAACGGCGCAACGCCAGACCGATCCTTTAGGTCTTTCAATCTGGAGGTTAACCATGACGCTCTTCAAGAGCCTTCTGCTCGGCTCCGCCGCCGGCATCGTCGCCATTGCTGGCGCCCAGGCCGCTGATCTTCCCTCGAAGAAGGCAGCCCCCGCCACCTACGTGAAGATTTGCGACGCCTACGGCGCCGGCTTCTTCTACATCCCCGGCACCGACACCTGCGTGAAGCTCGGCGGCTACGTCCGCGCTGAGTATCAGTATGTGCCCGGCAAGGACGTCATCAGCACCGCCGGTGCGCTCGCGCAGTCCGCGAATGTCCAGTCCACCACGGGCTACGAGACGCGCGGTCGCATCGACGTCGACGCCCGCACCCCTACCTCGATGGGCGTAGCGCGCACGTTCGTCCGCATCCGCGGCGCCAACACCAGCGGCATCCGCAACGAGACGATCACCGACAAGGCTGCCTATGGCATGTCCGACAACTCGGCCACCACCATCACCATCGAATCGGCCATGGTGCAGTGGGCTGGCTTCACCTTCGG